>LBUF02000001.1 GCA_000992445.2 Parcubacteria group bacterium GW2011_GWA2_38_13b
AATATCAAAATAACATTTCATAAAAAATGATTGAAAAATTAAAAAAATACTGCCAGAAGGTACCATAGAAAACCTCATTTATGAAAACCATAATCAACAATCTCGCGATAGAATATTCGGACCAAGGCGAAGGCCCGATTATTCTTTTTTTGCACGGATGGCAAGACAATTCCCGCACTTTTGATCCGTTAATTCCTTTTTTGCCGAATTTTCGTGTTATCAGAATGGATTTACCCGGATTCGGCAATAGTGAAACGCCAAATGCTTCGTGGGATTTAAATGGATATGTTGATTTAGTAAAAACCTTCATAAAAAAACTTAATCTCAATATTAATGCTTTAATCGGCCATTCGTTCGGAGGTCGCATTGTTATCAAGGGGTTGGCAACGAAAAATATTAAAGCGGAAAAGGCCGTATTAATCGGCTCGGCCGGCGTTTCCAAAACCCATATTGCTAAAAACCTATTCTTTCGCTTAACGGCTAAAGTCGGCAAAACATTAACCCTGTTTCCTCCGTTGATTTTTTGGAGACAAAAAATAAAACAAAAATTCTATAATCAAATCGGCAGCGACTATCTTAATGCCGGCGCGTTGCGAGATATTTTTTTAAATACCATTCGGGAGGATTTAACCGTTGCCGCAAAAAAAATTACAGTTCCGACTTTGCTAATTTGGGGCGATTGCGATGCGCAAACGCCCGTCAATGACGGCAAAAAATTAAACCGTTTAATAAATGACTCGCGATTGGAAATCATAACTAACGCAGGGCATTTTCCGCACCGCGATAATCCTCAATTAATCGCCGAATTAATAAAAAATTTCATTTTATAATAATGAACCCCATTAGAAATTTTAATTGGGCAAAATATAAAAGTTATGGAGTCGCAAAAACCGAAAATTTCTAACGGGGTAAAAAACTGGCTTTCTCTTTACAATCCCCGCTATATCCGATCTCTTGCCTATATGCTGCAAGCGAGCGAATACAACATTCGCGATTATGTAAGCTGGCTTGCAAGAGTTAAAAACTTCAACAAAGTTGAAAATAGAAAACATTTGGCAAGCACCCCAAAATCGCTTTTTGTCATTGCTTTTATTTCAATAATTATTTTATGTATTTATGGCGCGGCGTTCGCGATTTTGCTTCAATGGGCAAACCCGTTAAAATACCTTGTTTTTATTTTAATTATTATTTCCGCGCCGCATCTTTTGTCTTACGGGATAATTATTCCCCTGTGGTTATTTACTTTTTTTATACAAAAACCAACTGAACATTTTATTATCAACCGCACGGAAAAAATATTGCGAAATAACAAATCTATTAAAATAGCCATTGCCGGAAGCTTCGGAAAAACCACTATGCGGGAAATTCTTAAAACCGTTTTGGCGGAAGGGCAAAAAACGGCCGCGCCGCCGGATAATTACAACACGCCGATCGGCATAAGCAAATTCGTAAGGCAATTAACCGGAAACGAGGAAATATTGATATTTGAATTAGGCGAATATTATAGCGGCGATGTGCGTAAATTATGCCAAATGATTAAACCGCAGATTGGAATAATTACGGGGGTCAACGAAGCGCATCTGCAAAAATTCAAAACCACGGATGCCGCCGCCGATACGATTTTTGAATTGGCCGACTGGCTTAAAGATAAAACGGTTTATGTAAACAACGAAAACGCCCTGGCAAAAAATAAGGCCTTAAATAACCATATAATATACAATCGCGACGGCGTTGGAAATTGGCGCGTTCAAGGAGCGCAAACAGATCTTACCGGCACATCATTTATTCTGGAAAATAATGATTTGAGAATAGAAGTAAAATCAAAACTTTTGGGCCTGCATCAAATCGGTCCGCTGTCTGTCGCCGCCGACATCGCTCTGCGGTTAGGCATTAGCCCTGAAAAAATTCAACAAGGAATCGCCAAAACAAAACCGTTCAATCACCGTTTGGAACTTAAAAATTACAACGACGGCGTAATTTTATTAGACGATAGTTATAACGGCAACCCCGATGGCGTAGATGCCGTTATAGAATTTTTGGCATCGCTGAAAAACCATAAAAGATTTTATGTCACTCCCGGCCTCGTAGAAATGGGGCTAAAAACCGAATCCGTGCATAAAGAAATCGGGAAAAAATTGGCAAAAGCCGGCATAGAAAAAATAATATTGATAAAAAATTCAGTAACGCCGTATATTGAACAGGGGTTGAAAGAAAACGGATATAACGGCGAGATACAATGGTTTGATAATGCCGCCGCAGCATTCGCCGCTCTGCCCAACCTTACCGTCAACGGAGATATTGTGGTTCTGCAAAACGACTGGCCGGATCAATACGCGTAAAGATTACATACAGCGAATTGTTTTTAGTTTTGAATTGCGGTAAAATTAATATATGCACAACTGGGATTATCCGAAAACTAAAAATTTAAAAGATAACGAAGTATGGTATCTGGAAAGATTGCTTATTTATGGTTTAAATAAAGAAAAAATTAATCGTGCAATGCTTGAAAGAAATTTTAATAAAATTAAAATCCCCGATAACACGAGGGCTTTTTTGGAACTTTTATTATGGAACAAACCGTTTTAACGGCTGATCAAGAAATTGGAGCCGGAAATTTTCGATAATTAAAAAGGCGCTCACTTCGCGTGAGACGCTTTTTCCGCAGGCAGCCATTCCAGCTCTTAGCCCCCAGAAACTAGGCACGGTGGCACCGTTAAGAGAATTGAACCATTTCTTGGGATCGGCTGTCGAATTTTGGCGAGACCATACTTCTTATTATAATTGATATTATAATAAGAAAGGAAAAAACGCTTCTAGTTTCCTTATTAAATACTATCGTACATTATTCAATGGACAAAAAAACAATCGCGGTTATTTTCGGCGGACGAAGCGTTGAACATGATATTTCCATTATCACGGCGCATACTCCGATTATCCAATCGCTTACAGCCAGCGGTCAATTTGACATTTGGCCGATTTACATCGCCAAAAACGGATCATGGTATTCCGACAAAATAATGAATGATTTGGAATTTTTCAAAAGAAACGATTTTGAAAATTATTTGTCCGAACAAAAAAAAATCCGTCTCTTGTTTGATGACGGCTTAAAAATTATTTGGCCGGGGTTCAGACAAAAAACAATAGCGATTGACATTGTTTTTCCGGCTATGCACGGAACTTTTGGCGAAGACGGAAGCTTAATGGGATTACTGCGGATGGCCAATGCGCCGTTTGTCGGATGCGATATTTTCGCTTCCGCCGTTGCAATGGACAAAACGCTTACAAAACAGGTTTTGGCCGCGGAAAATATTCCAATCGTGCCGTTTGTCTGGTTCACAAAATACGAATGGGAAAAAAATAAAAACGGCTTGATACAAAAAATAAAAAAACTAAAATGGCCGTTATTCATAAAACCGGCCCATCTCGGCTCAAGTATTGCCATCACCAAAATTAAACAAGAATCGGAATTGGAAAACGCCATTGAAGTCGCTTTTCATTACGACGACAAAATTTTAGCCGAAGAAAGCGTGGAAAATCTTATTGAGGCGACTCTCCCGATCATCGGCAACGATGAACTGCAATTAGGCGGCATAGAACGGCCATTAAATAAAACCGGCTTCTTTGATTTTAACGACAAATATTTGTCCGGGAATAAAAAAAGCGGCGGCGTAAACAACCAATATAGCGAAATTCCGGCGAATATAAGCGCCGACTTAAAACAACAAGTGGAAAACTTGGGCAAACAGACATATCGCCTTCTCGGCTGTTCGGGGATAGCGCGCGTTGATTTTCTTATTGACGGAATTTCTCAAAAAGTTTACGTCAATGAAGTTAACACCCTCCCGGGAAGTTTGTATTGCCATAATTGGCGAAAAATGGGCATTTCGGGAGTAGAACTCGTAACTAAACTTGTCGCGCTTGCCGAAGAACGGTTTCAAAAACAAAAAAACATTACTTACACTTTTCGCTCCGATATATTAAATCAAGTCAACGGAAAAAAAATTACAAAGTAAAACCGCTTATGCAAAAAATTAAATATAACTCCGCAAAACTTAAAAAAAACGAAATATTTAAATGGATGATAAAATTTGCCTTAAAAGCCGGAAAAATTATTTTAGAATACAGAGGTAAAACACAACCAGTGAATAAATCGCATGATTTATATTCTGGTAAAAATTTAACGGATAGTTCTGTCAAAACAATAATTGACGACGTAATACAAGAGCTGTTTCTATCTGAAATTTATTTCAAATACTCCGATTATAATATAAATGCCGAAGAAAAAACTCCCGTAAAATTTCTTTTTCGGACAAAAAACGAAAATCCCTGCTTACATATTGACCCGCTGGACGGAACAAAGTCTTATATAGATATGAAAAAAGAATTCACGGTAGGCATGGCAATATCCGATAAAAAAAACAATTTTTCTCATACGGTAATTTATGCTCCGGCATTAAAAAAATTATTTATAGCTTCGCCCAATGACTATGATATATTAAATGAAAAACTTAAAAAAATACCAAAAAAAATAATTATAAAAAGTAATATCATATATGAAAAAAGAATGCTTTCCGATGCTGGAATCGCTAAAATAAAAAGTATAGGATTTGAAATAAAAAAACCCTTATCAGCACACCTTGCAATAATAGGAACTGTTTTGGGAGAAAATTCAGCTTTTCTTTATGGAGGATCACAAGTACACGACGGACTTGTGCCACTTGCCTTTGCGATAGCCAATGGCGTTAAACCGCTTAACGCAAAAGGCAAAGAGATAAAAAATACCGACATCCAAACTAAAATTGAAGAAAACGAACTAAAATTCGCGAGAATTCCATCTCTATGTTATTTTTCAAAAACAGAAAAAAAAATTAAAAACGTACTTGAAATTTTATCCAAAAAAGAGAATCTCCATCCTGAATATTTAAGTAAATTCGCTACTTACGATAAATAAAAAGCGCTTTATTTAACAAAGCGCTTAATTTATAGATAGCAGCAAAGCATATTTTTTAAATTATCAATTCTTTTCTTATTTATTTCTTCTTCGAAATGAGATCGCTTGAAAAATGACTCCATCTCATCGATGGTCATTTTTTTAAAAAACGCCAATTCAAGCGCCAGTTCGCGTAATGTATATACATTATAATCAACGCCAAAAATTTTATCTTCCAGAGAATTTTGAATAATTTCTTTAGCTTTTTTTATATCGGATTTATCAACACAATCTTTACCTAAAACATCATGGAATTTTCTCCATGGAGTATTCTGAAATTCCGCAAAAAAATCTTTTTTCAAATAAGATAAACCCGCATCTGCAAATTCTCTTAACACATATTCTTCAAATAAAATCTTCAAAGAAGGTTTTATTCTGCCAAGCTGTTCCATAAACCCCAAAACAATGCCACGAACATCAAAATATTTAAAATAACCCAACTCATTGCCCAATTGGGTCTTTAAATCAAACCATTCAATTATTGGCTTACCATTCTTTCTGTAACGAGGCGGAAAAGGATCAACATACCAAACCTTTCCATTACCATCTATGGTAAAATTACTCGGCTTCGGATCTATCCCAACTAAAGTTTCCAGGCCCGATACACGATTATCAAAAACCAACCTCAAAACGCCGTATATATCTTCAACCAACTTACTGATGTATCCGCGATCATTAGTTTTTTCTATATACATCTCCGCATCAAAACCAACCCATTTAGTTTCCATTAGAACCATCGCCGACTGTTTTTCGAGATAGTTATATTCAATGGAAATTTTTTCTATAGCCGGCATAACAACGCCTAAATCAGACAATTTTTTTTGGTACTCAATAATATCTCCTGCGATCTCTTCCGCCCTTGCTATTGTAAAACCACCTCTTTTGTCGCCAATTCTTTTAATAATTTTCTTATCGCCATTTTCTTGATGACTATGTAAAACCTCTGAATTAAACCCTCCTCTTTGCCTGTAAATTTTCGACACTGGCAAAAGAAAATCATTGAAACACAAAAAACCAGTATCCACATCTCTCATAAACACTCCTTTTATTAAATTGATTTTCAAGTAACCAAGCTTACTCTATAGGCATTATAACAATATAATAATTATTTTCAACTGCCATTATTTAAAAAAATATGGCATAATAAATTTAAAGTAAATAATCTACCTATGGACGGCATCCTTCGTTGCGCGCGGTACGCGTTCAGCCCGAACAAATTACACCTTTGCGGTCCCGACGCCAATCGGGAAGTTTTTTCATATATACGGGAAGGCGTAAGCGATCCGGGATTGGAAAAAATTTTAAGCGCGTTCCATACAATGTATCCGTATCTGCGCCATATCGCGGAAGCGAATAAAATACGCGATCCGTTTGACGACCAAGTCGTGGAAGCATACTGGATAGGCAATAACCTGCTAGAAACGGTTGATAAAAAAGTTTTTTATCGCCATATCATTGACGGACAAAAAATAAAAAAACGGGTTAATTCGGTGGAATTTAATCAAATAACCGATAAAATCCGCTCGGGGGCCGTCCCGCATCATTCTTTTCATGTTTTTACGATATGGAAAACGAAAAAAGATTATGATTCGGAACATAGAATTGAAGATATTGATAATTGCAGAATAAGCTGGGGAATAATTGAAAAAATTGACGGTCCGTTTATCTTTGTTAAAACCAAACCGCTGTTATACATAAAAGATAAACTGATTCTCGGCCTGCCGATTGTTAAAAAAATAAACAGGGTTTTTACAACGGATTATGACATTGAACGATTGCAAATCAACGATATAATTTCTATACACTGGGGTATGCCCTGTGAAACAATTACGCCGACACAAATGGCAATGCTGGAAAAGTATACTTTGCGGCATATACAATTTGCAAATCTCGGATTATGACTATCTACATTTTCGGCAATGCCGATTTACAATTTGATTCTTTGCCCATTAAAATTTTGCCGAAACTGCAAAAAAATTTTCCAAACATAAATTTCAAAATAAAAGATCCCAACGAAGAATGGGATTTTTCGGAAAAATGCTTATACATAATAGACACCATTATTGGCATTGAAAAAGTCGCTGTTTTCAACGACATTTCCGTATTTAAAAAAAGTCCGCGCTTTTCAATACACGACTTTGATCTCTATGCCGATTTGCTATTAATGAAAAAAATTAAAAAATTGCCAAATTGCATCATTATCGGTGTACCGCCGGAATATAACGCGGAGAAAGCATACAACGAAATAACAAATAAAATATTTAAATTAACTCGTGAATTAAAATATAAAATCGCGAAACCAATATAAAATATAACTTATTATTTTATTCGTATAATTCCGAATGCGAACCAATATTGATAAATACGACACCGCCATTTTGTTTTACATAAAAAATGGCTCGAATATTGCCGGTGATATTGATACTTCTGCAATCCCTATATCCTCCGATCAAAGAATGATTATTAAGAAAATGGTGAAATTGATTTTGCAAAAATAAGCTTAATCTTTTTTCAAATTTATCTTGTATTTTTACGGATAACTTATCAAACTGCCTACGAAAATTCTTATGATACTCGGGCTTCATTTTATTTTCTTTAAGCTTTTCGTCATTTCTTCGGCGGATTTAAACGGTCCGGCTAAATTTTTACCAGCTTTAATGTCCGCAATCGCCTGATCAAGAAGTTTTCTTGTTTTGGCGTTAGGCATTAGCGGCTCGGAAAAAACTACCCTCTTTTCGCGCACGAATTCACGAAGATAAATATTGACAATGGCGCTCAAAGGCAAACCAAAATTCTTGGCCAGCGCTTGAGCGTCCTTTTTTAAAATCTTATCTGTTTTTATATTTATAACTGTTGTATTCATAATAACCCCAGTATATACCGTGGTTAGATTTTGTCAAATCAATTATTACGGGACAATGTCATAGCAAAAACCTTGCGCGCCTTCAACGCCGCAAACGCCGTTATCGTCGCCGTTAAATCCGTTCGCGAATGGTCCATCAGTTGACAACGCGCAACCATCCTTTATGGAAGAATCACAATCACTATCTTCATTTAAAAATTCGTACCGTGTTTCCAAAATCACCCCCAAATGATAACGACTCGGATTATTCGCGGGGTAATAAGCGTAAATATAATCATTTCCGAAAATCGGATCTTTTGGCAATGACCCAATAAATTCCGGCGCCAATAAATTTAAACTGGCGGGATAATAACCGTGCGCGTCGTAATACGATTCTAATGCCGGTTGAAGTTGGATCGTATCGGATATTCTTCGCGCATCCCTTGATTTTTGTTGTAGAGATACCGGCGGATATTTTTTCGCATATTCTTCAAAGGGCGTATCGTAAACATAAAGTTGTTTTAAAACGGCGCTGCCGTTTTTATTTATCGCTACCTCAACATACGGCTCGCCTTTGTTAAAATCAAAATTGATTCCGGTATTTTCCGGTATGAAATATTCTTCTATTCCGTAAATCATATCGGCGCTGTTTGAATCAATATCAGAAACAACCCCCTGTATAAATAATCCCGTCTTTGGTTTTTGCTGACCAACCAAAACGGCTTCCCAATATTTACCATTTTTTATTAACGAAGTATACGCCTTATCATTATCTTTCGGCGATGCCTTAAATAAATTCAAATCAATCGTAGAAAGATTAGAATATCTAAGTTCCACATAATCGCCCCGCAAAATATCCCGCGGATCAACCGGTTCAATTTTAAGCAAAACCTCCGTTCCGCCGATAAGCACCGAGGATTTAAAAATAATAATTGCGAATAAAATAATCAACTGAATCCCGATTGCTATAATAAATTTTGTTTGTTTCGTTAAATTCATTTTTCGTTGTTATTTTAAAATTAATTCCGCGTTCGTCTCTTTATTCTTATTTTTCATTTCGGCAAGCATATAACGCCTGCCTTTTTCCATAAACCATCCCACCGCGAATAAAAGTATGCCCGCTCCGATAAAGAATACGCTTTTATCAAGAAAGTCAAAAAACCAATCAAAATATTTAACCAAAATAAAAATAAACAGAAAGAAAACACCAAGATTGATCAACCATTTTTCTTTACGACCGTAACCGGCAAGAATAACGCCCATAATTTCTCCAAAAAGCAAAACATTCAATATACTGGCCCACAATACGCCCGAGGCGGATAATTCGCTACTTCTACTGCCAATAAAAATAATCTGCTCCGGCAAAAAAAGAATAACACCAAATAACAATGTAAAAATCGCAATGCCCAAAATTTCCCACTTCAAAATCAATCTCCGACTCAAATTATAAATTACCGCCGCTATTATTGAAACAAACAACAACAATAAAGAAATGACTATCTGCCAAGAGGCAAAAATGGAAATTCCCGTTGTCGCTTCTGCTAAAAAATTAAGACCAAATTGCGTTGAAAAAATAAATAAAAAAGTAGTTATGAAAAACAAGCCAAATACCGAATAAACAAGCGAAAAACGTTTCCAGCCAATGCTTTTTTGGTTATGCGCGCTGCCCAAAAGATAAAAAAGAATGGCTATGAACGCGAAAAGAGAATATAAAGAAACTGTTTTAATGTCAATTTTGTCGGGCACATTCACCCATTCCCCCGCTCTTACCATCCACCAAATAACAATGCCCAATAAACTGAAAACAAAGGCGTAAAGCGCCTTGAAATAATACGCGCCGATTATTCCCATTACCGAGGTTATAAAAATCATTGAATGCCACAAAAGATACGAATTAAACAACTCTCGGTTAAAAGATAAAATCGTCACGCCTAAAAATAGCAAAGAAAGCAAAAAGAAAAATTCGCTCACCGCGTCTTCTTTGGAAAGCGCCAAATTCAAAGAAGAATCATCGTTATTTTTATTCCTGTTTCTAATTACGCGCCCGACAAAAATTACGGCAAATATAATCGCGCCGATAATTAATATCGGAATTAAATACATAAACATATAACTGTTGACCATAAACATATTAAAACTGTTCCATTTTCGGCGTTATTCTTTTACGAATAATCCAGCCGGAAATAAAAGTTATGGCCGTTGCGGCTAAAAGCAAAAAAACGGATGTACCTATAAAACAATCATTTATTCCTTCTTCAATCGCAAAAAATAAACATACGGGCTGACTGATAACGGCGACAAAACCGACCACGATCGCTAAATAAAATACCGGATATAATTCCAAAGCGAAACCAACTGCCACGGCGCCGATCATCCATAAAATAAAACCATCAGGCCAATTTTCTCTAACGTGAAACATTTGGGCTATCAAAAAAATGCTCGCCCCATAAACCAATGAGCCGAGGAAGATAAGCGCGTTTCCCGTTTTATCGTAATGCTTTTTTTCTTTCAAAAACCAGCCGCCGGCGTAAAAACCCAGCATCGCTAAAATAAGTATGGCGATTTTTTCCACGCGACCCAATCCCTGCCAATTAGCGGCGATAAACGAAAAAATCCCCGCGCCTATAAGAATAGCGCCAAAAATAGCGATAATACGAATGGTTTTTTGCTGCGTATGTTCTTTATCTTCAACTCTTTGTATGGCGTTAAATCCTTCTTTAATCACATTGATAGTCCAGCCCGTATTAATCAATTCTTTATAAATTTCGTTTTCAGAAATTCCTTTGGCAAGAGAACTTTGTATGTATTCAATTAATTTTTGATCTGCCATACCTTTAGTATACCTCAAAAAAAAATAACATATACTTTATATGTGGATAACTTTATCGCATCGTTTATTCATTTTTACTAAACTTTAATTTACACCCACTCCACCTCCAAAAAATGCGCGGCGTAAAATATATACCGATCATAAACGCAAACAAATCTTTCATTAACTGTATCGAGCGCCCTTCTCTTTCCCCTCCAATTTCTTTACTAAATCCAATCCACTGTCTCCGGGGACCGTATTGCCCTCCTTATCCAATACGACATGACGACCGTCTTCGTCCCACAATTCATAAACTTCGGCTCCCATACGAACGCTTCCCGCTTTTTTTATTCTTTCTCCGCACATTAAAAACATTGCCGGATTCTTGGAATTATACCACTGACGGAACAATGATATTTTTTTGCCATTTGCCGTTAAATATTGATCCTCGGGCTTGGGATCGGCTTCTTTTAAATTTATTTTCGATTCCGCCGATTTTTCCGCTTGAGATATTTTTTCTTCTTTCATTTTTCAAAAATTCCTTTCTAAAAATCCTTAATTTATTGCTCATTAAAAAAATTAACGATCAAGAAAAAAATTTATTAAATTTATCAACTCCATTTTACCTCCAAAAAATGCGCGGCGCAAGACATACAAGGATCATAAGCGCGAATAAGTTTTTCAATTTCATATTCGATTTTTTCTTTCGGCGTTTCCGGAATAAGTTCGTCAACGAGCCGCCAGATATCTTCTTCTATATTGATCTGATTCTGTCCCGTCGGAACAACAATCTCGCCGCCCTTAACAATACCGTCCGCGCCAACTTCAACCTTGTGGTAAAGCGTTCCGCGCGGCGCTTCCACTACGCCGATGCCTACGCCCTCCTTGTAGGGCTTTTTTATCAACGGCTCTTCTTTAAATTTATTATTTTCCAAAATTTCAATCGCATCATCCACTGAATGTAAAATTTCAATCGCCTGCGCCAAGTTATTATAATAAATATCCGTTGACGGAAACAAATCCAGCGTTTCTTTCAACGATTTTTTGGTTTCATTATGCAACCGTTCTTTGGCAAGATTCATCCGCGCCAAAGCTCCCACCATATATGCTTTTCCGCCATGCTTATAAGCCGATGCCTGCGAATACGGCAAAACAACGCGTTCAAGAAAATTCCCGAAGTATTGCTCCGGCAAACAATCCCCTTTTCCGCTATCAATACAGCCGTTTAAAAATCCGTAACGTTCCGGCACCATGGCGACAAAATCCGTTTTCCGGTCAAAATGAAAATCACATTTCTCAAATATCTTGATAAGACGCAAAACGGCCGGCCTAATTTTTTTTATTTTTTCTATCGCTTCCGCGATTTCTTTTTTAGCCGGAAAATGCGTAAAACCGCCAATAACGGGATAAGGCGCGTGCACACTGCGTCCCGCTATAATTGTCGCCAACGCATTACCCGTAGCTTTTATTTCAAAAGCATCGTGCAATAATTGATGTTCTTCGGGATTATTTTCGTCAAAATCAAGAAACGAATCGCGGCCGAAAAGATCCGGCATCGTAAAAAGATATAAATGCAAAGCGTGATCGCGAATCATCAACCCGTACATCGTTAAAATCCGCAAAAGCCACGTCTGTTCTGATGGAACGATTTCCAGCGCTTTTTCGCACGCTTCAATGCTGCATAAAATATGCGCGTTGGAACAAGTTCCGCAAATTCTTGATAAAAGTTGGGGTAAACCCAAAATCGGCTTGCCTTTCATCGCCTCCGTGTAAAAACGTTTGTATTCGGTAATCTTAAAATGGACAGATTCAACTTTATTGTTCCGAACACGCACTTCCAAACCGGCCGATCCCTCAACCTTGCTGATATGATCCATTGTAATGTCCAGATTATGCATCGTAATAAAAATCCAAAACTCTAAATCCTAAATAATATCAAAATTCAAAATCCAAATATCTAAACTCGTATTTAAAATTTTGAATTTGTAATTTATTTAGAAATTAGGATTTAGTAATTAGAAATTTCTATGCTCTACATTATGTATTATGCGATCGAAACTCTTCAATTAAATTATTGACTGCCTTCATGAAAACATTATGATCCATTGGGCATCCTGGAATTTCGGCGTCAACTTTTACAACTTCTGAAACTTTCAAAACTTTTGGGAAAGAAGCGAAATGCTCAATCAACGGCTCTATATTTTCCCTCTGTTCTTCATTAAAAAAATTGCGCTGGGCAGACGGCATTCCCGTAATCGCGCAAGAACCGACAGCAACCACTTTTTTGGATATTATTCTGATTTCTTCAATTTTTTTCTTGTGCTTTTCCGACGCGACCGCGCCTTCAATAAAAGCAATATCAAATTCGTCAAAAATATTTTTCGATTTCAACGCGTTCACATGCCGAAAATCAAAAATTTTCTTCCATTCCTGCCAATGATCGTTCAAAATCTCCGTAAAAACAACCAAATTATCCTCGCAGCACGAAAACGAAAACCAGCCGATTTTTATTTTATTGACATTCATGTGTTTTAATTATCATTAATGCAAAAAATCGCGCTTTTCATTAATAACGCTAAAAAAATTATTATAATTACATTTAATATATTTTGATAATCTATACTACACTACCCTTGCGTTAAAAGGAAAATTTCCTAAATTATTATTAAGCCAATTTTTGATAGCGTCTACCGTTTCTGCTCTTTTTAACCTTGCTTCTTTATCTCCATAGTATTGATCTGCCACAAAATCGTCCTCTGAAACGGAAATGTTAATTATCTTTTCATCTCCATAGGTATTGATATTATAACTAATCAATGTGCTTGGTCTACGATCAGGTAATACATTATTTAAAGATTCGTCTGTATCTATTTTTTTACGTAATTCCACAATCGCTTCATGTACTTTATCTTCGTAAGATTTATCGTTATTTTTTTCGGGCGTTTTCTCCGTCCGCGGTATTTTAATATTTTCTTTTGACATATGTTTGTTATTAAAACTTATTAAAATTATTAAGCCGTATCGACCTTTTTAAATTTTTAAACTTGTCTATTTTGTTAGAAATATCAACTCCTTTTTCTATCATCTCCCGAATCGGCGTCACTTCATTGATTTTATTTATCAATATCGCCCCGATAATTTTATTGTTTTTTACGATAAGACGCCGATAAAGATTATCCGCTACGGATACGGCCGAAATAATTTCACGATTCTCGCCAACTTTGAAATCGCCGATAAAAGCGATGTTTAGCCCGAAACCGGACGAATTGCAAAACGAAACAAACTTAAACGGCTGGCGTCCGCCAATCATATTTAAACCGGCGATTTTCCCTTGAAGCTGGGCATTCGCCCAATTGCCGACATACCCCGATTCGCAAGTGATCACATCCATAAATTCCGCCGCGTCTCCGGCAGTCCAAATATCTTGAATGTTTGTTTCCAAATATTCATTGGCGAGTATGCCTCGTCCAACCTTAATTCCGGCATCTTTAACCCAATTATACGGACAAAAAACCCCGATACTGACAAGCGCGATATCCGCCGATATTCTTTCGCCACTTTTTAACATAACTCCATCAACCTTTTCTTCTCCGGTGATTTCCTTTACTTCCGACTCGCGAATAATTTTTATGCCGTTTTTTCGCAAAGCGTTCTCCACAATTTCGCTTCCCGCCTCATCTAAAACCCCTTCCCAAAAAAAATTTTCGCGGATAATCAAATCAACTTCAACGCCCGCCATCCGCATCATCTCGCACATTTCAAAACCTACAAAACCGCCGCCGATAATTACCGCTTTTTTGGCGGTCTTTACGGCTTCCATAATCGTTTTTGCGTCGTTCAAATTCCGCAAATACAAAACTCCTTTTTTGCCGCTTCCGATAATTTCCAATTCGCGCGAATAGCCGCCGACAGCCAAAAGCAATTTTTCGTAATTTATCTCTTTACCATCGTCTAAAAAAACTATTTTATTTCTTGAGTCAAGTTTTATCGCTTTCTTGCCTGCCAAAAGTTCAATATTATTTTCTTGATACCATTCTTCCGTTCTCAGCCAAATTTTGTCAAACGGAATTTTACCCAGAAAAAAAGCCGGCTTAGAAAGCATTATGCGGGAATAAAAACGGTATGGCTCATCGGAAATCATCATTATTCCGTTTTTTTTATCGTTCTGTCTAATGGTTTCCGCGGAAGTCGTGCCGGCAATACCGCCGCCAATAATTAAATAACGCGTTATTTTCATATTATATGATTATCCCGATTTTTTCTTTTACATTTTTTAATGTTTGCTGAGCCTGTTTTTGGGCTTTTTCTTTACCGGATTTCAGAATTTGTAAAATATAATCTTTATTATCCGCAAATTTTTTTCTTTTTTCGCGAAAATCTTTTAAACCGTTGACGATAATTTCCGCCAAATCTTTTTTGAATTCCCCATAACCTTTTCCGGCGTATTCTTTTTCAATTTCTGCGATTTTTTTTCCGGAAAATTCGCTGTATATGGTAAGTAAATTGGAAATTGCCGGTTTATCGTATCCGTATTTTATTTCCGTTCCGGAATCGGTTACGGCTTTTTTTATTTTATCGCGGATAATGTCAGGTTCATCGGACAAAGCGATGCCCGAATCGCCGGTTTTACTCATTTTTTTAAGCGGATTCTGAAGAGACATTATACGCGCTCCTTGCGCAAGCAATGGCTTAATTCTTTTAAATGTTTTACCGAAAATATTATTAAATCTTCGCGCGATATCATTGGTTAACTCAATATGAGGAATTTGGTCTTCACCGACCGGAATATGAGTTGTTCCATAAAGCAAAATATCGGCCGCCATAAGCGCCGGATAAGACAATAAACCCAAACTCACATATTCCGGATTCGATTCAACTTTTTCTTTATAAGTCGGCACTCTTCCAAACCACGAAAGAGGCGTTATTGAAGAGAAAATCCACGATAATTCCAAATGTTCCGGTATTTGCGATTGAAGGATAAGCGCGCTTTTATTTGGATCCACGCCGGCGGCAAGATAATCAAAAATCGCGTCTAAGGTATCATTTTCAAGTTCTTTTTTGGTAAAGGGAGTGGTAATCGCGTGATAATCAACAACAGCAAAAATCGCTTCATTTTTGTTTTGGAGTTCAATCCATTGTTTTATGGCTCCCAAATAATTTCCTATATGAATTTTTCCGCTCGGACGGATGCCACTGAAAATACGCATAATTTAAATTTTACATTTTGATTTAATTCTACACCTCAATTACCACCGGTAAGACCATTGGCCTTCTGGCCGTTTTTGTATAAAGAAATCCTCCGATTCTCTCTCGTATATTATTTTTAACATAATCCCAACTGACGGGATGAGTGGTCGCGGTCGTTTTTTCAATAATTTCTTTTGTCCTTTTTCTGGTTTGCGCCAACAAATCTTTTGATTCCCGCAAATATACGAAACCGCGTGAAATTATATCCGGGTTACCTTTAACTTTTCCAGTTTGCCCATCCACCACTGAAATTATAACAAAAATACCATCATTGGAAAGCGCTTGGCGGTCGCGAATTACGACTTGACCGACGTCGCCAACTCCCAATCCGTCAACCATAACATTCCCCGATGAAACACGTTTTTTTGTTAATTCTATTTTATTTTGGTCAAGTTCTATTATTTGCCCATTCTCTCCAATCACTATATTATCTTTAGAAATGCCAACTTCATCGGCAAGCATAGCGTGAACTCGTCTCATAGAATAAAACCCGTAAATAGGCATAAAAAATTTCGGTTTTATTATTCTGATTAATTTTTTAAGGTCTTCCTGCGGCGCGTGTCCTCCGGAATGTATATCCAACATCCGATAATGCAAAACATTCGCTGTTTGTTTGTAAATAACATCTTTCAACGCTTGAACCGAACCCTGATTACTGGGAATAATAGACGCGGATAACATAATTGTATCGGTTGGTTTTATTCTTATTTCTCTATGTTCTTGGCTAGCAATTCTCATTAACGCGGCATTCGGTTCTCCTTGAGCGCCAGTGCATATTATGGTTATTCTATCATCGGAATAATCTTTTATTCTTTTAGAGTCAATAATAGTATCTTTTTTATATGTCAAATAACCCAATCCTTTGGCAATTTCAATATTTGTCTTCATACTATATCCCACAATCGCCACTTTACGATTATATTTTTCCGAAATATGAATAATTTGCTGAATGCGGTTAAGTAATGAAGAAAAGGAACTGGCGATTATCCGTCCGGTAGTTTTTTGGAAAACTTTATCAATATTTTCCATTATTGTTTTTTCCGAAATTGATGTTCCTGGAATTTCAGCGTCCGTACTATCCGACATAAGAAGCAGAACCCCCTTGTTCGATATTTCTTCAAGACGCTTAAAATCAGTCGGCTTATCATAAACCGGCGTTTCGTCAAATTTAAAATCTCCCGTATGAATCAATGTTCCGACGGGCGTATTTATAACCAAACCGACGCAATCCGGAATATTATGATTTTGACGAAAAAATTCTACCGTAAAATCACCAAGCTTTATGCAGCTTTTTTCATTTATTTCTTTAATTTCAAGCGGCGGCAAATTCGGGAATTCCTCGTGTCGCTTTAGTATGATTCCACGTATCAACGGCGTTCCGAAAATGGGAGGATTGCCGATTTTATTGATAATATAAGGTATCCCGCCGATATGATCATAATGCCCGTGAGTAATAAATACCCCCCTTATGTTTTCTTTTTTTTCTTGAAGATATGTCGTATCAGGAATTATATAATCAATGCCCGGCGTGTTTTCATCGGGAAACTGAAAACCCATATCGACGATTATGATGTCTTGTTTATATTCAAAAGCCATCATATTTTGTCCCACTTCTTCCATACCGCCGAGCGGTATTATCCGAATATGGGGATTTCTATTGATTGGGTGATCGGTAGTTATTTTTATCGGCGATTGCTTTTGCGCCGATATGCGATGTTTGGCCGGAGACGAATGGAATCTGCCGTGTTGCGAATAAGGCGATCGGCGATTTCCCGTACGAGATGTTTGTTTGAATGTTTGCATAAATTATTTTTTACTTTATCTTAAATTACGAAATGTTTGCGTTTGAATTTGCGCGCCCCGTCCCGCAGTACTGCGGGACGGGGCGCGCAAATGACATTTAGTAATCCAGAATATTTTAATCTATTATTTGTTTTCTGAAAGGCGAAAAAAAATCGGGATCAATGATCCGTTCAAAACAGGTATAGCCCGAATTATGAATCCAGTTTTCCGTAATTCCAAACGGTTTTGTCGGCATCGGCTCGCCATTTATACTGCCAAATTCTTCTTTGTTAGAAGTGCTGAAAGTAGCGCATAATTCAAAAGATTTATCGCCGTTTATTTTGTATATATACGGTTCTTGAGTTTCCAGATCTGTTGGAACCGCAAATCCATTGATATCGTTTTTAATTTTATCAAGCGATTGGGGGAGTTTTTCTTTGACCTGCCAATAACTTATTATTTGGGATTGTATTGTTTGCAGATCATTTATCCGTTGGTCGTCAAACCGTCTAAGCCGTTCGGCTCGAGGTGAACCGGCTATGAAAAATCCGGCGATAATTGCCGCGCCGCCAAGAATAATCACTGTCCAAACAAATAATTTCATTTTTGGATTTTTTGAAGCGGGAATGTTTTTTTTGAGATTCCAACCGTAATAAAGAAAAACCGCGAGGGCAATCAAGAGAACGACAATAATTTTTAAAATGAAGCGCGTAGTCAACTCTCCGTTTAAAAATCTAAAAATAAGACTAATAATATCGCCCGCTATAACCAGAATTGTGGCGAATACCGTAAAATAAATGGTCCATTTTCGCGTTTTCAATTCTCTTTTTTCCGGGTTCACGGCAAGATCTTTTTGCGCAAACGCGGAAAGCCAAACATAGAACGGGAAAACAATTACTAATATTGAAAGCGGCCAACGTATGAAATTGCGGGCGAACCTGATTGATTCCGGATGAAGCAAGTCCGGAAAATAAATATTGATATATTGAAAAATAATCATACCGAAAGTTATTACGCTTACGTAAAGCGTAATAATCGTAAGTAAGTGCATAAAAACGTCTTTCGGACCGGTTTTAGTTAAATCTTCCATATTTTTTATTCTAACTTCAAATAATCCAAATAGATATTGGCTAATTTTTGAATTAATGAGGATAAAATTATAAATTTAAATTAAATAAATTAGTGCCTAGGGGGAGACTCGGACTCCCATGCCCTTGCGAGCGCGACATTTTAAGTGTCGTGTGTCTACCATTGCACCACCTAGGCATATTTTGAATGAGGCCCGGGGGAGAATTGCCACGCCCTTTTGGAGGTCTGGGTGGGAATTGCACCCACGCATAAGAGTTTTGCAGACTCCTGCCTTGCTACTTGGCTACCAGACCGTATTAACAAAAACGAACAAGCAGACTGGCGGGCCACCGGACCAAATCTTATTTATACATTAAATTTACTATAAATTTCATTTATTCACAATATTACAGACTTGTCTAATTGTTTTTTAATGATAGGATACAATAGATGATAAAAACAATTGAATACAATAAAATAAAGTGGTTCCATATTGATAAACCCGACGAGCGGGATATTAAATTTTTGCGGGAAAATTTTTCATTCCACGAACTGGATATGGAAGATTTGGTAAGCCATCAACAAAGACCTAAAATTGATCCATACGATAATTATGTTTTTTTAGTGTTCCATTTCCCCGCTATGAAAGGAGATCGGATTGAAATTATGGAAGTTGATTTTTTTATCGGCAAAGATTATGTAATTTCTTCAACGCAAACTAATTTTTATTTATTGGAAAATCTTTTTTCTAAAATCCGAAACGATGAATCATCGAAATCAAAATTTTTTGCCAAAGATTCAAAAATGCTGTTTTACAAAATACTGGATGATTTCGTGGAAGCTATGCTCCCCTTGATAGACAAATTCGGAGCGGAAATAGATAGTATTGACAAACAAATATTTGCCGCACATTCGAAACACATTCAATCTAAATTTATTTTTTTGGAAAAAATAACTATTTTACGCAGAAATCTTTTAGTTTCGCAAACTATACTTAAACCGGAAATAAACATAATAACGGAAATGGAAACCGGTAAAATAATTTTTTTCGGCAATAATATGGCTGTTTACTGGAGCGACGTCCTTGATCATTTGAAAAAATTCTCCGACCAGCTGGAAAACTACCGTTTTTTAATTGAAGGGCTGTCGATTGCCGAAGAAACCCTTGTTTCATACAAGATTAACGAAGTTATAAAAGTTTTTACCGTGTTTACGGTTTTTTTAATGCCGCCGACATTACTCGCCAGTATCTATGGAATGAATATTTTTTTACCGATACAATATCATCCCCTCGCTTTTTGGATAATGTTGGCGCTGATGGCAGTAATAGAAGTCGCGATGTTTGTTTATTTCCGAATTAAAAAATGGTTTTAACCTACAAACCTATTGCAAAACAACCAATTCCGTCGTTTTCACGCCGAAATTGTTCGCTTCTTGCCGAGTAGGAAACCAAATATCAACGCGATCGGAAAATCTTTGATGCATTTTGTCTTCAACGGTAAATATTTTATCCCCGAAATAACGGGGTATTTTTATTTTGGTTCCGAATTTCAAAAAATTAGCGGCTACGATTCCATCGCGCACAAAAGTATTGTAAGCGGTAATAAAAGGCGTGGAATCGGTTTGATCCGGCGTGCTGGAATAAGCCGTTATAGTAACGATTCTAGTGTTGGTTGGGCGGTTTTGCGCGATAATTCCCCATGTGTCGGGATTATTTTGTTGCATAAAAAAGCTTCCGTAAACCGACGCAATATTTTCCGCCGGCTCATATATAAAACGGCTATCCTTATCGCTAAAAATTCCGCCGAGATTCCAAGCCAAACCCGTATTTGGCAACAAAAAAATAATACACGCTATAATCACAATAATTATATAACTGTATTTATTTTTAATCATAAAAAATCCCCGTTTATGGGGAACAATACACTGTATCATATAATAATTTATATGTCAATAGTTTTGGGCGTACTTTCTAAATAATTCCATTAAAATTTGGGTATTTTTGCCTATTTTTCCGTTTCCAATTTTTTGATCGTTTATTTGAATAATCGGCGCTATTTCTTTAGTGGTGGCGGTAATAAACGCTTCGCTTACCGATTTAATCTCGCGCAGCGGTAAATCCCGTTCTTCAACGAAAAATTTAGCTTTTTTTGCAAGTTTTACAACAAAGTCCCTTGTTATTCCTATTAAAACATTATTTTTTGGCGTGATAAGCGTGTTTTTCTTGAAAATAAAAAAATTGCTCATTGTTGCCTCTAGGATCAACCCATTTTTGATATAAAGTACTTCTATCGCTTTCTTTTTTTTGCGTAAGTTTTGCAACATCGCGGCTATCGCGTAATCAGTGGTTTTGGCTTCCGGCATTTTTCGCTGATAGTCGTAAGTTATCAATTTGCCCCCTTTTGAATAAATATAGTTCTGAAGTTTGGCATGATTTTCCGGCAATATAAAAAATGTCGGTTTCTCGCAGGTTATTCCGTCGGATGATTCACCTCCGGTAAGCACCATTCTGACAAAACACTCTTTTAATTTATTTTCGGCAAGCAAATTTTTCATAAGATTATTTAATTGAATTAAGGAAATCGGCATTTTTAATTTCAATATTTTTGCCGACCGCTTGAATCGTTCAAAGTGTTCTTTTAAAAGAAAAGCTTTACCGTTATAAGTTCTAAAGAAATCAAAAATGCCATAGCCACGCAAAATTCCCATATCATTCAAGTTGATATGCGCATTGCTTACGGTGATTATTTTCCCGTTCAGATAACAATATTTAATTTCATTCATTCTATATGAATATTAGAAATACCATTCCTAATATTATCCTATAAATCACGAAAATAAAATAGTTTTTTGTTTGCACATATTTTAACAACCATTTAATGCTAAAAAATCCGGCAATGGCGGAAAATAAAAATCCCGCGATAAATATATTGTCAACTCCCGAATTTAATATATCGGGCAGTTTTACAAGTCCAGCCCCTAATATTATCGGCGTTGCCAACAAAAAAGAAAAATGGGCTGAATCTTTTCTTGATAGTCCCAAGAACATCGCCGCGGCAATGGTAATGCCAGAACGGGATACGCCAGGGACAATCGCTATGGCCTGCGCAAGACCTACTAAAACGGCGGATTTTAATGTGATAGAACTTATTTGGCGATTTTTTTCTCCCATTATATCAGAAATAAATAAAATAATTCCGGCTACTATAAGCGTAACGGAAACTAAAATCGGATTTCTAAATATAGTCTCCGCTTTGCTTTCCAGAAAATATCCGGCAAACGCGCCGGGAATCGTGGCGATTATGATGAAATATAATATTTTATTTTGATTATTATCAATAGAATTATCGGAATAAATAAAAGCGTTTTTAAATATTTTCAGCCAGTCCTTGTAAAAATATCCAATAACGCCGAAAAGCGTTCCCCAGTGAAGCGCGATAGTGAACGAAAGACCAGGATCATTCCAGCCGAAAATTTTGGGAATTAAAATTAAATGCCCCGACGAACTTATGGGCAGAAATTCCGTGATGCCTTGAGTTATGCCTAAAATTATAGATTGGATTATACCCATTAATTTTTATGATAGCATTAGTTTAAAAATTAAAAAAGGGGAGATTTTCCCCTTCTAGATTGAATTATTTAACGATTTTTACTTTGTTATTCTCGATCTTTATTTTGCCTTCGGCTATCAATTGGATTGCGCGGGGCAATATGTCGCGGACGCATTCGTTGCGCACGCGCAATGATATGGTTTCAGGCGTATCGGTAGGCAATACTTTTATTTCTTTTTCTAGTATTATAGGGCCGTGATCATATTCATCGTCGGCGAAATGTACCGTGCATCCGGCAGGTAATTTCTTTTCTATAATAGCGGAATGCACATTTTTTCCGTAAGCCCCTTTTCCTTTTATTCCGGTTCGAAATAAAGCCGGGTGAAGATTGATAACTTTATATTTATATTTTTCTCCAACTCGGAATAAATGTAGCCAGCCGGACATTACAATCAAGCCAAAATTGTATTTCAATAAAATTCTATGGATTTCATCGTTAAATTTATCAATATTTTCGTATTTTTTTCTGTCAATTACGATAATTTCCGGCATTTTATCTATGCCTAAATTTTCCAATAAGTTTCTTACATAATCATATCCCGTTGGTTTGGATACGATTATTAAATTAAAATCAGCGTTTATTTCTTTTTTAACGAGAGCTTCGGCAAGCGCGTTGAACGAACTTGGCTTGTCGCAAGAATTTAATACGACTAATTTTAAATTATTCATTTTCTCCTTTCAAGTAGGATATGTAATAGAAGGAACTTTTTTAATATTAATATTAACATTAACATTAAAATGATAGTATGTCAAGCAATTGTTCCTTTTTTACGGGTCCTATTCTTAAAATTTTGGGTTTTTGGCCGCTTAAATCCAAAATCGTTGACGGTTCTGACGGAAGCAGGGTTCCGGCATCCAAAATTAAGTCCGGTTTGTCGTTCGTTTGATTAAAACGGTCAATTATTTTTTGAATGTTCAAACTTGGTTCTTCGCCGGAAATATTGGCGGAAGTCGCCGTTATCGGCGCGCCAAGCGATGAAATTAAAATTCTCGCAAATTCAAAATCGGGAATTCTTATGCCGACAGTATCTTTTGTACCGGTTAAAATATCGGGAACAGTATCTTTTTTATGGAGAATAACTGTGATTGGAGATGGCCATATTTTCCCCAGTATTTCATCTTTCTTATAATCAATATATGCTATTTTTCTCGCCATTTCAATACTGTTGACGATAACCGGAACCGCTTTTTCCATTGGCCGGCGTTTAATTTTAAAAAGCCGGCTTATCGCTTCGCCATTTAAAGCGTTAACTCCCAATCCGTAAATAGTGTCAGTCGGATAAACAACTGAGCCGCCTGCCCGAAGAACAATGATGGCTTCCTCAATGGCACTGATTGATTCTTTCAGGTTATTGAGATTTATTTTTATAATTTTCACTTAAATTTTCAATTTTCAGTGATCAATTTTCAATGAATTTTCAATTACTAAATTATAAAATTGAAAATTGATACTTAAAAATTATTTTTTATCACGATTCCTTCCATCGCTTTTTTTATCTTAACAATATTGTGCCTAATAAATGTTCTTTCCAGCATATCATTTTTGTCTTTTTCATATAATTCTTTTTGAACCAAATCTTGCTTCAGTATTTTTACGCCAAGAAAATTATCATTATTTTTTATTAAAACCGGCTGGCTGTTTTTACTGACAAAACTAGTATTTTTATTGTAAATAATGCAATCAAAAGAACGATTTAAATATTCTTGGAAAACATTAACATAATCTTCCAAACAAAAATTATCGGTATGATTTTTTAAATTGGCGAGAGGCGATATGTAAATAATTTTTGCTTTAGATTTTTCAATGGCTTTTGCCATTCCCTCAATAAGCAATACGGGAACAATACTGCAATATAAATTGCCCGGGCTAAAAATGATAAAATCGGCGTTTTTAACGGTTTTTTCCGCGCGCGGATTTATATTCGCTTTCGGTTTGAGATAAAGCCGGAAATTTTTTAACTTTGATATTTCGGTATTATAGATTTCGTGTTCTCCGCAAACGATTTCCCTTTCCGTTTTTAAGCATAAATTTGTTTTATCCAAGGTTGCCGGAACGATATTGCCGCTTGCATTAAGCGAATGACTCGCAATTTCAATGGCTTTTTCAATATTTCCGTATGATTTTTCCAAGCTTGCCAAAACTATGTTGCCGAAACTATGCCCTTTTAGATTGCCCTTTTCAAAACGCGAATTAAATAGTTTTTTAATTTCATCGTTTGTATCCGATAAAGCGATCAGGCATTGCCGTATATCGCCAGGCGGCAAAACATTGAGTTTTTTTCGCAGGCGACCAGAAGAACCGCCATTATCGGTGACGTTTACAATTGTTGATAAATCGCAATTCAAATCTTTCAGCGCGGAAAGGATAAGGGAATTTCCCGTCCCGCCGCCGAAAGTGGTAATTTTTGGTTGATTTTTTGACATAGATTTTTACTCAACCGTCACTGATTTCGCCAGATTTCGTGGTTTGTCTACATCAATTCCTTTTGAAACGCCCATATAATAAGCGAAAAGTTGGAGAGGAATGACCGATAAAATCGGCGTCAGCATTTCCAAAGTTTTTGGAATATAAATCACATCATCCGCCAAGCGGGCGATTTTTTTGTCGCCTCTAGTGGCGATGGCGATGATTTTCCCGCCACGCGCTTTTATTTCTTCCATCCCGTTCATTATTTTTTCGTAAACGCTGTCGCGCGGCGCGATAAAAAGCGAGGGGAAGTTTTTATCAATCAAGGCAATCGGCCCGTGTTTCATTTCGCCGGCGGAATATCCCTCGGCATGAATATAGGAAATTTCTTTTAATTTCAGCGCGCCTTCAAGGGCGATGGAATAATTGTATTTTCGTCCCAGATACAGGAAATTTTTGCTGTTTTTGTATTTTTTCGCGATTTTTTTTATTGTGCCATTTTGTTTTAAAATTATTTTTATTTTTTGCGGTATTTCTTTCAGTTCTTCGGCGATTCTTTTGCCCATTGTGAGCGACATATTTCTTTGCCGGCCTAAAAATAAGGTTAGCAACGCCAAAACGGAAAGCTGCGATGTAAGGGCTTTGGTGGAGGCGACGCCGATTTCCGGTCCGGCATGATTGTAAACGCCGGCAACAGTTTCGCGGGCGATTGTGCTTCCCACGACATTGACGATGCCGAGCGTCAGCGCGCCTTTTCTTTTCGCTTCCCGCAACGCTTCCAGCGTGTCTGCCGTTTCCCCTGATTGGCTAATTGCGAGTACCGCGGTTTTCTTGTCAATAATCGGTTTACGATAACGGAATTCTGAACCAATCTCTACTTCTACCGGAATGCCGGCGTATTCTTCCAGCATATATTCGCCGACCCGTCCGGCGTAAGCCGCCGTACCGCAACCGACGATTATAATTCGTTCGATATTTCGTAATTCTTCCGTAACATTTTCAAGCCCGCCGAGTTTGGCAAGTCCGTCTTCAACTATAAGCCGTCCCCTCAATGAATTTTCTATTGATTCCGGCTGTTCAAATATTTCTTTGAGCATAAAATGGGGAAAGCCTTTTTTTTGCGATTCTTCAATAGTCCATTCAATCAATTGGATTTCTTTTTTTCGCGGTTCGTTGTTGAGGTCTTTGATGGTGAAATCCGAGCCGGAAATTACCGCTATTTCATTGTCGTCAAGATAAACAACTTTTTTAGTGTAGTTTAATATGGCGGAAACATCCGATGCCACGAAATTTTCATTTTGTCCTACGCCCAAAACAAGCGGACTGCCGGAGCGAGCAACAATGATTTTATCGGGTTCTTTCACGGAAACAACGGCAAGACCGTAGGTTCCCTTAACAAGTTTCAAGGCCAATCTGACCGATTCTTCCAGATTTTCGTTATGCGAAAAAAATTCTTCAATTAAATGCGCCAAAACTTCGGAATCGGTTTCGGAAAAAAATCTATGCCCTTGTTCTTCAAGATGTTTTTTTAATGTCTTGTAGTTTTCAATAATGCCGTTATGGGCGATCCAAATGTTTTTTTTACAATCGGAATGGGGATGAGAGTTGTTGATTGACGGTTTCCCGTGGGTTGCCCATCTCGTGTGGCCAATGGCGATTGTTCCGGCAACAACGGAATCCGCGATTTCCGTTTCCAAATTTTTAATTTTTCCAACGGATTTGAAAACATTATATTTCCCGCCATTTTCAGAATTTTTATTATCTAATACCAAAATTCCCGACGAGTCGTATCCGCGGTATTCAAGGCGCTTGAGCCCGTCTAAGGCGATATTCAGCGCCGGTTTATTTCCGATGTAGCCTATAATGCCGCACATATTGTTTTTTATTTATTTCGCAATAAATTCAGCATTTTTTGCGTTCCGTGAAATTTAGACCATTTATGCAAATAACGCCAGTCCAAATTTTTTTGTATTTTTAGGATTGATTCAATATCTTCCAGTTGGTGGTTTGAACCCATTCTTTTTTGCCAAAGTAATTTGATAAGGATTAAATCCTCGGGCGAGCTAAAAACAATATTGACGCCGGCGATGCGTTTTTTTATTCCTCGTTTAATTCTTTCTTTGTCAAACAGTTCATTTTTTAATATCCAAAAATCTATTTTTAAGCCAGTGGCGGGATGAATAAAATTGAATTCACCTTCGTTTTTTAGAGCGTCGAGCATTGCGTCTTTGCTTAAATAGACATCCTTGTCTATTTTTAGCAATTCCTCCGCCAATTTATTCAATTTTCGCGGCAATAATTCTACGACTATATCAATATCCGCGGTAAATCGCGGACGACCCCAAACAACTACGGCGATACCGCCGGTTACGATATAGTTTATGGATAATTTATTTAGAATTGACGCTATTTTCCGCAGTAATTTTTCTTGCTCCATTGTTTGAAATATTGTTTATTAAGAACTTTCGCGAATTTGAACATATTATTGGACATTTTAATTTTTTGCTCCGCCGTCATTTTTCTAAATAAATTGTCTTGAATATCTTGCGCGTTGATTTTTTTATATAACATTGATTTCCCCATTGGTATAATTTATATAAGTTTTTATTATTTTTTAAAGCATACATAGTCAAAGTATCATATTTTTCAGCGAATTAAAAGATAAAAAGGCGCGTTAAGCGCCTTTTTGAATATTCATCGATCTTTAATAAAAAAATTTATCTACAAAATCATCACTGCCATCAACACTCTTTACAATTTTTTTTCGCATACTTCAGACTGGCAATCCGGCACTATCGTCATAATCGATCCTTTGCTAGTTTTTTCTTTCTCTTTAATGTCTTGACCCGAGGTAACACCCGTTATAACCGGATTGGCCGCTTTGGCATCATATCCCCAAGATACTTTCTCGCTGCCACTTTGCACAACATCACACCTAAGAGTTACCGTTTTAATTGTTCGTTGTGGCACCACAAATTTTTCACTAAATTGAAACAAAACATCTTTTTTCGCCTCACCTATCATAATTCCGCTCTTCATTAAATTAGTATTCCCATCGTATAGTTTACAATTCGTTAAAAATCTTATTGCCGCGCCTTTACCATAAACCGAATACCATAAAGGCAAACCCGTTACTGCCACATCTTCATTTGACTTCCTCGCGTCCAAAATGTAATCGGCAAAAGTAGCCTGCACGGCTCCCTCAATAATATTTTGAGATTTAATTTCTTTTGAAACGCTTATTCGCAAATAACCATTCTTTCGAGTACCGGAAAATATCGCAATAGTGGCGTCTAACAAGTTTGCATTATTTTGACCTTCATTTTTCGATCCGCTAAACCACCAAAATACCGATACACTTAATGTTATCAATAACAAACCTAGCGCGTATTTTTTATATTTTTTCATTTTTTATTTTATAATTAATAATGACCATTTTTGGGTTAACATACAAATCAATGCGTGAGCATGAAATCATGTGGATAACTATGCTATTCGCGTCCGCAAGTTTTACTTAACGGAATTCCTTTTAATTTTGCTGTTATTATTTATTTAATTCCGGATATTCAATTTCCTCAACAAATCGTTCCGTTTCATCATCCTTAATATCCGCATAACCTATACTGTTCAGCGTTGATTTATCTATAATATTCAACCTTAATCCCTTGGATATATACCTATCTACGGCTCCTTTCATCAAACCCGGCCTTCTCTCTTCCATTATTTTTATACTATTGCGGAAATCGTTTCTTAATAAATTATCATTCGGGTCTAATATTTTAATTTTTATTCCATAGTAAAGCATATTAAGCCATAGGGACCAATCGTTTCTTTTTTTTAAAAATTCCATACCAAACAACAAATCCCGTTTTATTCTCGGATCATCGCTGATTATTTTTTTTTCTTTTACCGCCCCGGTCATAACGCCAACCCATTCCAGCCAAAGTTCTTTTTCTTTTAACTCATTTAAACTGTTTATAATCTGCTCGGGACTTGAATAGTCCGGTATTGTTTCGCAGGATGATTTATTTTTTTTCGGCATATTATAATACAATATTGATTAACTTATTTTTTACGAATATAATTTTTTTTATATTTTTCCCCGCAATGTACGGCTGAATTCTGTTATTTTGAAACGCGATTTCCTTCGCTTCGTCTTCGGATATTCCGATTTCAGCGTTAAATATTCCGCGCATCTTGCCGTTTATTTGCATTACCATATCAAAAGTTTTTTCTTTCGTCAATTCAATATCATATCCCGGCCATTTTTGATTATGAACGGAATACTTCGCATCTTTTTCGTACTGTTCCGGATAAATCTGCGACCACAATTCTTCGGTTAAATGAGGCGCGAAAGGAGCGAGAAGAATCAGCAATGCTTCAATGTCTTCTTTTGTAATATTTTTTTCCTGCGCAACATTTATGAATTCCATCAAAGAAGCAATGGCCGTATTAAATTGCAAACTCTCAATATCTTCCGTCACTTTTTTTATGGTTTTATGCCTTTCTTTTAGGATAGGAGAATTTTTATCCGTATTTTCCTGTTTTAAAAATATTCCAACCAAATCTTGGACGCGATTTAAAAATCTTTCAATACCAACGATGCCTCCATCCTGAAAATCGCCGCCTTCTTCATAACGCCCTAAAAACATCAAATACATCCTCAAAGTGTCGGCGCCGTAACGATCAACGTAATTATCGGGATTTATTATATTCCCTTTTGATTTGCTTATTTTCGCTCCTTCTCTCACTAAAAGACCGTTCGCGCGAAATTTCTTAAACGGTTCGTCGAAATCAATAAATTTTAAATCATACAAAACCTTCGTAATAAACCGCGTATAAAGCAAATGGAGATTGGCATGCTCGTGGCCTCCGATATACATATTAACCGGCAGCCATTTCTTTGCTCTTTTTTTGTCAAACGGCCTATCATTAAATTCCGTGGAAATATAACGAAAATAATACCACGCGGAATCAATGAAATTGTCCATCGTATCGGTTTCCCTGACAGCTTTCCCGCCGCAATCGGGACAAATCGTATTAACAAAACTTTCTATTTCCGCAAGCGGCGATTTGCCTTTTGACAAAACTGAAAAATCTTTTTTCAACGGCAACTCAATCGGCAAATCTTTTTCCGGAACCGGAACAATGGCATATTCCTTGCCATCAACAGTCGTCAGTTCAGTGTTTTTTCGATTTTCCAAGCATTTATCGCAATAAATAATTGGGATTGGCGTTGCCCAATAGCGTTGGCGAGAAATCAGCCAATCGCGAAGATGGTACTTAATTTCCTTTTTGCCGATATTTTCTTTTTCTAGCCATTCAGTTATTTTTTTAATAGCGTCTAAAGAATGTGTTTCGGAAAATTGACCGGAATCAATAAGATTCCCTTCGCCTTCGTAAGCTTTATCTAAAATAGGACAATTTTTTTTCGGCCAATTGAGGCATATTACTTGTTTAATCGGCAAGCCGAATTTTTTGGCGAATTCAAAATCGCGCTGGTCGTGCGCCGGTACCGCCATCACCGCGCCGGTTCCGTACTCCGCCAAAACATAATCGGAAATCCAAACCGATATTTCTTTTCCCGTTGCCGGATTTACGGCTTTTATTCCCTTAAGTTCAACGCCTGTTTTTTCACCACCTTCTTTTATTCGTTCTTCTTTTGTTTTTTTAGCGGATTTTTCTATATATTCGTTAACTTCATCAAAATTTAAAATTTGAGATTTAAGATTTGAGATTATTTGATTTTCCGGCGCCAGCACAACATAGGTTGCACCAAAAAGCGTGTCGGGTCGCGTGGTAAAAATGTCAATTGAAAATTGAGAATTGTCCCGCCATTGGGCTGGATCCGCCTTGAGCGAAAAAATTAAAAATTTTATTTCTATTCCCTCCGACCTTCCTATCCATTCCTTTTGCGCTTTTACGGTTCTTTCAGACCAATCAATTTTTTCATGATCTTTCAATAGGCGTTCGGCATAATCGGTAATTTTGAAAAACCACTGGCTTATTTTTTTTTGAGTTATTTCCGTTCCGCACCTTTCGCATTTATTGTCTATCGCCATAGCATCCGCGACAACTGTTTCGCATGACGAACACCAATTAACCGGCGCTTCTTTTTTATAAGCAAGGCCTTTTTTAAATAATTGCAAAAACAACCATTGATTCCACTTATAATATTCCGGATGCGTCGTATTTATTTCCCGCGACCAATCAAACATCATTCCCAGCCGGTCCAGCTGTTTATGAAAATTTTTTACATTTTTTTCTATTGTTTCTTTCGGCGCTTTTCCGATTTTTCTGGCATAATTTTCCGAATGTATGCCAAAAGCGTCAAAACCCATCGGTTCAAAAACATCATTCCCCTTCAACCGCTGAAACCGTCCGTAAATATCCGAGCCCGTATAAGCATAAACATTGCCTACGTGCAAACCTTCGGCCGAAGGATAGGGAAACATCATTAAATTATAAAACGGTTTTTTCGCTTCATCCAAATCCGGTTCATATAAATGCGCCTCTCCCCATCTTTTCTGCCACTTCTTCTCAATCTTCAGAACTTTCTCATTTTTCTCCCTGTTTGGCATATTTTCCATTTTGTTATTATTGATAGTTTCCATATTTAACACATCACAATATATTTTTATAATATCGCGAATAAATATTAAAATCAACATAAAAAACTTTATCAAACAATATAAAATCCCTGTTTTTAAACTTAAAAACAGGGATTTTTCTAATTTTCTTCCAACTGCCTAAAGGGATCGTAAACCGGCGGCGTTTTTATCAATTTCAGGACCGATGCAGGCATATTAACAACAATATAAGCAACGAGATCAACCAACCGCAAGGCGTAACCATATTCATTATCGTAATAACCGGTAACGCCATATAGTTTTTTTCCGGCGACATCATCTTCAACGCATTGTATGTCCTTATCAATCAAAACGGAAAAAGGCATACCAATCGTATCAAGTGATACGATTGGATCTTCGGCGATAGCCATAAATCCCCGCAATCGATTTTCCATATATTCTTTATATACAACAACTAATTCTTCCACGGCAGGATTAGATTTTAATTCAACGGTAAGATATATCACTGATCCAGCGGGCGTATCCACACGAAAACAGATACCATCGATTTTTTTAATTTTTGATCTAAGAGAAGGTATAATCAGATGAATAGTGCCAGCGGCTCCGGTTGAAGTTTTAATTATATTTCCTCCGGCGCGACGCGAACGACGAAGATCTTTATGCTTTGCATCTACCAGGCGTTGATCGCCGGTAAACGCATGAATTGTTGTCATAAGTCCCTTATTGATACCGTATTTTTCTTCCAAAGGAAGCAACATAGGCGCCAAAGCGTTTGTAGTACACGATGCATTGGAAATTATATTGTGAACTTCGGGATTATAAATACCTTGATTAACCCCCATAACAATATGCGGTATTTCTTTGGCTTCTTCCGTTTTTTTGAAAGGCGCGCTTACTACCACTTTTTTTGCGCCAGCCACCAAATGTTTTTCAGCTTCTTTCCTTCTAACCGATTCTCCACTGCAATCAACAATAATATCAATATCATATTCTTTCCACGGTAATTTTAACACATCGTTTTCGCCGATTATTTTTATTTCTTTCCCAAAGACGATAATGTGATTTTCGTCGTATCCCAATATTGCAACATTAGGTTTAAAGGAAAAACTGCGGTTAAAATTTCCGTAATTTGAATCATACATTAACGCGTAATAAACATCATACGGTGTCATTGCTCCGCTTGATCCGGCAGCGTTGATTAAAACAATTTCCATATCCGGATATAAATCTTTATTTTCAAAAAACGCCCTGGTAAATAATCGGCCTATTCGTCCGAAACCGTTAATTGCTATTCTTTTCATATTGCCTTCTCCCGTTTATAAAAATTACAAATATTCACATGTATCGCTTATATGAATATCATGATGATCATTTCTCGGATTGATTATTTGCGCCATAGCATGACGCAATGTTGACTCGCGATATTCCGAAGTAAGTTCCTCCAGTTTACCCTTATCTTTTTCGCTTATTTTTCCAAAACTGGATAAATATTGGCAAGCGATAATAAGCAAACTAAACCTTCTAACCGTAAGAGCTTCCTGTAAATGCCGCGATTCATCATTCAAAAATTTGGCAAGTTTTTCGTAATCAATACCGATTGATCTGTCCCCGAAATCGATTCTTTTCCAACGCAAATTAAGATTCAAATCGTAAGGATAATAAAGCTCGTGAACGATGTTTTGCGACATCCTCCCGTCATCCGCATTGGTTATATCCTTATCACATCCCATTTTTATTCCGATCACATCAAATGCCATAATAAATTCGTTAAATTCCGCCAGTATTATTCTATCGATATTACCACTCAAATTGACATATTCCCATGGAAAACCGTCTCTGCCATCAATCCATTCATACAGATATGATTGCTCGTCGCCATTACTCACCGACCCCAATGGCCTCGTTATATGCGGATACAAATATTTTTGCAACCGGCAAAAATAATCATCCATTTTTTTAATAATCAAATGCTTTAAAAACATTCTGTGCCCGGCTCCGGAAAAACTATTATATTCTTTTCTAATCGCCGTTGTCAGCACTTGATTAGTTTTATATTTCCCTCCTATGCCCGGAAACACATTGCGCACTTGAATAAAAACTTCCGCTTCACTGCCATATCCTCCCGAGCATATCGGAATTATAATTTCTTCTCTTTTTATTTCCATAATAATTTCTCTCCTTTTATGATTTCAAAAAACTTATTTATCTTTTCGCTTCATTTTATAATATCAACTAAAACTGACGATTTCAAGCGCGCCGATACTCAAATATTGAAAAAAAGTAAAAATAATGGTAAAAATTAGATACTGCGGGATTCGTATAATGGCTATTATGTCACCCTTCCAAGGTGAAGATGCCAGTTCGATTCTGGTATCCCGCTCCAAACAAAACCTCTCCCCGCAGTATTGCGGGGAGAGGTTTTGTTTTTATACAAATCTATTTAACTGCCATTTTCAATGATTTTCCGGCTTTGAACTTTGGAACTTTTGTCGCGGCAATTTTTATTTTTTCGCCTGTTTTAGGATTAACGCCCATTCTAGCGGCTCTTTTGACAACCGAAAAGGTGCCAAAACCAACCAATCTCACTTCATCGCCTTTTGTAAGGGCTTGCGTAACGGCATCCTCAAAATTAGCCACGAATCCAAAAATCGTTTTTTTTGGACAACCGCATTTGGCGACTATTTTATCAACCAATTGATCTTTTGTCATTTATGGAGTAATCGCGAATATACGAATATGCGCAAATATACAAATAAGTAATGAATATTTTATTATCTGCGTATTGCTTTAAAATTCGTATATTTACGAATAATTCTGCTAAAATTTATCGACCTTTAATTTATCTTTTTAGATTTCCAAAATAACATCCTTCTCTATTCTTTCAAATTTTTTCACTAAACCGGTATTGTAATCAATATCCATAAAAATTCCGTTTATACAAACCGTGTCGTTTTCGGAAATTTCAATATTTACCGGTCTTTGGGTTAAAAATTGTTCTATCGCCGATTCTTTATTGACTCCCAAGACAGATTCTTTAACACCGGTCATTCCCGCATCCGTCACATAAAAAGTTTTTTTGGGCAAAATACGCGCGTCGCTCGTAGCAATATGGGTATGCGTGCCAATAAGCGCCGATACCCTGCCGTCAACATAATAACCAAGGGCTACTTTTTCCGCCGTCGCTTCCGCGTGAAAATCAATAATTTTTATTTTTATATCTTCCAAAGCGTCATCCGCTAAAATTTCGTCCATTTTTCGAAAAGGACAATCCATGTGTTTTTTCATAAACATCCGACCGAGCAAGTTAATCACAAGAATTTTATAAACTCCAACTTCAACAATTTTCCAGCCGCTACCCGGCGCGCCGGGAGGATAATTCGCCGGTCTTATTATTTTAGCGTCTTTTTGTTCTAAAATATTGGCAATTTCCTGCTTTGCCCAAATATGATTGCCACCCGTTAAAAAATCAACTCCTCCGTTTATTATTTCATTATATGAAGCGTTAGTCACCCCCGCGCCATGAGACATATTCTCTCCATTGGCAATAACAAAATCAGCGTTATATTTCAATTTTAAATCCGGCAGAACTTTTAGAAGCCCCTGCCGACCCGGTTTCCCCATAATGTCGCCGAAAAATAAAATCTTCATACCAATTTTCTCAGCGAAGCAAGTCCGAAGGACGCAGCTGAGATGTTAAGAAAATTGAGCACCCGGCACATATTCCAGCAACGAATATTGATTATTTATTGTATGAAGGCGAAGCCGCTTCGCTTTCAAATCATTGTTTGCCAAAATACGTGGTTGGAATATGTGCCAGGTAAAGGTTTTGTAATAAAATTTCGTGCGCCTTTGGCTTCGAAATTTTGACAAAGCCCTTTACTTTGCGTACTCCACCGCCCTTAATTCTCTTATAACATTAACTTTAATCTCTCCGGGATATTTCAACTCGTCTTGTATACGATCGGCTATTTCTCGCGCTAATTTTATAGCTCCGAGATCGTCAATTTTATCCGGCGTTACGAAAATTCTTATTTCCCGACCGGCCTGGATAGCGTACGACTTCTCCACCCCCGCAAAAGAATTGGCTATTTTCTCAAGCTCCTCCAATCGTTTCAAGTAATTTTCCAAGCTATCTTTTCTCGCGCCTGGCCGCGCCGCGGAAACCGCTTCAGCCGCCGCTACAATATATGATTCCGGCGTACTAAACGGATAATCTTCGTGATGCGATTCCATAGCTCTTACAACTCCCTGCTCTATGCCGTATTTCTCCAAAATCCTTCTTCCGAGCTCCACGTGCGTTCCTTCTATTTCATGGTCAACGGCCTTTCCGATATCATGCAAAAGCGCGCCCTTTTTGGCAATTTCAACATTAGCTCCGAGTTCACGCGCTAACATCCCGGCCAAATGAGCGGCTTCAATTGAATGAAGCAAAACATTTTGACCATAGCTTGTCCGAAAATAAAGACGCCCCAACAAATGCACAATCTGCGCCGGAAACCCGATAATGCCCGTTTCAAATACGGCCGCCTCTCCCATTTCCTGTATTTTTTGCTTGATTTCCTTGCGCGATTCTTCCACCTTTTCTTCAATTTTTGCCGGCTGTATTCTACCGTCTTTAATTAATTTCTCAATGGTAAATCGGGCTATTTCCCTTCTTATCGGATCAAATCCCGAAATTGTAATCGCGCCCGGAGTTTCATCAACGATAATCTCAACACCGGTAGCCCTTTCCAACGCTTTAATATTTCTGCCTTCGCGTCCGATAATCCTGCCCTTCAATTCATCGCTAGGTATACTTACTATTGATGTCATAATATCAGCGACATTAGAACGAGCATATCTTTGAATTGAAAGAGTCATTATATCAAAAGCTCTTTTCTCAATCGTATCAACTTTTTCCTGCTCAAGTTTTTTGATTGTTTTTATAATCTCCTCGCTATAATCCTTTTTTATGGATTCCAAAAGATTATTCTTCGCTTCCTGCTCGCTCATTTTGGCCATCGTCTCCAGCACTTTCTTTTCGTCTTCGTGCATTTTCGCCAATTCCGCTTTTATACGCCTTACTTCTTCTATCTTGCGAACCAAATCGATTTTTTCTTTTTCAAAAATTTCGCCTTTTTTGTCTAAAATTTCTTCTTTGCGCGAAACCCGTTCCGCTTGCCTTGCAAGCTGCACCATCCTTTCCTTCTCTTCTCTTTTTGCCTCCTCTAAAAATTTTACCGCGCGATCTTTGGCATGAAAAACAATGTCTTTCGCTTCGGTCTTGGCGCTTTCCATCATTGTCGTTATTTTTTCCTCAATACTTCCGATCTGCCTTCTAGCGATTGACTGGCGAGCCAAATACCCCAACATGGAACCGACTGCCAGAGATCCAAAACCTATAACTATAAAAATTAATTGCGGCATAAATAGAACAATCCCGATTGTTTAATAAGGTAAAAGCGGACAACAAATGCTTATTTTTTTTTATTATTTTATTTGTAATAAAAAAATACGCGCACGAAAAAATACGTAAAATACTCGAAAAACTATTCGTATCTTTATACCTATTAATGTAATCGGAATGAATTAATAACATATAATGACCTTATGCTAACAGATGAAACAATAATTGTAAATATTCATATTTAGGAAATACTAAAAACAAAAAAATTCCCTGGTCTAAAGAATAAAAAACCACTGATTTCTCAGCGGTTTTTTATTTTTAAATACGAAATTAGCTGTGTCTCCTGAACAAAATCCCGATGTGGAATGAATCGTTCCGCCACTGCCTCGCTTCACTCGGCAACACCAAAGAAAAATGTCTCTTGCTTTCTTGATTTGGCGGGGGTGAAATTTTTCTTGAAAAAGGAAAGGACATTTTTCTTTGGTGCTCTGCCCTCAAGGTCTCGGGCAGGTGGCGGAACAATGCGGACGAAGTTTTGGCAAAACTATTTTTTGGGGAAAGGATTTGCCAAAACTTCGGCTGATTTGTTTTTGAATTCGGATGTCGCAAATGGAAAAGGAGGGGTTTGGGGAGGAATTTTCCATTTGCTCCTCTTTTTGTTTTGGGGGAATTCGGGGCGGACAAAAAAACAGATTACTTAATCCAATAAGACCAAGGCCATTTAAAAATTTCAGACAAAATACCTAATATTATAAATAAAATTAAAACAATAATTGGAAACCAAAGAATCTTTGCTGACAATCTTTGCTTATCGCTTGGCACAAAAAGTATGTGAATTAAAATTGCAAAAATAGATAATACAGTTGCTAGAGAAACAATCAATAAGATAGCTGATAAAAAAGAGGTCGCTGACTTTACAATACTCACATCAATTATAAGTAACGCAAGTATCGCAGAGAATACACCAATAGTTTCAATATTTTTATTTGATTGGTCTACTATTTTTTCATTATACAATTCAATTTTTTCATTGACCTTCACAAGATCGGCTTCTGTATCTTTAATTTTTTCCCCAAACTTATTTAATATTTCGGGATATAATTTCAATTCTTCTGTCTGTGACATGGATTCTGGAATGACAATCTTTTCCCAATCCTCCTTAGGTTTGCCTCCAGTTTCAGAATTTGATTTTGGTAAAATTATTTCCTTCATATTTAAATTATGGTCTTTTCTGCTTCAGTAGTTGCAACAAGAACAAATTTTTTCAGAGTTTCTTTACCAAATTCGTTTTTATTTATATCTTCTTGCAAGCTATTTATATCCCTTGTTATGACAACTCCTTCTTTTTTTAGTCCATTTTTATCATTTGCAAAACCAGTTTCATATAATTGAGAATTATTTGAAATAACTTCGTTAATTTTGGTTTTTTCATTAAGGCGAACAACAATCTCTGTGGGGTTTAGATTCGATATTTTCGATTTATCAAAAAGAGACTTCATTTCGTCGATGTTAGCTTCCTTGAAATATCTAAATACCACACCTACCCTACCAATAACAACTGAAAGCTTTTCAATAACATTAAATATTTTATCGTGATTATTTGTTATAAATGCCTTGTCTTTTGAAAAAAAATCAATTCTATTTTTCGAAAGGTTGATATTCACCAATGGAGAATTTATGACCACCCTAGGAATTTCAGACGGGGCATTATTAGGAATTCCAATTATTTGTGCACTTAAATCATTACCAAACTGTTCTTTAATAACCAAAGATGCATTTTCGGGCATACCCTGGAAGTCATTCTTAAAAAATAATCCTAATTGTATTTGTATAAATTGTTTTTCCATAAATTTTATTTCCATCCTTGCTCGACGACTCGCATCACAACTTGTTCTTGTGGAACCTGAATCATGCCTTGCAGTGTCTGTTGTGGAACCATTACTTGTTGACGTTTAAATTCCATTGTTAAGCCATAAGCCTTTGGAAGTTCGGCACTTTCAACAAAAGCAACTTTATATTCTTTCTTGTTTTGACTTGCGTTCATTCCAATTTCATTTTCTGGATTCCAAACCACTTTTTGTAACTCCATTTCATTGGCATATTCAGAATAAAGTTTAGACATTAAATCGGAAAGTGTTGTATCTGCATAAACTATAGATTTTACATTCAATTCTTCTTTTGCCTCTTTTCTTCCAATAAAGTATGTATGTGAATAAAGTTTTTCGGTAAACGCTTCAACAATTTTCTCAATTTGATCTTCCTTCATTGGTTCTTTGTGACTCTTGAGCAATCTTTTCGCTAAAAGACGAATCAAATTATGTGTTCGATTTACATTCCCAAGTGCAAGAGGATGAATTTGTGGATTTGACTCCATAAATTTATTAAAAATCTTTGTTAGATCTTCATCGCTTTTAATGCCAAATTTATTTTTTGCTAAATCAAAATATGAGATAACATCCTCAACAGAGATGGGAATTTTATTTTGTGGGTTTGTTGGGTCAGACGGATTAAATACATTTGCTGTTGAAGGATCAATTGGTGAAATTTCTGAAAGATCACTCATAACTATTTCGTCCGCCCCTAAAGCAATCATTGTTCCCGCACTGTGTGCTTTGTAAGGGACAATAACAGAGAAAGTATCACAATACTCTCGTATCATTGAAACGAGCCTCCAAGGCACCATAGTGTCCCCGCCTGCGGTATAAAGAAAAAGATCAATTTTAGGCACTTTCGTGCCAATTTTTCGAAGTTGCTCGCTAACTATGGGAATAATATCCATAGCAACACGGGCATTTACAGGTCCTTGCCTATCACTTGTTATGTAGGTAATGACCTTTGAACCTCTATTTTCTTCAATTTTCTTTATGAGTTCTGCTTTTGACATATTAGTATGTTAGCATTTTTAACCCTTAATATCAATGATTTTTAATTTATTTTTTGAAACACGAAAAGGTGTTCATGCATTATTAACAAAAAATTTGATTCCTTTGATTTCGTAACCCAAAAACCTGTTGCTTTGCAATTAAACTGTCTTTTTATTATGTCCTCTTTTAAAACAAAACCTACTTTCAAAAATCTTTCCATGACCTTAAAAGCAAGCGGTTGATACATTTTATTTCTGCGCGTATCTCCCATTAAAATTGCACAGTATTTTCCTTTCTTTAAAACTCGAAACAATTCTTTAGCGACTTTTTCTATTTCATCAACAAAAGTGTCTATGTCGTGAATACCTGACAAATCTTCTTTAATTTTACCTTTGCTATATTTTATGATGTCAGCGTAAGGGGGATGAGTTAAAACAAAATCAATTTCATTGTCCTTAATAAAACCCATATCTCTCGCATCACACTTTACCACTCTCTGTTTTGCTTTGTTATCAACTTCAAATTCAAGAGATTTCCTCGTCCTTTCTAGCGCCTCCTCATTAACATCAATGCAAGTAATGTGGCGATTTAAAATTTTTGCTTCTATTGCAGTAGTGCCTCCACCGATCATGCAATCGAGCAAGTGATCTTTCTCTTTTGAGTAGCGTAAAATAAGATTACGGGCTACTTCGGGAGACCAGTTTCCACGCCAGTCAGAAGTATGTGTTGCCCAATTACCACGACGAGGAAAAGCCCATACTGTTGTACATTCTAGTTCAAATTCATCTGGGTTAAGTTTCAGCTCTTTTTCAGACATTTAGACAATTTTATATTTTTTAGATTTAACTAATTTAATAGAATCGTAATTATTTTTATCTGTAAACTTATACTGCCAAATTAAATACTCATCAACTCTTTTTTCAAAAAACAATAGAAAGACTTCTTTCTTTGTATGTTCTGTCCATTGTCTGTATGGATAATATAATTGTCTAATTATTGTGTTTTTTGTAGATGAATTTTTAGCTTCTATTAGAACAATTTTATTTTTTCCTTCATAACCAGCGTCAACTTCTGTCTGGACTCCTTTTGTCTCAATTGTGGTATTGCCAATTTTATAACTAAACTCCGGTGTGTACTTTCTTCCTCTAATTGTTAGGACAAGCGAAGGATCGTCCATGAATGTTCTGATAAGACTTGAAGCATAGGCAAAATCAAGATGTTGCATCTCAGAATTTCCAATTTTTGCCGTGTCTAAATCAAAATCGAGCTTAGTATTATAAATTTCAGCTTCACTTTTAATTTCAGGAATATCAACATACCCCTCAGCTTTTACAAGAACATATTGACCATTTTTAACTGGCAATAAGACTAACCCGTTTTCTTTCATTATTGCTGGAACACTTTCTCTCGTATCCATTTTACATAAAATCCGAACCTCTTTTTCTGTTGTACTTTTAAAATTTTGAACTGATTTTTTTATATCTTTTGCAGATAAATAAAATGGTGATTTAGAAAAATTATGTTCTATAATTTTATTATCTTTAAATATTTTTATCCAAGAATTATTGTTAGCCATAAATTTAATAGTTAGTTACCAATACCTCTGTAATTTTACCTCTTTTAGAAGCATCGGAGTTAATGGCACGACCTGCTTGTACTTTTGTAATACGGGTACCTTTAATATCGGAATAAATTTTGTTAATAAATGGCGTGTCGGAATTAGAAAGCATAACAAAACAACCTCGTTTGTGTAATTCTACAAATGAATCTCTTAGTTCAGTTTGCTCTTTATCTAAAAATCCCTCGCTAGTATATGAAGTAAATGAAGCGGTTTTACTTACGGGGTAATATGGTGGATCAAAATAAACAAAATCTCCTTTTTTGGCTTTTTTAAGCACTTCCTTATAATCCTGTTTTTTTATCTCAACATTTTTCAATGCTTTTGATGCTTTTCTAAGATTATTTTCATCACAAATAAGTGGATTTTCATATTTTCCAAACGGAACATTAAATCCACCTCTGCTATTCACGCGATACATACCATTGAAACATGTTCTGTTTAGGTAAATAAAACGAGAAGCAATATTTAGATCAGGAAGTTTTTCTGGATTTTGTGCCCTTATTTTTAGAAAATATTCTTTATCTAGCTTATGTTTTTTGAGTGATTTTATTAAATTTTCAACATCATTTTTAATCACATTATAAGTAATGACAAGTTCACTGTTTAAATCAGAAAGATAAGCTGTCTCAGGAAGCAGATCGAAGAATACAGCACCTCCACCGACAAATGGTTCAAAATACTTTCCGCTTTTCGGATCAAATTTTTCTGGCGGATAAAGATTCATTAAGCGAAATTGTGCAAGAAGTTGCCTTTTTCCACCAACCCATTTGACAAAAGGTTTTGGTTTTTCTGCAATAATACGAGAAGAATCTTCTATGAGATTTTTCTTATCTGCAAGCGAAAAAACTCTGTGAGCATAAATTGCATTTATGTTAAAAGTTTCTTTAATTTCTAAAATTGCTTGGTCTTTTGTCATAGGTCTATTTTAGCAATTCATCGCTCGAAACACCAAGAGCTTTGGCAATATTGGAAATAGTAGAAAGCGTAGGATTTGTCTTTCCATTTTCAATATTACTTATAAAACTTCGGCTAACGCCGAGGTTTCGGACAATATCGCCCTGTGTAATGCCTTTCTCTGTTCGGATACGCTTTAGGTTCTTGCCCAATTTCGCAAATTCACTTTTCATATCCACAGTATAGCATTAACATTTACATTATACACCAATATTATAGTATAATGTAATAGGGTTTTGTCCGCCCCGAATTCCCCCAAAACAAAAAGAGGAGCAAATGGAAAATTCCTCCCCAAACCCCTCCTTTTCCATTTGCGACATCCGAATTCAAAAACAAATCAGCCGAAGTTTTGGCAAATCCTTTCCCCAAAAAATAGTTTTGCCAAAACTTCGTCCGCATTGTTCCGCCACCTGCCCGAGACCTTGAGGGCAGAGCACCAAAGAAAAATGTCCTTTCCTTTTTCAAGAAAAATTTCACCCCCGCCAAATCAAGAAAGCAAGAGACATTTTTCTTTGGTGTTGCCGAGTGAAGCGAGGCAGTGGCGGAACGATTCATTCCACATCGGGATTTTGTTGGTAAAAAGTTCGGATTTTGTTCAGGAGACACAGCCAATTTCTTAAATACGAAATTGGCTGGGGGATAGGGATTCGGACCCCAATTAACGGCTTCAAAGGCCGCTGTCCTACCATTAGACGATCCCCCAATATAACGAAACTACTCCACGATTTTCCCTCCAAAAATTTTCAGAGCGGACGAAACCAAATCCTTGGCTCCCTCGCTTATTTTTTGCGATAAAGTTAAGTTCTGATCTAAAACAAATTTTAATTTTATTTTTTTACCGAACACCTTCTCCAATGCCTCCTCTATTATCAATCTATTTTTCATTTCTTCCAGCCGCTCTTTGTGAAAATTATATTTTACGGCAACAATCAAAATATTATTTTCCAATTCCCGCGGCAAAGAAGCTCCCACAAAAGCGAATAAAGAATTATTATGCGACTTAACTTCCTTCAAAACATCATCCCAGTGATTTTTAATGCTGTCAATTGTCAATTCGCTATGCGAAGTTTTTTCTTTTATTTCCAGCACCGCTTCGTTTGAAGAAACATCTTTATTCGCGTTTATTTTATTTTCTTTATCAACGGCGTTAATACGATTATTTTTTATTGACTGCCCCTTTTCTTTCAATGGCATTGCTTTGTCGGCAACGGTTTTGGAATCGTCTGCCAAAAAATTTCCTTCCAATTCTTCAATAGCCTCCAGCGCCGCCAATTCCAATGCCATTTGCGGCAAAGGAAATTTGCGCAAATCGTCCAGGGCCTTCACGAATATATTTAAAATACCGATGAAATTTTCCGTCTTCAGTCCGATAGCCTGCGAATACGCCATTTTTTTCTGCGTATCGGTCCACTCGTCAAAAAACCGCGCTTCTTTACCCGCTTTTTCCGCATTCAAAACATTATCGCAAAAAACGGAATCGGTTTTGCCCGAAGAACAAACCGCCATAAAAACGAGTTTTCTCAAATGACTGATCGCGTCCTGCATAAAATGCTGAATATCAATGCCCCTGTCAACCAAATCGTTTATAATCAGAAATGACGCATAACGGTCGCCACTGAAAATTACTCCGAAAAAATCAAAAATCATTTTGCTGTCAGCAACGGCCAATATTTTCTGCACGTCTTCAAGTTCAATTTTTTTATCGCCGGAAGCGATAATCTGCCCCAATAAACTTTCCGCGTCCCTCATGCATCCGTCCGACGCAAGACCGATAAATCTCAACGCTTCTTCGCTGATTTTAGCTTTTTCGGCTTTAGCGATTTTTTTAAGACGCTCCGTCAACCTGTCTATTCCCAAACGCTGAAAATCAAATCTTTGACAACGCGAGATAATAGTCAACGGAACTTTGTGAATTTCAGTTGTCGCCAAAATAAACAAAGCGTGCGCCGGGGGTTCTTCAAGCGTTTTAAGCAAGGCGTTAAACGATTCCTTGGTCAACATATGAACTTCATCAATGATAAAAACCTTGTACTTGAGCGAAGCGGGAACAAATCTAATACCGTCGCGCAAAGCGCGAATTTCATCTATACCGCGATTTGACGCCGCGTCTATTTCCGCAATGTCCATCGCTTCGCCTCTTGCCACCATCCGACACGAACCGCATTTGCCACACGGTTCACCGTTCGCTAAATTTTCGCAATTAAACGCCCGTGCCAATATGCGGGCAACCGTTGTTTTCCCCGTGCCGCGCGGTCCGGTAAAAAGATAAGCATGGGAAAATTTCCCGCTGGTCAAACCGCCTTTCAAGCTGCCGATAATATGATCTTGCCCAACCACTTCGAAAAATAATTGAGGACGATATTTGCGATATAAAACTAAAGACATATTTAATTACCTTTATTGCGAAACACAATGAATTTATACCAGAAAAAATTCCAGAAAAGGGAAAGGACGGTGGCAAAAATTTTTCCTAAATTAAGCCACAGCGTCTCGTTAATACCGAATAACGGATCAAAAAAATTAACAAAACAATACACTGCTCCCGTATTTATTCCCATACCCAAAAAAGTGAAAATAACAAATAAAAAACCCTCTTTCGCGGTATTATTTTTTTCGGTTTTTTTAAATGCCCAGTATTTATTTAAAAAATAACTATTCACCATAGCAATGCCCGTAGCGACTATATTAAAAACAGCTACCGGCCACCCGATTGCTATGCCGAAAAACCAAACCAGAATATTCAATATGCCGAAATCTATACCCGTATTCAACAAACCAACGGCAACAAAACGAAAAAACTGAAAAATACTTTTATTTTTTATTGATAAAATATTTCGCATAAAGTTTTTGTTAAATTACCTTGAATTACGAAATGTTTAGATTTGAATTTTCGCGCCCCGTCCCGCAGTACTGCGGGACGGGGCGCGAAGAAAGCATTTTGTAATTCAAGAAAATTAAATCGCCTCTTCTTCTTCAGCGCTTTCCGCCACTTGCGACCGTTCCAGTATTTCTTTCTCCACCTGTTCTTTCGGCCGGCCATGCATTTTGCGGGAAAACTCTTTTACCAATGAAACGATTTCAGGAACGCCTTTTTCCGGAGAATATGTCTCAATATTAAACGGTCTGGATATTTTACCGTTGACTAAAATTTTAACGTAAGCGTTAAAATTATCAATATTCAAAAGATCCGTCTCGGAAAACACCGTCTTAAATTGCTTTGCCATAAATTCGGCGTCTTCGGCTCCGATCCTGAATATCGCCATTGATCCGACATTGCCGAATATGGCATCGCGAATTTTTTCCTGAAGTTGACCGATAAACTGATGAGCGACTATCAAATTCAAACGATACTTTCTCGCCTCCGCTAAAATAGACGATATGCTTTCAGTGGTGAAATTTTGAAACTCATCGATATAAAGATAGAAATCCTTTCTCTGCTCTTCGGGCATATCAACGCGCGAAAAAGAAGCCAATAAAATTTTACCGACAATAATCATGCCAATCAGGGAAGAATTAATATCACCCAACCGCCCCTTGGTCAAATTAACAAGCAAAATTTTTCCCTGATCCATAATATCGCGAAAATTCAATCCGCTTCGCGACTGACCGATAATCAACCGCACATATTCATTGTTAATAAAATTGTCAAATTTTGACGTAATGTAAGTGGCGAAATTTTCCAGCGACTGTTCGCCTTTCGCCGCCTCGGCCGACTGCCAAAATTCTTTTACCGTAATGTTTGTTTCACGCGAAAGCAAATAATGGCGAAATTCCGAATTGATGAAAATTTTCGGCATTTCCATCAAGGTAAATGGCCCGATATCGGCATTGTCCAATAAAAGCCGCATCGTATTGCGCGTATATTGCTCGTACATCGGTCCGAACGCTTCCGGCAAAGCGGCAAAAAGTTTCTGCACGATATTTATCAGTTCGTTGATAATAAAAGTTTTCTGCTCCGGCCGGCTTTGATCATACTCAAACATATTCAAACCGATCGGCAAATCCAAATCCGATGGATTAAATAAAATAACATCCTCTATTCTTTCTTTCGGCACGTTTCCTAATATCTTTTCAATAAGATCGCCATGCGGATCAATAACGCAAACTCCCTTTCCCGCTTCAATATCCCGACGCACCATCTCCTGCATAAGAGCGGATTTTCCCGTACCGGTCTGACCAAGAAGATATAGATGCCGGCGACGATCATCGTTGGCAATCCGAACCTCCGTTTCTTCGCCACGAAAAACATTTTTACCGATAATAATACCCTCCTGGGACAAATCAACCGGAGCGGAAGCCGATCTGGCTTTCAGCCATTTTATTTTAGGCGTTCCAAGACCGAAAATCGGAAAATGAAAAATACTCGCCAGTTCCTCCGTATTTAAAATCACCCTGTTCTTCGAATCATAATTCCTAAAACTAAAATCATAAACTATACTTTTCTTGTTGCCTTTGGAAAAATTGAATCCGTTCAAATTCGGATCATCGAACTGGGAAAAGGCATCCCGCAATTGACTCAATAATTCATCCGCTCTTTCTTGAGTTGCGGCCGAAGACACCAAACGAACATTAACGCCGAATCCCATTTTACTTGCTTTTTCTTCAATCATTTTAATGATTTCCTGCTGCATTGGAGTAACGGGTTTTGATTCTTCCGATAATTTGTTTTTTTGCGCATCGCCACCGCTTTTCATCGATTCGAACATTTCTCCGGCTATTTTTCTGAACGCGCCTTTACCGGCCACGTCTTTCGCTTCATTATAACTTTTCCCTTTTTGCATTTCTCGCGCAATGCCTTGCGCCAGATGACGCCACCGTGAATTTTCTTTTTTAAATATAATCTGTACCGCTCCGCCTTCGCCTTCCCGTATTTTCGAAAAAACATTGGAAATTTCTCCTATGGAATCAGATTCCAATCGCTTATATGTCTTAATGGGAAAAAGATAATCTTTTCTTAAAGACAGCCGCGCGGCCGCTTCACAACCCCGCGGATTAAAAATATTGTAATCTTCTATTTTCTGCACTTCGCTACTCGGATAAATCCCCTGAATATGCTTAATTACGGATTCCTGCCAATGTTTCGGCGCGGCAATATAAAAATTTATTTCTTTGCCAATTGAAGCGATTTCCAAACCCAAATAAGAAGGTCCTGAGAAGAAACCCCTTGAAGAATCTTTCGCTCCAATACTCCCCAAAATTGAATAAAGTTGTTCAATCTGGCCGATAAGCTCCTTGATGTTCTCCGTTTTCTCATCCTTTTGGCTGTCTTTCGGCATTGTAACCAAAAGCAAAGACATATTAAGCGACTTGATGAGCCGCCCGCGCCGTTGCATTATCTGCATAAATATAACAACACCCAGAAATATAAATAAAACGGGGAATAAATACATAAAAACAGTGAAAATATTGTCTAAAATAAACATGAATTAAAAAAAATAGAAATTAGAAATTTTCACAACCTTACCCCGTAAGTCCGATCACAACGCCGACAAAAGCCGTAACGCCGGCAATAATCCAAAAACGCATTGTGATTTTCGTCTCCGGCCAACCCACGGCTTCAAAATGATGATGAATTGGGGTGGAATAAAATAATTTTCTGCCCGTTATTTTCTTGTAAAAAAATTGAATAATAACCGATAATGTTTCAATAAATAAAATTGACGCGATAAACGGCAAAAGCAAGGCCGTATTGGTAAGCATGGCGATAATTCCCAAAGCGATTCCCAAAGACATTGAGCCGGTATCGCCCATAAAAAAACGAGCCGGATATATATTAAACCACAAAAACGCCAAAGTCGCTCCTATTACAATGCCGCAAAAAGCCGCCAAATCGTATCTGCCCTGACTAAATGCTATAACGCCCAAAGATAAAAAAGCCACAAGTAAAACTCCCCCCAAAAGACCGTCCAAACCGTCGGTTTCATTGGCGGAAAAAGCGGTCGCGACGATAATAAAAATAAAAGTGGGAACATACCATAATCCTATATTAAAACTTCCTAAAAATGGCACGGAAATTAAATCCCAATCCAGTTTAAAATAAAACCACCAGGATCCCACCGCGGCAATTATTACATATAAAATTAATTTTCTCTTTACGCTCATTCCCCCGCCATTGGGACCTTTTTTGAAAATACCCAAAAGATCATCCCCTAAGCCGACAAAAGCGGCGAAAATCATAACCCCGATAGGAAGAAATGTTTCTCCTCTGTTTAAAAAATTCAAATCCCGAAGAACTATTATGTCAAATCTGGAGAACAACCAAAAAACAAAAGCCAAAACCAAAACTGTTCCCCAAATCAAAATACCGCCCATAGTCGGCGTTCCCTCTTTCTTTGAATGAAAATTGTGAAAAACCGGCTTATTGCTCCTTATCTGTTTCCCTAAATTATATTTATACAAAAAATGGGAAAGCAAAGGAGTAAAAGCCATTGCCACGCAAAAACCGACTGTCGCTAAAATCAAAATTCTAGTTATCTCAAATGCCTGCATCATATAAATTTATTTTACCACAAATACGCCTTATGCACCCAATCAATCAAGGACCGGATCGCAGCAAATCTTTCGCTTGATCCGAGAATAATATAAATTATATTATCTTTTTTAATTGGGTCTTGCTGAATAATAATTATATTGCCCTTGGCGCCTTCGGTATAGCCGGTCTTACTGCCGACAATATCGTCAAGAAATGGAATAAGTTTATTGGTATTGATTAAATGATGATTGATCAGGCCGGTGGAATCTTTAACATCCGCAACGGGCATAACGGAAATGCGCCAAATTTCAGGATAAGCAACGGATATTTTCATTATTAAATTCGCCAAATTTTTAACCGTGGAAAAATTATTTTCATCCTCAAGCCCCGTGGGCGTGGAAAAATGCGTATCGTCAAGCCCCCACTGGCCGGCTTTTTTATTCATTTTTTCTATAAAAAAATCGCGTGGCGTCTTTAAAATATTATTATCACCGCCGATGCGCGAACCAACCGCTTCGGCGATTACTTCCGCCGCGTCATTGCTTGAAGCAATCAGCATAATTTTTAATAAATTAACAAAAGATAAACTTTCGCCGACAACCAAACCGCCGCTCTCGCCTTCAGCCATTATATGACTATACTTAACCGACGCTTCTTCATTTATATTATTGATACTGTCCAAAAGAACAACTGCTGTCATAAGTTTAGTCAAACTGGCAATGGGTCGTTGTTCATCAATATTTTCCTTAAATAAAATTTTATTTTTGGCGGGAATTATGGCAACAGCCGCAACCGCGTCCAAAATCGGCTCTTCAATAATCCAATTGCGTATGGGTATATAGTCTGGATTATCTTTAGCCGAAGCAAAAAAAACATTTTCCATCACAGGAAGACGGGCTGGCGCGATTGAAGCGCTGAATAATTCATGGGATTCGACGTCTTTCCGCGGAAATTCCAAAACGCCCGTCAAAACAAGCGAGAGCAACGCGGCGCCTATTACGGCGGCAAAAAGCATTAAAATATTTTTATAAAAAAAGGCGGGCAATGGTTATATACTATTTATTTATAATTTGATATTCTCAAAATTCTATATTCTTTCCCTTTTTCTTAATTCTTCGTTATTACATTTATGAAATTTTCCGCTGCCGCGTTCTATTTTTTAAATATCGCTTAATGGCTTCTTTTGATGTTAACCAATTCCTGCCCTCTTTATGTGCTTCCAATTTTCCTTGTCTAGCAAGTAAATTTAAATACTTTGCAGAAAAAGAGGTATTTTTTGATACATCCGTCAATGTTATAAACTTTTCTTGTTTTTGGATCGCAGGCGTAAGATTTTTTAGATAAATATCAAGCGAGCGTTCTACGGATTGAGCAATAAATTTTACCAACGGTTCATATCCGCCACTATCTGCTTTGTCCAGTACATCATAATATTTTTTACGATCATTCTTTAATATAATAACTAATGGGTAGCCAGCTTGCATAAGCAGTAAATTCATTGTTAGGCGCGCGGTTCTACCGTTGCCGTCAAAAAACGGATGAATATATACTAATTTGTGGTGTAATAAAGCGGAAAGTTCAACAATGTTCATTTTGCTTTTTTGTGAATTGAGCCAAATAATTAAATCACGCATTTTTTGCGGTACCTGTAATGCATTCGGAGGAATATGTTTTGCTCTGCCAATAATAACATTAGCGTTTCTATATCTCCCAGCCCATTCTTTATCGGTTTCCCGTATAATAATCTGATGCAAATTTCGTATTAATATTTCAGAAGTGGTGTGTTTTTTATCTTTATCTATTAGATCATAAAGATATACTAAAGCAGTATGGTGGTCTTTTGCTTCCAAATGGTCTTTTAAGGGTTTACCTTTTACCGTAATTCCTTCATTGATAATCAAAAAAGTCTCTTTTAAAGTTAGAGAGTTTCCTTCAATCGCGTTTGAATTATAAGTCATTTCTATCTGAAATTTTTCTCGTAGTTTTTGTACTGCCGATTTTGGCAGAGGACGAAGTTTATTAAGTTTGGATAGTTTTTCTTCCAAACGAGTTTTTATGATTAGCGGCAGATAGGTCATACAAAATGCTTATTATGGTTTAGTTAATTATTTACAGTATACCATATTAAGAAAACGGCTCAACTTTTGCAAATTTCGCTTAATACTATTGATAAATTAGGTGCCGTGCGTTTGTTGTCATACCCGCGATAGATCACCCGCGGGGTGATATTTTTCATACTCCGGCAATTCTTTTATGTCTTTCAGCCCCAATTTTTTAAGAAAATCCGATGTTATGGAATATATGAAAGACCGGAAATCATTAGGATTATTATCTCTTTTTATAAGACCGCGTATCAAAAGATTTCTTAAAATAAAAGTGGAATTTACGCCCCGAATATCGTCAATCTGCGCCCGGCTGACAGGCCCCCTGTAAGCGATAATCGCCAATGTTTCCAAAGCCGCCTGCGACAAATCCTCCTGAATCTCGGATTTTACGAAATCGGACAAAAATTCCGCCGCGTCCGGAGAAGTCACCATTTCCGCGCCGCCCTCAAATTCCAAAATATTAACGCCGCGGCCTTCGTAATCCCGTTTCAATTCATTGATAATTTTCCGTAATTCAGCATCGTTTATTTTAACCCCCTTTTTGATTTTAGCAAAATCAACCGGCTCGCCGGAAAAGAAAAGTAATGCCTCAATAATATTTTTATTATCCAAAATCTTGTTCATCTAAATTTTACTTATCGCGATTTCGCCGAAAACATCGCATTGTTCCGCTTTTATTATTTTCCGTTTCAAAAGATGAAGCAACGCCAAAAAAGCGACTATAATTTCCAAACGCGATGAACTTTCGTTCAAAAAACCGCTAAAATTTTTGACACTGCCTCTATTGATTTTTTCCGCGAGATCTTTGATTTTATCTTCCAATTTTATAAGTTCTCGCAATTCTTTTTGGGGCAAAACTTGCGGTTCGGTAAAAATTTCCTTGAATATCTTGTCAAAATATTTATGCAGAACATTCGCCGTCGCGTTGCGCGGCGGGAAAAAAATCGGCCGCAATTTTTTATCCGCGAGACGCGAAAAACTGATCGCTCCGCGCCTGTCCAATTCCTGAATTTTCTTGCCGAGCATTTTGACAATACGGTATTCTTCCAGACGCCTTGCCAAATCATCGGCATCTTCCAAAACTCCTTCGTCAATTTCAAGAATCGGCAATAATGCCCTTGATTTTATTAAAATCAAGCTGGAAATTATAGACAAAAAATTTGCCAATTCTTCGGGACAAACTTCTTTTATATCCTTAAAACAAGAAATGTATTGATCCGTCACTTCCGACAAAGAGACAACGGTAATTTCCATATTCTTAGCTTCAATGAGCTGAAGAAGAAGATCCAATGGACCTTCAAATTGACTAATCTTAATATGATGATACGCGCTATTATCCATTGAAAAATAAACAAAAGTAAGTTAATATATTAAAAAATATCAATTGTAAATTTTATGCTAATTCCTCCTTACAAAATAAAATCAGTTGAATCAATAAAAATAATTCCGCGCGCCGAACGCGAAAAAAAACTGCGCGAAGCCGGTTTTAATCCTTTTTTATTAAAAGCGCGCGATGTTTATATTGATCTCTTGACCGATTCCGGAACCGGCGCGATGTCGCAAGAACAATGGGCCGGTATGATGCTCGGCGATGAAAGTTATGCCGGCGCCAAAAGTTTCGAAAGAATGAAAAAATCAATAAAGGAAATTATGGGGTTTGATTATATTTTACCGACACACCAAGGCAGGGCGGCGGAACATGTTTTAGACGCGATTCTGGTAAAAAATGGCGGCATCGTTCCCGGCAATAAACATTTTGATACCACTAAAGCCCATATTGAATGGGCCAAAGGAAAAACCATTGACGTTACTATTTCGGAAGCCGATAATTCGTCTGAATATCATCCTTTTAAGGGAAACCTGGATATTAAAAAACTTGAAAAAATTATAGCGGAAAATAAAAAAAACATCAGTTATCTCCTTATAACTATAACATGCAACAGCGTCGGCGGGCAACCGGTTAGTTTAGCTAACATCAAAGCCGTTTCCACGCTCGCCAAGAAAAATAAATTACTTTTATTTTTTGACGCGGCGCGCTACGCGGAAAATGCTTATTTTATAAAAACGCGGGAAAAAAACTGCGCTCAAAAAACAATAAAAGAAATTATCAAAGAAATGATGGGCTGCGTTGACGGCGTTCTGATGAGCGCCAAAAAAGACGCCATCGTCAATATGGGCGGTTTTATCGCGGTGCGTTCAAAAACGCTTTACCAAAAACTTGTTCCCATAAGCATATTATTTGAGGGTTTTACCAGTTATGGCGGAATGTCGGGGCATGACATTGAAGCGCTGGCGCAAGGACTTTACGAAGGAATAGAAGAAAATTATTTGGCGTATCGCGTCGGCCAAGTCGCCTATCTCGGCAAAGAATTAAAAAAACGCGGCGTTCCGGTTATTGAACCTTTCGGCGGTCACGCCGTTTACATTGATGCTAAAAAATTTCTGCCGCGTATTCCGCAAGAACAATTTCCCGGACACTCTCTTTGCTGTGAGATTTATCTTGAAGGCGGAATCCGCGCCGTGGAAATCGGAACATTGCTGGCGGGCCGTGATCCGGAAACGAAAAGAAATATTTATCCCGCGCTGGAACTCGTCCGGTTGACAATCCCGCGTCGCGTTTATTTCCAGGAACATATTGATTACGTTATTTCCGTGATTGAAAAGGTTTGGCAAAAACGCGACAAAATCAAAGGACTGAAATTAGTTTACGAACCGCCGATACTCCGGCATTTTCAGGCGCGGCTGGAACCGATAAAGCATCATTAAAAGCCGTAAAATAAAAAGGAACTGCTTTCCTTTATTTCACGGCTTACGATAAATTCCAGTGTCCTTAAACATACGAAAATAAAAACTGATTAACGCCAGTTTTTTTTTCATTTTTAAGATAGGGGTAAAAAATACATTTTCTTTTTTTTATCAAACTTAAATCCCGACCTGCGAGCAGTAACATCATACCTCATAAACATATTCTTGCTTCTTTCGCCTTCGGCGATATACCAACTGCTATTCTTCGCCCTTATGACATACGCGTTTTTAAATCCGTTGTCCTTTGCCCAATCAACGCAAATCTTCAAAAGCATTTTGGTCCAATGGAAATAACTTAAATCATTTTGTTCTCCCGACACTCCTTGAATTTGCTTTATAATAATAGAATTTTCCAAACCACGATCAAGCCCCAAGTCAAATCCTATGCACGCCAAGGCTTTTTGTTTTATAAAAACTTTTTCTAACCCGGATTTCACCAAAATAAAACTATACTTAGCGTCATGATAAATACCTTCAAAGTTGCCATATCCGCCGTTATTACTATACACCAAATATACCTCGTAATCGCTGAATTTTATTTTATTGTCCGGCTTTAGAAAATTCCGTAAATACGGATGCATATCAATATTATAAACTTTATATTTCTTTATGCTCTTAAAGAACTTGGCGCTGTAATCCTTTGGTAATTTATATCCGCTCTTTTTCAAAAACATCCTCCTGAAAATATTTTTAAGAACATTCATACCAATCTCCTTGGGAAAATTCCCGAAATTCAATTGTCAACGAACGATTATAATATAATAATATTTTTTATCGAAAAAGCAAGACACCATCCCCAATCTCAAGTTTCCATCTACACGGCAATTCAGGTTTTCATAAATACACAAAGTAAAACCGGCTAACGCCGATTTTACCCGTAAAAAACTCATTTCTCCTCTTGTTCGATTTGGGGATTAAATTTTTTCGCAAAAAAATTCTTTATTTTTTCAATAATTTCAGCGACAGCATGGCTCGACTTCACGATATAATCATTTGCTCCAAGTTCCAGCCCCCTCTTTATATCCTCGTCTTCGCCAAGAAGAGTAAGGATGATGACCGGAATGTCTTTGGTGTCCGGTGATTTTTTTAATTCCTCAAGCACTTCAAAACCATATTTTTTCGGAAGAATAAGATCAAGCAACACAAGATCGGGGTGCTCGGACCGCGCTAATGCCAAACCCGCCTCTCCGTCAAAAGCCTGCAACACCTTAAACCCCGCATCTGTAAGCTCGGCATAAAGAACTCTGGCAAGTATCTCGTCATCTTCAACTATTATAATTTTTATTTTATTCATATATTATTGATACTATTTATGAGCAAACATCTTCAAGGGAATAAGCCCTACTTTTCCTTGAAGCGATTTTACCGCTAAAGGAAATTCTACATAAAATACGGCACCCCCTCCTTCGTTTGACTCATACCAAATTTTCCCTCCAAGAAGCTTAACGGCTTCCCTGGCAATGTATAATCCAAGACCCGTGCCGTCCGGCTTCGCCATAACAGCATTTGATGCCCGAAAAAATTTCTCAAAAATACGCGTTTGCGCTTCTTTCGGTATGCCAATACCGGTGTCGCTGATCACCAAAAGCGCGGAATCTTCTTTGATTTTTAATACTATCTCGACCATTCCTCCTTTGGGAGTATAATTAATCGCATTGGACAGAATATTCTGAAAAATATAATCGAATAAACTCTTGTCAATAATGGCAATCAATTTTTCCGGATGATTTGTAAAAACAGAAGTAAGTTTTTTCTTTTCAAAAAGCATACTGCATCCCCTCAAATCATTTTTAATAAATTCTACTAAATCAACCGACTCCGGCACAACGCCAACGCGCCCAGATTCAATGCGCGAAATACTGAGCAAAAGTTCCACTAAAATATTCAGGCGATCTGCCGATAAACGAATATCCTTAAGATATTTACGCTGTTTCTCCGGAAGCTTTTCTTTTCTTAAAAAAAGATCAACCGTCCACGAAATACCGGTAAGGGGCGTGCGAAGCTGATGAGAAGCAAGGGAAACAAATTCCGATTTTAAACGATCGAGTTCTTTCTCCGTGGCAATATCACGAAAAATATTGATAGCTCCGATAATCTGATCGTTAAATATTATCGGCGACGCAGTAAACGCCACCGGAAATCGCGTCCCGTCTTTTCGAATATAATAATAAGCATCAGCGCTGGTAACGACATTTTTTTTACCGACGGTCAAAGTAACCGAAAACTCCCGCTTTTCGCGCGGCACAAGATCGCCTCTCTCGTCTTCACTGCCAAACGCTTCGTAAAATTTCTTGCCCAAGAATTCTCCGCTACCGCACCCAAACATATTTTCGGCTACACCATTCATCATAATTATAGTGCCATCGCGATCTACGGCGATCAAACCATCGCCGATGCTTGATAAAATCGCATCATCCCTTGACTTGGCTTGGGATAAATTTTCTCTCTCCATTTGAAGATCCTCAAGGATATTTCTGGTAGCCACCCTGGCATCATCCAATTCTTTCTCCACTTGTTTATGATCGGTAATATCCTCCTCGGTCGCGACAAATCCGATTAAATTATTATACTTATCGATCATTGGAGATATGTGCGCCAAAGTAAAATATTCTTCCTGATTTTTCCGCCTATTTTTCACTTCCCCGCAGAATACGTTCCGATCATACTTAATAGTTTGCCAAAGATTCTTATAAAACTCGCCAGACATAAGCGCACCCCATAATCTTGGCGTATTGCCCACCATTTCCTGAAAAGTATAACCGGTCATTTTTTCCGCGCCCTTATTGGCATAAAGTATCAATCCATTGCTATCGGTAATGATAATGTGATTACTGGACGATTCTATGGCTAATAAATATTTTTCAATATCTGCAGCAAAAAATTCCTTAAGCCTGCGCATTGTAATAAAAAAGAAAACCAAAGACACTGAAACGGTTAAAAAAACCACGAATAAATCTATGATGCCGACAAACCAACCAATATCTTGCATTTTCGCGCTGTTCGAAGAAAGCGCATTGATGTTGATCGCAATTCTAAAAACGTAACTGACATAAAAATGCATTACTACGACTATCAACAACGCTCCGGTGATAATAATCGGCAAAATTATGCTTAATATTTTCCTGATAGGATCAACCATTTTTAACGGGTAAATCGGGATAAAATTGCTCAAACACCATATCTTGCGAAGAAACTCCTTTTTCCGCCAAATATTTGCCGGTAAAATTCACAAAACCGCGCAGTCCGATAATAAACCAAATTGCCTTATAACGAATATAACCGTTTACCACTTTTTTTAATGCTCTTTCCCGCAATGGACCGAAAATTTCGAACAACTTAAAACAGGGATACGTCCTTTCCATCCGCTTAAGCTCATCAAGATATACCGCCTCCGATTTATTATTATTTGCATAAATCAGTATAATCCGCTGATTAGAATGAATTTCATCGGCAAATCTGATAATACTTAAAAACGGCGTTACTCCAACTCCGCCAACCACAAAAATCAAAGGCAGCACATTGATTTTTGGAATACTCAACGACCCGTAAGGACCGGAAAAAACTACCCTTGCTCCCGGCAGCATTTCAACAAGAGTTTTCTTGTACCCGCTTTCACTTATTCTGAAAATTATATTTATTTCTCCTTTCTTATTTGGAGAAGAAACGATGGAAAACATCCGAGTATTACCCCTGGAATCGGAATATTTCATTTTCGGGATCATCAGCCAAATATATTGCCCCGCGATAAAACTAAAACTCGCAGGCACTTTAATTGCCGCCTCAAAGGTTCTTTCGGCGACTTTCTTCACGAAAATAATTGTTCCTTCATTGGATAAATTCATCTTGCCGTAAAATATTAAACAGCTACTTATTCCGGCCATTATGCGCCAAGTGTTTTCCGTTGCCATTGTCGCCTTTATTTCCATTGGCGCCGTTGCCATTTTTAACCTTCTTCTTCAAATTTTTAATCTCATTCTTTAATTCCACCATTTTCAGTTCTCTCCCTATCATAGTTTTATTAATTTTTTCCAACTCTTCTATCCGGCCGGCAAGATCTTTTGTTTTTTCCAATATCGTTATTTCTAAAATTTTATTATATTCCATAAATCTTTCTTCAAGATCCTTCCTGGCGGTAATATCTTCAATGGCAAGAATTATTAATTGCGCCGAATCTATTTGTATCGCATTAAGAACCATTATTTTTTTTCCGATCATTTCAAAATTATGAATTACCTCGTAATTTCTCACTATTTTTTTATCCGGTAAAATCTTTTTCATCAAATTCATCAACTCGGGAATATTCCATTGACCATTCCCCAAATCATAAACAAACAAGCCCTCGGTTTGTTCCGGTGAAAATAAAAAAGTTTTATAGAAAGTCCGGTTCGCCGAGATGATCCTAAAGTCGGCGTCAAGAATCAAAAACGACTCCCTGGCAACATCCGCCAATGCATCCATAAAAAACAAGGCATTACGCCTTGAATTATCATCTGCCATTATTTTTGATTCAAATTCTTTATTCATATATTATTTTAATAATTATTTATATGAAATGCGCTTTTTAAGAAATCCGGAAGTAAAAAAAACACCGCTCAAATGACAGCGGTCTTCTTGTAATTACTAAAAGAATTGATATCAGACACAAAATTATTTTCAATAAATAAAATCGCATACGCGCGCCGAACGCATAATCGCTTATTTTGAAAATATTCCGTAATTTTAAATAATTTCAGTATTTTCAATCTTGATTGAAATAAAAAAATTAAAATACCAATATTATTTATTATAACACACTGATGTTTTTATGCCAGCAAACAACTTTCAGGGAAATAACGCCATAAATTTCCGAAATGCTTTTTCGCATTACGCAGTCTTGCCAAAACGATTTTTTTGTGTAAACTGAAATGAAATATCGTTTTTTGAAAAAATTAAAATAGGATAGAAAGGAGATTTTAGATGAAAAAATATGTTATCGCGCTTGGCGGAAACGCCATCATGGGAAATTCTTATGAAAAACAAGTCGAAAGTATCTATGGAACATTAAGTAATCTTACTGATTTACTGGCTGACGCTGAAAATAAAATAGCCGTCACTTACGGAAACGGACCGCAAGTTGGAAACATTTTAATCCAAAATTCCACGGCTAAACGATTAACGCCGGAACAGCCGATGTATGCCTGTGTCGCGCAAAGCCAGGGACTGCTTGGTTGTATGATTCAAACGGCGCTTTATAATTTACTGCGAAAAAATAACATCCAACGAGATATTTTAGGAACCATTACTTTCATTGAAGTAAATTCCAAAGATCCGGCATTTAATAATCCGACAAAGCCGGTAGGACCATTTTACAATAAACTGGAAATACGCGAACTTTTATGCCAAAATAATACTCATATTTTTAAAAAAATCACTGATAAAGTTTGGCGGCGAGCAGTCCCTTCTCCGGAACCATTGCGGATAATAAATTCGGACGCGATTAAAAACATTTTTGAATCAGGAAATATTCCGATTGTCTGCGGCGGAGGCGGCGTGCCTTTTATCAATATTAATGACGAACTAAAGGGAATAGACGCGGTTATAGACAAAGACAAAGCCAGCTCGCTTCTTGCCGATTCTTTAAGCGCCGATATATTGATTATTCTTACAAATGAACCGCAAGTGGCTTTAAACTACAAAAAACATAACGAAAAACGACTGGATTATATGAATACTGCAAACGCGAAAAAATATCTTGACGAGGGCCATTTCGCCGAAGGCAGTATGAAACCGAAAGTGGAAGCGGCAATAAATTTTGTTTCAAAATGTTCAGACCGCAAAGCGCTCATTACAAATTACAACTGCCTGATCTACGCTCTTCAAAACAAAAACGGAACATGGATTTATGAAATCGGAGAAAAACAATGAAAAATATAATCTCCATCAAAGATTTGTCAATCGCGGAAATTGATGAAATAATGAACGGCGCCGAAGATATGCAAAAAATCATAGCCGATCCATTTTTGCTTAAAAAGATAAATTCGCCGTTAAAATCAAAAATTACCTTGTTCTTCGCTGAATCGTCCACGAGAACCAGGGGATCTTTCAGCGAAGCGGCCAGGCGGCTTAATTTTGATTGTTATGAAATTTCCGGCGCCGAAGCAACATCGTTGAGTAAAAAAGAAAGTTTGGCGGATACGGCACGAATGTTCGCGTCAAAAAATCAAGGCGCCGATATTATAGCCGTAAGAACGAATACAGAAGGAGCGCCGAGATTTATCGCGGAAATATTGGATAAAATGAATTGCGAAACGGCAATAATAAACGCCGGCGACGGAATGAATCAGCATCCAACCCAAGCGCTTCTAGATTTATTTACAATTTCCAAATATTTCGGGCGAAAGAATATCCCCGATTTAACAATCGGCTTTATGGGCGACCTCGCCTACAGCAGGGTTGCGCATTCCGATCTTCTTCTCTTCCGTCTTTTGGGCGTAAAAAAAATACGGCTGGTATCCATGCCCGAGGCGAAAATACAGGCAAAATACAAAGACGGTTTTACGGAAATTATTGAAAGCGAAGATATTAAAACGCTTTCGGATTGCGACGTTGTTATTGCTTTACGAGTGCAGGAAGAACGATATACCGATCCGATGAAAAGAGAAACAATAAAGGGAAAATTCCGTATAACTCCGAAAAACATAAATTTATTCAAAAAAGAAGCGATTATTATGCACCCGCTGCCGAATCCTATCAACACGGGAGAAATAGATCCCTGCTTGTATAATTATAATAAAGGTCCGAAAGTGATAGTCCATGAACAAGCCGCTAACGGCATTCCAATAAGAATGCAAATACTAAATAAAAGCTATCAAGAACGTCAATTTAAAAATAATAACCAAACTGCATCAACCGTTGAACTTGAAAAAATCCGCGAAGAATCAGCGAAAGAATGTTTGGAGAAACAAAGAAATAAAAAAATGGAGTTTTTCAGACCGATTAACCCGGAAACTGGAACAGGAATTATCATAGATCACCTTCCACTCGGACAAGGAATCATCGTTCAGTCCCTGCTGGAAAAAACTATCGGCAACGACATATTGCCTATTCATACGATCAAAGGAGTATTATCGGGAAAATACGGCAAAAAAGACGTGATAATTATAGAAAATAATTGTTTAATTTTAGAAAACAATGACCTACTTGCCACAATTTCGTTAAAGTATGGGGAACGAACTACGCTTCATCTGGTGAAAGACAAAATGTATCGAAAATTCAAATTAAACCCGCCAATAATAATAAAAAAACTGCTGGCTTGCCCGAACCCAAATTGTGTAACCAATCATGAACCGGAATCAACAACTTGTTTTCATAACAAGTTCCCCGATCTCGGCATCGTGGAATGCGCTTATTGCGAACGCGAATTCCCATCCGAAGATCTTAAACCGATTTAAAAAACAAAGGATTGCTTAGAAAGCAATCCTTTTACTATTTTTAAAAAAGATTATAACCAACCATTAACGCCTGTCGGTTAATTTCGAGAAACTTTCCTTTTCCTTCTTCTTCTAACTTTTCTTTTAAAGCTGCCAAGGTATTCTCCATACTCACGATGCCCGTGGCTTTAAGATATACTCCCAATAGAATCATGTTCGAAACTTTAGGAGAATTTAATTTCTCTAAAATCGGCGCAGTATTAACATTTATAATGCGTAAATCTTTTCTTTCGCCACAATCATGATATTTAGTCAAAGAACTATTGATAATCACTAAACCATCTCGGCGAACATTTTTAATAAAATCAAAAGATGGTTCATTCATTACTATCAACACATCTGGAGTATTAACAATAGGCGACCCGATTTCTTCATCGGAAATTACTACCGTACAGGTAGATTTCCCGCCTCTCATTTGCGGCCCATAACTCGGGTAAAAAGTCACATTTTTATTTTCCTTTAAGACGGCGACTGCAAAAACTTCTCCCGCAAAAATATTTCCTTGGCCGCCGGCTCCGGCTATAATAATGCTTTTTAACATAAAGCCTCCTTCCAGCGGTCTTTATTGCGGTTCACGAAAAACTTTCAATGGGAAATAGTCAGACATTTTTCTTACATATTCTAACGACTCCAATGGCGTCATTTTCCAATTAGTTGGACAGTTGGAAAGAAATTCCACGAAAGAAAATCCCCTTCCTTCCACCTGACATTTCAATGCCTTTTCTATCGCTTTACGCGCCTTCATTGTCTCCGCGGGCGAAAATAATGCAACTCGCTGAATGAAAACTGGCGCTGATAATGTTTCCAATAATTCACACATTCTAATCGGCACGCCTTCTGATGCTACTCGTCCCAATGGAGTCGTAGTTGTTTTTGCCCCCAAAAGCGTTGTCGGCGCCCCCTGACCGCCGGTCATACCGTAAATCCCATTATTTATGAAAAATGTCGTTATATTTTCTCCACGATTTGGAGTATGAATGGCTTCATGCATACCAATCCCCGCCAAATCGCCGTCGCCCTGATAAGTAAAAACAATTTTATCGGGATGCACTCTTTTTAGACCGGTTGCCACTGCTTGAGCGCGGCCATGTGGCACAACAATAGCATCCGTATCCCAAAAATTATACATAGTAGAGCAACAACCAACGCCTATAACAGCAATAACCTTTTCGCGCAAACCCAATGACTCAATTGATTCGGCGATCAATTTATTTATTGTACCGTGATTGCATCCGGCGCAAAAAGTAAATGCGCCGGTTAAAATCTCCGGCCTTGAAAGGATTTTTTTTTCTTTTAACATAACCCCTTCCTTTCTATTTCCCGTAATATTTCTTCGGGAGCAGGAACTACTCCTCCCATTCTTCCAAAGAAACTTACTCGCGTATCATCACTAACAGATAATCGCACATCTTCAACCATCTGTCCCGCGCTCATTTCCACAACTAAAAATTTCGTGCTTGGAAAATTACGCGCCAAATACCTTATTTCATTATGAGGAAACGGCCATAACGATATTAGTCTTATCAAACCAATGTCCAACCCTTTTTCAACCGCCATCTTGATAATAGATTTAGCTATGCGACCGCATGTGCCATAAGCCACTACGATAAGTTTTGTTTTAGAATTAATATTAACGTTCTCAAAACGAACTTCTTGCGCCTCAATAGCGCGATATTTATTCTGCAGAGCTAAATTCATTTTTTCTAACTCAAGCGCCTCAAGATTAAACGGCACGATTTTATTGGGTTTTCGTCCTTTGGCGCCGCTTAATGCCCACGGTTTTTCAAATAAAACTGGCGCTTTATCGTAAAGATCTACACCCTCTTTAACCTGTCCAAGCGCGCCGTCTCCGAGAATTATCACCGGAATTCTCCAACGATCCGCCAACAGAAATGATTCAAAAGTCAAATCATACGCTTCTTGCACCGTGCTTGGCGCTAAAACTATCAAACGATAATCACCATGGCCACCGCCCTTTACAATCTGAAAATAATCAGACTGCGCCGGCTGAATATCACCCAGCCCCGGTCCGCCACGCATAATATCCACTATTACGCATGGCAATTCCGCAAGAGCAATATACGAAATGCACTCCATCTTCAAACTCATTCCCGGACCAGACGACGATGTCATCGCCCGCGCTCCTCCGGCCGCCGCGCCATAAACCATATTTATGGCTTCTATTTCCGAAGCGGCCTGAACAAAAACACCGCCCCTTACCGGAAGATGCCTGGCAAGATATTCCAAAATCTCCGTCGCCGGAGTGATCGGATATCCGGCATAAAAATTCAATCCGGCGCGAATTGCCGCCTCGGCAATCGCCTCATTTCCTTTCATAAAAATTTTACCCATTATCGCCCTCCTTCTCACATTTGCAATCGTCGCAATTTTCGCAATCTCCGATTTGGAACACCTCAATCGCCGCATCGGGACACACGATACCGCAAATCTTGCAAGCGTTGCATTTTTCCTCCGTATCACTAAAAACAGCGGGACAGAAACCGCAACCATTAGGATGCGGCCCCTTTTTAATCAATTTCTTAGGACAAAATGCTATGCAAAAATCGCATCCTTTACAAACTTCAGCATCTATTGCAATTCTTCCTTTTTTCATAAAACATTCCTTTCATAAAAAATATTAGTTTTCAAAGAATCGTAATAGTATACCGCAAAATAACCATCTTAGCAAGAACAGATACCTTATTTTCAACGCTTGCTCCTGAAAATATAAAATCCCGCTCCGCAATACTGCGAAACGGAATTTTTTATTATACTAAACATTCTCTACTCGCCCTTAAGTTCTTCTATTTTTTTCTTCAACGCCTCGTTGCCAGGATTTAATTCCAGCACTACTTCCAAATGCTGTATCGCTTCATCTTTTTTGCCCTGTTTTTCCAAAATCAATGCCAAGGAATAACGCGCGTTGGCATGAAACGGCGACAAATTCAACGCCTGAACAAAATTAATAATCGCTTTATCTGAATCGTCCTTATTATAATAAAATCTTCCCAACTGGAAAAAGAATTCCGCCAATTCCGATTGATCTTGCCAAACACCGCGACCCAACGCTAGAAAATCCCTGAAATAATCTTCCAAAGACGCGATGGCTTCTTCCGCCTTACCCTGATTTTCCAACGCCAAAGCTTCATTCAAATAAACGCCCAAATATTCTTCTTTCAACGCCCGCGCTTTTTTTAAATTCGTAAACGCCTTATCCATTTTTTCATTATCAATCTTACCGTCAACTGACGCCAAAATCATTTGAACGCGTCCTAAATTCACATAAAGAAACGGGTTGGTCGGCTCCAGTAAAATAGCTTTATTGAAATAATCTTCCGCCCAAATATAAGAATTTTCCACAACACTCCCCATATCACGATAAACAAGACCGCTATTTTCCCATACCGTTACGGAAGTCGGACTGATTTCCGTTGCCCGTTTGGCCGCATTAACCGCCAACGCCACGCTATTTTGCAGTTTTTGTCCGTCGCCCGCATCCCCGCCCTTATTCACTTCATTGATCGCCAAACTCAAATGCAAACGGCTCAAAGTCGTAAAATAAACTTCGCGAAACCCGAAACTTTCCGCGGCTTTAATCAAATACTCACTGCGATTTTCCGCCGTAATATTATCCGCCAAAGCCTTTTTATAATATATCTCGGCGATATAAATTCCGGATGACTGCCACCAAAAAGCCAAAACCGCCAGAACAAACATTATAAAAACGCTCAAAAATATAACTGAAAATTCCTGAAATTTTTTAAAATCGAATCTGCTTACTTTTATAATGCCCGGCTTGATCTCTCCCCATTCAACAACCGCCAAAGCCATAAAAAACCATAAATAAAAACTCAAAACAACGGAATTTTCATATACGATTCCCGCCAAAAACCAAACGCTCGTTCCGATAAAAAATAATAAAAAATAATAATTGCGACGCGCGCCGGGAATAACACCCATGGAAACATCGGGTAATGGATCGGAATGTTGTTTCTTTAAAAGATAATAGGAAACCAAAAAAAACATTGCGAAAAATGCCACCATCGCCAAAAATCCAAAAATACCAAGCGAAGAAATATTTTCCAAAAAAGCGGAATGCGATTTCATAAAACGGATATTCCAAAATGGAGACGATAAAAATTCCTCCCCCTTATAAAGATTGAAGTCGTACCAAAAATTTCCCGCTCCGGAACCGAAAATCGGATTGGCGAAAAAAGCGTTTGCAATTGTTTTGAGCGATACCGGAAATGCCAATAATACCTCTCGGGAAATACTGATAGACAGCAATTTGTGAATATTAAATCCCCAAAAAGCTAAAGATAAAAATGCCATAAGCAAAGGCAAGCTAAGCCAATTGCCCCGTTCACGAAAAAATCTTCCGGCAATAATAATGCCCAATAAAATCCCGACTCCGACAATAACAATAATCCAAGCTGCCCAAAAATCAATTAGAATCAAATACGCAAAATTGACAAAAAGCAAAATCCAACACAACCATACCCAACCCTTTTTAACAAAATCGTTATTGGACGAAATCTTTGACAACAAAATCACACTTACCAAAAACACTGAAATTCCGGCGGAATATACCGCCATTCCCTGTAAGGCAAGTCCCGCGGGAGACACGCCCAAAGAATAAATAAACCCTACAATAACGCTTGACGGAAAAAATCTTCCCAAATTAAACAATACAAAAAAAGAAAAAAGCTCTAAAAGCACATTGGAAATTAAAATCAGAGGGATAACCAATGCGGTAATTTTTGTTTTTATTGCCCGCTCGCCGCCAAAATTCTGCACAACAAGCCACCAAAAAAGAGAAAACAAAAATATTTCCGCAAAACTTCCTGAAAATCTACCATGAAATCCCAAGAAAGCGGATAACCGCGCCGGCGCAAAAAAAGAACTGATAAATGAGAAGGATACGAAAGCAACCAAGAACCAATCGATTGGCGTACGCACAATGCGTAATTCGTTGTTTTTAATAAATTTCCATAAAGTCAGAATTAAAAGCGCGCTAACGGCGAAAAATAACAAAAACAACTTATTAAAAGCGTAAAATTCAAAAGTAAACGGCAAGAAAAAAACAGGCAAGGTAAAAACAAGCGCGTAAATTATAAAATTTATTATTTTGATCATAAATTTATTATAACTCCTTTTGTCCGATTTGACAAAGTTCTTATTTCAATCAAAACTGTGGATAACTAATTAATCTTCTATGCGAAAAACTCTTCTGAAAATCATATATCCGTATTATTGCCTTTCGTGCAAAAATGAATTAAACGATTCATATCTTTGCCGCGAATGTTTCAGCGCGATTCCTTTGCTCAAAGAACAACTTTGTCCGGCATGCGAAAAACCTTCTCCCTTTGGCAAAACTCACGCAACTTGCCGGCAAAAAACTCCGCTTTCCGGAGTATTTGTCGCAATGGACTACAAAGAAAAAATTGTCCAACGGTTAATCCATCAATATAAATATAAATTTGTTAAAAATTTAGCAGAACCGCTGGCCAATATTCTGATCAAATCGCTCGCGGAACAAAATAAAGAATTATTTTTTAATACAAATACTGTTATTACCGCCGTCCCCCTACACCCTATCCGCTTGCGTTGGCGCGGATTTAACCAAGCGCAATTCATCGCCCAAAAATTAGCGTCTCGCTTCAATATTCCGTATGAAAATTTGCTTATCCGTTCAAAAAATAATCCCACGCAAAAAGATATACCCCAAACACCGCTTAGACAAAAAAACATTCAAGGCGTTTTTCGTCTTAATGACATACCAAACGTAAAATATCAAATCGAAAGTCCGATCAAATCAAACATTGTAATTATTGACGATATTACGACCACCCTTTCCACTTTAAACGAATGCGCCACGACCCTTCTACCGCTGAAACCAAAAAACATTTACGCCATCGTCCTTGCGCGCGGACTGTAAAAATTATCCGTATTAATTAATAACGACTAAAAAATACCGCTATTTTTCAATAGCGGTATCGCTTATTTTATTTTCGCATAAATTGCGGAAACTTACTTTTATTAAAATACTTCTTGCCCTCTTTTGACATAACCCATCTGTCCGAGACTTCATTTTTTAATGGTTCAATAAAATCTTCGAAATGTTTCATTAAAAGCATTCTCGCTAATTTTCTTAGTTTTTTATTACATATTAGCTTATCTTTTTTTTCGCTTTCAGCGAAAGTATTTCCAATAATTTGTTTATGCCTATAACTTCTGCTCATTTCAATTCAACCTCCTAAAACTTCTTTAAATTTTTCAATAAAAAAATCTATGTGTTCTTTCCCAATCGTCAATGGAGGCGAAATTCGCAAAACATGTTCGTGAGCTTCTTTGCAAAGAATGCCTTTTTCAATCAACTTGTTTACGTATTTACGCGCTCCGCCGGCCTCCGGGAAAAATTCTATTCCAATGAATAAACCTTTTCCGCGAACTTCTTTAATCAATGGATTTTTTATCTCTTTCAATTGATTCTTAAAATATTCTCCCAATTCCGCGGAATTTTTTATAAGATTCTCTTTTTCGAGAACATTAAATGTTTCCAATGCAACAGCAGCGGCCGCGGAATTACCACCAAAAGTACTGCCATCATCTCCTGGCTGCCAAAGCTCCATAATGTCTCTCCGGCCAACCACCAAAGATAAAATAGCAGGGGTTCCACCGCATAAAGATTTTCCGAGTATAAGCAAATCCGGTTTTATGCCGTTATGCTCATAGCAAAACATTTTTCCGGTTCTACCCAAGCCCGTTTGAATTTCATCAAGAATTAATAAAATTTTATGTTTGTCGCATAACGCGCGAACATCATTAAGATAGCTCACCGGAGGAATTATTATGCCGCCCTCGCCCTGCATTGGTTCCATAAGAACGGCAATGGTATTGGATGTTATGGCCTTTTTAATATTTTTTACATCCCCATAATCAACAGGGATAAATCCCGGCGTATGCGGTCCGAAATCATTTTTATATTGTTTTTCACTCGAGAACGAAATAACCGTAATTGTTCTACCGTGAAAATTATGATTCATTACGATTATTTCACTTTGATTACGAGAAACCATTCCCGTCCGATACGCCCACATCCGGGCTGTTTTAATAGCGCTTTCCACCCCTTCGGCTCCGCTATTCTTGGGCAAAATCATTGCATCAAAACCCACTAATTCGGATATTGTTTTCCCCAAAAGCGCTAAATATCTATCATAACAAGCTCTCGTTACCAGTCCGGAATTCCTCAATACTTTCCATGTTTCGGGATGATGATGACCAAGATTTAAAGCTGAATACCCGGCCCAAAAATCAAGGTATTTTTTGCCGTCCATATCCCATATTTCTACGCCCTTACTCTTCGTATCGTTTAATATAACCGGCAATGTTGAATACGTATGAACCACATATTTATCATACATTTCAGTCCAAAGCTTAGATTTTGACCCCATCATAACTCAATCCTCCTTTCGCTCGACTATAATATTTCAAGAAACATTTAATCGCATTTAACGAATAATATATAATACTACTCAATGGCAAAAAAGTAAATTTTTTTTGCATTACATTAAGAAAAAAATGGATAAAATAAAAAATACGAAAAACATTCTCATTGCAAGCAATGAGAATGTTTTTATTTCAGCGCAGACAAAAATAAGTGATTTTTTTCACGCCATCGCTTTTTTGAGTTTCATAAGCGCAATGATCGTTCCGCGCTCCCGTTCGCTTATTTTTCTCCCATTATTATTTTATTAGTAATAATGGGAATTTCTTTTTTGAAATAATCTTTAACTTCTTTCCAGCTTGCTTTGAAAGAAATTTCAGGCGACGGATCGTTTTCGGCATCATTGAAATATACTATACTTTTTAGAATATGATGGTAATCATGAGCGGCAGTCGGATATTGGATTTTTAACCGCTTGATCGTTTTTTCCAACGGTTCAATATTTTTAGCGCACCAATAAAGATCAAAGAAATCTCTTTTTCGTCCTCTTTGGGATATGGCGATTATTTTCATAACGGCAATATCAATGGGATGAAGAATTTTTAGAGAGCCATATCGGATAAAGTTTTGTTTGGGAATAAAAAACGGATAAGCGATAAAACTTATTTTCGCTTTGAATAATTCGCCGTAAATTGTGTTTTTTCTTTGAAAATTAATTTTCCATTCATTGTTTCCTGAAAAATTATTTAATAATTCCAGATTATCAAAATCCTTTTTTTGCGTAAAAAAATCCAAATCAACCGATTTACGATGTCCGGTTTGCAGGGCGAGCGCTGTTCCGCCCGCCAAGTACCAATTAGATTTATTAAGCCAAACTTGTTCGGATAAAAAATTAAACGCTTTTTTTGCCGCGCGCGGCAAAATATCCAAGTTAGCTTTTATTTGTTCTCCGACAGAAGAAGTGTCCATAGATTTTTTGTTTCCGGTCTTAAGCACCTTGATTTAACAATAATTTTTTTTAATAGCTTTTTGTTGTAAAAATTGAAAGCCCATTTTACCTCTTTGTCGTTGCCGAAATCCAAAATTCGCTCAATAATATATTGAGCATGTTTTTTCGTATTTATGTTTTTTGGGTTTGTATCCCAAAACAGGGATTGTCGGAATTTTACCCCGTTAGAAATTTTTCGTCTTGGATTATTCATTTTTTATTTAGATGTCCCACGTTTGAATTTATAATTTCTAACGGGGTTCATATCCGTATTATATCAAAAATTACCGCCATTAGCAATTGATTGATTCTTGCGCGCCTGCCTGCCGACGGGCAGGCGAAACTTGCTTTTTTTTTGAATATTCTATTATGAGGGTATAAAGGTCGGCGGATGAAAATTTTAACTCAAGAGTAATTTTATATTTTTATGAAACAAGAAAAATATTATGTTCCGAGTAATAAAAAATTGCAAAAAGTAGAGAGTATGATGACGAAAAAAGAGAAAATAATATCATCCCTTTTGGAAGAAAAGTTGGGAAATTAGAAGAGATTTATAAAGATATTTTCCCCCGATAAATTTTCATTATAGTGATTCAAAATAAAACACGACCTTTAAAGGTCGTGTTTTATTTTGCCGCATATATATTATTTTTTTTCACGCCATCGCTTTTTTGAGTTTCATCAGCGCGATGATCGTTCCGCGTTCCCGTTCGCTTATTTTTGATTCAATGTATTTTACGGTTTCTTGGGTTCTCGGTATAAGAACATATTCCAGCGCGTTGACGCGGCGGCGGGTTTTTTCTATTTCCTGGCTTAATAATTTTGCCGTATGCTCAAGCTCGGCGAGTTTAAGTAAATCATTAAAAACTTCCTGAAACGCCAAAATGGAAATATCAAGATCGTGAGTTGTAGAAATCAAACTATACGAAAAATGCGCTCCGTTTCCGTTATTATTTTCTTCCGGCATTATTTCCTGCCGAAACTGAAATGTCGCGACGCCCATTATATTTTTTTTAACCAGCCGGATATTTAAATCTTTTGTTTTTGTCTTAAAAATCGGTTTGATTTTTTCGGTTCCCTGTAGAGCGGAAGCGAAAAGGAAGTGCTTAAAAGTTATTTGAATTTCTCGTTCAACTTTTTCGCGAAGTTTTATGACTTCCCGCGTAATCCCCATAAATTCTTTCATCAATCCGTCCCGTTTGTCTTCAAGCAGTTTATGCCCACGCTGAGCGAATTTCAGTTTTTTCTTTAACGTAAGAAGCTCCTGGCGAGTTGGATTAACATTTAATAAATTGGCCAAGTTTTGAAATCCTAAACACTAATATCTAAATTCTAAACAAATTCAAAATCCTAATTTTTTAAATTCAAAAGTTTTTTATTTTTGGATTTTGATATTTAATATTGTTTAGGATTTAGGATTTAGGATTTAGGATTTAGATATTTGTTTATATGTTCATCTTTTATCCGTTTTAATTCTTCTCTTGGCAATATGGACAAAAGTTTCCAGCCGATAGCTAAAGTTTCTTCAATGCTCCTGTTTTCATCATATCCCTGCCGCACAAATTGATCTTCAAATTCTTTGGCGAATTGGACGAATTTTTGATCGGATTCTGAAAGCGCTGATTCTCCCAAAATTACGGCGAGTTCCCGTAATTCTTTGCCTCGCGCGTATGAAGCGAATAATTGGTTCGCCCATCCGGAATGGTCTTCGCGAGTTTTACCTTCGCCGATGCCCTTATCTCTTAAACGGGAAAGACTTGGCAAAACATCAATAGGCGGATAAATTCCTTGCCGATACAATTCTCTCGAAAGAATAATCTGCCCTTCGGTAATATATCCGGTTAAATCCGGTATGGGGTGAGTTTTATCGTCTTCCGGCATCGTTAAAATCGGTATTTGCGTAATTGAACCGCTTCTCCCTTTTATCCTTCCCGCTCTTTCGTAAATCGTTGCAAGGTCCGTGTAGAGATAGCCCGGGTAACCGCGCCGTCCCGGAATTTCTTTACGGGAAGCGGAAATTTCGCGCAACGCTTCGCAATAATTGGTCAAATCAGTCAAAACGACAAGCACATGCTGGTTTTTTTCATAAGCCAAATATTCCGCGGTTGTTAAAGCGAGACGAGGTAAAGTAATTCTTTCTATAACCGGATCATTAGCTAAATTGATAAACAACACCGATCTTGCCAGCGCGCCAGTTTTCTTAAAATCATCGATAAAAAATTGCGCTTCTTCAAAAGTAATCCCCATGGCACCAAAAACAACGGAGAACTGTTCTCCGGAAGAAGCGGAAGAGATAACCTTGGCTTGCCTTGCTATTTGAGCGGCAACCTGCGAATGCGGAAGTCCGGCTCCGGAAAAAATAGGCAGTTTTTGCCCGCGAACAAGAGTGTTTAATCCGTCAATCGCGGAAATTCCGGTTTGAATAAAATCATCAGGATACGAACGCGAATAAGGATTCAAGGGATTGCCGTTAATATCTAATCGTTTTTCCGGAAGAATATCCGGTCCTTTGTCCTTGGGCGTTCCGGCGCCGTTAAAAACTCTGCCAAGCATATCTTCCGATACGCCAATATCCATTGTTTTGCCGAGAAAAGTCGCTTTCGCTCCGCTGACATCAACGCCACGCGTTTCTTCAAACATTTGAACAATCGCTTTATCACGGTCAACTTCCAAAACACGACCTTTGCGTTTTTCTCCGGAAGAAAGTTCCACTTCAACCATTTCTTGATATTTAACATCAACCGTTTTTTCCACTACAAGCAATGGTCCCGCAACTTCCGTTATTGTTTTGTATTGTTTTAACATTTGAGAGTAATCGCGAATATACGAATTTACACAAATATACAAATTAAGTTATTCGTATATTAGTTTAAAATTCGTATATTCGCAAATGGTCCATTTTACGTATCATATTAATTTTTCAATCTCACTTAAATTATCTTCTTTGATAAATTTCATTTTCGCGATTTTTACCTGGATGTTTTTATCTATAACATCTTGGATAGTTTTTTCACCCGTAAGCCGACTATCCAAATTTTTATGGTATTTTAGTATTGTTTTCAGCATCAAATATTGTTTTTTTAATGACGTATACGTATCAATTTCGTCAAAAGCGCTTTGATGCAAAAAATCTTCTCTTATAGATTTAGTCGTGTGCAAAACAAGCTGTTCTTTTGACGATAACGCTTCAATTCCCACGAGACGAACAATTTCTTCCAATTCCGCCTCTTTCTGCAACAATGCCATTGCTTGCGTTTTTAAATCCTGAAAATCCGGCGCTATTTCTTGCGATAAAAATTCTTTTACATCGTCAGAATACAAAGAATAACTTTTGAGCCAATGTATTGCCGGAAAATGCCGTTTATAAGCAAGGCCGGAATCAAGCCCCCAGAATACTTTTGTTACGCGAAGCGTATTTTGAGTAACCGGCTCCGAAAGATCTCCGCCTGGAGGCGAAACGGCGCCGACAACCGTTAATGAACCTTGCCGATTATCTTTGCCGAGAGTTTTGACAATTCCGGCTCTTTCATAAAAACTCGCCGTTCTTGAACCAAGATACGCCGGATATCCTTCTTCGCCGGGCATTTCTTCCAGCCGGCCGGAAATTTCTCTTAATGCTTCAGCCCAACGGCTGGTTGAATCGGCCATAAGCGCGACATTGTATCCCATATCGCGATAATATTCGGCGATTGTAATCCCGGTATAAACAGACGCTTCACGCGCCGCCACCGGCATATTGGAAGTATTGGCGATTAAAATCGTCCTTTTCATCAATGGTTCGCCGGACTTGGGATCTTTAAGCTCCGGAAATTCTATCAAGACGTCCGTCATTTCATTTCCTCTTTCGCCGCAACCTATAAAAACGATTATATCGGCATCCGCCCATTTCGCCAATTGGTGCTGGACTACCGTTTTCCCCGATCCGAACGGACCCGGTACGCAAGCGGTCCCGCCTTTGGTTATTGTAAAAAAAGTATCTATCACTCTTTGGCCGGTGATGAGCGGTATTGTCGGGGAAAGTTTTTCTTGTATCGGTCTCGGACTCCGTATCGGCCATTTTTGCAGCATAGTGATTTTATGTTCCGCGTCGCCGTCTTTAATCATAGCCACAATATCTTCTATTTTGAAATCGCCATTTCCAATTTTAGAAATTTTCCCCTTAATTCCCGGCGGCGTCATAATTTTATGTTTGATTAAAATCGTTTCTTGAACTTCCCCTAAAACATCCCCTTCCTGAACTTCTTCGCCGATTTTCATAATTGCTTTGAATTTCCATATTTTTTCGCGGGAAATAGACGAAACATTGATGCCCCTCGTAATATAAGGAGACTTTGCGACATTTTCAATAAGATCAAGCGGCCGTTGAACTCCGTCGTAAATAGAACCCATAAGACCCGGACCCAATTCTACGGTTAAAGGAGCGCCGGTTAAATAAGCCGGATCGCCAGGTCCGATGCCGCTGGTCTCTTCGTAAACCTGAACGGAAACCTTATCTTCCTTGATTTCTATAATTTCGCCGATCAATTCTTCTTTTCCGATTTTAACCACATCGTACATTCTTGCGCTTTCCATTCCCTCGGCAACGACCAGCGGACCGGAAACTTTAATTATTTTACCCTGTTTCATAATGTCGATGCTAATATACGAATTGATACTAATTATACTAATAATAATTTCGTATTTGTATTATTAGCATGCATTTGTATATTGATATCACGGTTTATTTAAGAATTAATTTACTGCCAATCGCCCTCTCTATCATTTTTTCCAAACCGGCGAGCGTAGCGCCAGGCTTTTCGTCGGGAGACGGAAGTGAAATTATCGCCGGCAGAATTTTATTTTTAAATTTTATTATTTCCGTTTCCAATTTTTTGTGCCAATCGGATGTAATAAAAATCACGGCATAATTATCGTTTCCGTTTTCTTCGTTTCTGATTCGCGCCAAAATTTCCTCGCCGTCTTTTTGCGTCTTGATATTAAAAATTTCAATCCCCAAGGACTTTAAAGGAAGAACCGTATTTTCATTTCCAATAATGGCAATTTTCATATCATATTTTAAGCCGCATTTTAATTTCTTCCATCGGTATATTATTAATCTTTCCTGTCATTATCAGCCGGATATTGACATTCATAATTTTTTTCATAATAGCGTAATAAAAAATTATTTCCGGTCCGCTGGATATTTTTTGCACTTCTTCTTTTAAACGGTTTAAAGCGAATAAATCAAGATTTTTTTCCAAAGACACGATATTATAATTTGAAGAAAATTCTTCCCAAATATTTTCCCATTCTTTAGAAAATTCAATCTGTATTTTAAGAAAATTTATAAAATATTGTTCTTCCGTTCCCTTGATTGTTTTAAAAAGTTTTTTTATCGGAATGACGCCTCCATTTATCAGTTGTTTTTTTATTTCCTCAATAGTTAAACCGATTTTTTTCGCGCGAAACACATTTTTTATATTTGAAATATCAATAGCCAATTTATAGAAATCAGTAATAATAGCGTTTTTAATTTCGCAGGAGAGCGCCAGCGCGCATTGAAAATACTCCCCATCAATCGCCGTCTCAATAGATTTCCATTCATCTCCATTCTCCGCCATTTTTTTGATAATAACGACAACTTTCTGAAACGACCGATAATCAACAAACATAATTCTTTTTCCCAAAGATTTTTTTATTTTTTCGGGAATTATCGTCCCGAGAACGGAATATTCTTCTTTCTCGAAATCAATGTCTGATATTTTTTCCTTTACGGCTAATTTTAAATTAAAAAAATCGTCTTCCAAAAAAATCAGCCGGTAGAGAGAACGATCCGCGAATTTTTTTACGAATTTTTTCAGCTGAACATTATCGCGTTTAATGGCAATCTCGAAATCACCCGCGCCAAGATCAAGCAAATTGTCTTTCAAGTCGGTATCATTCAAAACGCCAAAAGCCGTTTTTGCTTCCGAAGATTCCAACATTCTGGCAAGATCATTTCGATCAGTGATATTTTTTTCCAAAACCCGGATTAATCCGACGGCATATTCATTCATAATTCATTTTTATGTTATTTAAATAATATTTTTCCGATTTCCACAATCGTTTTTTCCTTAATTTGCCGCATTATCGCTCCCACCGTATTATCTATATCAATGGTTTTTGTTTTAAAAATAAATCCGCTTCTTTCATTAAATTTTTCGCTTTTTATTTCGTGCGAAAAATCATTTTTCTTTAACATATCAGAAATTATTTTCTTATCTTTCTCCGCGCAGTAAATTTGCCCGTTGTTGTTTTGGGGCAGTTTTTCTATTAAATAAGCCATAAGATCGGAATAATATTCTGACGGAGAATTGATAATTTTTTGAGCGGTTTTTTCGTAAATTTCGTCGATTATTTTTTGCTTTTCCCGTAAAATTTCGTTTTTCGCGCGAAAATCGGCGTCATTCCGCGCATTTTCCAAAAATTTCTCCTTTTTTTTCGCCAACCCTTCTTCAAAACCGCGGCTAAGCGAAATCAATTCCCGCTTAACTTTTTTGGAAAATTCAACAAGCTGTTTTTGCTTATTTTTATGCGCTGTTTTTATTTCCGCTTCAGCATCGGTTTTTATTTTCTGTAAAATAGCATCAAAAGACATAAAAAATTAAAAATTTCACCCGCTCAAATTTTTCTTTTGAAAAATTTTGGCGGACAAACATTACCCGATACTTATTCCGTTAATAAGAAGTATAGATGTTAAGAGACCGAGAACGGCGTACGTTTCCACCATAGCCGCCAAAATTATCGCCTTCCCCGATTCGCTCGGCTGCTTAACGACTATATTCATTCCGGATACGCATACTTTACCTTGATAGATAGCTGAAACAAGTCCGGCTATAGCAATAGGCAAACAAGCAAAAAATAACTGCAACCCAACGGTTGAACTTATTTGCGCTATTTGACCGCCAAGCAATCCGACTTTTTGAACAACCATAACGGCAGCAAGAAATCCGTAAATTCCCTGCGTTCCGGGCAAAGCTTCAAGAACCAATATTTTACCGAATTTTTCCGGTTCCTGCGTCATTATGCCGGCACCGACCTGCCCGGCTTTTCCCACGCCTATCATAGAACCTATCCCGGAAGCTATTACGGCTATCGCGGCGCCCGCGATTACATAAACTAAACCTAAAGTCATATTTTTTAATTAAACCCTAAATCCTAAATCCTAAATCCTAAATTTTTTTACAGGATTTATATTCAGTTTGTTAAGGATTATTATTTATTTTTTAACTTATAATTCTAATATAATTATTTTTTCTTGTAAATGGCTTAAATCTTCTTCCGCCCCCTTCCATAAATTTAGGAAAAAATTCAACATATTGCAATCTGCCGGAATGAATGAACGCGCCCAAAACATTGATAACGATATTGAATAAATGACCGCCAACCAAAACCAACCCCGCTACAATCCACCCCATCCAGCCGAACGGCGCCATATCTTTGAAAATCATAGCGATTAAATTGATAACCATTGCTATAATACCTGTGGCAAGACCGAGCGCCAGTAAACGTGAATATGATAATACATCGCCCAAATAACTTACAAGCCCGTATAAACTGATAACTCCTATACCGAATTTTAATAAAATATTTTTTTTCGCTCTTCCTTGAGTCAAAACTATCGCTCCAAGACCGGCGAAAAGAATGTATCTTGCAATGACTGCCATACTTGGCAATAACGCGAGTTTGTCGGCTACCAGCCAAAACATTATCCCTGCAAGCAAGAAATCCCACACGGCATAATCCATAAGCGCTTTTTTCCAGTCGCCTTTTTTAAAATGCCACCATACCGCGACAAAAATTCCAAACCATATTTGTATTATTCCCATAATAAAAGCAAGAAACATTACTCCCATTGGGTTTGCCATCGGGTCTATTACTTGAATTTTAACGAAAAAATTTTTCAAAGCGCCGAACGAATCCGGAAAATCTTTGGGCACTACGCCGAACCAGCCCCCGAAAAGCGCTCCCATTATTATTGTGGCAATACTGCCCAGCATCAGGACTTTAAACAGTTTTTGTTTTTCTTTCGGAATTTTCAAGAATTTTATCATAAACCAGCAAAGCGTCAAAAGAACAATGCCATATCCGGCGTCCGTAAGGGCGAACGCGAAAAAAATCGTGAAAAATGGCGCTAAAAACGGCGTTGGGTCCGGTTCGTTGGGAAGAGGCAAGCCATAAATGTCCGTCACCACTTCATAAGGTTCAAAAAATTTATTTTTAATGATTACCGGCTGTTGTTCCCGCGCGCTTATTTTAAGCTGGCTAACGGCGAAGTGCGGCGTTATTTCGGCAATGGCTTTTTCCAACGCATTTATATTTTTTTCTTCAATCCAGCCGTCCAATGAAAATAGATAATGCGTAGCGGATATTTTTTCGCGATTGGCTTCCTTCTCGGTCTGCCACGCGATATAATCCATAGCCGCATAAATATTTTTCAATTCATCTTTCGCAATCAATTCCAATATTTGCCGATAATCGAGGATGTTTTGCCGCGATTTTTCCATTTTTTCTTCAAGTTCTTTTATGGAATCTTTCGAAATTTTATCGGAATACGGCAAATCCGCTTCTCTAAAATTGAATACTGAAAATACTTCCCGCATTGATTTTTCATAAACTGCGGGAAATATCACGATTATTTTCCTTTCCCTTGAAGCATCGCTTACGGTTCTTAAAAAAAATATTTTTCCAGCCACTTTTTTTACTTTTTTATAAAAATTTTTCTTGCTTTTTAAATTAATAAAAATACTGCTTGGCAAAATACCAAGCAGTATTTTATGATTTTTCAGCGAAGTCGCGTCTTGCGGCGCAAAATTCAAATTTTCCCATCCGTAAAGCAGCTTTAATTTCCCCTGCGCATCATCTATCGTACTTTCGTCTTGATTTATTTTTTCCTGAAACCCCAAAACGGTTTCAACGGTTTTTTGCCAACCGGATCCCTGAATTATGTTTTCCAATTCCCTTTTAGACAGTACAATCGAAGGATTAAACATTGTTTCCATCTTTTCTTTCAACCCCTTTTTGATTTTATCGTACGGCAAAAGAAAATTAAAAGCGGCTTTAAGACGCTTGGTGTCATAAACGAAATCTTGCTCTTTTTTCTCGACAGAAGCAGAAAAATCAATTTTAACTTCTGAAATTTCCATTACGCCTTTCTCCTGCAAAAAATCCAGGATTTTTTCCTTGGAATCTTTATCAGCGGTAATATTGATTTTAACAAGAGGTATAAGCATTTATTAACTTTATTGTGTAATGACCTTCTCCATTAAAAATTTTACGGCTTTTTCCGAATTTTCTTCAGCCGTTTTTTTTATTTTCGAAAGCATATTTTCGATTTTGACGCGCGCCTCATTTTTAATTCTATCCATTTCCGGGCTTAAATCGTTCTCTGCGGTTTTATTTTTTTCGCGAAAATAATCGGCCACCTTTTCTTTATCTGCGATATATTGCTTTTCCGCCATTTCTATTTCCTTTTCATCCGCTTGTTTTGCGTTCTCAATTTCCGCCAAAGCGTTTTCTTCGGCTTCTTTGATTATTTGAATAATATTTTTTTCTTCAGTTAAGTTTACCATAAATTATAACTGCGATTAACGCATTAAAATTACACGCGACAATACGACAGCAATTACACTGTTTCTTATACCAATTATTGTAATCGCATACGCCAAAAAGTCAATAAAACTTCGCATCACAACATCAAATACCGTATTGACCGGAAATTGAACATATTTCATACGCGATTATTGACAAAAATTTCATTTAGATTATAATATTATTTTAATGTTACTTTAAAAATTAAATAAAAAAAATAGTTGTTTTAAGATTAAATTCATTTAATTCATTTACTGCGGAAAGGAAAGGATAGAAATGAAAACATCTCACTGGTATATTTTTTTAATGACTTTATTGAATATTGGGATTATATATCTTGTATTTAATAAATCAGTAGAACCGAATCAAGCTATGGCTACGGCGGCCTTGATGAATCTAATTTTAGGAACCGCTTTTTTTTGGCAAATACGCTTGGGTTTCGCTTGCGGAGCAGTAGCTCTTTTGCTTGGCGCGGGAATTATTGATTACCATAAATTACCGGAATATTTTAACTGTGAAATATTTATATTCTTGGCGGCGATGATGACTATTATGGGGTTTTTGGAGCATAGAGGATTTTTTAAAATCCTTACGGTAAAATTGACAAATATGATAAAGAGTCCATCGCTAATCCTCCTTTACCTTATGATTTTTGCCGCTTTCTCGGCGGCGATAGTTGACGAGGTAACTTCAATTATCTTCATCAATGCCATTGCTTTTAAAATAATAAGGCGGTATCGCCTAAATCCGGCATCAATCATAATGATGTTAGTGTTCACAACTAATATTGGAAGTATGGCTCTGCCGTTAGGAAACCCCGTATCATTAATTATTGCCTTTAAGGCAAAATTAGATATCTATGATTTCTTCGTACACGCCTTGCCGATATTCGCGATCAATTTGGCCGTTGTCGTTCCGGTTTGCCGTTATTGGTTATTCCGAAACGATTTCAATGAATTAAAGAAATGGCCAAAAACTATGATTGAAACGGGCGATGATAAACTTTTCAGTAAAAAATTTTTAAGTTCCTGGATATTATTGGGAGGAACGCTTTTGGGCCTTGCCGTAAGCCCTTTGTTGGAAAAAATACTAGACCTTGATAAAAACATACTATTAATGGCCATACCTCTCGCGGGGATGACAGCGGTTGTTTTTATGGAAGGGAAAAACGCGAAAAATATAGTGCAAAATAATGTTGATTGGTGGACGTTATTCTTTTTCGCGGCGCTGTTTATTGTCGTCGGGGCTATGAGTCAAGTAAATTTAATGGAGACATTAAGCAAAAAAATGCTTGTTGTTCCGTTAAGATATTTACCGTTTATAATTACAGGATCTTCGGCCATATTAAGCGGATTTTTGGATAATATTATAGCCGTAAGCGTATTTGTGCCAATGATAAAAAACATGCAAACCGCGCTGGGAATTGCCGTGAATCATCTTTGGTGGAGCTTGCTTTTCGGTTCCACTCTCGGCGGTAATTTAACGATAATCGGCTCAACCGCCAATATTGTGGCGATAAGCCAAGCAGAAAAAGCCGGAATAATAGAAGATGGAATTCACTTTGGAGTGTGGTTGAAGAAAGGGGTTATTATAGTTATAATAACCTTAATAGTGAGTTCAACTGCTAACTATTTCATTTAGTTACAAAACAAATCCCGTTGAAGCATAAGCTCAACGGGATTTTTAATTTATTCAATCTTAATTATGCGGCACTGACCATCTATGCGGAATACCGCTTGGCGTATGACAGATACCGCATTTATCCGTCATGTGGTTCAGACGGTCTTTATGGCATTTTATACATTTCTCTTTTGGCACTTCCGCGGGACGGCTCACGAATCTCGGGTCCAAAAATACGGTTTTGCCGATTCTTCTCATCTTGCCCATTATCGTATCCTTGTGGCAATCCACGCATTTGGCTTTTCCGTAATGCGCTGACTTTACAAACCCGACAACGGCCGGCTCCATTATATGGCAACCTCCGCACATTAACGGATTTTCCGAAACATAGTTCAATGCCTTGGGAACAATAAACAGACCGGCGGCAAAACTAATTATTACCAAAAATGCAATAACTATTTTCCCCATAATCAATCTCCCGGATGACAAATTATGCAACTCGGTATTCCGCCTTCTTTGGCTCTTTTTGCAATTTCATAAGGATATTTTCCTAACCTGCCTTCGGATTTATGTTCAATGGCATGCATTGCTTCTTCGTCTCGGCGCACATGGCATCGCGAACATACAAATTTATTTGGATCCTTAATGTCAGGATGCTGGACATCGTGCATTCCTTGCGGCATATGACAAGTAACACAAACCGGAGTATGAGCGTTTTCTTCAAAATTCTTCTGCCAGTTCTCTGAAGAACCGTTCCATTGCCATTTATTGCCTTCCGATTTATAAGTCAACCCGTGGCGCGTATTATTCAAGTATTTTTCCATCTGCGGATGCCGATTACCGGAATGACATTTTCCGCAAGCTTCGGGTCTGCGCGCTTCTTCCAAAGAAAATTTATGCATCACATGGCATGTGTTGCATTTAAATTCTATTTGATGGCAAGACGCGCAATCTTTTTTTATATTGATAAACTTTCCGTCTTTATCAAGGTTGATATGATTTTGAAGCCCGCTATTCCATGCTTTTCCATGTTTGCTTTTAATAAATTCATCATTTTGTTTTTTATGACACTTTGCGCAAACTCTCGGCGGGACAACATTAATAACATTTTTCATATCGCATTTTGAATCATCAATTCCCCTGATTTTCGCGACTTCCGCAATCTCTCCCCTGATTGTTTCGTCAATGTTAATATGACACTCATCACAACCAACTCCCTTAAAAGCATGCTTGCTCTGACGCCAATTCTGAAAAACAAACGGGGTATATTTTTGCTCGTGGCAATCAAGACAAACTTTCATTCCCTCGGTTATCACTACTCTTTCTTCGGGATCAGCAAGACGATGAAACGTTTCTGATTGCCAACAAATATAAAAAACAGCGCCAAACATCGCCATCAAAAAGACAGCGAGAATATAATATCTTTTTTCCATTTTCACCCCCTCCATTTTTCTTTAAAAATTAAAGTTGAAAACGAAGAATTTTTAACTAGAAAAATGAGAGCCCCGTACCAATTCAACAACCTTACCTTACATAATCTACGAATAAAGCCGTTAGGCGATTCGCTCTCAAATTTTCATCTACAATTTACTTGCCCCGAAATTGGTATGGGGCTTTATCCTTTTCGTTAAACCAGCGCCTCTAAAACCGTAAATAGCATACAAACTACCATCAAAATTGTCCCGCATGTAAAAGCGATAATGCGAACAACGTTGAGAGGAATAAACATTTCCATAATGGTCTGAATGAAAGGCCACAAAGTCATTACCGCGAAAATTCCCATTGTTGACAAAATACCGACTTGAAACGGCACAAGTTTCAAAAAATGAAACATTGGAAAAAAATACCATTCCGGCTTAATGTGTTCAGGGGTTAAAAACGGATTTGCCGGTTCTCCTAATGTTGGCGGAAAAAAATAAACTATCGCGACAAAAGAGAAAACCAATACCCAAAGAATTTTATATTCATTAAAGATATGGTTCGGCACTAATGAATAATAACTTTTTTCTGTTCTACCAGTATAAGAAATACCATGTTCTCTTGCCAATAAAAGATGCGCCATTATCAATGGCGTTAAAACCAATAATGGTAAAATCATCACATGCAAAAGGAAAAATCTCGGCATTGTGTACAAATTTATCTCCGTACCGCCAAGCATCAATCGCTTTATGAACGGTCCAATAACAGGGGTCGCGGCGGCAATATTAGTTCCAACCTGCGTTGCCCAATAACTTAATTGGTCTCCGACTAACGCATAGCCAGTGAACCCTAAACCCAAAGTCGTGAAAAAAAGCAACATTCCGCAAACCCAGATAAGTTCCCGCGGCCTACGATACGACTCGGTGAAAAACACGCGCAACATATGTAAAAATAAGCTTACAATCATAATGTTCGCGCCGAGCTGATGGACTCCACGAATATAATTTAAAACCGGAAATTCATAAGTAATATTCCGGATTGAAATATATGTAGCCGATAATCCATTAGCCAATTCTCCGGAATAATTCATATAATAAGCGCCAAGAATAAGTCCGGTCACGAACTGGATAAAAAAACAAATCATCGGAATTCCGCCGAGCGCGAAAAAAAATTCACGTGCCAAAGCCGTCGGCACTTTTTCGTCAATCTTGTCTTTTAATTCTCCCGGGGTTATGCCGATTCGCTCTTTTAAAAAATTCCTAATCATAACCCCTCCCCTCTAAAATATTGCTCAGGTTGCCATGTCGGTTCCCTAAAGCTTATATAAACCAATCCATCTTTTATTTCTACAGGGTATTGATCCAGTGACTTTTCCGGCGGTCCGCTTTCTACGCTCCCGTCAGCCGCGAAAACCGCGGTATGACACGGACAAAGAAATTTACCCCGCTCTTTTTCCCAAAAAACCTGACATCCCAAATGAGTGCAAACCAAAGAAAATGCCTGAATATTTCCGCCATTATTAATTAAAATGGCTTTTCTATTATTCGCTTTATCTTCAAAAATAATTGAAGCCCCAACTTGATTTATTTCCGTTATTGGCGCCGCGTAAACTTTACGGTAAACATACGGCTCCCCAAACCATCCCGAAGGCATTAACGATTTAAGTAATTGACTCGCTATCGCCCCGGTAGCTCCGGCGCTTATAATCAAACCAAAGCCAACCAAGATTCGTTGAAAAAATCCGCGCCTCGTAATGCCTTTTTCCTCTGATTTATTTTCCAAATTTCACCCCTTTTTTGAAATTTTCAAGGAAACAAATTCAATATATTGTATTATATGACCGAAAAAATGTCAATTATTTTGCTTTAATTTTAACTGAAATTACGACAAAATTAAAAGCGGGCAAATTATCTTGCCCGCCTGCTAAATTTTAATATGCTTCCTCCACTGTATTACTGCAAAGTCAACGACAACCACTTTCCACTATGGCACTTTCCACATATAATGCCGCCATAACCAGGACCGGCATCATCTTCCCATGGGAATGTTAGAAATTCACCGTACGGACCCTTGTCCCCACGATGGATATAACCATGGCATGTCGCGCATGCCATAACATTTTTATTAACTCCGTCAAAATAGAAATCTGCCTGCATTTCTGCAAGTGTCGTCATCACATCTTGCAGAACTACCGGTGTCCTTGTCGCCCTTTGACTAATTAAAGAAGCCGTAATCTCCATACCGATTGGATGGCCATAATGGCCATTGTGGTCCACGAATACATAACTCATTGATGCATGCGTTTTCCAGTTTGATCCGCCGTGACATTTTAAACACACCCTACTACTCGGTGTATTATAAATTGACGGCGTTGATAAAAGCGTCCATGAACTATAATTCTGCCAATCCGTTGTTACATCAAGTTCATCCGATCCGATGTACAACCATGGGGAACCAGGAAAAATTATTTTAGAGTCTTGATTCCCGCTGTGTTCAACATTATGACATTCCCCGCATACTGTAGGGTTGTGCGTTGCGGAGTAATTATGCCCCGCTATAACCGAAGAACTGACCATAAATCCGGCAAATGCCAATATAAACATCGTCAACATTGCTTTTCTAAACATACTCTTTTTGCCTCCTTCCTGCTCTGCAAATTTTCAAAAAACCAAATCACAATGTCCTTAATGCCATCTTATCATTGGTCAAAAATTTGTCAAGTATTCGGTCACTTTTTATAGTCGCTATTTGCCACTTAACTGTCCGTAGGCAAAAACCATCACCTTGCCGTGATCAATAATTTTCCCTGCCACTTTTTCCGTTCCACCGCCCTGACAAATAATCCAAACCAGATATTCAACTTTAAAATCAGGTGAAACAAATTGCCCAAAATGTTCAATATTCGCTTCAATAGTATCAATGACAATCTTATACGGCCTAACCATATTGGGCATCTTCCCGCCGACCAAATCATTTTTTACGGATTCGCCGCCCCAAACGGAATGTGGCAAGCAAGCCAAATTTCCCAATGCCTTTTCTTTCCCCCATTTCATTTGGGAGAAAAATTTTATGTACGGCCGCGATTTAATGTCAACCGCTCCCTTGGTTATTCCTTTCATTGTAATACCCGCGTCCAACGCGTATATATCCCCGTTGGGCGCGATAGCGATATCCACGACTTCCTCAAAACAAACAAGATCCGTCCCACGAATTCCGTATTGATCCAAAAATTTTCCGGCAGGATCAAACTTTAAAATACGGGCGCCGCGCTCTTCGGAAATATAAATATTCCCATTACTATCAACATCAACATCAGACGGCTGACACAATAAGACATCTTCACTTTTTTTCTTCTTTTCGTGATCCGCCTTAATCGCTTCGGCGGAAAACGGCACGGGGTTTTGGATGCCCTTTTTTGCCAGAATTTTTTCATCACCGGTTTCTATGAATTTTTTCCATATATTTTCCGGCATCCCGATAACGGATAAAACTTCCCCCGTTTCTTTATTCAAAACAAAAACGCTTTCCGGAGAGTCCTGATTCAGGTTCCGTTGAAGTCCGGTATCAACGACATACAATTTCTCACCGCTAACCTTTATTCTCATAGGGGTGAAAACGCAATCAATTTTTCTTTCCAAATTAAACTCCAAGTCAAAAACCATAATTTCTTGCCGCGCCGGATAGGATAAATAAATCAACTTACCATCCGTATCCATTCCGTAAGCGCCATCAAAATTATCATCCTTAAACCCTTTTATTTCCCGCAGTTCCGGCTTCTTGCCGCCGAAATCATAAACCCAAACACTTTTACGTTCTTGATCCAAAATAAAAGTTTTGCCCTCAATTACGGCAATATCTATTGGCGTATCAATGCATGGATCCAGCTCCTGCTTTTCGCCCAATAGAACATCAAGCCATTTTCCTTTTACTGCAGCAAACTGAGAGCGCCCCAATAACTCATAAAGGAGTTGCCAATTCTGCTCTTTGTTTATCGGCGAATTCCTGCTCTTTTGTTTATGAGGATAAAATTGGTATTCCGTTTGCTTAACAACTTCCTCCTTTTTCTTGCCAAAACTATCGGAAGTGTTAACTGCCGACATTATAAAAAATGCCGACAAAAAAATCAAAATCATTCTTTTTATCACAATCATTACCGTTCTCCTTTCTAATTAAACGCGCTGTCAAAATTTTCTGGAAATATAAAATTTTACCAATAGTCCGTCATTTTCCGTTGATCTGGCGCCCGTAACATATTCTTCAAATGCCTGACGGGCAAAAAGATCAACTGTCCATCTTCTGAGTTTATAGGACACGCCATTAAAAAGGGACAAAACTTTTCTATCAGTATCTCCTATGGCAGACGCGTCGTAAGACACTCCGGAAGCAACCTTCATTTTACGCGTTTCATATAAAACATTAAAAGCGTTGCTTAAAAGAGTATAATCATTGCCTGATTCTTTGTTATATTTTATGGAAGTCCTGTTGTTAGACAACGATACTTTCAACCCTTCTATGAATGGCAACGGAACCGATAAGGAGGATTTAAAAGTCAACCTTTGAAAAGGATAAAGCTCTTGCGTATTTTCTTCCAGTTCAATACTTGATTCTCTCTCAATATTCCACCATTGCTCAAAAATGTTTCGCGATCTAATCCCAATAATATAACTCGCTCCAGGGTTCAAGAATATATTTTCTTCAGTTAAACCAATCGGACCGTTCGCTTCCTGATTAAGGATAAAAAAACGAACATACGGTTCCATCAAACCGTCTAACAAACTAACTCCCAAAGAAACGGTATGGCTTGACTCAATAATATCGCCAAGCGGATTTTTATTTTTATAATCCACGAATACCGCCTCTCCATTCAATATACTTGTCCCAACAATTCTTTCTATGTAAGTTTTCGGTCCCGCCCGATAAACGCGATAATCTATCCCTTCTAAATAATGCACTACTCCAGAAAGATCAAAAACTTCAACGGATTCAATTTGGACATTCTCATATTTTAAAGCTATCGGAGAATATCCTGAAAGAATGCGCGATTCGCCTTTTATAAAAGATTCGCCATCTCCCGATCTCGCGATATCATTAAACTCAAAAGCATATCCGCTGGAAAATTTACCTCTCCACGGTATTACTTTCGTGTAATCGGTTTTTCCCCTGATGCCCGTAAGCAATGACTCATAGTTGGACAAAGAAAGTTTTGATAAAATTCCTTCCAACTCACTAGACAAGCTTGTCCCTAATTGATGAGAAAAACCGATTCTAATTTCCATCAAATTCTCTTCCGTCTGAAAAAAACCAGACTCATTTTGCTCCTTATCGTTGACGTTACTATAATCTCTGGTTATTCTCTCAACATCAAATTTCAAAAATGCGTCAAGCGTCTGAAGTTTGTCTTGTAAAATCCAATAATTTACATCCTGCCCAAACTTCATATTCAAATACTCATTAATGCCACTCTGCGAATTTAAGCTTACCCTGGTTTTTGTCCGCAAGTTATCATCCAAAAATTTCCCGAAAAGAGATCCGTGAGAATATGAATTTAAAGACTGCGCTTCATAACCTTCGCCGCCAAAAACAAATTCTCTCTCGTATTGAGTAATTCCGGAACTGAAATTAAGCTTAAATATATCCCATTCTTTCTTAGTGTCAGCTTCAAATGTTTTCCACCCTTCTTTGAAAAAAGAATTAAACTCATTGAACATATTTTCCGATTCCCTGCTGGAATATTTGAAATTGAAATTTATGGGCCACCCCATCACTTCCTCGCCCATCCGAAAACCGGCTCCAGCCCTAAACATATCCATAAGATATATTGAAGAAGGCGTATGCTCATATTCCTTGTACTGCTTTTCCGTAAAGAAAGAACCGGAATAGGGAGTGCCGCTTAAAAATTCCCCGCGGAATTTATAATCAGTCAAAAGTCCCTTACTCGGATAATCAGCTCCTCCTTGTTCAAAAACAACGCCAAAACCAAAATTAAGTTTCAAGAATCTCGGACGAAGAATAAACATATTGTCTTCAATCCTTAATTCTTCGGTAAAAAACCTATAACGGCTTTCTCCATCTTTGCCGTCATAAGAACTCTGACGCGATTCTTCCATGAAACGAAAACCGAATTCACCAGTCGGCCGCTCAAAGAAAAGGAAATTATTGTAATCCCATATCGGATGCATTTCTTCCGCATAAACAATACTGCGGGAAAAACAAAACAAAACGATAAATCCAACTAAAAACAGCAGTTTCTTGATCATTTCATTCCCCTTTATATTATATTTTGTTTTCAAAATAACTATCTGTAAGATTTACAGATTCTGAAATAAATTCGAAATAATATTTATTTAATTTGAACTTATTTCAAAATCCTTATTACGCTATTTTTCTAAACTTTCTTGCCCGCCGTATCCGCCAGCTGACGGAGGAGGTGGGTTTCAAAATCTATTTTTCGCGAGATAGAGTTGGACCCTACCTCGCGAATTTTTATTTTTACTTTTTGCCGTGTATAACTGCCTTATGACAGGAAATACATAACGGCATTTTATACATCGATGTCAAAAAATCTTTTTTAGGATTATCCGGTTTAATGGATTCGGGACCGTGACACTCGAGACAAACCTTCGTCACGCCGCCTTCAATCAAGATATTGCTTCCATCTCCGGAAAAATTATGACACTTCTTGCATTCCGGCTTTTCAAAAGGAGGATGCTTGCGCCATCTGGCATAATCTTTGGCAATTTCATTCTGACTTACTTGCGTATCTCCTTTTTCCAAATGCTTCATATGAATGTCTTTTTTGTGGCACATCACGCATTTTGGCATCCCGTACATCATTTTTAAATCCATTTTCAGATTTTTCTTTTCCGGATCATATTTATGACACTGCGTACAAACTTCTTTTTCCGGCGCTTTCAAAAGATGGTCTTCGTCGCTGGAATGCGGATTATGGCAGGTAACGCACGCGCCAATCTCCGATCCCTTGCCCTGAATAAATTTGGAACGATTGCTAAATTCCGGATGGCACACTAAACAAATGCCAACCGCCCGTTCTCTCATTAAAGCTTTCTCTTTGGATTGATGAGGCGTATGGCATATATCACATTTGCCTAAAAATACCGGCAAATTAACTCCCTTCTTTTGATAATCGTTTTTTTTGTGGCACTTAAAACAAAGCGTATCAATCCGACCGGATGCCAACGCGGAAATCGCGCCGCCTTCTCCGTCATGACAAACAACGCATTCCCCATTTTCCCATGGCGAATGTTTGCTCTGCCATTTCGCCGCTTCCGTTTTTTTTACTTCCTCGACTATTTCACTCATACTTCTTTTGGAAACCGGATTTTTATCGACCGTCAATTCTACCTCGCTCGGCACACCATCAATAAAAAACCTTAAACATCCTTTCTTTTCAATCTGTCGGCAACCAAAAGAACCGAGCAGAATGAAAATAACGAACAACTGCAATATTCTGCTCATAACCCCCCCCTTTTTTTTTGAATACTTGAATAATCGAAAAAATAAATAATCAAAGAACTTTTAACATTACATATTATCTTATAATACAAGTTTTGTCAAGAAAATTTGACTAATTTTCCGTCATTTTTTTGATACATAAAAAGGCGTAATTTTCATTACGCCCGTTCATTCCTTAATCTGCCCCGAAAAATTTCATTCTTCCCGCCATAATATCTGTTAGATCTTCCGTTTTTCCCTTATCACAATACAGAATTTCTATTTTTTGCGAAATTTTCTTCCCGTCGGGAGAAAATTCTGTAATGCCCAACACAATACCGTATTTTCCTCGAACGATTTCGGAACTAATAATTTTTATTTTCCGATAAAAATCTTCGGTTAATCCCGCCCTCTTCTTGCCAATATCCGCTCCAATGTCCTTGTTGAGCGCCGTCAATTCTTTTCTTTTGGCAATTACATTCTGATCGGAATCAATAATGCCATGGTACTTACCGTAAGCATCTGTTAATTCCTTGCTAGACATTAATTCCTGAAATTTAGTTTCAACAGCCTTAATTTCTTCAGTGTTACCGCCACCCCTTATTTTTTCCGTGTTTTCCCACGCCTCCAAAAGCGGTTTGATTTTTTCTTTTAATTCCGCAGCTTCAAGAGTATTGCGCGCTTCCCCTTCTGCTTTCTTTAATTCTTCTTGTAAAACCGCAAAACCCTTTTCTTCGGCAAGTTTTTTACCATAATCAACAATCTGTTGATTTATAGCATCTAGTCCGGCTTCGTTCATATTTACAAGGCCAATCTTCATCTTTTCGTGTCCTTCGCATCCGACAAAAACTGTAATCAATATAAAAAATGTCGCTAAAATCGCCATTATTTTCATATTCAATCCCTTTCTATATTATTCGCTTAATTTGTATAAATTATATCCGGAATCGGCTATAAATTCGGCAAAATCATTATGAACCCGAACGATGACTTTACTTCGAATGTCCTGCAATTTTTTCAAAATAATATCATTTTTTTTCTGATTTTTTATCTTTTCAAAAAGCTCATCCTGTCCCTTGCTAAAATCTTCGTAATATTTTTTTATTTCGGCAGGAATGACTTGCGCTTTTCCTTCCGCCACCTTTGATATTTCCTCAAAAGCTCTTTTTGCGAAAGCGCGTTGTAAAAATCGCTTTTCAACATACGAAAAATCCATCCCCAACTCTTCGGTTGCAGTCAGGATTATTTTTCGGACATCTTTTTTCCGCGCAGAACAACTTTCATCGGGAAAAAATAGCTCAACGAGAAGAAAATCCTTCCAATTCTCGATAAGTTTCTTCAAATCATTTCCGTCTCCCTCGCCGATTTTGCCCAATGCTATGATTTTTTTAAAAAAATCATCCATATGTCCGGACCAAATATACAACACATCTCCGAATTCACCACCAACCCATTCATCCCGTTTTTCCACCCATAAACCGAAATTTCGGTTTATGGAAGAAATATTTTTCTCCAATTCTTCCAAACCGACTTTAGCCAACAATATTTCGTCAATAAAACTTTCCAAATCATTCCTACTCCTGAATCCCTTAAAAAGCGGCGGCAAACAATCAACTTCCCGGAATTTCTCCTCTGCCTTTAAATCAAATGATTTTATAATTTCTTTGTTATTTATTTCAACCACAATACAGTCAACAATCGTTGCTGATCCGACCAATCTTGCGGGAATAATAATGACAGCGCATAAAATCAAAAAAGCGATAAAATTTTTCATTTAATTCCTCCTATTTATTTAATTTTCGTATTTCAAAAAACTTCTATTTTTAACTATTTATTATAATTGAAGATTAGGAAAAAGTCAACCCAGTTAGAAGTTTTTGACTATTTTTTCGGTAATACATATTTATAACTATTCGATTTGTAAAATAATTTTGTATAATATTTTTTTGAAAACTTCTAACGGGGTCAATGAAAATTACTAAAATTCGTCGAATTTTCCGACATTTTTTTCAATATAAAAACCCGCCTATAATAAGACGGGTCTATAAAATTATTTTAAAACTGCTTCGATTTCACGCCTTTCTTCATTGCGAAGAAATACAATAAAAATCTTGTCCCCAATCTTTAACGAACGGAGGGTGTCGGCGAAACCACGCAAATCTTTAATGTCTTCCTTGTTTATTTTTACTATTATATCGCCTACTTGAAGCCCCGCTTCAACGGCTAAAGATTCTGATTTTACGCCTGCCAACCTATAACCAATCCCATGGTAAGTAAAATCCGGGATTGTCCCCAGACTTACTTTTATTTTTTCTTGAGGTTTTTTAGATCTAATTTCTTCCACATTTATTGTCGCGGCTAAATTACGCTTTATTAACCCCTTTATGGCTTCTTCGGTAAATCTGGCTACCTTAACAAGCCCATTGAAATTAATTTTATCAACCGTATCAATCGGACTATGATAACTTAAATCCGTTCCCGAAAAAATCTGAATTGCCGGAATACCCGCTTCATGAAACGACTTTTGATCCGATGAATCCAAATCCATCGTGATAAAATCAATTTTCAATGAAACGGCAAGGGATGATTTTTCCAATATTTCTTTCCATTCTTTGGCGGATTGGGCGCCGATTATTAATACCTTATCGTTTTCAATTTGCCCAACCGTATCCAAATTTATCATTGCTGCGCACTTTTCGCCAAAATTCATATGCGACGCGTAATGTTTTGATCCTATTCTTCCCGCTTCTTCTCCGGAAAAAGCAACAAAAACAATATTGCGTTCCGGTTGAAAATTTTGATTTATCAAACTCCTCGCAACTTCCAGTAAAACCGCTACTCCGCTCGCGTTATCATTGGCGCCCGGATGAATCTTCCCCTTATATTTTTCGTCTTTAACGACAATCTCGCCGCGGCCTAAATGATCATAATGAGCGCCGATCACGATATTTTCCACGCTGTTTTTACCCGGTATCATTCCTACTATATTATCTACCGTATAGGTCTTCCCGGTATTTACGCAAGTCCACGCGAATGGCTGAAAATAATCATAATAACCGACTGGTTTAAGCCCAATTTTATGAAACTGATCCGCGATAAATTTACCGGCCCTATAAATACCTTGCGTGCCAAGTCCCCTACCTTCCAATTCTTCGGAAGCGAGATATTGAACGACTTTCTCCATTCTTATTTCGGCTTCTTCGCGAATTGAAATTGATAACGGCGAGTTTACTGCCGGCCATTGACCCTTGAAAACATTCGTCGGTTCATTTCCGGTAAAAGCAAGGTAACTGTATTTATTGTAATGAGAGAGTTTTCTGCCCAGCCCCGACATTGCGGACGCATTATCCGTTGCAAGCCAACCCAAGGCATTTGAATTATTTGACGGATGGCGCGCCATAACCACAACCGAATGCCGGTCGCGGTTTAATTCGGTGCCGCCGATGCGCACACATTGATTGTCACCAGTAAAATCATAACCAACCAGCGCTTGATTAATTTCTGGACGAAAACGATTCTCCCATCCGAACAACCAAACGGCGCGATTACTTGGCAATTCTTTCAACTCATTATCAAATTTTATTTCCAATCGCCAGCTCTTCGCCAATTCGCGATAACCATTTTTAACCGATTCTGACGCAACAGCAGGCAATACTGCCAACGCTCGTTCAGCGCCAAAAATTTGGCTTATAGCCGGCGGTATTTCATTGCGATCGAGCATCCGAAATACATCAAATTCCGGATCAATATCCAAACGCGTTGGCTTCGCGGGTAAAGTAATTTCTAAATTATAATTTTTAGAATCAATCTCTATATCGGTTCTATAAACATCCGCGCTATTCTCCATATAAACGGCAGTCGGTACTTTTAACCGATAAGATGCCGCGTCTTGAATTTGTTCAATAACAGCTGAAAGCAGATATTTATCGCCTTGCTGTTTCGCGGATACATCGCGCATTCTTAATGAGGGCGCGCCTGTTCTTTCTATCCATTGCTCAAATATCCATTTCAAATTTTGCCCGCTTGTTTCGCTGAAAACTTTTTCAATGTCATTAAAAGAAGCGCGTTTGAAAACATATTCTTGGTAAAATCGGCGCAAAGAGTTGAAAAAAACTTCATCGCCAACTTGCCGGCGAAGCATATGAAAAAACATCAATGTCTTTCCGTAACCAACAACTTCCGTAGCCGCGTTATTCCGTGAATTAAATTGCGAAATTGGAAAATCTTTATTACCGCTCACATAATCTTTATATTTCTGCAATGTTGAACGGCGATATTCAATCGCCTCGCCATTCTGCTCTTTCAAAAAATGATCGGCCAAATAAGCCGTCAAGCCCTCGCACCAATTACCTTTATCGCTGTCAACAAATATGCCGTTTCCCCACCAATTATGAAGAATTTCGTGAGGGTATGATGTATAAATAATAAAAGGCAAATTGATAATCTGCGAACCTAATAAAGTAAACGATGGCATACCGTATCCCGTTTCCCAAAAATTCTCCACAAGGGCAAATTTTTTGTAAGGATACGGACCTAAAAGTTTACTGTATATTTCCAAATATTGCGCGGTCGCATCCAAATATTTCTGCGCGAGTTCTTTGTTGGGCTTGCGCAAAAAAACCATCGCGTTCACATCACCCGCGACTTGATTATATTCAATAAATTTAGCGGCTATTAGATAAATTTCTTCCTGCGGCTCATCTATCGTCCATTTGTCCAGCTGGAAGTCGGCTTGAAAATCCGTACCAGTACAATGTTTTATGCGCAATCCTTGGCTTACGCTAGACCATCCGATTGGTAATTTAACCTCCATATTAAATGTTATTAATCCGTCAATGAAATATGAATGGAAGTATGGATACCAAACGGTTGATTCGGCTAAAAACACTCCTTCGGGAGAAATTATACCGGGCGTCGCGCTGAATCCGCGCGCGTATTCTTCGCTATCTTCATCAACGGGATGAAAAATTTCGCCTCCATACGCAATCGTGAATTGATGAGTCCCAAACGGCAAAGTTATTTCAAAAATTTCCAATCCTTCTTCAACACCTATTTTTTTAAGCACCGCGCCTTCACTTAAAACTTTCGGATTAAGATCTTGGTGCAACGCGAAAATAATTGGCCGCGCATCCGCCCTTTCCGGTAAAATAATAGTATCAACAACTTCAATCCGATAACTATCCGGAAACAACACGACTTTCAAATTATGATTTATCTGGCCGGATACCGCGGTTGACGCTACAAAAACAAAGAAAACAATTCCCCAAAAATACCGCAATAATCTATAATCCATTTTCGCCTCCTTGTTCCGTAAATAAAAATATAAAATTTCAAATAACATACAATGCGATAGTTTAACAATGCATTTTCCAAATGTCAATTTAAATTAAAAACCCACTTCGCGTTGCTGCGAAATGGATTTTGATTAATCTTCCCAATCGGCTATAAAAATATTGGTTTCACCATGGACTTTTCCATTTCTATTGGAAGCGAAAACCAATTTTTTCCCGTCATAAGAAAACATTGGGAACCCGTCAAATGACGGATTACAAGTTATTCTTTCAATTTTTCGTGTCTCTATGTCAACCATATATAGCTCGAAATTGTGACTTTTCGGGCTATCTAAGTTTGACGAAAAAATAACTTTCTTACCATTCGGATGAAAATAAGGCGCGAAATTGGCAGCGCCATTATTTGTTAACTGAATAGGTTTACGTTCCTTCAAATTCATTATGTATATTTCCAGTTTGCCGGGCCGAATCAAATTTTTGCCAAGCAAACACCTGTAATCTTCAAACTCTTTTCCTTGCGGCCTTGACGCTCTCCAGCAAATCCACTGACCGTCTAAAGAAAAGAAACCCCCGCCATCATAACCCGGAATATCCGTTAACTGTTCTTGATCGGATCCATCTGGATTCATCAAAAATAATTCCAAGTCGCCGGTACGCGCCGAAGTAAAAAGAATCTTATCGCCTTTAAGCGAATAAACTCCCTCCGCATCATACCCCTTGGCGGTAGTCAATTGCCTTATATTGCTTCCATCTTTATCGGCTTGAAAAATATCATAATCTTCATATAAAGGCCAAACGTAACCGTGCGACATATCTGGTTTAGCGGGACATTTATATATCCCCGAATGAGTGGAGGCGTAAATAATTGATTTTCCGTCGGGAGAAATAAATGAACAGGTGGTTACGCCCTCTCCGGACGATACCATTTTTACATTTGTGCCGTCAGTATTCATTGTATAGATTGCATCATACTCCATTCCATCGCGCTTAGACTGAAATACCAACTGTTTGCCATCGCGCGAAAAGTAAGCCTCAGCGTTTTCCCCGCCAAAAGTAAGCTGCCAAATATTTTTGAAATGCGTTTCGCCTTCAAAAATATTTTTATTATTACTAACTGTACTAAATATAATGCTGGCGAAGACAAAAACGAATAACAAAAACAATCCAAGATTAATCTTCCAAAATTTTCTCATACATTATCTCCTGTAAAAAATTTTATTAAATTATGAACGAACCTGCCTGCCGATAGGCAAGCTTGACTGTATATGTTACTGTATTTTATAAAATTTGTCAATATTTCGGACATATTTTAAGGCATAATTTCGGTCCAAATGCATACCTGCCTGCCGATGGGTCTGCCTATCGGCAGGCAGGTATGACCTGCCGGCAAGCAGGCTTGACAAATTTTAAATAACTCGATAAGTTATAAGTAACATACGGGTTACTGTTTTTTATATTATTTTTGTTATTTAATAAATAAGGAGACAATATGCGCACACTAGCAGGTGTAGGTTTGTCGTTTTTCGTTGTTGGCGTAGCGGCAATAGCATTTATGACCTTCCAGGCCTTTAATCCCGTATTTTGGGGAGTTGAAATCGGTCTCGGAGCAGGAGCATATTATTGCTTTAAATAAGCAAAAAAGAAACGGAGACAAAAATCCCTCTTGAAAAAATCAAGACGGGATTTTTTTTATTCAATAAAATCGTTAATTAATTGCTATTTTACCTGTTCGCAAACCCAAACCGCCAATTACCGCGATAACCACATATATTCCCAACCCGACAACGCACGCCGGAATTCCGGTAAAATTAATGTCCAAAACATAAATTTCGTAAAAAGATAAAAATCCAGCGAAAGCCGTTCCGAAAAGACCGAAACAAAAAATAATTTTTAAAAAATTGCGTTTATTTTCCGAAATTAAACCGACTAAAGAAAACCCCAAAACCGCCAAATACATAAAAAATCCGTAAACGCATGTCGGTAAACTAAAAATCAAAACCTGATCCGGTCCGCCACAGGAAATTATCGTCTTGGAACAACCGCCGACAAAAACATTGTAATAAGACAAATAACCGGAAAACAAAAGACCGGCTATAGAAAAAAATAAAATTATTTTTAAAAACATGCTAACCATAAAAAATCGTAATCCGCACTATTCATTAACAACACTCAATCAATATAATTGTAATCTTAAAAATATAAATCTGTCAATTTTTTAGTCATTTAAAAAGGTCTTCCTCGATCGGAAAACCTTTGAACAAATTATTTGTATTTTTTTATCAATTTCTCCTTCATTAAACTCTTGATTATATTACGAACGAGCGAAATTTTTGATTCAACCGTTTTTCTTAACTTTTCCTCGTTCATCGGTTTTTGAGCAATCCCCTGTTCAATCGCTTTCATTCCAACGAATACCGCTTCTTCAATGAAAACGCCGACTTCGTTCATTGAAGGCAAAATACGCTTCGGACAAAGACCTTTTTTCTCCTGATATTCCGCCACGGCTTTACTTGCCGCTACCGTCATTTCCATGGTGATTTTTGAAGCCCGCACATCAAGAGCGCAGCGAAAAACCGCCGGAAAAATCAATGAATTATTACACTGATTGGGATAATCACCCCTGCCGGTGCAAACTATTTCAACGCCCGACCTGCGCAAATCTTCAGGCCAAATACTTGGCACAGGATTTTCGCCGGCAATAAAAATCGCGCGAGAAGCCATCTTTTTCACCCATTTCGAATTAACGGAATTTTCTTTTGCTGCCGAATAAGAAACGGCGATATCAGCGCCACGCAATGCTTTGTCCGCATTACCGGATAAGCATTTTAGGTTTGTAATCTTTGCATATTGCCATTTTTCCTCTTCACCGTTACGCGGATTACCGTTTTTTATATCAAAACGATCCCTATGCAAAATTCCCCTTGAATCCACGATAATAATATTTCCCGGTTTAGCGCCGGCGGGAATCAACATTCTCATCAAAGCGGTATTCGCCGCTCCCAAACCTATAATGACAAATCGCGCTTCTTCAATTTTTTTACCGACTACTTTTAATCCATTGATGATAGCCGCAAGCGTTACAGCGGCAGTCCCCTGCTGATCATCGTGCCAAATTGGAATTTCAAGTTCATTATGAAGTTTATTCAGAATATAGAAACAATCGGGTTTCTTGATGTCTTCCAAATTAATCCCACCAACGCTTGGCGTAATATTTTTAACGATATTTATAAATTCATCCGGGTCTTTCGTTTTAAGCGATAAAGACATGGCGTCAATACCGCCTAAAAAATTAAAGATCAACGCTTTCCCCTCCATCACCGGTTCGCCAGCCCATGGCCCGATATCGCCCAAACCAAGAACTCTCGTACCGTTGGAAATAATTAAAACCCTATTGCTTTTATCGGTTAAATCGTAAACTTTCGCCTGATCTTTTATGATTTCCCTGCATGCCTCGGCAACACCCGGCGTGTATGCCCATTCGAAAAGATTCACTCCATCAATCGTCTTGGTCCAACATCGCGGAATAACCATAGTATCACCATGATAAAATTTATGGAGAACGGCGGACATTTCGTCAATTTTTTTCTTTCTATCTTTTCCCATTTTTATCACGCTTTCTTGTAAAAATTGTAAATGAACTGCGTTTAAATATCTATAAATCATACTCTTTTTTACAAAATCCGTCAATCTTTTAGTCATTTTCACGAATGGGAAAAGAAAACGTCTCTTTGCTTCCGCAAAAAGACGTTTATTTTTTTATGTGTAAAAATACTTTTTCTCTCCCCGGTCAAGCCGCCGCAACCATTCTTCCGTTGTTGATCTGCGTAATGCCGGTAATAAACTCAATTCCCATTCTATTATTTCTTGCCCCAATCTGTTGGTTGCTATAGAGGCGTAATTTAATAGATACTCTTTTAGAGTAATCAAGGCGTTGGGTTGGCAGAAATTTTTTATATTTCCGGATTTGGCAAACGGCATAAAATTTTTACCCATCCGTCCCTGAAATTCGCAAGCTGTGCAATGGCTGGGAATAAAACCCTTAACCAATAATTCGTAACTGATTTCGTCCAAACTGCGATTATCATGCAATTCAAATTGTTTAAGCATTTTTTTGCCTTTATTCGGGCAAGCATATCCCCCGGGAACAGTGGAAGAACCGGCCGATGTCTGTGAGATCCCTATTCTAAAAGCTTTTAATCTTATTTCCGGATTTTCTCTCGTGGATATAACCATACCGGCATAAGGAATCGCCATTCTGATGATGGCGATGATCTTCAAAAAATCGTCATCTGAAACCGGAAACGGCGGCATAAATTCTACGCCGCCCGCCTGCTGTATTCTTGGAAACGAAATAGCATGCGGTCCTATGCCAAAAGTCCTGTCAAGATATTGAGCGTGGCTGATTAAAGCCAAAAGTTCAAAACGCCAGTCATAAAGACCATAAAGTACTCCCATTCCCAAATCCCCCAATCCTCCTTCAATCGCGCGGTTCATCGCGAAAAGCTGTCTTTCATAATTGCCTTTTGGCGTATTTTGCGGATGAACTTTTTCGTATGTCGGCTGATGATATGTCTCCTGGAAAAGATTATACGTTCCGATTCCAACTTCCGCTAATCTTCTATAATCTTCAACGCTTCCGGCGGCAATATTAACATTGACTCTGCGGATAGAATCGCCTTTGCTGTTTTTCGTGCCGTAAATTTGCCTTATAGCGCTTAACACATAATCCAATGAATTATGCGAAGGGTCTTCTCCGCATTCCAATAACGCTCTCTTGTGCCCCATATCCAATAAGGCTTCCGTTTCAAGCCTGATTCTCACTGAATCCAATTTCATTCTCGGCTGATGATTTTGCGCCTGAAATCCGCAATAAGCGCATCTGTTAACGCAATAACTTGAAACATATAAGGGCGCGAACAAAACTGTTCTGTTGCCGTAAATTTCCCTTCTAATCCAACTTGATGTTTTAAAAAGATAATCCGACATTTCTTGCGGCGCCGTTATGAAAATCGCGACATCTTCAAGCGACAAACCTTTTTTCTCTTTTGACTTTTCAATAATATCTAAAAATTTTTTCTCGTCAAAAACGACCCGATTGATTATTTCTTCTATTCTCTGCTGATTAATAATATCATCAATTTTCATCTTACCCCTCCATATTACAAAGCGAAGCAAAATTTTTCTTATTCAAAGTAAAATCAGTTCCCCATCCCCGACAAACTTTTCGGCCGCACGCTTTAATGAGTTTCGTTAATTCGCCTACCGCCTGCAAAGAATGAAGATGCGATTCCATTTTATTCTTATCATCATAAATTGCGTAATATTCCCTATATTGAGACGGCGTCAAATTCAGCATAAAAGCATTGCCGCCGCCGTTCAAAGCCGCAATCCTAGCTTCATTTCCGCCGATTTTCTCCAATGCGGTGGTAACGGGAATTCTTGCTCTAGGATAAATAATCCGCGTTAACGCTATCATTTTCAATGCCAAACTAACGGTTCCGCCGATATTATCCTCCAAAGGAGTGCCGCTCGCCGGAATAAATGGTCCCATAGTAGCCATAGTCACTTTCAATTTTTTCATTAAATAAATATCGTCTACCAAAGATTCCATTGTCTGCCCATGAAGCCCTATGATCGGTCCTGAAGCCGTCAAATAACCTATTTCTCTCATAAATTCAAGATGGTTTATTCTTTCGGAAAAAGAACAATTCGGACGCACTTTTTCATAAAGCGCTACATCGGAAGTTTCAAAGCGAAAAAGCACGCCCCTGGCGCCGGCATTATAAAGAACTTTGTAAGTATTATAATCCCTATCGCCAATGCTTAAAAACAACAAACAACGACGGCATTCTTTGTGTATACTTTTTATAAGCCACGCCAGTTTGTCGGTATCGTACCACAAATCTTCGCCAGATTGTAAAACAAGCATTTTATAGCCCAAATTATTTGAAGCGCTAACCGCCGTTCTTTTTATTTCTTCAAGCGGCATTCTGTACCGTTTTATTTTTTTATTGCCCGTTCTAATCCCGCAATAAAGACAATTTTGCGAACAATAATTGGAAAATTCAATTATGCCGTGAATGCACACTTGATCGCCAACATTTTCTGCTCGCGATAAATTAGCCAACGCTACTAAAACTTCAAATTCTTTTGTATTATTGCCCTTTAATAAATTTAAAGCATTTTCACGCAAAATAATCATAATAATTCTCCCTCAATAACTGTTTTTATGGTTTTTTATTTCTTTTCAATAATTTTATCCTAAATTTTCAATGTTCAAGAACATAAAAGTTTACGATATTTTATCGTAAATGTCAATAACAAAAACTTGCAATAAAAAAGCGAGGTTTAAATCCCCGCTTTATTTCCTTCTTATTTTTTTATTTCATACTGAACATATTTTTTTCTTCCCTCTTCGTACGCGTCTCCGCCATAAATGTCGTTTACAACGATGGCGGAAAAATTTTCAACAATTATTCTGCAAATCGCTTCCGGACCCAATTCCGGAAAAGCGATAACTTCGCATCTTTTCACGCATTTAGCGATCAACGCGCCGCAGCCGCCGAGAGCCGCAAAATAAACCGCTTTATATTCCACAATCGCTTTTTTAACTTCCGCGGAACGAAATCCCTTACCAATCATTCCCTTCAATCCGCGCCGTAAAAGTTCCGGCGCGTACTTATCCATTCGCCCGCTGGTTGTTGGACCGGCGGAACCGATAACCATATTCGGTCTTGTCGGCGAAGGACCCATATAATAAACCGTAGCGCCATTCAATTCAAACGGCAACTTATCGCCCTTTTCAAGCGCTTCAATAATCTTTTTATGCGCCGAATCACGCGCCACATAAATAACGCCATTAAGCAGAACTTGGTCTCCGGCGCGAAAATCGGCAACAATTTCTTCCCTTAAAGGCAGATTTATTATTTTCATAATATCGTCTCCGCGTATCTTACGCTATGACATTGTAAATTTACCGCAACCGGCAAACTGGCAATATGGCACGGCTCCATTTCAATATAAACAGCGAGCGCCGTTACGCTTCCACCCAATCCTTGCGGCCCAATGCCTAAACCGTTTATTTTTCCTAAAAGTTCATTTTCAAATTCCGCCATTTCCTTATCGCTGTTAACACCGGCTCTCAAAAGAGCTTTCTTTGCCAAAAACATTGCCCGTTCTGCCGTTCCTCCGCCTATGCCAATACCGACAATAACCGGAGGGCAGGGATTGCTTCCTGCGTCGCTGACGCTTTTTACGACAAAATTCGCAATACCTTCTTTGCCGTCCGACGGTTTCAACATCGCCAATTTTGCCATATTTTCGGCGCCGCCGCCTTTCGACATAACCACTATCCTTAAATTATTTCCGGGCACTATCTCAAAATGTATTACTGCCGGAGTATTATTGCCCGTATTTTTTCTTGTCAACGGATGGCATATTGATTTGCGCAAAAAACCTTCCTTATAACCATTAACCACTCCTTGATTTATGGCATCGCGCAAATCTCCGCCTTTTATTACAACGTTCTGTCCCAATTCAACAAAAACAACCGCTGCCCCGCAATCCTGGCAAAGGGGAAATCGGCCGCCACAAGCAACATCGGCGTTGTCCAAAATATTTTTTAATATTTCTTTTCCCTGCGAAGAAACTTCTTTCTCGCAAGCTTCTTCCAGTAAATCCGTTATATTGTCCGGCAAATAATAATTTGCGTCATTGCAAAGCCATTTAATATGATAAATGATCTGGCGAACAGTTATTTTTTTCCTTCTCATTTCCTCCTCCAAAACTTTGCCAATCCCAACCATTCTTTAAACAATATCTTCAATGTTTCTTTTCTTGCTAATGCCAATTGTCGGCCAAGCGGGATTTCTTTGGGACAAAAATTATCGCATGCTTCAATGGCATGGCAGCCCCACAGGCCGTCATCGGAAGATAAAATATTAATTAATTTTTGACGGGCTCCCAAATCTTCGTTTCGCGGATCCTGTAAAAATCTGTGTGCCGTAATACAACCGCTCGCGCCGATGAATTTTCCGAAACTTGCCGCGGCGCAAGCGGAAACGCAAATTCCGCACTTAACGCACCGTTCGTTTTCGTAAAGAGCATCGGCCAATTCCGGAACCATCAAATCTTCTTTTTCCGGATTAAATTCTTTTTGGCGATGAACCCACGCTTCCATTTTTTGTTCAAGCCGGTTAAAAAATTCCGATTTATCCACCGCCAAATCTTTAACAATGGGAAAAAAATCCAGCGGTTCCAAAACAATTTCATACGGCAAATCCGCTGTCTGCGTCTTACATGCCAATTTCGGCCGGCCATTTATTTTTATGGCGCAAATGCCGCAATTGGCGCAACCGCACTGACCATCATAATAAATACTTGAATCCTGACCGGTTTGTATTTCATCCAAAAGCGCCAAAACGCTCATTCCTCTTTGTTCATCAACAATGAAATCATTAAAATATTCTCTTCTTATTCGTCCGCTGATTCGCTTTATTTTCACAATTAATTTTCTATCGTTCATTTTTTCTCTCCATATCCGCGATCCCCAGGCGGAAGCAATGTGATTTTTACCGGTTCATAATTTATCTCCGGCTCTTGTACGCCAATCGGGAAAGAAGCCAATGTCCGTTTCAGCCAATTTTTATCGTCTCTTTTGGGAAAATCGTCTCGCCAATGGCTTCCCCGGCTTTCTGTCCGCAAAAGAGCCGATTTCATAACGCAAAGCGCTATTTTTGCCATTCCAGAAAAACGCAAAGCCAGCTGAAGCTCTAAATTCAAGGCAATTTCCTTGCAATCAATCTTAACATTCGCCGTTTTCTCAAAAATTTTATTTAAAGCCGCGAGTCCGATTTCTATATCCTGCCCGTTTCTAAAAATTCCGGCATTCTGCGACATAATTCCCCGCATTTCCGAAAATAAACGATAAACATTTTCACCGTCTTTTTTTCCCAATATATTTTTAATCCTTGTTTCCTGCCGTTTAATTTCGTCTTCAACCAAACCGTCTTTGCAAATTTGAATTTTATCTTTTGCTAAATTTTCTAAAATCTTTTGTCCGGCAATATATCCCGAAGCAACCGTTTCCAATAAACTGTTTCCGCCAAGACGGTTCGCTCCGTGCAAATCCCAGCAAGCGCATTCGCCTATGGCGTACAATCCTTGAATTCCATACGCTTCACAACGCTTATTTGTTTTTACGCCAAACATCGTGTAATGTTGCGCCGGACGCACCGGAATATATTCTTTGGTCGGATCAACGCCGATAAAATTCCGGCATAAAAAATAAACATCTCTCAATTTAGTAGCCACATGCTCATATCCTAATCTCTTTATATCCAGCCACAAATGCGTAGTACTGAAACCTTCGATACCGCGACCAGCAACGATTTCCCGCATCATTGAACGCGACACAACATCGCGCGAAGCCAAATTTCCTTTCATTGAACTATAATCCCACATAAATTCCTTTTCTTCGCTATTTAATAACACCCCGCCATCGCCTCGACAACCTTCGGTTGCCAAAATATAACGCGGGGGCATAGGTGTCGGATGAAATTGGACAAATTCCGGATTACCAATTTGCGCTAAACCCGTTTCCAAAGCAATCGTCATACCATCGCCAAAACAAGTTCTGGCGTTGGTAGTTTCCTTATACAAAAGTCCAGCGCCGCCCGTCGCCAAAATAACGGCATTTCCCAAAAACGCTTCAATTTCTCCGTTAACCAAATTAAGTGTCGTGACGCCGACAACTTTAACGCCGTCTAAAATCAAAGAAAGCGCTTGCCGCCTTGAAAAAACCGGAATATTAAGGCAGGTCGCTCGCGATTCAATTAAATTCATCAGAACATGGCCCGTCCCGTCGGATGCGAAAACGCATCTCGGATAAGTGGCTCCGCCAAACTGCCGTTGATTTATCAACCCCTTGTCGGTCCGGCTAAAAACCGCTCCCCAATAATCCATTTCACGAATAAGAAAAGGCGCTAATTTGACAACTTCTTCAACGATATCCTGATCAGCCAACCAATCAGAGCCCTTAATAGTATCATAGGCATGGACGCGCCAATCATCCCCGATACTTTCAGTAGTATTGGCAAGTGACGCCTGAATGCCTCCTTGAGCCGCGTTGGAATGCGATCTTATCAACTTATCCAACAATGTCAGGAGGCAAATCTTATAACCCTTGGATGCAATTTCAACCGCCGCTCTAACGCCGGCAAGGCCGCCCCCGACAATAATAGAATCAAATTTATAAATTTTCATTATTTATTTCCTCCATCGCGTTACGCCCAAAAAAGCAAAAAGAGGTTTAAAATCCCGAAGAACAAAACATTCGCGCCGATTGCGATTAAAATAAAATTTACAATCCCGCGCTTTCTTAATAAAATACCATATTTTATTAGAATGCTTCTGATCCCGCATAAAGAATGGATAAACGCAAAAATTAACAAAGCGATTAATGATCCGAAATAAAAACCATCCTGCAAATGCTTCGCGGCCATTGCCGCCGTAGTGACATTATGTCCCCAATAAGCGATGTACAAATGAATAATCCCTAACGCAAAGATACAAACTCCCGACAAAAAATGAACATACCACAGCCATGAACCGCGATAATTCATATCTGCCAAATATTTATACACTTTTAGCGTTTTTAAAAAATAACCCCAAATGATTTTGAAACCGTTTGCGGCATGCGCCAAAAATATTCCAAAAATCAGAAACACGGCGGCTTTGATAAAAAAATTATTCTTATCAAGATGCGCCGTGTACCAATTAAACCACCTTGAACCACCCCAAACAGTTGATACGCCTAAAAAATGGACAAATAAAAAACTCGTAAGAAATAAACCCGTAATTGTCTGCAAAAAATATAAAACCGTTTGCCAACGCACTTTCCCGCTCAAAATCAAATATCCTTCCTTTTTCATAACAATCCTCCTTACTTTTTAATTTAATTGTCAAGTAACCTGTCTAATCAATATTAATCTTCAAGCAGCAAAAGTCAACTGTAAATTTGCAAATAAAAAAATACAAAGTGACGAGAATATTAACAAATATCAAAATTAAAGTCCCGCCCCGCAGTACTGCGGGGCGGGGCACGCGTTTCTTAACAAATATTCTTTTAATAAATACTAATCTCTTTCTCTTGAAATGGCGAGAATATTGATAATTTTCCCTTCCTCGTCTCTCATGGGCGAAAGAGATAAACTGCACTGATCCCGAGTTGACAAGCTTTTGACATGCCTGATGTTAATGGTAACGGATTTCCCTTGAAGGCATTTTCCAAGCAATTTCAAGACATATTCTCTTTGCTCTTCAATAATGGAAGACAACCAATCCCATCCAATCGCTTCTTTTTCCGTTTTAAATCCATGCTCTTCCATCCCGCCTTTGTTCAAATAAACGAGGCGTCCGTTAGTATCCAAAATTTTAACGCAATCAGGCGAAGAATCAAGAATAGCCCTGATGCCTTTCTTGTCTTTATAAAACTCTCTTTGCGTTTTTGCTTTATAAACCGCCCTATGAATTGACCGCAACCACGGTAATGCCCTTTTTAACAACTGGACATTTCTTTCGGCGACATACAAAAGATTGACGGGATCTCCGGTGGAATAATATTTGCCTCTTTTCTTTTTTCGCGCCGTCACTAATTTTCTTTCAACCAAATATTCAACAACATTATAAACCGTTGTTCTTGGAAGACCTGTTTTTCGCGCGATATCAGTGACAGTCGCTTCGCCTAATTCCAAAACGGCGAACCATGTTTTGGCTTCATTGGCTTCTTTGCCCGTAAGCCCAAGTTTCATTAAAAAATTAAAAATAACGCTATTTATGCTCATAATATTAATTTACTGCTTTATTTTCGCATTAATTTTCGGTAGTTTTACCTATTTTAATGCAAAAAATTCGGCAGATTAAATAACTAATTACTTTACTATAATATACTCCTTTTAACGAAAGTTGTCAATAAAATTTTAGTGGTAGAAATAATGACGAAAAAATGGACATTTTTAACTTTAATTTAATGCACCGAAACACTACTTTTATCTTAAACTGGACTTGTTTCACAAAAAATCAAAATGACGAAAAAGTTGACATTTTTATAAAAAAGCCTACAATTACAACGATAAACTGTTATTTGAAAATTTAATTCTAGTTTAAATTTCAATGGGAGGAGGAAAAAAATATGCGTTTTGTATCCGTAAATAAGGAAAAGTTTTTTGAATTGGTAAATCTCCTCATAAAACAGAAGAAAGAAAGAATTGTCGGGGTTGTCAAAAAAGACGACGATTATATTTTTAACGATTTGGAAAATGCCGTTGAATTATGTTTAGATTACGGCAAGCCAACGCTGCTCCCTCCGGGGAAAAAATACTTACTCCCCCGCAAAGAAACATTACTTAAATTTCAAAATGCATCAAGCGAAATCGTGAACGAAGCAAAACCGATAACGCTTATCGGCGTTCATCCTTACGACTTATGGGCAATAAAAGTTATGAACGCGGTGTTTCTGTCGGAACCGATTGATCGAAACTATGCCGAAAAAAGAAAAAACATGTTCATTATCGGCGTAGATTATCTAAATCCTCATCCGAATTCATTCTGCGCCAGTATCGGAACTTATGAAATACACGACGGATTTGATCTATTACTTACCGACATAGGCAAAAAATATATTATAACCATTGATTCCGAAAAGGGCGAAAAATTCATTGATAAATATATTGAATTCACGAAAGAAGCGACCGCGATTGACCTGCTTTTTCTTGACAATGCCGTTAATAAAGCGAAAGAAAAATATAAACTCGCAATGCCGTTAAAAAAAGAAGAATTACCAAAATTCCTTGAAGACAAATACGATAATCCTCTTTGGACGGAACTCGCAAAAAAATGTTTTTCTTGCGGCAAATGCAATTTGGTCTGCCCGACCTGCGTCTGTTTCAATATTGAAGACAAGGCGGAATTGAATCTGCAAGAAGGCGTCCGTGAACGAGAATGGCACGGTTGCGCGTTGAAAGAATTTGCCGAAGTGGCCATGGGACACAATTTCAGGGGAAAAATCGAACAACGCCTGCGCCACAGAATATACAGAAAACTATCTTATACGGTATCGCGATACGGCATCTATGGCTGTGTCGGCTGCGGACGATGCATTAATTCCTGCAAAGCGGGAATAGCCAGTCCCGTAGAAATTATAAAAAAATTGAATAAAGAATAGGGGGAAGGAATGAATAACGAAAAAAACTATATGGAACCGGAACCGGCGAAAATACTTAAAATACTTTCTTTGGGAGAATATGAAAAACTTTTCCGGCTAGAATTAAAATCCGAAAAAAAATTAGGACATAAGCCGCTCCAATTCGTAAAAGTTTCAATACCGCTTATCGGCGAAGCGCCGATAAGCGTCTGTAATTGGCAAGAAGAATTTTTTGAAATAGCGGTTCGCAAGGTTGGCGATGTAACGAATAAAATTCACACTATGGAAACGGGGGAAACAATCGGAATAACAGGCCCGTTGGGAAATGGATTTCCGATTGACGAAATGCGCGGCAAAGATTTGCTTGTTATTGCCGGCGGAATAGGATTATTTCCGGCTCGTTCGCTAATACACTACTCTCTCGCCAATCACGATAACTTCGGCAGAATTATTATTCTTTTTGGAACAAAATCTTTTGATGAAAGATATTTCCCGGAAGAATTATTAAACTGGCAATACAGAGGCGATCTGGAATTACACCAAGCACTGGATAAAGGCGATGCGCGCTGGGGCGGACATATAGGACTTATTACTACGCTCATTCCGCCAGTTCAAATTAACGCTGAAAATACTTGCGCCGTGATTGTAGGACCCCCAATTATGTACAGATTCGTCATACCCGAACTCCGCAAAAAAAATATTCCCGACACGCAAATTCTTATGTCTTTTGAAAGACGAATGGAATGCGGCGCGGGAAAATGCGGCCGTTGCCAAATTAACGGTCCGAAAACAACTTGGTATACTTGTAAAGATGGCCCGGTTATCAGTTATGCCGATGTACTGCGGCTTAAACTAAAGGAGGCGATTTAATATGGCAAAACCGAAAGTGGCGATATTCAGTATGGCCTGCTGCGCCGGATGCGCCCTGCAAATCGTAAATCTTGAAGAAAAAATTCTTGACTTGGTTGGAGCCATTGATGTGGTGGAATGGCAGGAAGGATTAAGCGAAAAATCCGGCGGCAATTACGATATTGCCATTATTGAAGGCAGTATCGTTACGGAAAAAGAAGCCGAAGAATTGCGAAAAATCCGCCAAACGGCAAAAATTGTAATCGCTATCGGCGCTTGCGCCCATACGGGAGGAATAAACTGCTTGGGCAACCATATGAGCGTTGAAGAAAAAAAATCAATAGTTTACGACGGCGATGCCGGAAAAATAGACGGTTTAAAAGACGCGATTCAGCCACGACCGCTTAACGCAATAATAAAGGTTGATGCCGTTGTGCCGGGTTGCCCGATAAACAAAAATGAATTGGTTGAAGCGGTAAAATGCCTGCTACTGGGGAAAAAATTCCGTCTGCCGGATTATCCGGTTTGTTTTGAATGCGCGCTCAAAGAAAACGGCTGTTTATTTGATTTGGACATTATTTGCCTGGGACCGATAACCCGCGCCGGCTGTGAAGCGGCTTGTCCATCAATAAATAAAGAATGCAATGGTTGCCGAGGATGGGTTGACGACCCGAATCAAAACGCGGCAAAAGATATTCTGGAAAAATACGGATTAAGCATTGAAGACATCAAAAAAAGATTTGAAATATTCAATGCTTACAAAACCGAGATAATGGAGAAAAAAAATGCATAATAATAAAAATATGGAAATTCATGTGGAAAATGTGACCCGCGTAGAAGGCCACGGAATCATTGATGTTGAAATAAAAAACGGCGAGGTGACGAAATGCCTTTGGAAAATACCGGAAACGGCAAGATTTTTTGAAGCGATGGTGAGGGGAAGACGCTACGATGAAATTGCCGGCATTACTTCCCGCGTTTGCGGCATTTGTTCCATAGGACACCATACGGCAAGCCAAAAAGCGACGGAGAACGCTTTTGGCATAACGATTTCTCCGCAAACGGAAAAATTCCGAAAATTATTAATGCACGCGGAAAATTTCCAGAGCCACATCCTCCATACTCTTTATTTGGTGCTTCCCGATCTTTTGGGGATGAAAAGCGTCGTGGAAGTGGCGATGGCTTGTCCCGAAGAAGCGAAAATCGTTACGCGCCTTCACGGATTAGGCAATGAAATGTCCGCCTTAATAGGAGGACGCGCAACTCATCCTATTACATCAATCATTGGCGGTTTCACAAAATTGCCGAGCGAAAAAGAGTTGGCGGATATGCGAAAAAAATTGCTTAACTCCCTGAATGATTATTTCGCAATCGTTGAACTGCTGGGGAAAATAGCCGAAAAAATTCCCGTATTCACAAGAGAAACGGAATACATCTCTTTAAAAAACAATACGGATTATGCCATTTTAAACGGCAATCTGTATTCAAGCGATAACGAATTTTATAATAATGCGGATTACCGAAACGTAATGAACGAATTCTGCGTGCCGCATTCCACTGCAAAATTCACGAAAAATCTGCGCGCTTCATTTATGGTCGGAGCTTTAGCAAGATTTAACAACAATTACGCTATGATTCGCCCGCTGGCTCGAAGCATCGCGGAAAAACTCGGGCTAAAAGCACCGTGCCATAATCCATTTATGAATAGCGTTGCCCAAGTGATTGAAACCGCGCATTCCATTGAAGACAGTATTGTTCTTATTCAAGAAATATTGGAAGAAGGAATAAAAAAAGAATGCCTAAGAGACATTTACGGCAAAGCCGATGCGGTAATCAAAGCGGGAGAAGGGATAGGTATGGTTGAAGTGCCGAGAGGATTACTTATTCATAATTATAAATATGACGAAAAAGGCAAGGTCATTGAAGCAAACTGCGTAATTCCAACAAATATGAACCACTGGAACATCCAGCACGATTTGGAAAAACTGGTTCCGGAATTACTGGCGCAAGAAAAAACCAAAGAAGAAATCCAGCTCGCCTGCGAAATGAATGTCCGGGCTTATGACCCATGCATTTCCTGTTCCGTCCATGAAATGCGATTAGTAAATATGGATTGGAAATAAAAATGAAAAAAATATTAATTTTGGGCATCGGTAATCCGCTTTTCAGCGATGAAGGAATTGGACCGTATATCGTTGAAGAATTAAAAAAATACTCGTTGCCAACCAATGTTAATGTAATTAACGGCGGAACCGGCGGCTTTGAGCTGATTCATTGCCTTCAAAAGCATGACAACATAATAGTAATAGACGCGGTAGATATGAATATGACACCGGGAACGATTAAAAAATTGAAATTAAGCGATGTTTCAGGGAAAACGCATACTTGCCATTCATTACATCAAACAAGTTTTACGGAAATAGTAGAACTGGCAAACGCACTTGGCAGTTATCCGAAAATTGTTATTTTCGGCGTCCAACCGAAAAATACGAAAGATTTAGGCGAATTAACGCCGGAAGTGAAAAATATGGTACCGACACTACTTGTTTGGCTGATAAAAGAAATTAAAAAAATCACTTACGAAAAAACATAAGGAAAAATAAAACGCCTTGCTGTGCTAAACACAGCAAGGCGTTATTTTTTGTCCTTATTATTACATCAGCAACACAACTTTACCACAATCCCTACTTTTTATCATCAAATCAAATCCGCGTTGCCATTCATTAAAAGGCAACTTATGGGTAATGATTGGCTCCACGGAATTGCGATAATGATTCAAAAAAAATACCGCAATTTCCCAAGTTTTCCAAATATTCCTGCCGTAAATTCCCTGCGCCATTATACCTTTCAATGCAATCTTATTGTATGGCACGAAAACTGAATTATTTTCCGACAAACCAAAAACCATAATTTTACCGCCCGGACGGCAAACGTTAATCGCGGTATTTATGCCAGACTCGCTGCCGGTCATCTCAAAAACAACATCAAACCAACCACCATCTTTCTTTCCGATAAATTCATCCATAAAATCAACGCGCTTCTTAACACAATTTATTGAAGATACGCCGATTTTTTCAGCAATTTGCAAACGATAATCATTATACCCAAGCATAGTGATGCTCTTTGCTTTCGATATTACGGCGACAACAGCAGTAAATAAAGCGGCGGGACCATCGCCTATGATCAAAATATCTTTATGTCTAACTTCCGCTTTATTAACGCAATAAACCGCGTTGCCCAATGGTTCCTGGATAGAAGCCAAATAAGGCGGTAACGAAATATCATTACGAATCAAAACTTTTTCCGGAACCGCGATATATTCGGCAAAACATCCATCGCGATCCACACCTAAAAGTTTTAAATTAGGGCATAAATTTTTATCTTCGCGTTCACAAGTCGGACATTTTCCGCAATAAATATGCGTCTCAGCGGAAACATAATCGCCAATTTTCCATTTGACGATATTTCTCCCAATAGCTTTAATATACCCGGCAAATTCGTGTCCTAAAATATGCGGAAATTTTTTGATCCTTTTTTGCATAGCCGGAGTATATTTATAAATACTGCAATCCGTGCCGCAAATAGATACAGCCGCTACTTTTATCAAAACTTCATCCGGCGCGATTTTCGGAACAGGCATATCACGCATTTCAACTATCGGATTGCCCTCTTTCAAATCCAGCACTATCGCTTTCATATTTTCTCCTTTACTGAAAAAATTTCAAAAAACAAAATTCTTAATATAATACCGGCAAAAATCAACACAGTCAACTAAAAAAGGCTTTGCCGAATTAACGCAAAGTCACCATTTCATCAAATTCCATAAAATAAAAAAATGTTTAACTAATCAAAGTACCAATGAATTTTTTCCCTAAAATACTTTTTTTTGCGAAAATCGTCAATAATACCCTCAACGGCATACTCGTAAGATACGTTACGGACAAGATGAGCGTTAATATGAGTAGCGTAAATTCCTATCAAATCCAAGTCCCCGCAAGAAACAATGCCCAATTTCCGCGCGGCTTCCTGATAAATCCTCGCTGTTTTGCCTCCTCCCACAACAATAATGAACCTAAATCCTTATTTCAGCATTTTCAGAATAAAGGCGCGAAAATTTTTCAAAAATTCAACATTAACTTCCCCGGCAACAGGAACAACGATTGACCCGCCGAGATCTATTATCACCGTCTTGTTATTTTTATTTTTCATAATACGTGGTCAATTTTAGAAAAAATCCGAATTCATTTTCAAGAAAATCCCGACGACGACTTCTGATAATTTCCGCTCGGGCGAACAAAAAGGAGTAGAGGGGTTAAGGAAAAGCCTGCCGGCAGGCAGGGAATTTTTTCCCGCCCTCGCTTCTGGCATTTCGGCGAAAAAATTCGGCGGCTACTGTGAAAGAATTGCTTCTAAAATAACTGGCAATTCTTTCACCCCATCACTTCCGCTAAAATGTCCTTTCCCGTGTTCAATCGCAGTCTTTGCGCCAAGCCGTTCACCAAAAAGTTTTTTATTTTCCTGCGGCACAACATCGTCATTGTCAGAGAAAACCGCAAAAAACTTTTTGGTATGTTGCTTCACTTTAGCAAAATCAATCGGTGTTTCCAACCACGGCTTGGCGATTTCTTCTTCCTCATCGGTTTTCAAGTTCATTAAAGTGAACCAACCGGCGACAAAAGTCGCACCTCCAACTTTTTTGTCGGCGGGCAGACTTTCCAAAAATCGGAGAATAGTTTGGCAACCGATACTATGCCCGACAAAATAAGTATTCTCGTCAACATCGCCGACAGTTTTAGAAAGGTGCGAAACCCACGCTTCAATTTTCGGCTCCGCCGGTTCCGGCATAGCCGGAACATGAACCTGAAAACCGTTTTTCTCTAGCTCTGTTTTGAGCCACGGAAACCAGCCCTCATCAGGGTAGCCGTCCCAACTATGAATTATGAAAGCGCGTTTAGTCATACTTTTTTCAATTCAAAAATCATAAAAAGCGGGATTTTTGAATACCTTTTGTAAAAACCGGGACCACCATTTTTGATAATCGATTTTAACGGTTTTGGTTCAATAAAATCCATGATCATAAACCCGCTTTTCAGAATATCGCCGATAATGTTAGATAGGGGCCGATGATAGTAAGTAACCTTAATGTCCGGGAAGTCAATGGCATTAAACTCATTAAACATAATATCATTAATTTTTTTGGTATTAAGGTAACTACCAAAAACTTCACACTTCCCGTCTTTATATTTTTCGTATCCAAGCAGAGAAGAATACTTTTCTTTCGAACGATTTGTTTCGGCTCCCCAGCTTACCGGATGATGCGTGGAGAACAAAAATGTTCCGCCTTTTTTCAAAATCTTATAAACCCCTTGCAAGGTTTTTGTCCAATCTTTGACATAGTGCATAGTCAAACCTGAATACACAAAATCAAAAGAGTCATCGGCAAAATTCAGTTTTTCCATATCCATAACTTGAAATTCCAAATCGGGATAACTCTTTTTTGCAAAATCAATCAGCCCCTTTGAAATATCTATGCCGATGACTCTTTTTGCTCCAAGAGATTTTAAGTGTTCACATTCTTCACCAGTTCCACAACCAATACATAAAACAGACTTATCTTTTAGGTCGGGTAGTTTTTTATACATCGCGGGTTTCTCCAAAAATTTGTGCGCGATGTTTTTTCCACTTCGCATTCTTTCCGCCCACTTAAGAGCGTAATCGTCATAAGATTTGATTGTCTTTTTATCGATAGCCATATTGATATTGAATTATTTTAAAAGCTCGTCAGCCGATACCCCAAGCGCATTAGCTATTTTAGCAACTGTCGCAAGGGTAGGATTTTTCTTCCCATTCTCAATATTGCTGATATAACCTCTATTAACCTCTAAAACGCTCACGCAATATCTCCTTACTTCCGCGTTTTTCAGAAAGGATTGCCGCGGGGCGAAGCCCCGCGGCAACTTCTTCGGTAAATCTGAACTGGTGGACCTGGGGGGAATTGGACCCCCGTCCCCGCAATGCGAATGCGATGCACTACCACTATGCTACAGGCCCGTTTACATAAATAATTCTACGGCTTCCAAGCAACAATTACAATACAAATTCATTGATTAAAATCAATACGGCGCGGAAAATCCGCGCCGTATTGCGAAATATAAACAATAATTATACTTATTATTCCCCATGTTCTCCTGTCTGTTCTTCTTGATTTTCAGTTAAAATTTTTAATTTTTGCTCCAATTCTTTAATCGTATCCGCCAAGACCAAAGATTCTTTTTCTTTTCTATCGCGATAAAGACGATGACGGTAAAAGAGAATAATCAATAAACCCAAAAGCGCGATTATGATTATGGAAACAATAACACTCGGTAAAGTATTGTTTTCAATTATCGCCGCCGTCAAATTCATAAAATCCTTGTCAACAATGCTTTCAGCGACAACAGTCAAAAGCTCTTCGTTTAAAGAAAGATTTTTTTGATACTTAATTGTCGCGAAGACGACAATAGTTTTTTTATTCTTCGCCGCCTCAGATACAACTGCGGTAAATTGGATAATATCTTCCTGTCCGGGCTTTATTTCGCCTATTTCCAAACTCAACGCGTTGTCTTTTTCGGCGAATTTTCTATCGCTCTCCTTGAATTGCAATTCTTCCGGCAAAAAGATTTGCAAATTGGCGTTTATCAAAGAAATTTCCGCTTCATTACGATAATAAATTTCATATTCGCTTATGCCGCCCGGCGGAACTTTTTTGTTTTTGGATTTGAAGATAAGTTCAAGCGGAGAATTATTCAAAAGAATGGTTGTTGTCGCAGAATCCACCAAAAAATCTTTATTCGCAACCGTAACAATATTTTCTATTACAACATTTTCCGAGAATTTTTTTCCCCTGACCTTGATCGTAAATTCTAAACGCGCTCTGGACGCAATTTTTGGAATATCCCACGAAACTTCATTCTGCGAACTATTGCTGTATTTATAATTCGGCGAAGCTTCAAAAAATTCCAGAAAAACCGAAAGCTTGTCTGAAATATGCAAATTATAGACAGGCTTATCGCTTATATTTTCTATACCTACCAAAAACTCGAAAACGTCCCCCGCCTTTCCGGCTACCACCGATTCGGCGCCATTGGGAAAAGATAAATTAGCGATGGTATGATTGACAGCCAATGGCAAAACGGCGGCGACAACCAATGTATCTGTGTTTGATTGCGAAATCAATAATGATGTCCCGGATACCGTATTTGAAAATGATTTGGAATCAATCGTTTCATTCGGCACCTTAAGCAACATTATTTGCCCATATTCTTTGCTTTCATGATTTTGAATAACAACTCTAAAAAAGTAATTCACGGCTGGATCGGGTAATGTAATCCGTTCTGAAATTGACCGAGAAGCGGTAGTACGAACGGTTCTTGGATAAGTAAAATTTCCCAACGCATCCGTTCGCCCCCATTCAAACCAATAATTAGCCGGGAGCGACAAATCGGACGGATTAAGAAATCCGTTTAATTGAACCCGCGTTTTGCTCAAAAATAAAGCCGGCTTGGTTTCAATCACGGATGCCGCAGTCGCCGTTCGAAAAGAAAACGCGAAAAAAAACAAAGGCAAAATCAAAACTGCCGCAACGATAATCTTTGTAAATAATTTATTATTTTTCATATATGTGATTATAATATCCATTTAACTATAAATCTTAATATTCATAATAACACTAATTTATGTATTTTGTCAATAGTTTGTACCGGCACTACTAACCTTAAATACCCGAAAATATACTGTAAACGTAAATAAAAAATCCCGTCATCCGACGGAATTTTCCCGAAACACAAAATTCAAAAACCTATTTTTCGCTTTTTGTTTCGTCCGGTTTTTCCTTTTCTGAAACATTATCTTTTTCAGCAATATCCTTTTTATCATCTTTCTTTTCTTTTTTATCCGCAGCTTCTTTTACGTCTTCCAAAACATTTTCCTTAACTAATCCCAGCGCCATCCTATGGCTAGACGCATCAATTGATAATATTTTAAAATTATATTCTTTACCGATCTCCAGCGTTTCTTCCATTTTTTTCTGCGTTCCGAATTCGGAAATATGGCAAAGTCCGTGGATCTCTTTATCCAACGCCACGAACATACCAAAAGAATTCAATTTAGTAATCACGCCTTTGACTTCATCGCCTTTTTTGTATTTTTTATCGATATCTATCCAGGGATCCTGCTGAAGCGCCTTGAGAGACAAGGATATTTTATTATTATCCAAAGTAATGATCTTCGCTTTTACATTATCGCCAACTTTGATTATATCGCCGGGATTTTCAATCAACTGCCAGGCAAGTTCCGAAATATGCACCAAGCCCTCGACTCCTTTTTCCATTTGCACAAAAATTCCAAAATTCACTATACCGCTTACCACTCCATCGACAATATCGCCTTTCTTATATTTTTTTGACAAATCTTGCATTTTTTCTTCAGCCGCTTTTTCAGAAAATATTATCTTTTTTTCTTTTTGATTTAAATCTATTATCTTTACATTCAAACTGATTTTTATAAGTTTTTTTAATTCCTGCACTATTTTACCCTTATCTCCGCCTTCGACTTTCGGATAATGATTACCCGCCAATTGCGATACGGGCATAAACCCGGAAATTCCTCGAAACTTTACCAATAACCCGCCCTTATTAGCTTCCGCAACTTCAACAATCATAGGTTCGTTCGCGATAAATTTATTTTCCAACTCTTTCCATGTTGTTTGAAAAGCGGCATTTTTCACGGAAAGCTCGATATACCCTTCCTTATTTTCAATAACCAAAACTTGCCCTGAAATTTCATCGCCTTTTTTAAATTTCCCCAAAACATCAATAGCTCCTTTGAATTCCGGTCCTATCAATAATCCAATCCCCGTTGGTCCGAGATCAATAATAGCCTTATTATTATCAACGCTTAAAACAACGCCTTTCAACAAAGCGTCTTTTTGCGGCACGGGAATTTGCCGCACGTTATTTTTCAATAACATGCTCAAAATTGACTCTTTTGGATTTTGAAATATTTTAACTGCTCCCATAATTGAACAGTATATATTAACAAATAAATATTGTAAAGAGGATTAAATTGATGTAGAATTAAAATATAATATATTTAGTCGCTTTTTCGTCTTAAAGAAAGCTGACTGTCAAATTGTGTACATAACTTATTACGGCTATACTTGTTTTAAAATTCAATCCCAGCAAAAAATAACGGCAATCACCGATATTTTTGATAAAAGCATCGGACTGAAACCGCCTTTTCCAAAAGCGGATATTTTGACTTACTCTTGCTCTCACTTTGATTGCAGCGATACCGCGGAAAAAAACAGCGAAAATCAGCCGTTTATCATTAACAGTCCGGGCGAATACGAAATTTCCGGAATAGCCATAGACGGCATTCCGGCAAAACACGGCGAAAAATTACAACAAGAATCTTTTGACACCGCGCTGTATGTCTTCCGAACCGAAGGAATGTCTTTGTGCCATTTGGGAGATTTGGGTCAAAAAGAATTAAACGACAACCAGCTGGAAGCTATCGGAGAAATTGATATCTTAATGGTGCCGGTCGGGGGCAATTACACGATTGACTATAAAAGCGCCGCGCATATCGTCAACCAAATTGAACCGCGTCTTGTGATCCCCATGGCTTACCATCTGCCAAATATGAAAGTCGAGCTGGATAAAATAGATTTATTTTTCAAAGAAATCGGAATTTCTCCGAAAGAAAAAATCGATAAATTGAAAATTACTAAAAAAGATTTGCCGCCGGAAGAAATGGAGGTCGTAGAATTTAAAATCTAAAATTTATAATTTTAAATATTTAAATTTTAAATTAAAAATTAGAATTTGATTGAAAATTAAAAATTAAAAATTAACGCAATGTCTCTTGTTGATTTTATTGAAAATTTACAACGCAAACCTTATCCGAAAAGATTAAAAATTTTTTTGGCGGCTATACTGATTTCAATCGCATTGACAATAACAGGTTTCGGTTTTTCTATAAACTATTCTCTGCACAATTCAACGCCAACCAACGCCAAGGCCGGCAAAAAAGAAAAAAATAACGACACTATGCCTTCTTTGCGGGAAATGATTAAATCATCTGCTGCCGAAATTTTTAATTTCAAAAATCGCTTTAATCAAAATGCACCCGACCCGAACAAACAAAAACAATATAATCAAGAAAACGCGGGATTACGTTTGCCCCATTAAAAGTTTAAAATAAATTATTTCAAAAGATAGTATTTAAGCCCTAAGGTGATTTCGCGTTAAGATTAGACTTAAAAATAAAAACTTTCGATGAGCTTCTAACGGAGTCTGCCAATCGCGGATTAAAATTTCATACTTTACAGTTAAAAAATGCTTTTTTAATTTTTTATGGATAATGAAAAAATAGAAAAAAGAGAAATCAAAGAAGAAATGCGGGAATCCTATCTTAATTACGCGATGAGCGTAATTGTGGATAGAGCGTTGCCCGATGTAAGAGATGGATTAAAGCCCGTGCACAGGCGTATTTTGATTACGCTAAAAGACCTCGGACTCCATCCCAATTCCCGTTTTCGAAAAAGCGCGAAAATTTGCGGCGATGTTTCAGGAAATTATCATCCGCATGGCGAACAAATCGTCTATCCTTCAATGGTCCATTTGGCTCAAATATTCAAAATGCGCTATCCATTGGTTTTTAGTCAAGGAAACTTCGGTTCCATTGACGGCGATCCACCGGCCGCTATGCGTTATACTGAAGCGAAAATGAGCAAATTCGCGCAAGAAATACTCCACGACCTGGACAAAGATACCGTTGACTGGAAATCAAATTACGACGGCACCAGAAAAGAACCGCAAGTTCTCCCCGCCCTCCTGCCCAATCTGATCATTAATGGAACGATGGGCATAGCGGTTGGAATGGCTACCAATATACCGCCGCACAATCTTGGAGAAATTATTGACGGGTTGATTTATCTCATAGACAACCCCAAGGCATCAATCGAAAATCTTGTGGAATTTATAAAGGGTCCTGATTTCCCGACAGGAGGAATTATTTATAACAAAAATGATATTATTCAAGCGTACGGAACAGGAAAAGGAGGAATTATTAACCGCGCAAGAGCCGAAATCGTGGAAGATAAAAACAAACGCTTTCAAATCATTACGACGGAAATCCCCTATCAAGTCAATAAATCATCTTTAATAGAAAAAATCGCGCAATTAGTCAAAGACAAAAAAATAGAAGGTATTAAAGACGTAAGAGATGAATCGGATAAAGACGGCATCAGGATAGTCATTGATTTGAAAAACGATGTTTACCCGCAGAAAATTCTTAACCGACTCTACAAACTGACCGATATGCAGCGTGTTTTCCATTTAAATATGCTGGCGTTGGTTGATGGAATACAACCCCAAGTCTTATCTTTAAAGAGCATTTTGGAATATTACATTGAGCATAGAAAGATTGTGGTGGAACGCCGCACTCGTTTCGATCTTGCAAAAGCCAAAGAGAGAGCTCACATTCTTGAAGGACTGAAAAAAGCCCTTGACCACATTGACGCCGTCATCACGACGATCAGACAATCAAAAGACAAAGAAACCGCTCATACGAATTTGATGAAAAAATTCGGCTTTTCCGATACTCAAACAAAAGCGATTTTAGAAATGAAATTACAAACGTTGGCCGGACTGGAGAGAGAAAAAATCGAAGACGAATTAAAAGAAAAGAAAAAATTGATCGGCGAATTGACCGCGATCCTGGAAACACCTAAACGAATACTGCAAGTGATAAAAGACGAGCTTAAAAAACTGAGAGAAGATCATGCGGACGAAAGAAGGACAAAGGTTGTCGCTTCGGGCGTCGCTGAATTTAAAGTGGAAGATTTAATACCGAACGAAGAAGCGATATTGGTTTTAACCAGAAGCGGTTATATAAAACGGGTTAATCCGAATATTTATCGGACACAAAAAAGGGGCGGCAAAGGGATGATCGGAATGATGACAAAAGAAGAAGATCAGGTCGAAAGTATGCTGGGAGTTGAAACGCATGACGACATCCTATTTTTTACCGATTCCGGAAAAGTTTTCAAAGTAAAAGCTTATGAAATACCCGAATCATCGCGGGTCAGCAAAGGACAAGCAATTATGAATTTCCTGCAAATCAACAATAAGGAGCACGTAACCAGCATAATTTCTCTGGGCAAAGAAGACAAAGAAAATAAATTTTTAGTGATGGCAACGAAATATGGTATAATTAAAAAAACAAACATCAGCGAATTCGCCAATGTGCGGCGCGTTGGTCTTGTCGCCATAAAACTGCAAAAAGAAGATTCGCTCAAATGGGTTAATATAACGCAAGGAAACGATGAAGTCATTTTGGTTACGAGCAAAGGACAAGCCATACGTTTTTCCGAAAAAGACGTAAGATCAATGGGGCGAGGAGCTTCCGGAGTACGCGGCATCCGGTTGAAAAAAGATGATTATATGGTCGGTATGGACATAATAAAAAAAGACAGGCCGGTTGATCTTTTAATCGTAACGGAAAACGGCTTTGGAAAAAAAACGCCGGTTAAATACTATAAAAACCAAAAACGCGGAGGATCGGGAATAAAAACCGCCAAAATAACCTCGAAAAACGGCGGCATTATAGCGGCGACGACCATTGCGGCCGGCGAAGCGTCGGATATCGTTACCATATCTTCGCAAGGAAAAGTTATCCGTACGCCGCTTGACAGCATATCGGTATTGGGACGATCAACGCAAGGAGTAAGAATTATGCGCTTGGATCAAAACGACAAAGCCGTATCAATAACTTGCTTATAAAAAAATTTTGTAAAATGAACTTTATACATCCCGAAAAAATCATCCCCTTACTCCAAATTTCGGAAGGTATGAAAATCGCCGATCTGGGATGCGGAGCGGGATTTTTTACCATTCTTCTGGCAAAAGCCGTTGGTGAAAACGGAGAAATATTCGCGGCGGATGTCCAAAAAAGTTCTCTGGAAAGCGTTAAAATCAAAGCACAGGCGGAAAAAATTTCCAATATTAAAACTATCTGGGCCGATCTTGAAATTTACGGAACCACAAAAATAGCCGACGATTCCCTGGATATGGTTTTGATTTCCGATGTTTTATTTCAATCGAAAAAAAAAGGCGCAATCATAAAAGAAGCATGGCGAATCGTATCGCCAAACGGCAAACTGGCTATTATTGACTGGAAACCGGAATCATTGGAAATTGGCCCCAAAAACAGTTATCGTTTGGCAAAAAACGATATGATAAAAATAGCCGAAGAGACGGGATTTAAATTAACCAGCGAATTTGACGCGAGTGATTATCATTACGGATTATTTTTCAGCAAGGAGTAATCGCGAATATACGAATTCGTATATTTACGTGAATTTGTATATTCGTGACTACTTCATTTATAAATAGTTTATCTATGTCCACAACCGCTCAACGAATGATATTTTTAACAATAATTTTTATAATTATTGCAATTACTATTTTTGCCGTTATATTCGGTCTTAAAAAACCGAAACAGACGCAAAAAATCAATTTGGAATTTTGGAGCGTTTACGATCAAGACGAATATTTTATCAATATCATAAAAGAATACAAACGTTTGTATCCGTCAGTAACCATAACTTATGTTAAAAAAACATTTAATGATTACGAGAAAGATTTAATTGACGCTTTTGCCGCCGGTCGCGGACCGGATATTTGGAGCATCCATAATACATGGCTTCCGAAACACAAAAATAAAATAATTCCATTATCGCCGGAAATGATGACAATCCAATCTTTCAAGGATACTTTTGTCGATGTAACATTTCAAGATTTGGTAAACAATAACCAAATCTATGGCTTACCTCTTTTTGTAGACACGCTGGCTTTATACTGGAATAAAAATATTTTTCAATCCAATGGCATAGCGGAACCCCCTCAAACTTGGGACGACTTCGTAAAAGACGCAAAGCTTCTGACCAAAAAAGATGATTTTGGGAATATCATTAGAGTCGGCGCATCTCTTGGTACGGCAAAAAACATAAATCGTTCAACCGACATTCTCGGCCTTTTAATGTTGCAAACCGGCACCCAAATGACCGACCTCGAAAATACTAAAGTCATATTCAACAAATTCGTTTCCTTAAACGGCCAACCATTCGCCGCGGGCGAAGAAGCACTGAGATTTTATACCGATTTCGCCAATCCCCAAAAAGAAGTTTATACATGGAATTCGGAAATGGACTATTCCATAGACGCTTTTTACCAAGGGGAAACCGCTATGATGATAAATTACTCCCACCACATTGACACTATTAAAAACAAAGCGCCTTATCTTAATTTCGGCGTTGCGACCATCCCGCAAATCGCCGGCAGCGGAAACAATATCGCTTATGCCAACTATTGGGCGCCTGCTGTTTTTATAAACTCTAAAAATCCCGGCTGGGCCTGGCATTTTATCCAATTTATGACATTAAAAGATAATGCGCTGAAATACTTGGAATCGTCAAAAAGACCGACGGCCAGAAGGGATTTGGTTGATTTACAAAAAGACAAACTGCATCTTGGCGTTTTCGCGCGGCAATCGCTCACCGCTAAATCATGGTATCAAATTGACAATGTCACAATCGAAACAATATTCTCCGATATGATTGAAACGGTTGTTCTTGGTCAAGCCACAATCAAACAAGCGATAGAAAAATCGGCAAACCAGATAAATGTGCTGTATCGAAAATAATTGATAAGTCCCAATCTTAAAATCCTAAATAAATTCCAATGACCAAAATAAAAAATTCAAAACATTTTTATGGCATCAATTTATAAACCTACATTATTATTTATTACGGTATTATCTATTTTTTTGCCGTTAATGTCTAATGCCGCCGGTCTCGTTCCCTGCGGCGGCGAAGGAGAAGCGGATTGCACAACTTGCGATTTTTTCGTTATGACAAAAGGCGCCATCGATTTTATAATAATAGACTTAGTCACTCCGCTAGCAGCCTTATTTGTGGTAACAGCCGGAATTATTTTGTTTACTTCCGGCGGCAGCGACAATCAGATTTCTTTGGCGAAGAGAATGTTATATGGCGTGATAATAGGCGCGCTGATTATTTACGGAGCATGGCTAATCGTAGATTCAATCTTGCTTATGCTAACCGGCTCCGGCGCCGACCAACCGGCAGGATTTCCTTGGCCTTGGCATACGATTAAATGTTAATCATTTTTTATGCTACTTTATGGATTTATGGTATAATTATCTTATGTATGGTAAATATTTGAAAAAAATATTGTTGCGGTTCAGCATCCTATTTTTTATACTGTTTTTCGCGGTAAATGCGTTTTTTACCGCACCTGTTCAAGCGGTTAAAATTAACGGCAAATGCGGCCCTGCCAACGGAAACACATATGCTAATTATTCTGCCTTCGAAGATGCTGGAACGTGCAACCCCGGAATTTTTCAATTACTTAATGTTGAATTTGGCAGCACCAAAGATAAATGGCTATGGAGTTGCGTCGGCGAAGAAGACGGTGCGTCAGTTACCGACTGTTACGCTTTTATCGAAAAATCTGAAGAAACCGGTTATTGTGGAGATGGTATCGTTGATCTTGCGGAAGAATGCGACGACGGCAATACGAATAACAACGATAGTTGCTCCAATAACTGCAAAATAAATGATGATGATAAAATCGGAACGAGTACAAAAATAATTGAATATGATAATCCGCTAAAAACAGACAGTATCATAGATATCGTGAAAAGAATCGCCGACTATTTTTATTATGTAGCTATCGCGATTGTTCCGATTATAATGATTTACGCCGCTGTTTTATTATTAACGGCTGGCGGCAATGATCAGCAAGTAACAAAAGCGAAAAAAACATTTATTTGGCTGGTAATCGGCATCGCGATTTTGTTAATCGGCAGTGGCGTAATAACGCTTCTAAAAGATATATTGAATACTGGATAAAACGAATATTTTTTAACCATTATACAATATGTGATAGTAGCATACAAAAATGACAAAACAAAAATTGAACAAAAAAATTTCGCAATTCGGCATCTTATTTTTTATATTATTTTTCGCGACGAGCGCATTTTTCGTCGCATATGCTTATGGCGATTCCGGCACCAGCACAAACAATACATCCCCTGAATACATTGATTTAACCCTGGATAAGATAGTAAGTATTTTAGAAAGATTTTCCAGATATTTTTATTCTATAGCAATCGTGCTAGCCGTAATTTTAACGGTTTATATCGGCATAACATTCCTGACGGCCGGCGGCGATGATTCACAAATAACAAAAGTAAAAAAAATGTTGATTTGGTTGGTACTCGGCGTAGCGATTTTATTGATCGGCCGCGGAATAATAACGTTTGTGAGGGATATACTGGAAACGGGGGATGAAGAAAGCGCGCTTGATGCAATTAATTTATTTGTACGAATCTTAAATGAAGGAAAATATTTTTAATAAAATTTTTGTCATATTTATCGTTTTTGCGGTTTTGGGTTTTGCATTTTTCCCCTATTTTTCAGTTTTTGCCGATTCATTGGAATTAGAAAATCTTCCTGGCATTGGTTTCGTATTCGGCGATATGTATTGCATATTTTTAAAAATAATGACGTGGTTGTTCAGTTTCGCGCTTATATTGGCGGTAACTTCTTTGGTTATAAACGGTCTTCGCTATATATTTTCTTCCGGAGATCCGCAAGTGCTTTTATCAGTACATAAAAATTTGAGTTGGATTGCGATAGGAATTGTCATAATTTTGCTTTCCACGTCGATTTTAATAATGATAGCGATGTTTTTGGGCGTATTTACAGCGGCTTTTGAAACGCTTATACTGCCAATCTATATGGTAAAATGCGAAATAGTATGGTGGGCCGGGTTAATCGGAAAATTATTTTCAATTATAAAAGGTATTTAATGCTAATTCCAATTAGTTAATCACGATGTTCATATTTAATTTTTTCATCAAATCTGCCGAAGCGGTAAGCGGAGTGGGCGCGCTGGGAATGGTTCCCACCATCGGCGTTCTCTATTGTCTTTTCCTAAAAGCGCTTTATTGGTTTTTTTCTTTTTCTTTAATAATAGCGATCGTCTATGCGATTTCAGTGGGAATCAGCATACTAACCTCTGGAGGCAATGCTGATACAAAAAAAACATCGTTAAATAAATTATATTTTGTTGCGATTGGCGTAATGGTTATTCTCGCGGCAAGAATAATAGTTGAACGAGTTATACCGAAATTTTTAGGATTGGGCGAGCTAAATATTGAATCGGGAAGTCTTTCGTCCGGCATACTTGATTGGCTTTTTGGCATAAATCTTTGCGAATTATTAGGAGTTTAAAGGTCGCTTAACCAAGTCCCCACGCCTTTCCGTAAAAAAATGTTTACGAAAAGGCGTGGGGATAAATAAAAGCAAAAATCAAATAAAAGTATCGTTAAACAACTTGCTTTTATATCATTTTTCTTTTATAATTTATTTATGTTAAAATTTTTATTAAATACGGCAATAAATACAGTTTATGCTCAACCGATTGAACCGCCCACGGAATCAAATGTAGGCGACTTGGATGCAATATACGCTCTTTTTAAAGTAGCGTTGAACTGGTTCTTTGCCTTTGCCATTATATTGGCGGTTATTATTCTTATTTTTTCCGGCATTCAATGGATGAGTTCCGGCGGTAACGACGAAGCACGAAAAAGCGCTTTATCACGGATAATGTACACCATGGCTGGCGTTGCAATCGTATTCTTGGCATGGATAATAGTAATGCAAGTGATTCCTTCATTCTTAGGCATCGATGTTACTGGAGCATAAAAACCGTTATTTCCGACAACGATAGTGTTTAGTCGCAAAAAATATTTTAAACCGTAAAATCAATCCGCCCGCCAAATTGGCGGGCGGATTGATTTATACAATGCGCCTTGGTGGTGGAATTGGCATACGCGCTAGGTTTAGGACCTAGTTCCCGCAAGGGATTGGGAGTTCGACTCTCCCCCAAGGCACCAATACAGAAAAAAGATATAGCAAGAAAAGGTAAAAACTGCTAAAATAAATCTAACGAGAACATCCACAGGTCAGAGGTCAGACACTAGCTGCTTTTTTCTGATAACAGTTATCTATTTAGCAATAAGTTGGGAAATCCTAACTTAATTTGTACCTTACAACACAAAAAGGAGGTGAATAACCATGATAAGGCTTTCTAATGGTCATGACTTTGAATACATGACCGCAAGCGGTGCGTTGAGTTTTGACGGAAAAGGTTGGCCATGGGAACAACCTTGGCGCTGGATCAGGCTTCTCGACCCGACACTCTTTACCTCGGTAACTAAAACATTGACACTTCGACCAACGGAAGGAAATCTGCGATGGTATAATCCTTTCCGGTGTTTGCGATTAGTTCGTGGCGGAGTCGTTAATGCAGTTGGCCTGTCAAATCCTGGAATTGATTGGTGGTGCAGGGAAATTGGGCCATCAGTCAATTCAACAAAAATTCCTCTGGTTGCTTCGATTTTCGGAGAGCCGGAAGAATTAGCGGAAATGGCAGGGATATTGAACGGCTTTGACTTGGTTGGGTTGGAAATCAACGCTTCATGTCCAAACACTGAAACTTGCATCTTGCAAGACACCGCGAGAGTCATTGCAAGTTGCGAAGCGGTCAAAACCAATTCTCGTCTGCCGTTGATTCTGAAAGTGTCTGTTACTCACGATATTTCGCAAATCGTGAAAGAGGCCGAGAATTTTGTCGAAGCCATTTCTGTCAACAGCGTCCCTTGGGCAATAGTTTTTCCAAATCGCCAGAACCCTCTCGAAAATCTTGGAGGCGGCGGTGTATCTGGAAAGATCGCCCAACCATTTACCTGGGATTTGGTCAAGAAACTTGCCGAGTTGACAACAATTCCGGTAATCGGACCGAGCGTGTGGGATTTCAACGATCTCGAAAAAATCAGAAGTCTCGGCGCGAAAGCCGTCAGCTTCGGTTCTGTTTTCTTGTGCCACCCTTGGCGACCAACGCTGTACGTTCGAAAAGAACTTGAACAAATGAGGGTTTAGCGACACCATGTCATAAATGACAAAGTCGCTTTTTTCTTTCCCGAAAAAGAATTTACCGCCAAAGCAGTAAATTTTTCAAGTTCATTTTTCTTAAAGAATTTACTGTAATGAGTTATGATTAACTCATAGAAAAACTTGAAATTGTCAAAGATTGTGGCGAAGCCGCTCAAATTTTGGGGGGCTGGCCGTCGCCGCAGGCGGCGAAATGCGTTCGAGCTATTTTAAAAATACAGCACCAGAATAGAAAATTGCGAGACAAATACAATTATGCTAAAATTAAAATAATTATATAATCAAATTTATGATTTTATTCTAATTAATATGGACCCAAATAATAACAATGAAGAAATTGACTTGAGCGATACGCTCCAAAATACCGACAATAGCGTAAAATTTCAAGACGAACAACGAATATCCGTTCCGGTTTTTTATCCTGGAACATCAAAAATAATCCGATGGTTAATTAAATATTCCGGCGGAACAATTAAAGATGAAAAACAGGCAAATTATGTTTTAATCGGAATCGCAGTAATAGCAATTACAATCACAATATTTTTAATATTTAACAAAAATTTCGATCCATCTTTAGATCAAAAAGCAATGAATGAAATGCTAAAACTGCACCCGGAATTAATCAATCAATAAACATTTATACTGAAGAAAAAACAGAAGATTTGCCTTAACAGAGTTCTTATATGTCGGCAAATAAATCGCCGAAAAATTGTAAAGTATAATTCTAGCGGGTATGCCTAGGTTCAAACCGGGGACTCCGGTCTTACCATGTCCGACCTTGCCTTAATTTTGCGCATACTTGGATTCGAACCAAGGACCTATGGCTTATAAGACCATTGCTCTGACCAACTGAGCTATATGCGCATTCATATAATAAATATATATCACAAAATTTTAAATAACAAAAGAGCGTTATCTTACAAAACACAACGACCCGATCGTCGATTGACAACAGGGTCGTTATGTTGATTAATAGACTATTTTTACTATTCTTTTATTAGTTTATTAAATTCTTTTTGTTCAATCATTTCTTTTTCTATCAATTCTCGCGCGATTTTTTCCAATTTTTCTTTATTTAAAGATAAGATTTTCTTTGCTGTTTTTTGCGCGTTATTGATAAGTCGCGTCACTTCCCTGTCAATTTTTGAAGCGATTTCTTCGGAATAATTGCGGTGTTCGCCAATTTCTCTCCCCAGGAACACCAGATCTTCGTTTTCGCCAAAAGTCACCGGTCCGATTTTTTCCGACATTCCGTATTGACGGACAAGTTTTCTCGCGATTTCCGAGGCTTTTTGCAAGTCATTGGAAGCACCGGTCGTCAGTTCGTTGAATATAAGTTTTTCAGAAGTGTAGCCGCCAAGCAAAACCGCCAATTCATCCAAGAAATAAGAACGGGAATAAAGTTGCTTGTCTTCAATCGGCAGTTTCAGTGTGTAACCGGCGGCCCGCCCGCGCGAAATAATGGAGACCTTATGAACAGGATCGGCATTAGGCAAACTTGCCGCGACCAAAGCATGACCCGCTTCGTGAAAGGCGGCGATTTCTTTTTCTTTTACGGAAAGAATGTGGCTCTTGCGTTCCGGTCCCAATAAAACTTTTTCAATTGAACTTAATATATCTTGTTGTGATATTATTTTTTTATTTTTTCGCGCCGTTAGAATCGCCGCTTCGTTAATCAAATTTTCCAAATCCGCCCCGGAAAATCCTGGGGTTCTTTCCGCGATTTTCCGCAAATCAACCATTTTATCAAGCGGCTTATTACGGCTATGAATTTTAAGTATCGCTTCACGATCTTTGATATCCGCGTTTTCCAAAACAACGCGCCGATCAAATCTTCCCGGACGCAAAAGCGCCGGATCCAAAACATCGGGTCTATTGGTTGCCGCCATTACGATAACATTGGTGTCGGTGTCAAATCCATCCATTTCCACCAATATCTGATTTAAAGTTTGTTCTCGTTCATCGTGACCTCCGCCAAGTCCGGTGCCGCGTTGCCGGCCAACCGCGTCAATTTCATCAATAAAAACAATAGCCGGCGCGTTTTTTTTGGCGTTTTTGAAAAGATCTCTGACGCGGGACGCGCCGACTCCGACGAACATTTCCACAAATTCCGAACCGGAAATATTGAAAAACGGCGCGTCGGCTTCTCCTGCTACGGCTTTGGCGAGAAGTGTCTTGCCGGTTCCGGGCGATCCCATTAAAAGAACGCCTTTGGGAATTTTAGCCCCAATATCCGTATATTTTTTTGGGTTTTTCAGAAAATCAACGATTTCTTTCAATTCTTCTTTGGCTTCTTCCAGTCCGGCCACATCTTTAAAGGTTATCCGACCCTTTTTGTCTTTCGGGGAAATAAAACGGGCGCGCGATTCGCCGAAAGAAAACGCCTGCATTGAACCTTGCCGCGCCTGCCGCATCAAAAACCAAAAGAAAAATATTATTAAAACGAACGGAAGAACAATCGGCAAAATACTGCCTATCCAAAACATGATTCCGGACGGTTCCCGAATTTCCATATTCAAAGAATTAAGTTTATTTTGTTCAACTCCGTAATTTTTTAAAGATTCCGTCAATGAGGATTCGCGTTCCTTTTTGGAAACTTGTTTTGTTCCGTCGCGAAGTTCAATCTCAAGATCGTTGTCTTTAATTATGATTTTTACAACCTGCTCTTGATTTATTTCTTCAACGAGTTTGGATAGTCCTACTTCCTGCGGTTTTTCTTCCGAAGAGTAAAATGTAAAAATCGCCGACATTATAAAAAATATCAGTATAATGATAAATATGTTTTTGATAAGATTTTTCACCCCGTTAGAAGCTTGTCTTCACCCCATTGGAAACATTGTTTCTAATGGGGTTTATACAATTAATTGGTTAACTTCCGACAAATATTTAATTAAATTACTTTATTTCCCGTTAGCGAAAAACTTCCAACGGGGTTCATGTGATAATGATATTTTTTATAGTAATATAAAAAAATTATTAAGTCAATTCTTGGCGTTTTTGTGGTAATTTTGCGAAATAAAATATAAAACAGCCGATTAAATCGGCTGTTGTGCGCATTTATTTATGTGTTTATTTTTTTTCTGTATTATTTTTTTTCTGTTTTTCTTGGTTTGAGCTCAAAAAATCTCCTAGTATTCCCGCCGCGCTAGTTAAACCATTATTCTCTGAACTTATAGTAAATATTCTTTCTGGTACAAACTTGTGGGCGTTGGATAGCGCTTCTGTTAATACCTCGGGGTGTTTATCAAAATAATTTACCAAAGTGGTTAAAAGCAGTTCATATTTTCTTAATTCAACCACCCTGTCTTGTCCTAAAATTTCCGATTGTTCTTTTTGCGCTTGGGTAATTAAAGTTAATTTGTTTTTTTCACCAAGCCCTTCGTTTTCTTTTGCTATGGCTATTTGTTCGGATCTTTTTACTTCAATTTCCGATTCTACGAGTTTTGATTGCTGATCAGCGGTCGCTTTGGCCTTTTCAGCAGTTATTCTTTCGTCTTGCGCGATTTTTTCCTGCGTGTAAGCTTTTTTTAACTGTTGCGCCAATTGTTCTCTTTGCCACGCAAGAAGCAATTCCGGAGGAATGGCCGGATCACCAAATCTTATTTCTTTTATATCAACTCCGGCCTTTAAACTCTCTGGTCGTATTAAATCTTCTATATTTTGTTCCAAAACATCTCTGTTTATCATTAAATCAAGAACTCTGGTTGGGCGGTTAATTAATTTTCCGGGAGAGTTTTCATCAGGAACATGAATTGTTCCGCCGGTTACATTTCGTACAACCGAACGGATAATCGGAGTTAAAATATTGTCTTCAACTTCTTGAAGTCCGCCTACGGCAGCGACTACATATGGGGCATTATCCGGTGAAACCTGGACTAACGCTCGCAGTTCTAATGGTATTGGCCATCCTTCAACCTTTACTTCAATGGCCGGATCGGCGGCATTTTCGGGAATAGGTACATTGGTTTCCCATTCTTTTTGGGTTATTATTCCCTTATCATCTATTACTAGATCAATATAACGTCTTTTGTAGCCCCCTTTGTATTCCCAGGTATTAGCTTTTATGTTAAATAAAATAACTTTATAAGCATGTTCATTTATGTAGTACTTGCCTTGATTCAATGCTTTTTCCCATATTCCAATGGCTCCAACAGGCACAAGGGGAACTTTTAGATCCCTTCCGGTAAATTCATCTATTTTTATAAGAGAAATATTTTCTGGTTTTTCTGTTTTAAGATTGCCGAAATCTACTCGTGACCAAACATTTGATTTAATGACAGCCACAAATCCCTCTGGGATTTCCGTAACATCGCCGAGTTTTACATCCCAAAGGAATTTATTTAAACGATGAGTGCCTGGCGTTAAAACTGTTGTTTGCGGACCTTTCTGTCCATTATGTTCCAAAAAATATCGGGCATCATAAATCATGCCTCGTAATTCGTTTGGATTAAAAGCGTCTGCGTACGTTTGGTCCGGGCGCATTGGCATTCCATCTTTCGCAATAAGAAAACCGTATTTATTTTCGGGTACAATAAAAACCTGTTCTTTTGATACTTTGTAAATAATTCTCAAAAGCGGTCTGAAATGAAATCCCGGCGTTAAAATATCCGCTTGCGGTCCCTTTTCTCCTTGAGTAGCTATAATCGCTCCGTCTTCCAAATTCTTTCCGCCATAAATTTTATGGAAATGTCCCGTTTCGTTTTCGCCAATAAGAACAAAAGATACGGACGAGATTAAAATAACAGCTATCGTTCCGCATATAACCCTTGTGCCAAGCGTAACTAATTTATTTTTTGTATCTATTTTATGCGCGAATAAAGTCGCTAAAAGAAATAAAAAACCAAATATTAAATAAAACATCTTCGCTATCCTTTCCTATAAATTACCTAAAATAATCACAATGCAATCTTTGGCGCATTATTCTCGTTGCATTATTTTAATTATCCTCCTTTCAGATTATTTAAATTTTTAATTTACTAATTCAAATATTACCAGACTTCTTTAAAATGTCAACGGCACCGGCAATTAAAAAATGCTATAATAAAATAATGCGACTCATTGGCGATTTTCATATTCATTCAAAATATTCCCGCGCCACCAGTCCCAATATGGATTTGGGGTATTTGGATTTGTGGGGGCAGATAAAAGGCATTGATGTAATTTCCGTCGGCGATTTTACGCATCCAGTTTGGTTTAAGGAAATAAAAGAAAAATTGGAGCCGGTAAACGGACTTTTTCGGCTTAAAAATAAATATAAAATTAAAAATAATGATTTTCCGAAGATTTTGAAAAACGATTTGCGATTTATTTTAACTACCGAAATAAGCTGCATATATTCCAAAAACAACAAAGTCCGCAAAATCCATATTATTGTTTTCGCGCCGGATTTTGAAGCGGTGGAAAAAATAAATGTCCGACTCGGCCGAATCGGTAATTTGCATTCAGACGGCCGGCCGATTCTCGGTTTGGACGCGAAAGAACTGGCGAAAATCGTTTTTGGCGCGTCAACCGAGTGCCTTGTTATTCCGGCGCACGCCTGGACTCCGTGGTTTTCCATTTTTGGGTCAAAATCCGGATTTAATGCCATTGAGGAATGTTTTGACGAATACGCGAAACATATTTTTGCCGTTGAAACCGGTCTTTCTTCGGATCCTGCGATGAACAGGCGGCTTTCCAAACTCGACGATATTTCCTTGATATCCAATTCCGATGCTCATTCTTTGCATAAAATCGGACGGGAAGCGAATGTTTTTGAAGTCACGGACACAAAAAAAACGAGCTATGCCGATATCGCGCGGATGATAAGAGAAAAAAATCCGAAAGAATTTATCTATACGGTTGAATTTTTTCCGGAAGAAGGAAAATACCATTACGACGGTCATCGGAATTGCGGCATAATATTTAGTCCGAAAGAAAGTAAGGCGAGTAATAATCTTTGTCCGAAATGCAAACATCCTTTAACTATCGGTGTTATGAACAGAGTGGATGAATTGGCGGATAGAAATAGCAGTAAAGTGCCGCGCGATGCCGTACCATTCAAAAATTTGGTTCCCTTGGAAGAAATTATCGGCGACGTTTATGGCGTGGGAACAGGCACGAAAACAGTATTTGAAAAATACAAAACATTGATAAACGGCTTCAACGACGAATTCAATATTTTGCTTGACGCGCCAATTAAAGATATCGCGCAAGTTTCCGATGTTAAGATTGCCGAAGGAGTAAAAAGGGTCAGAGAAGGAAAATTAAACATAATTCCGGGCTACGACGGCGAATACGGCAAAATCAGTATTTTTTCGGACAAAGAAAAAAAGCGCGTGAAAGAAGAAAAATAAACGAATTTATTTTGAAAAACCGTCATTTTTTAATTGACGGTTTTTTTGCCCATAAGTTGTAAAATGGCATACAATAACGCTCGGATATGTCCGCGCGTGTACCACTGATCGGATTTAGCATCAAAAGGGATGATGCATCCTCTTATAAAAATTACATTGCCCTTTATTTCACTTTTTTTCAAACATTTTTTTACTTCTCGCATACATTTGGACCAGTGCAACCATTGATGAGCTATTATATATACATATAATGAGTATTCTTCATTTTGATTGATGAGTTCTTTTAAAAAATCAACTGCTTGAACCGTTACTTCTTCGGTATCTAAATATTCATTTTTTCTTTTGTGATTTTTTATTATCAACGACGGATTAAAATTTACGCATTCTGCAATTTCTGTTTGCAGAATAGTAATATCAGGGGCTAGCATCTCATTTACAGTATTAGCCCACATAGCCAAAGCGCTATTACTTTTAGTTGGAAATCCATCCTTTCGCAAACCAAACGAATAACCAATCATTACCCTTAGTAATTTATCCATTCAACAATCCCCTTTCATTTTAAATTAAAATATTTTAACGAACCATTTTCGCATTCTTTTTATTATATAGACTAATTCACAAAAGTCAAGACCAAAAAGCTAATTTCACAATTAGTCTTTTATTATAATGCCGGATCTTGACGACATCCTTATGTGCTTACGCATCAATAACAATGTAGCGGTTCCGATTGAAGCCAAAACCCCGCTTATTATAAACAACGGAGTAAATCCGAAATTTTCCGTTATGAATCCGGCGGCCAAACCGGCGCCGGCTATGCTGAACCCGATAATTGAAGTTTCTATGCCCCATTCAAAGTTTTCGTAATTTTTATCCAGCGATTTGGAAAAAAAGGCGTACCAGGGAGGAAAAGCGAAAGCGGCGCCTATGCCCATAAAAAATTGGATGGCGTAAATGTCATAAGGAGTTTTAGCGAAAATATAAAGAAAATGAGCTGCGCTATAAATTGAAAAACCGATTATCATAGCGTAGAAGTCATCTTTTAAGCCGCGTTTTTTGTCCAGATAATACGAAATAGGCGGTTTGAGGATTGACTCAGTTAGCCAATAAATGGCGACTGCCATTCCGGCAAGGCGCGGCGATCCGCCTTCAATGGATTCAACCAAAAAAATGGCGAAAACGGGCGTTACGAAACCCCATGCCCCCATTATGGTAATATCGGCGGCTATTAAAATTTTAATCACTTTATTTCCCATTTTTTAATTATATCAATTTGAGCGATAAACAGCAATAAAAAAAATCCGGCGAAAAACCGGATTTTTTTTTATTTATGCGCCCAGAGGGCATCATCAGCCCGAGACCTGCCTACCGGCGGGCAGGCTGATCATCCTTGGGCTGAAACCTTAATCTATTTAATAATGCGTCCACCAGGAATCGAACCTGGAACCTTATGGTTAAGAGCCATCTGCTCTACCGATTGAGCTATGGACGCAAAGCGAAATTAGAGAATAGTAACGCATTTAACACATTTTGATTTTACTATGAATTAAGTTTTTTGCGCAAGCAATGGATAAATTCTTAATAAATAGAATTTGACATTCAATTGCTTATAAAATAATATAAAAGTATGAACCCCGTTAGACATCGTGGTAGTATCTTACTGGATTATGATAATGTTTAGACGAGGTTTAATTGAAAAATATGTTAAAAAAGCAACAAAAAATGTCTAATGGAGTAAAAGCAAAATCTAAAAAATCGAACGATCATAATCACGATGATATTCGTCAAGATATTCGGGGCCTTGGTGTTTTAATAGAACGAGTTAATGATAACGTGAGCTTTGTGGCGGAACAATACGAGGATATTAAACAAGATGTTTCTTCAATTAAACAAGATGTTTCTTCAATTAAACAAGATGTTTCTTCAATTAAACAAACAGTAGATTCTCACACGGAAACATTAGGTCATCATACCGAAATGATTGGTTCTATGAAGACCGATATGGAAATTATGAAAACCGACATTGAATTTATTAAAACTTCCTTGAAGAGAAAAGTGGATGTTGAAGAATTCGCGGTTCTTGAAAGGCGGGTGGCTGCGTTAGAAAGAGGATAAATTAAAGTTTATTTGGAATGGTCAAAATCCCGCCCCGCAGTACTGCGGGGCGGGATTTGTTTTTTACCGTTTTCGTGCTAATTTTAAGAAGTAATCGTCAGTATGAAAAATATTATTCCGCAAGAAATTGTAAATATTTTGGAAAAATTGCAGGCATCCGGATACGACGCTTATATTGTCGGCGGATGCGTGCGGGATTATTTGCTCGGCAGAAAGCCGAAGGATTGGGATATTACGACTTCGGCGAAGCCCGAAGAAATTCAAGAAGTTTTCCCTGGTTCTTTTTATGAAAATACGTTCGGCACAGTCACAATTTTGACGGAAAACGAAGACGCGGCATTAAGGGCGATAGAAATTACGCCGTTTCGCATTGAAGGTAAATATTCCGATCGCCGCCATCCGGATGAAATTAAATTCGCGAAAACATTAAAGGAAGATTTGTCGCGGCGCGATTTTACGATTAACGCGATGGCCATCAAGCAGAATAAAATTGCGGATTATTTCGAAGGCAAAGAGGATTTAGAAAAGAAAATCATAAAGACGGTTGGAAATCCCGACGAGCGTTTTCAAGAAGACGCTTTAAGAATAATGAGAGCGGCGCGTTTGGCAGCGGAACTTGATTTTAACATTGAGAAGAAAACAGCCGAAGCCATAAAAAATAATTCCGAATTGATAAAAGAAATTTCCGTTGAGCGCGTTCGGGACGAACTTGTAAAAATTTTATCCATTCCTTCTAAAAATCCGGTGGGGAAAATGAAATTTTGGCAGGAATCGGAATTAACGGATAGTGATTTGGCAAGCGGTGCCATAAAAGGGCTGGAATTACTTCGCGACCTGGGGATTTTAAAACATATAATTCCGGAACTGGAAGCCGGAATGGGAGTGACGCAAAACAAGCATCATATATTTACCGTTTGGGAGCATAATTTTCGGGCATTCGCTTATGCCGTTAAAATGGATTTTTCCTTTGAAGTTAAAATTGCAAGTTTATTTCACGACATAGGCAAACCGCATTCCAAACGCGGCGAAGGACCAGACTCCACTTTTTACGGGCATGAAGTTGTCGGCGCGAAAATAACATCCGGAATATTAAATCATTTGAAGTTTCCCAAAAACCAACGCGATAAAATCGTTAAATTGGTCCGTTGGCATCTGTTTTTGTCCGATCCCGACAAAATAACCCTTTCGGCGGTAAAAAGAGTTGTGAGAAATGTGGGGCAGGAGAATATTTGGGAATTGATCAATGTCCGTAAAGCGGACAGAATCGGTTCTGGCGTTCCCAAAGCCGAACCGTTTCGTTTGCGGACATACAAAGCGCTGATTGACCAGGCGTTGCGTGAGCCGATCTCCCTCAAGATGCTGAAAATTAACGGTGATTATATTATGAAAATTTTGAATATTCCGCCCGGACCGAAAATCGGATTGATTTTAAAGAGCATAATGGGCGAAGTGCTTGACGATGCTTCCAAAAACGATGAAGATTATTTGGAAAGAAGAATTAAAGAACTAAATGAATTGTCGGAAGAAAAATTAAAAAAATTGTCAGCGAGCGGTGAAGAAAAATGGGAAGAAATTGAAGAGGGGGAAATTAAAGAAATAAAGAAGAAGCATCACGTTGATAACGGGGTATAGTATAATGGTAGTATGCACGCTTCGCCCCCATACTAAAAATATCGGGCTGTAGTGTAATGGTAGCACGAGTCCTTCGGGAGGATTTAGTTCGAGTTCAAATCTCGGCAGCCCGACTTTATGAAAATAAACATAAAAAAATATCGAGATAAGCTCGGTGTTTCGCAAGACAAGTTGTCCAAACTTGCCAGTATCACTTTACATACAATTACCAAAATTGAATCCGGCTCAACGCCCAATCCGACTATTGAAACTATGGCCAAAATCGCCAAAGGGTTAGGTGTTTCAATCGATGATTTAATGAAAAAATAGATTAGCCAACATCCACTTGTGCCGATTTTTTAAAAATGATAAACTATAAGTAGTCATAATTTTAAAAAATATGAGCGAAGAATTATTACAAAAATCTTTAAATAAGGGCGGTTTAATTTTAGGCCCGTTTGAGTACTACAATTTGGGTAGTACCACTCTTAATGATCTTAAAAAATATAAAATTATCCCAAGCAAAAATTACGACTCTTATGGTTTGAGAAAACCAGACGGTCTTTTAGTAGACAGAAGAAATAAAAAGAAATTAAGTGTTATTTTGGCAATAGAATGGAAAAAAGGTGAAAAATTCATAAACGAAAAAGATAAAATTGATGCGATTGAACAATGCAACGATATCGCGCAGGAAATAGGAGCAAAAATCGGTTTAGCTACTGACGGACAAGATTTTATTTGGTTTAATCCAAACCATAAAAACAAAGATAAAGAATATAAAGACCGTACAACTGGAAAAATTAGGAGTTATAGCTTGATAGTTAATAAAAATGATATTCCTCTAAAGGATGATTTTTTAGTGGATCAAAAAAATGACGAAGAAGACCTTGATAATCTAAAAACAAAAACGCAGGAAACCATAAAACTAATTCATAAAATTTTAAGTTTTATTGATAATCAGCACTCTAAATTAGAAAAAGGTCAAATGATAAATCCGACCATTCTTGCTGGTCAAATTTGGCAGGATGTTTGGTCTGTGAGCGGTGCAACGCCAGAAAAATGTTTATACACCTTTGTTGAATTATTTATTTTTAAATATTTAAGTGATCTTGGTATTTTACAAGAAGACGACAAGGGAAATAAGGTAAATTTTGATTATATTTTTAGTCTTAATCCCGATAAAGCATTTCGTAATTATAGCGATAATGTAAGACCATATTTAAAAGTAATGTTTCCTGCGAGCGAGGACGACCAAACAACCATTATAAATGGTACGGTTTTAAATCCCGATGTTGATGAACATAGATTGGTTTTTCATAAAATTTTAAGTAAATTTAAAAAATTTGGTCCTCTCAAAAATATTGACCCAAGTTTTAAATCGCAGGTGTTCGAAGCTTTTATGAAGAGGAGTATCAGTCAGAAAAAATGGGGCCAATTTTTTACACCTCGTAATATAGTTGACGCAATAATAAGTATTTCAGATATAGATAAACTACCAGTAGGATCAAAAATTTGTGACCCCGCTTGCGGAGTCGGAGGTTTTGTTTTGGAACCAATTAGGGTGAAAGAAGAAAAGAAAGAAGACGGCTTAAATTTTTACTATAAAATCGAAGGTAAAGAAATTAAGCCTAAATATCAATTTTTTGGATTTGACAAGGGATTTGAAAGAGAGGAACAACTGACTATTGTACTCGCAAAAGCCAATATGTTGATTTTTGTTTCAGATCTTTTGAAACAAAATCCGAGTTTATCAAAAGAATTTTCTAAATTATTTAATAATACTTTCAAGCTTTTTAATAAATCTATTCTTGGTTCATTATCCAAAATAAATAGAAATTACTATGATTTGGTTTTAACAAATCCCCCATATGTTATTCCCGGAAGTAGTAATTATAAAGAAGCTATAAAAAATAATGCCGAACTTAACGAATTTTATAAAATCAATGCTACAGGGTTAGAGGGGTTGTTTGTTGAGTGGATAATACGAAGTATAAAACCAAATGCAAAAGCATTTATAATTATTCCTGACGGAATTTTAAATAGATTAAGCGACGCAAAGTTGAGAAAATTTATTCAAGAAGAATGTTTTATTGACGGCATGATATCTCTACCGCAAGACGCTTTTTATACTACTTCGAAGAAAACTTATATTTTGGCACTAACAAAGAAAAATTCTAAAATAGATATACAAAAAAATTCAATTTTTGCCTATTTAGTAAGTAGTATAGGCGAAACATTGGATATAAACAGATTTTCTACACCAGAAAATAATGATTTGCCAGATATGGTAAACCAATTCAATCAATTCAAAGGTTCAAAAAATTCTTTTACTCCTCAAAATAGTAGGTGTAAAACATTGTCTTTTGAAAAATTTAATAATGCCGAGCATTGGGTGATAGATAGATTTTGGAACGATGAGGAATTAGTAGCTTTGGGCGTAAAAGAGGAAGTTAAAAATTTTTCCGTTGATGACTATATAAGCCTTATTCAACAGACAGAAAATTCTATTAGAAAATTAAAGAATGATTTGTTAGATTTAAGCTCTGAGCTTGAAAAAAGCAACAAAGACGAACAAATAGCTTATAAGACTATCGGTGGTGATAACGGCTTATTTAAAATTGAGAAGGGAAAATCAGAATATACAAAATCATATATAAACAATAATAAAGGAGAATATCCAGTTTATTCTTCAAAAACTACAGAGGACGGAGTTATCGGGAATATTGATCATTACGATTATGAAACAAAATGCTTGACTTGGACAACGGACGGCACATATGTCGGCACCGTTTATTATCGCAACGGGAAGTTTAGTATGACAACCCACTGCGGGGCTTTAATGCCAAAAGTAGACAAAGTTCATTTACCATACTTCCTTTATGTTCTTAATCGTGATTTGAGTAAGTATTACGCTGGAGAAGGAAGCAATAGGCGAATAACTGTTAATATAATTGAAGATGTAAGTGTTCCCGTCCCAATTAAAAAAGACGGAAGTTTCGATATTGACAAACAAATTGAAATAGCACAAAAATATAAAAAGTTAGAAGATATCAAAACTACATTAAAAGAGGAAATGCAGATATTGTCGGAAGTGAAAATTAGTTTTGATTAAAAATTCAGGTGGCACGCCAGTTTTACTGGCACGAAATTCGGCGGCGGCGGAAAAGTGAGGGCGGGCCCCGAAGGAGAAAATTCGTTTTCCTACGGGGTAAACAAAAATTCTTGCTTTTTGTGCTTGCCCCGTAGCAAGCCGAAGGATTTGCTATAGGGACCCGCCCGACTTGTCCGCCGAAGTTTCAACGCAGGTGGAGCGTTCGGTTTTCTGCTCCGCCTTTGGCGGAGCAATCAGTCAAAGTTTCGTTCAAAAAAGGTTCGAGCTTCGTTCAGTAATTGCGACCAATCATAGAAAATAATTAGCCGGAAGATTTATGAGCTTATTGAATAAATTTTTTAAAGAAGCGGATAAAAAAGCGGCAATCTCGTGGGCGTTTTACGATTTTGCAAATTCTTCTTACGCATTATTGATTTTAAGTTTCGTTTTTCCAATTTATTTCAAAGAGGTAATTGTAGGAGTTGAAAGGGGTGATTTTTACTGGGGATTACTCGTAAGCATTTCTATTCTTATTGGGGGTTTACTCGCTCCAATAATTGGAGCAATAGCTGATTATGACTCGCGCAAGAAAATAAAATTTATTATTTTTGCTTTGGTGTCAATGGTCGGTACGGCTTTTCTATTTTTCAGCGGTTCAAATAAATTATTACTTGTCTCACTGATTTTTCTGATTAGCAATGTTGCCTTTGAATTGGCGCAAACTTTGTACGATTCTTTTCTTGCGCGTGTTTCTACAAAAGAAACTATTGGTAGGATTTCCGGACTTGCATGGGGACTTGGTTACATCGGCGGAGTTATTGCTATGCTTGCTTTCAAGCCATTATACGAAAATGGATATGCGGGGGATTTTGAATTTGGGTATAAGTTGGTGTTTCCATTGACCGCACTATTCTTTTTACTGTTTTCAATTCCATCTTTTATTTTTATTAAAGAAAAACCGGAAAATAAAAATAGAGAATCACTTTCCGTTCTTATAAAACATGGAATAAAAAGTGTTGTCGGAACCATAAAAAACCTAAAACGGCACAAAAATATCGCTTGGTTTTTGCTCGGCTTCTATTTTATGAACGACGCTTTAGTAATAATTTTTTCTTTTATTTCAATTTACGCCAGAACAACATTCGGGATGGAATTTAAAGAAATTTTAACTTTGCTTTTAATTATCCAAATTATCGCTTTTCCTGCTGTAATTATTTTTGGTTTGTTGAGCGATAAAAAAGGATCAAAGAAAATTCTTTTATTTACGATTGTAGTTTGGGCGATTATCGTTGTTTTATTGTCTATTGCCACTACAAAAACCATGTTTTATGTAATTGCGTTGTTGACTGCTCTTGTTATTGGTTCAAGCCAAGCGATAGCGCGTTCATGGCTTAGTAAACTTGTTCCTGACGAAAAACGATTTGAATTTTTTGGCTTCAATAGTTTTGCAAGTAAAATCGCGGCAACAACGGGTCCGGTTCTATTCGGCGTCGTTTCTGTAGCGACGGGCAATCAACGATTAGCCATGGCCGCCCTAGTACCATTTTTTATCGTCGCTTTCATAATTTTTGCGAGAATTAAAGAAGAAAAAATTGAATCGTTGCCGCAGGTAAGCAATTAATAAAAAATAAGTGTTTTCAAAAAAAATAATTTTCGTGTTTATATCGGCGTTTTTTTTGAACTTGGTTTGGGAAAATCTGCATTCTTATTTGTATGTTCATTATCAGAGCGGACCGATAACGCAGGTCTTGCTTGCGCGCGCGGCGCTTGTTGACGCGTTTTTTATAACCACTCTGTGGTTATTTTTTCAATTTATCCCGTATTTAAAAAAAAGAATGTGGCTTGCCGCAATTTTTGCCGTTATCGCGGCGATAATTTTGGAAAAATACGCTTTGAGTTCCGGCCGATGGGCGTATAATGAATATATGCCGATAATGCCCTTGCTTCGCATCGGTCTTACCCCGACAATACAGTTGGGGGTTATATCCTTTTTTGCTTTTAAATATGTTGATAAGGTTTTTGGCAGAGGCGAGATATAGTAGTATAATATAAATATAAATTTCTAATTTTTCCGCCCGTGGGCGGATCAGCCAGCGGGCTGATAATTTCTAAACGATATTTTATGATAAAAATTAATTCAAAAGTTGACGATTTTTCTTTGGAAGCGTTTCATAACGAAGAAATAAAAAAAATAAAACTTTCCGATTATGAAGGCAAGTGGCTGGTTATGCTTTTTTATCCGGCGGACTTCACTTTTATTTGTCCGACCGAATTGGAAGAAGCGGCGGAAAATTATAAAGAATTTCAGAAATCCGGCGCGGAAATATTGAGCGTAAGCACGGATACGGTGTTCGCGCATAAAGCGTGGCATGATCAGTCGCCGGCGATAAAGAAAATAAAATTTCCGATGCTGGCCGATCCGGCCGGAAAGGTTTGCCGTCAGTTCGGCGCTTATATTGAAGAAGAAGGTCTTTCGTTAAGAGGGACTTTTATTATTGATCCCAATGGCGTTTTGAAAGCAATGGAGATACACGATAACAGTATCGGCCGTTCGGCAAAAGAAATTTTACGTAAACTGCGGGCAGCAAAATTCGTTAAAGAACACGAGGGGTTGGTGTGTCCGGCGAGTTGGGAGCCGGGCGGTAAAACATTGAAGCCCGGGCTGGATTTGGTGGGAAAAATATAAATATAAATTTTCAAAATATGTATCAACCAAAAGATTTTAATTATTTATTGGGTCTTTCGGGTTTCAGCGATCAATTACTGAAAAACCATTTTACTCTGTATCAGGGCTATGTTAATAATTTTAACAAGCTGAACGATATTTTGGTTGAAATGGAAAAAAATGATAAATTCGGAACGCCGGAATTCGCGGAATTAAACCGGCGTTTTGGCTGGGAATTCAATGGTATGCGCCTACACGAACTTTATTTCGGAAATTTAACCAAGGATAAAGAAGAATTTAACGGCGAATCGGCTTTTGCCAAAAAAATTATTGAAGAATGGGGTTCATATGAAATGTGGGAAAAAGATTTTAAATCAATGGGCGCAATGCGTGGCATCGGCTGGGTTGTTTTGTATTATGATCAGGGGGCGAGCCGTCTTTTTAATGTTTGGATTAACGAACACGATGTCGGTCATTTCGCCGGCGCTAAACCGCTTTTAGTTATGGATGTTTTTGAGCATTCTTTTTTAACCGACTATGGGCTTAAAAAAAATGATTACATTGAGGCATTTATAAAAACGATTGACTGGCAAACGGCGCAATCCAGATTTAATAAATAAAAAATGCCCGAACTTTTTGCAAACGTCCGCCAAACAACGGATGTTTTTAGTTTTAAAATATTGTCCGAAATACCAAAAAATATCCCCAAGCACTTGACAAAATTTTTAATCAAGAGTATGCTATAAAGTCAGCTTTATTGGTTGGTTGTTGTTTTTTGAAATTATATTTATAAAACTTTTTAGGAGGAGGTTTTTGAATGAAAAACCTCTAAAGGGGGTTGCAATGAACAAGAACGGGTTAAGAAACCGGCGCGAAAAAAAACAAATACTAGAAGATTTTTTAAAGAGAGCCGTGGAACAAGGTCAGCCAGTGGATAAAGAGACCCTGGTTGGGGGAAAGAAATTTTTCAGGAGGCCCCTCGGGTCTTCTGGGTCTTCTAGGTATAAAGGAGAGAAAAAAATGGAACAAAAGACGGGCGGATTTTTTTCAAGGGTAAATGCAACGTTGGGATTGGCTTATAATTTAGCCTCACAATACAGTGAAGCCAAAAAGAAAGAAAAAGAAACTCCGGAAGCCGTTAAGGTATTAACGGCGAGTGAAAAGTATAAAAAAGGGCTCGAGGAGCTGAAGGAAAAACTCGGCGAGTTTGATGTAAATGGGTTCAATAGCCTACGGAAAATCGGAATTGAACGCTTCTTAAAAGGAGTGATAACGGAAAAAGGGGCACTGGTACTCCTGGACAGAGAGGCGAAAAAACGTTACGAGACCGGAGAAAAGGTCCAAGGACGACCATTGGCTCAATTCGCCCCAGCGTTTAAAAGTGCGCTTAATGAATTACCATCGAGTCTGAAAGAAGAAGAAGGAATTTATCCAACAATTTCACACTCAATGTTTTTGAAAACAGAGGGGGCATTGAAGAAAATCGATAAATTCCAGGCTGCCATGGAACTCGCAGAAAGAGTTCCAGAAAAATGGAGAAAACCATTTGAAACCAAAGAAACTCCAACCACGCCTACATCTGAGACACCAACAACTCCTCCCGTTGTTGAAATACCAATAAACTAGGTCAGGTTCGGGTAAAGACGAAAAACGGTTATTACGCAAAGTAGTAACCGTTTTATTATTCATCGCATTTTTTTAATATAAACGGGTATAAAATTCCAAAAACTACCCACATCATCAATGCTCCCTGCTGAAGCGTCCAAAAATAATGGTCCGCGAAACCTAAAAGCAGAAAATAGAAAATAGAAAATAGAAAATAGAAAATAAACGCCTTGCTTTTCGGATTATTCGTATATCCAATTAAAAAAATACCTCTTGATAATAATCCGATAAACCCTAAAAATAAAACCAAGCCGAAAATTCCCGTTTCCGCCGCAATGAGCAAATATAAATTGTGAACCGGCTGATATTGCCAAAATTCCATATCGCCAAAATTTAATTTAAATTCATAAACAAAATTCCCGATTCCGACGCCGAAAACCGGCGATTTTTTAATAAAATCAAACGCGACTTTATTATACATTACTCGCAAATTAACGGCCTGCTCTCCGATATCAATGTTAAACCGGCTTATAAGCAGTGGCTGCAATAATACAAATAAAAATGTTAAGCATAAAATAACGAATAAAATCAATTTACCGATTTCTTTTTTTTGGTTTAATTCCGCGTTTGAAAAATAAGAAAAAATCAAAAATACAAAGCTTAAAACGACAACCAACGCTATCGCTGAACGGGAAAAAGTTAAAAATAAACCCGTAAAAATAACGGATAGCATAAACCATAAAACACAACTCTTGATTTTACTTTTTCGCTCTTCATTCAACCGAACAGTTCGCCGCTCCCCGTCCCGCAATATTTGCGGGACGGGGAGCGGCGAACTTGGCGAATCAAAAAGCCAAAGCCAATAACAGCCGAAAATCGCTATTCCCAAAAATGCCGCCAATAAATTCGGGTGCGGAAATAATCCGTAAGCCCTGACGATTTTCAATCCGTCAATGTCAATTTTCGCCACGCCGTCTATCAACGCGCCAATCGGGCTTTCGTGAAAAATTCGCAATCCCAAATCACCTTGCTTGAAAAATTGCGCAATCGCGACAATTGATTGCGTAAAAGCGGAAACAACCCAAATCCACACAACCAATACCGAACCGTTTTTTTTATTCAACGCCAAAAATTGTCTTGTGTAAAAAAATAAAAAAACCATTTCCGCCAATTTAACCCAGTGATAAACTCCCAAATAAAAATTTGCCGCGAAAAATACGCTAATCCCCGACCAAACAAGAAACGCAAATAAAAAATAATCAACGCCGGCTAACTTTATTTTTCCGACGCCCGCGATAATTCTTCTCGCCCAAAAAACAAACAACGCTAACGCTAAAATATCCATCGCGTATAAAGAAACTGCTGTCCACTCGTTAAATTCATTGCCCCAAAAATAAAAAATCCTCCTTGTTTGTAGAGGAATTAAAAAAATAAATGCGTAAAAAACGCATTTTTCAATAAATTCTATCACATATCTGCGCATAAAACTTTTAAATTATTCCAACTTCAACTTTCTTAATACTCCCATTATTATAAAAGCAACGACCGTTCCTGCGATTGCCAAAAAATAAAGCTCCATTCCGACAGAAATACCAATAATCGCCGCCAGCCAAATTCCGGCGGCTGTTGTCAAACCCTCTACTTTTATACCTTGGTGAAAAATTAAACCGGCGCCTATAAAACCAATACTAACAATGATATTGGAAATTATTCTTGAAGGGTCAAAGCTCGTTATACCGATATAATCATCAAAAGCGCCGATAGACACAACGGTCAACATGCAAGCCCCTAAACCAATAAGACTATATGTCCTGAATCCGGCCGCTTTTTGCGCCCTTTGCCTTTCGATGCCAATGATGCCGGCTAAAAAAACGGCTAATAATAATTTTATTATAATATCTGTTTTGTCGGGTATTAAAAAATTCATATCCTATAAAATACTACTTTCTTCGTTTTTTATCAACTCCAAGACCTTTTCAACCAATACTTTCGGATTACTGTCGTAAACCACTTGCGCTTCTTTTTCTCTGTGCGAAACCCTAATAATTTCACCGATCAATTCGGTGGTGCCGCCGCTTTCCGTTAAAATTCCAATCGGTTTACGATCTTCAAAGGCAATGGTAAATTCATTCAATGTGCCCATTCTGCCGCAACTGAAAATCACCGCGTCGGCCGATCTCGTCAAAAGCAAATTACGGCCGGAATACTCAAAGCCGGTATAAATTATCAAATCGAAATAATCAGCGGGAAGCCGATAGTGCGAAATATGCTCTTGTTTGTTTTTTGCCGGCGAAATGCCGATGCTTATGCCGCCCGCTTCTTTGGCGCCGATAGCCGCCCAATACGGCGCACCAGTCGTGGCGCCAGTCAGTAAAACGCAATTATTTCTTACGATTTCCTTGCCGATTTCTTTTGTCCGCTCTAAAATATCGGACGCACAATGCTCGGTTACCGCCGCTCCAGATACGCATATTTTGTATTTTAGATAATAATCTTTTTGCTGAATCATAGCTTAAAATACTATTTTATTATAACACAATCACAAATTAAAACTATCGCCAACATTGGGAACAATCGTTGCTACGCCCAAATTATCCTGAATCAACGACGCCAACGCATGCGAAGCGCTTTCCTCTCCCTGCGTCAAAAAAATTTTCTTGAGTCCTTTTTTGGCTTTGCGAGCAAAACTTAAAAGCTGCTGCTGATCGGCATGAGCGGAATAACCGTCTATTCTTTGAACGCCGGCCCGAACCGGAATTTTTTCATTAAATATCTCTACTTCTCGCGCTCCGTCCAATAATCTCCTCCCTAAACTTCCGGGCGCCTGATAAGAAACAACCAAAAGAACGCTCTTATTATCCGGCAAATAACGCCTCAAATGATGCCATATCCTCCCGCCTTCCATCATTCCCGATCCGGCAATAATAACTTTTGGCGCCGGTGCATCATTGATCGACATTGACTCTTGTTTGGTTCGCGTAAGCTTAAGACCGGGAAAATTAAACAAAGCGTCGCCTGATTTTATCAAATCGCGCGCCGATTCATTATAATAATGCGGATAACGCTTGTAAATCGCAGTCGCTTCAATGGACAACGGACTGTCTAAAAACATAGGGATACGGGGGATTCTGCGATTTTCCGCCAGTTCGTTCAATTCATATAATATTTCCTGCGTCCGTTCAATCGCAAAAGCCGGAATCATAACAACTCCGCCTTTATTGATAGTGTCCTCTAAAATCCGTTCAAGCGCCATTTTTTTATTATTTCCATTATACAACCTATCGCCGTAAAGCGATTCCATAATCAAATAATCGGCTCCTTTCACCCATTCCGTCGGCTTTAATATGGAGGAAAACGGATTGCCCAAATCGCCGCTAAAAACAATTTTTTTATTGCCCAGGGATAATTCAATGATAGCCGATCCTAAAATATGGCCGGCATCCTTAAAATTTAAAACAATATTTCCGTTTAATTTTATTTTTTCGCCATAATCGCATCCGTGAAATAATTCCATAACCCCCCTAACATCGCTTTCTTTGTAAATAACTTTTGCTCTCATACTTTTCGCTTCACGCCCCAAGATGCTTTGACTGTCATAAAGTATCAATTCACTGAAATCGCGAGTCGGATGAGTACCAAAAATAAGCCCGCGAAAACCATCGCGATACAATTTTGGCAAACGGCCGACATGATCCAAGTGGCCATGCGTAATGAAAACATAATTGATTTCTTTCGGATTGAACGGAAAGGGTTTGTAGTTTTCTTTTTCCGCCACGCGATTTCCCTGCACCAAACCGCAGTCAATCAAAATTTTAATATGCCCATCCTCTAGCAAATAACACGCGCCTGTAACGGATTTTGCTCCTCCGTAAAATGTTAGTTTCATAATAATTAATCTTTAATTTATAATTTTCATTAAATTTTCAATATTTTAATTGAAAATTTAATCATTAAAAATTCGATAGAAATTTATTTGCCCATACTCCACGATATTTTCTGATACGGTTCCACTATTTCTATTATAATCTTGCCAGGAGTAAATTTAACTTCCGCGCCATTATCGTCAAAAAAATAAAGCTTGCTCGCCGTATTTTCTTTGTCTTTTTTCCAATTACCTGAAATTTCAATGCCATTTTTATAAACCATCGCCCGACCGCCGCCCTCAACATCAACATCGTTATATTGATCGTCTATCGGACGGGAGGCTGCGCGCATAATCACAATATTTTTCGCCTCCACTTGCGCGTTATTCAATTTATCAATTTCCGGATAACCATTACGAAAACGCGAATAACTGTTTTTTACGGCATTATAATCATAATAAACATCATACGGAACAGGATAATCAACCGCTAAACGCCCATTTCGACAAACCTCGCATTTATCATAACCCGCAAAAAGATAACCATCAAATTTCGATTCGCTGCGATAACTCAATTTTCGAGAAGTAGTATCAAGACGATCAAAAGAAGTAAAACCATTATGAGGCGCCGGCAAACCGGATTTACGATAAAATGCCCCGAATGGATTATACAAAGCGTTGATATTATCAATAACTCCTTTATCCAGTTTATCCAAAGCGAAATGCGAACCGCCCCAATGAACAAAAATAGCGTCAAATCCCATTGCCAAGGGAATAAAATCGTGGCGCGCCGAACGCAAAGCTCCGATCTCCGTAGGATTGCCACAAACAAAAAAAGCCAAAATTCTTGTAATACTACCGGAAACAACAGGCATTTCAATTATTAAATCCACCGAAGAAATTCCCGAAAGCGGACGCGCCACCGGATCATTGGCCATCATAACGGCTATTGGCCGGCGGTTGTAATTTTCGCAAACAACGCCCGTTATGGGATTCGTCCCACCGCCTCCAAGAAAATAATTGGTGCTATTGCCGATTTCAACTTTAATATTTGCCTCAAATTCTTTATTTTTATTATAAATAAAAAAACTGGAATCATCTAATAAAAAAATCCCTGCTAAGAAAATTATAAACAGCGAGAGGTAGAAAATTGATTTATAATGCTTTATTTTAAACATGTTATTTTTGGCAAACGGGACAAAAACACGAACCGCGCCCGCCAATCTTTAATCGTTTAATCGCGCTCGCGCATTTTAGGCATTTTTTTCCTTTGCGCCCATAAACAAAAAGATGATTTCCGTACATCCCTTTTTTACCGGCGGCGTCCCGAAAATCGCTAATGCTGGTACCTCGCTTTTTAACGGCTTTTTTTAAAATATTCTTCATTGCCTTAAATATTTTTTTTAACGCAATTATGTTTAAAAAATTCGCTTTTCTTTCAGGATGAATTCCCGCTTTCCATAAAATCTCATCGCTGTAAATATTGCCGATTCCGGCAATAAATTTCTGATTCATCAAAACCTGCTTAACGGATCCTTTTTCCCCCGCGATGTTTTTTTGAAAATCAGAAAATTCCACCGTTAAAGCGTCGGGACCTAAATTTTTAATTTCTTTTATTTCGCCGGCGCTGCGCACGTCAAACACCTCAACTTTAGCAAATTTTCGCAAATCGGAAAGCGCTATTTGCCGACCATTATTTAAATAAAAAATCAAATGGATGTAATTATTTACTTTTTCTTGAAACGGTCCTTTTAATAAACTTGAAATTTTTTCTTGCCCGTCGGATGTTTTTTCTATTTTCCATTTCCCATACATCAAATGTCCCGTCATTTTCTGATGAACAAGCATTATTTTCCCGCCGGTCAAAAAAAATAATATATTCTTGCCAAAACGCTTTATTTTTTCAATTTTATTGCCAACGATTTTTAATTTTAATTTTTCAACATCGAATCTTCCGATATCAGACCAAATATCCCGAATCCGAAGACCCGGGATATTTTTATTCAAATCATTGATAATCGTTTCCACTTCCGGCAGTTCCGGCATGCCAATTTTGCCCAAGAGAGCAAGCCGAACGAGTATCGCGAGGCGAAGCTCGATTGGCTGAAAAATTGAGCATCCCGCACATATTCCAATCACATATTTTGATATACGATTATTTAAAAACGAAGTGGCTTTGCCTTCATACAATAAATAATCGATGTTCATTGCTGGAATATGTGCGGGGTAAAGACCATTAACCAATTATTAATCCCTGCTATTTGACCGATTAAATTTTTAGAGTATTTCCTGAATTTTTTCAATAATTCCGCTGGGCGTAAAATGCGCTTTGACGATATAAGCGGCGGCTCCTAATTCCAAACCTCTTTCCACGTCAAAATCCTGCCCCAAATTAGTCAAAAGAATGACAATAATCTTATTGGTTTTCTCGTTATCTTTAATTTTCTTCAAAACGCAAAAACCGTCCATTTTAGGCAAAACAATATCAAGTAAAACCAAATCAGGCATTTCTGATTTTACCTTTTGCAACGCATCTTCGCCGTTATCCGATTCAAGCACTATTGCTTTTTCTTTTTTCAATTTCATTACAAAAAGATCGCGAAGGAATTGATCGTCTTCCACTATCAATATTTTTAAATTTTCCAACAGTTTAAAAGCAACCATAAATATTCAACTTACTTTAATATAATAACATAACGCATTCTGCCAATACAACCATAGAACTTTCCGCAAAATAACCTCAAAATCGCGCTTCCATATCTTTCCAATTTTCTCCAATCGCCGCATTTACCCTTAACGGCACGGCAAGCTCAACAACATGCTCCATAATATCCTTAATTAACGGCAGGTAATACTCCACTTTATTTTGCTTAATTTCAAAAAGCAATTCATCGTGAACCTGCAAAACCATCCGTAAAACATTCTCGTTTCCTTTGATTAATTTTTCGTAAATATCCACCATTGCCATTTTAATAATATCCGCAGCCGTACCTTGAATCGGCATATTTACCGCCATCCTTTCCGCCGCCTGCTTAAGGCGCCAATCTCCGGCATTAATATTTGGCAAGAACCTTTTGCGTCCCCACAGCGTTTCGACAAAACCAAATTGCCGCGCGTGTTCTTTTATATTCCTAATGTAAAAAGCGATACCCTGAAAATCCGCCATATACTCCTTAATGAATTTTTTGGCATCATCGCGCGAAACGCCGGCGCTTTCGGCAAATCCCTGAATGGACATACCGTAAAGCACGCCGAAATTCAACGCCTTCGCCTGATACCGCATTTCGGAAGTAACTTCGTCCAATGCCACGTTATTAACTTCAGCCGCCGTAGCCTGATGAATATCCCGTCCCTCTTCAAAAATACTTATCATTTTTTTATCCTGAGCCAATGAAGCGGCAATGCGAAGCTCCACTTGCGAATAATCAAAAGATGCCAAACAAAAACCTTCTTCAGCGACAAACGCTTTCCTGATTTCGCGTCCTATGCCAGTCCGCACCGGAATATTCTGCAAATTAGGATTATGGGAAGAAAAACGTCCAGTGGAAGCGCCAAGTTGATTAAAACTCGTATGTATTCTTCCGGTTTTAAAATTAATTAATACCGGCAATGCGTCAGTATAAGTCGTCTTAAGTTTCATTAATTCTCTATGCTCCAAAATGAAAGAAATAATTGGATGAAAATCTTTAATCTTATCAAGCTCCGAAGCGGCGGTGGAAACTACGCCGCCCGGCGTTTTACGCAATGAATTTTGTTTAATATTTAAATCATTAAATAAAATATCCGATAATTGCTGAGGCGAACTGATGTTAAAACTTTTTTTTGACAATTTGAAAATCTTCTTTTCCAGCGCCTCCAATTTCTTAACAATCCGTTTTGAAAGCATTGCCAAGCGCGCCTTATCCGTTTTAATTCCCGTTTTATGCATATGATCAACCGCGGGTATCAAGTTTTTTTCCATTTCGTATATTTTCTGGGAAAAAATTTTATCCTGATACCATTTCTTGACAGTTGTCAAAATCGCCGGCTCGCCAAACGGCAAAGACTCTTTTTTGGCAATCGAAACAATATTGCGATCGCTCCCCGGCAATCTTCTTAACAAACTGGCAAATCCCAATTCAATAAACAATTTTTCAATTTCGTTTCTATCGTAATTTTGCCAAGCGCATTTTTTTAAATCAAACTCCAGCGGCACATTCAATTTTATCGTTGCCAATTTTTTGCTGAAAAACGCCATTTCCTGATTTTCCGCCAATCTGTCTTTGAGCTTACCTTGAATTTTTTCCAGATTTATTTTTTTATACAAATTCTCCAAAGAACCGTATTCTTTAATCAACGAAGAGGCGGTTTTTTCTCCAACCCCGGGCACGCCAGGAATATTATCGGAAGCATCCCCTTTCAAACCCTTGAAATCAACCACTTGGCAGGGTTCTATGCCATATCTGTCTTTAACCGCTTTTTTGTCATAAATTACGGTATCTTTGATACTTTTTCGCAAAGTATACACAAAGGTATTTTCATCAACCAATTGCAAGGTGTCCAAATCGCCGGTTGCTATGATAACTTTCAAATTTTCTTTTTTAACTTCAAGATTTTTGGATATTGTCCCTATCAAATCATCGGCTTCATATCCCGCCCGTTCAAAAATAGGTATCTTGAAACTTTCCAGCACATTTTTTATTAAAGGCAGTTGATCATATAATTCCTGTGGCGCTTTAATCCTGTGCGCTTTGTATTCCTTAAATTCTTCGTGCCGAAAAGTGGGAGCGGCCATATCAAAAGTCGCGACAACGAACTGCGGCTCTAATTCGTTTAAAACCTTCAGCAGTATGGAACTGAATCCGTATACCGCGTTCACAAGACGGCCTTTTGGATCGGTAAGCTCCGGCAAAGCGTGAAAAGCGCGATGCAAAAGAGCGTTGCCATCAATAAGCAATAACACTTTTTGCGATTTTTGTTTATTATCGTCAATCATAATTTATGATTCTTTCCTTTTCGCTTTTATGTTTAAAACTAATACGAATAGTGTTTTTTGGCAATAAATCATTTATCCGCTCCGCCCATTCAATTAAAATTACGTTGTGGAAATCTTTTGCAATTTCATTAAAGCCCAGCTCAACCAAATCGCGAGAACTATGTATTCTATAGCAATCAATGTGGTATAAATAAAGAATTTGATCCTGCCTGCTAAAATTTTTCTTTTGAAAAATTTTAGCAGGCAAATATTTTTTCATTATCACGAAAGTCGGACTATTGGCTCTTTTTATGCCGAAATATTCCAAAAATCCTTGCGCGAAAGTAGTCTTGCCGCTTCCCAATTCGCCGGTAAGCGCGATAATTACGGCATTCCGCTTTTTTCTGCCAATTATTTTTTCAGCCATTTTCATTCCAATTTTCTTCATATTTTCGGCTAATTTTACAGTTGATTTCATAATTTCACTATAACACTGCTCATCTTATCCCGCCAGATTGACCAAACAACAATTTTCATATAAATTTATTTATCCTGCGTTTTAAATAATAAACTATTCTGCTTATGCTTGACCAATTTTCCAAAAGCCAACAATTAATCAATCAAAACGGCAATATTTTGATAATTTCCGGTGAAGAAGTCAATGGAGATTCTCTCGGTTCGATGCTGGCGCTTTATCACGCGCTTAAAAAATCAAACGGCGCGGAAAAAAACTTCCATATTTGCTTGCCAGATAATATACCTTCGCGTCTGCAATTTTTAATAAATGCGGGAGAAATGGAAAAATCCGCTCCTTCGGCGAGAACAACGATCATATCGATAAATAACGAACTTGATAATATCGCGGCTCTTCACTACGAAAAACAAAACAATGCGTTAAAAATCATACTATCGCTAAATAAGGACCGCGCCATCCGACACGATGACATAAAAATTGAAACATCCTCGCTGAATTATGACCTCGCCATAGTATTGGACACTTCCAATTTAATCAATCTGGGAAAAATCTATGAAAAATATTCGAAAATTTTTTCTAGAATACCGATAATAAACATAGACTGCCATAAAAATAACTGGCGTTTCGGCAACGCCAATCTGGTAAACCAGAACGCTTCGTCAACCGCCGAAATAACCAAAGAATTTATAAATTTTTTAAATATCCCGTGTGATAAAACCATCGCTACCTGCCTTCTTTGCGGCATAATTGAAAAAACTCAAAGTTTCCGCAAACCGCAAACGCCGCCGCGAATATTCCGTTTAGCTTCGGAATTAATCGATCAAGGAGCGGATAAAGAGCTAATAATAAAACGCTTATATAAAACAAAACCTATCAATACCGTAAGGCTTTGGGGAGAAATTATGAAAAACTTAAAGTATGACCGCCATAAAAAATTCGTTTCCTGTCTTATTCCAAAAATCGTATTCCAAAAAACCGAAACCAATCCCTCTTTTTTAAAACAACTAGCCGATGATCTTGGAGAAAATTTTTCCGCCTGTGAAAATTTTTTAATATTGTGGGAATCCCGCGACAAAACATATGGCATTTTCACGACAAAATACGCGAATCGCCTGAATAAAACCGAAAAACTGATAAAAAATACCGCCCATTCCGCCAGTTGCGCGATAAAAAACGACTATCTTATTTTACAAGTGCCGGAACAGAATATTTATCGCGCCGAATCTTTGATTTTCAACTTGATAAATCGATGCGTTTAAAGTAAGATGGTGGTAATGACAATACTTCCTCTTGATGAAAATCAAAAAGATATTATTGAAAAACTTCGGCACAAAGCCGAAGAAGACCACGCTCAAAAAGAAGCGAAAAAAATCGGACTTCCTTACCTCAATCTGTGGATTATTCCGCTTAATGTGGATAATCTCATTACGGTTCCCGAAGAAATTTCACGAAAATCCGACATTGCGATCATAAGCAAAATAGGCAAAAAATTATCTGTCGGCATCAGAAGTCTGAATAATCCGGCAACAAATAAAATACTGGAAGATCTAAAACAAAGAGGCTATGAACTTCGCCTTTTTTTCATTTCCCAAAGAAGCATTGAAAAGGCATGGCAAAGATACAAAGACTACATACCGCCGGCGCCGTCATTAGAAGAAATATTGACAATTGAAAAACAAGAACTGGACGATTTTCAAAAAAACATAGAAGATATAAAAAAATTAAAAGAAAAAATCATCAGCATTTCAACTACGGAGCTTTTAAAGACTCTTATGGCCGGAGCCATAGAATCGCGCGCGAGCGATATCCATCTTGAACCCCAAAACGAATCAATCCGCTTACGCTACCGTATAGACGGTTTTCTTCAAGATATTATGGAAATCAAAAAAGAAAACTACGCCTTCTTGGTTTCAAGAGTAAAACTATTATCCGGTCTGCATCTTAATATTCATACTATCGGCCAAGACGGCCGCTTCGCCGTTAAAATAAACGAAAATGGAAAAACGATAAAAGAAATAGACAATCGCGTTTCCATTATACCGACCGGTTTCGGCGAATCAATCGTCATTCGACTCCTGGGAAGCGCGGTTTCCAAAATTAAACTGAAAGAATTGGGAATCAAAGATTATGTCTACGAAATCATTATACAGGCAATTTCCAAACCAAATGGGATGATATTAAACACCGGACCGACCGGTTCCGGAAAAACCACCACTCTTTACGCCGCTTTAAATTTTCTCAATAAACCGGGAGTTAAAATAATGACTATCGAAAAACCGATTGAATACAAACTCAAAGGAATAACTCAAACGCAAGTTAATGAAAAAGACGGCTACACTTTTTTGGCGGGGCTCAAATCGGCAATGAGACAAGACCCCGACATTATTATGGTTGGGGAAATCCGAGACAAAGAAGAAGCGGATACGGCAATCCACGCCGCCTTAACCGGCCATATTGTTTTTTCCAGCATTCACACCAACAGCGCCGCGGGCACAATCGTCCGTTTAATTGACATCGGAATAGACAAAAAAATAATACCATCGGCCGTCAACGCCGTTATTTCCCAACGACTTGTCCGCCAGCTTTGCCCGGAATGCAAAGAAAAATACCAACCGGATCCCAAAATCGTCAAATCGCTAAAACAAGCCCTTTCGTTGATTTCTCCAAGAGTGATCGTAAAAATACCGAAAGAAATACCTTTTCTTTATAAACCGAAAGGATGCCCTAAATGTTTTGGATTGGGATATTATAAACAAATAGGAATATTTGAAGTTTTTACCATCAACGACAAGATTGAAAAACTAACATTGGAGGGCGCCACTTCTTTTGAATTAACCGCCGCCGCGATTGAACAGGGGATGGTAACGTTATTGCAAGACGGAATACTGAAAGCCATAGAAGGAATTACCAGTCTGGAAGAAATAACGAGAGTTGCCGGCGACTCCCAATATATTGAAAGTTTATACGGAGCGGCGGTAAGTTCCCTTTTGACGCGAAGTTTGGAAATAGATAAAGAAATGTTGGAAAAAACCAAAGATATATGGAACAAAAAAGAAAAATTCACCGAAATACTGCGCAATCTTCCGCCGGAAAAACTACTTGAATGGATTACAACGGCCGCTATTTGGGCGCGGGCGACCGATATTCATCTTGAACCGCGCGAAAACGAATTTGTCATCCGCTATAGAATTGACGGCTTACTGGAAACAGCCGCCGAAATGCCCAAAGATTATTTTTTGCCAATAGTGGCGGATTTAAAAATACTAAGCGGGATGAAAACGGAAATTCATAAAAAAATACAGGAAGGAAGATTTAATATTCAGCTAGAAGGCGAGACGGAAAACAGAGATACGCGCGTTTCCATAATTCCCGGAGGATACGGCGAAAATATTGACATCCGTCTTCTGGCAAAAGGAATAGAAAAACTCAAAATGGAAACATTAGGATTTATACCGAAAGATATGGAAACAATAGATAGGGAAATCGCCAAGCCGAATGGAATTATTTTAGTCACCGGACCAACTTCCGCCGGCAAAACGACAACTCTTTACGCTATGTTGAATAGCGTTAATAAGCCCGGCGTCAAAATTCTGACCGCCGAAGATCCGATCGAATATCGTTTGCCCGGAATAATTCAAACTCAAATAAACGAAGAAGAGGGATACACATTCGCCAGCGCTCTGCGTTCCTTTTTAAGACAAAACCCGAATATTATGCTTATCGGCGAAATCCGCGACAAAGAAACGGCCGACATAGCCATCCGCGCTTCTTTGACGGGCCATTTGGTTTTTTCGACATTACATACAAATAGCGCCGTGGAATCAATCCAACGACTCTTAAATATCGGCATAACGGCGCAAGACATAGCATCATCGTTAAATATCGCCATTGCCCAACGGCTGATCCGCCGGCTTTGCCCGGAATGCCGCGAAGAATATGCTCCGACAACGGAAGAATTAAAATACATCCAAGAAAATCTGCCTCAAAATGATCAAAAAATTCTTAAATCACCGAAACTTTACAAACCGAAAGGATGTCCTAAATGCTCCCCAACCGGCTTTAAGGGACAAATCGGTATTTTTGAAATACTGATAAACGATAGTGAGATACAAAATTTAATTTCCAAAAATATTCCCGTCCAACAAATAGACATTGAATTAAAGAAAAAAAATATGGTCACAATGACGCAAGACGGAATAAAAAAAGCGCTGGCAGGAATTACCACACTTAATGAAGTAAGAAGAGTAACGGAATAAACCCCGTTAAAAATTTCTGCAAAACATTATTTCTAACGGAGTAAAAACACCGTTCCTTAATCTGTAGGCAACTACTTTAACCGTTGGGAGGCTAAAGCCAAGATTTTTCCGAGGAATAATCCAGCCGAAGCCAGATTATCCTTAACTGGGAGAAAATCCCTAAAAAATCAATAAAGACCTAATTGCCTACAGATTAAGGAACGGACTTTATATAATACTTCTAAAACCACATGAAGTCAACCCCTGTTAGAAATTTTTATCACAATTTTAAGTAAAAATAAAAAATATAAACAAATTCGTTTCCAAAAGACGGCATTAAAATAAACTTAATCAAATCTCTGGCGGGGTCAAGCATTTTAATTATTAACTTGTCATATTAACATAAATAACATACTATGTCAATGAATTCCGACGACTTTTCCGTAATTTCCGCAAAAAAACAAACAAATGACAAGAATCTGGATCTTTTTTTACGACCCCAAAATTTTGAAGAATATTACGGACAAGAAAAAATAAAAGAAAATTTGAAAATTCTCATTGAAGCGGCGCAAAAAAGAAAAGAAGCGCTTGAACACATATTGCTTTATGGTCCTGCCGGCATCGGCAAAACAAGCTTGGCTCATATTATAGCCAAAAGCACCGGCGCCAATTTAAAAATAACGTCCGGTCCGGCCATTGAAAAAGTGGGCGACCTGGCATCTATCTTAACAAACCTCGTAGACGGAGACATCCTGTTTATAGACGAAATACACCGCTTAAATAAATTAGTGGAGGAAATTCTGTATCCGGCAATGGAGGATTATGTTTTGGACATAATCATCGGCAAAGGACCATCCGCCAAAACCCTACAATTAAATCTTTCACGATTCACTCTTATAGGCGCCACCACCCGCATCGGACTCCTTTCTTCTCCTTTCCGAAGCCGTTTTGGCGTTACTCACCGGCTGGATTTTTACAACGACGGCGATATAGAAAAAATACTCAACCGATCAAGCAAAATATTAAACATAAAAACAGAAAAATCTGGAATAGAAACCATCGCCAAATGTTCGCGTAAAACACCCCGGGTGGCAAACCGGCTTTTAAAAAGAGTCCGGGATTACGCCGAAGTAAAACGCAACGGCATCATACAAGAACAAACCGCCAAAGAAGCCCTAAAAATGCTGGAAATAGATGAGATAGGATTGGAACCGGCCGATAAAAGACTGTTAAAAATTATTATTGATAAATTCAATGGCGGACCGGTCGGACTACAAGCATTGTCAGCGGCTTCCAGTGAAGAAATAGATACAATAGAGGATATTTATGAACCGTTTTTAATGCAAATCGGCTTCATTGCCCGCACGCCACGCGGAAGAGTGGCAACAGAACACGCGTATAAACATTTAGGAATAAAATACGACAATAAAAAACAAAATATACTGTTATAGGATTAAAATTTCTAAATCCTAACCAACCTAATCAAACCCCAATGAATAATGAAACAAATCCCAAAAAAATAATCCGGACATTGGTTTTTAGAAATTGGGATTTTATTAGAAATTAGATTAGTTAAAATAATTAGAAATTCAACAAACCATATGTTTCTTATCTTGCTCGCTATAATTTTAATAACCGTCATTGTCTATCTGGTTGCCACCGTCGCCATTGTTTACCATCTTAAAAAATACGGCGTAAAAGGGGATGCAACGTCAAAAATGGCTTGGGTTGCCATTGGCGCCGCAATAGCATTCATCGTGTCTCTGACGATTCTATTGATCGGGACTCCCTGGGAAAATATAAGTTAGACATCCCCACCCTTCAAAAACACTAAGACAGGGAAAATCTGTAACCAACTTTAAAATAAACTTCAAAACATAATCAATGATTCGTGGCATTAAATTTCTTATTATATTTTTTATTTATGTTTTTGAATGGCAGAATATGATTAACTTTTTAGAAAACGAAAATATTATATTGACGTTAAGACGCCATCCTTTGATTATCTATACAAAAATCGCGGCTATCATTATTGTCGCCGCCGCGCCTTTTGTTATTTATCCGTTTATCCGCAATTTTTTCCCGCAAATCATAATATATCCGCGAAATATCTTGCTTATTATCGGCGCCATAATATATTATATGTTTATCTGGACTTATTTTTTGATAATCTGGGTCGATTATTATCTGGATATGTGGATCGTAACAAATCAAAGAATTATGGACATAGAGCAAAAAGGATTATTTTCACGGGAGGTTTCGGAGTTTTCCATATCGCGCATCCAAGATGTAACGATAAATATTGTCGGCATCATACCAACATTATTCCACTATGGCGATGTCCATGTCCAAACCGCCGGGGAAGCAAGACAATTTATTTTTAAAGATATCAAAAATCCGGACAAAGTAAAAGATACCATATTAAACCTGCAATACAAAACACGAAACGAATAACCTAAAAAACATAAATATGTCAGGACATTCAAAGTGGGCAAATATAAAAAACAGGAAGGCCTCGGTTGATAAAAAACGAGGTAAACTTTTCAGTAAATTATCCAAAATTATCACCGTGGCGGCTAAAGAAAGGGGGGGTGATATACAAATGAACCCCAGGCTGCGTACGGCCATAGAAACGGCGAAAGCCGCCAATATGCCGCAAGATAATATAGAAAAAGCGGTTAAAAAAGGCACGGGCGAACTGGAGGGCGCGATACTGGAAGAATTCATTTACGAGGCGTACGGTCCGGGCAATTCCGCCATAATAATTGAAGGCATAACCGACAACAAAAACCGGACCGTCTCGGAAATAAAACATCTTCTTGACCAATATAAAGGAAAATTCGCCAATCCGGGCAATGTTTTATGGATGTTTGAAAAAATCGGCAAAATCACAATCAACGGCGTTGAAAATAACGAAATTATTGAATTGACGGCTATTGATGCCGGCGCGGAAGATATAAAAAAAGAAAGCGACCGAACAATAATATTTACCAAATTCGAAAATTTATATGAACTTAAAAAATCGCTGGAAGAAAATCCCGCGCTTAAAAATATCCGCATAGAATCAGCAAATACAGTATGGCGAGCAAAAAGCAACACAGAAATTATCGATGAAAAAATAAAAAATTCTTTAGAAAATTTATTGGAAGCGTTGGACGAACATGATGACGTGCAAAATATATATTCTAATACCGGGGAATAAATTTTCAATTTTCAATGACCAATTTTCAATGAATTTTCAATTTTCAATTTTTTAAACAACTTGAAAATTAAAGCATTGACAACTGACTGAAAATTGAAAATTAAAAATTGAAAATTTTAGGACTGGATCCCGGCACCACGATTGTCGGCTACGGGATTATAGAAAAAACTCAAAGCGCTCTCTATTGTATTGATTACGGGGCAATAAAAAGCCCGATGACGCAAAATCGGGATAAGTTTTTAAATATTCACAATAAATTAAATGAACTGATTAAAAAACACCGACCGGACGCCGCCGTTATAGAAAAATTATTTTTTTTCAAAAACCTGAAAACGGCCATTGCGGTCAGTGAAGCAAGGGGCGTCTTAATATTGACTTGCGTCTTAAATCATATACCATTGCAGGAGTATACACCGTTGCAAATAAAACAAGCGGTGACCGGCTACGGAAAAGCGGACAAACAACAAGTTCAAAAAATGGTTAAAATAATTCTTAATCTCGGCGCAATACCAAAACCGGACGATGCCGCGGATGCTTTAGCGGCCGCCATCTGTCGCGCCAATACCAACGATGACTTATTTCATTAATTATCTTTTAAATAACGGGGTGCCGCAAGAAACGATTGTCTTGATTTTAATGCTCCCGATCGTCGCGACGATCATCGCTTTTTCACGGCAAATTATCGGAATCAAAGCATTTGGCATATACACACCGCTTATAATTACTTTCGCTTTTCTCGTTACCGGCATCAAATACGGACTGATTATTTTTATTATCATTCTACTGATAGGAAGTTTTGTGCGCGTCGTATTAAAACGCTTTCGTTTTCTCTATCTGCCACGGATGGCCATACTGATTATTCTTGTAGCCATAATGATACTACTAATGTTTTGGGCGGCAATCTATATAGATCAAATGGTGTTTACCGAAATTTCTATTTTCCCCATTCTTATTATGATAATTCTGGTTGAAAAATTTATCGCCGCGCAAATAGAAAAAGGATGGCATACGGCAATAATTCTTACTATCGAAACAATCATTATAGCCATAATTTGCTACTTTATTATAAATTGGCAAGTATTAAGACTCTTTATATTAAATAATCCCGCCATCGCTATTTTTGGCGCTGTAGCCGTCAATATTTTTCTTGGAAAATGGACCGGTCTGCGCCTCGTTGAATATATTAGATTTAAAGACGTAATAAAATATGTGGAATTTCCTGAACAATCTTCAAAAAAGTAAACATATACTCGGAATAAACGCAAGAAACATAAAATACATAACGCCATTTAATCATAAATCAGCGATCCGAATTGCCGATAATAAAATTCTAACGAAGAAAATACTGAAAAAAACGGGATTACCGGTAGCCATAACCCACGCTATTATTCATAGTCGAAAAGAACTGCAAAATTTCAGCTGGCAAACACTTCCAAAGTCATTTGTCATTAAACCAAACAGAGGACTGGGAGGCGAAGGTATAATAGTTGTCTATGGCAAAAAAAAGAATCGAGATTGCTGGGTTAAAGCAGATGGAACCTTGATTACGATTCCTTATTTAATAAACCATACATTGGGAATTCTTGACGGGGATTTTTCGCGCGTAAACATACCGGATATAACGATTTTTGAAGAAAGGATAAAAATACACCCCGCGTTAAAACCCTATGCGTTCTGCGGTCTGCCGGACATAAGAATAATCGTGTTCAATAATATACCGATAATGGCGCAACTGCGATTACCAACCAAGGAATCCGGCGGTACCGCCAATTTGCACAGAGGCGGCATTGGAGCCGGAATTGATATGGCAAACGGAATTACCACCAACGCCATTCAACGCGACAAAATTATAAATTTTATACCGGAATCAATAATACCGGTAAGGGGAATTAAAATCCCGTTTTGGCAAGAAATACTTGAATTAGCCGTTGAAACCCAAAAAATAACGAAATTGGGATTTATGGGCATTGACATCGCCATAGACCGCGATAAGGGACCGATAATACTGGAAATTAACGCCCGTCCGGGACTATCTATTCAAATAGCAAATATGGCGCCACTAAATGAACGCCTAGAACGAATAAAGGGTCTCCACGTAAGGACAACCAAAAAATCGGTACGGCTCTCTAAAGAACTCTTTGGCGGAGAAATTGAGGAAGAAATCGAAGAAATTTCCGGTAAAAAGGTAATTGGCGCGCGAGAACAGGTTAAAATATTCAGTTCCGATAACGAACAATACGAAACTGTGGCAAAAATTGACACCGGCGCTTATAGAAGTTCAATATGTTATTCCGTTGCCGATAAACTTAATTTGAATAAATCCATAAAAAAGAAATCAGTCAGAAGCGCGTTGGGAAACGAAGAAAGAGACATTGTTAGCTTAAAATTTATGCTGGACAATTCATTGATTGACACGGAGGCGTTTCTCGCGAAAAGAGAAAATATGAAACACGATATGATAATCGGCAGAAAAGACATTAAAAAACACCTTGTGGATGCCGCCAAAAATGTAAGATTAAAATAAAATAGCGGTTAAACCGCTATTTTTACGAATTTCCGTTTTCCCACTTTTATTATATCGCTGTCTTTGACGATGATTTTTTTTCGCCAATCAGTTAAAGTTTTATTATCTATTTTAACCGCTCCCTGCTCAATTAAACGTTTGGCGTCGTTCTTTGAAGACGCTAATTTTAACAATGCCAAAAGTTCAAGCGGCGCGTATTCGCCCGCTTTTATTTTTATTTCCTCAATATCGTCCGGTGTTTCCTTTTTTTGAACGGTTTTAATAAAATACCGTTCGGCTTTTTGCGCCGCGTCATCGCCGTAAAATATTTTAGCGATTTCCAACGCTAACCGCATTTTTACGTCCCGCGGATTTTCTTGTTCCAAAATATTTTTTATTTCATCCAATGGCAAATAAGTATTGTTAGTAAATAATATTTCCAACATCTCGTCCGGCTGGGCCATAATTTGGCCATACATATCGTCCGGCGAAGCGTCTAAAAAAACGCCAACGCCCCGACTTTTCGACATCATTTCGCCGGTTTTCGGATTTTCCATCAATGTAAGCGCCACCACATATTTATCTTTATTTTTTAATTTTTTTAGTAAAGTCCGCCCTGCCAGCGCGTTAAAAATTTGATCCGTCCCGCACACCTCCACATCAACATCCATTGCCACCGAATCATAGCCCTGCATCAAAGGATATAAAAATTCGTGCAAATATATCGGCTTATTTTCTTTCAACCGTTTTTGGAACATATCGCGCTCCAATATTTGCTGAACGGTAAAATTGCTTGCCAAACCGACTAAATCCTCTAAATTTAATTTGCGAAGCCAATCGCCATTATACATTATCTTCGGGGGGTTATTTTTATCTTCAAAATCCATCAATGGTTTTATCACCCCCCGCCATTTTTTAACATTAACCGCCACTTCTTCACGCGACAATCGTTTGCGAATGGAATCTTTATCGCTGGGATCGCCGATCGTTGCCGTAAAATCGCCGAAAAGAACAATAACTTCATGACCGAGTTTACGGATTTTTTCCAGAAACATAAAATTCTTGGCATGGCTTAAATGTAAATTGGGTGCCGTAGCGTCAAAACCGATGTAAAAACGCATCTTTTCGCCGCTCAAAAGTTTATTTCTAAATTCATCTTTTGACGGCAAAATTTCCACGATCATGCCCCGATCCAATATTTCGTCTATCTTTTTATGATCAACAATTGTATTGTTCGCCCCGTTAGAGTTTTTACTCATATTGTTTTATTTCCCGATTTTTTAAACATAATTACGACTTTTTATTTGATGCCGCCGTTAATATTTCATAAAGCTTTAACGGAGTTCATCATAATTTAATAATACTATAACAAGCGCGATAAATAAACAATTATTCTTGCTTCAATGATAATTTTATCTTAATGTAATGGTATGGATTATCCTTATAAACATCGTTCGCGTAAAAAATACAGACATTTCATTAAAACCGCGCTGATAATTATCGCGGTAATGTTTATATTGCTACTTTTATTTATCGCGGGGATATTCGCCTATTTCGCCAAAGACCTGCCGGATCCCGCCGAAATATCAGAAAGAAAAATCACCCAATCAACCAAAATTTACGACCGAACCGGCAAAATTCTTTTATATGATATTCACGGAGAAGAAAAAAGGACAATCATACCTTTTGACGAAATACCGCAATATGTTAAAAACGCGACTATTGTTGCTGAAGATGATGATTTTTACAAACACAGCGGTTTTGATGTTAAAGGTATAATCAGGGCACTTTGGATTGATATTAAAAATCGGCAAATACGGCAAGGGGGATCGACTATTACCCAACAATTTATCAAACAAGCCGTTTTAACGTCAGATAGAACATTTACAAGAAAAATCAAGGAAATAATACTGTCCCTGCAAATGGAACAAAAATATTCCAAAGATGAAATTTTGAGTTTTTATCTGAATCAAGTTCCCTACGGATCAAACGCTTACGGCATTGAAGCGGCCGCCGTTACGTTTTTTAATAAAACCGCTAAAGATTTAACGTTGGGCGAATCGGCTATTCTTGCCACACTTCCCAAGGCGCCGACTTATTATTCTCCCTACGGCAACAATAAAAAAGATTTGAAAAACCGACAACTTTATATTTTAGAAAAAATGTTTGCCCAAGGATATGTTACCGGGGAAGAATTGGAAAAAGCGAAAAACGAAGAAATGGAATTTTCCCAAGAATTCCGCAACATCCGCGCGCCACACTTCGTTATGTATATAAAATCCTACTTAGTTGAAAAATACGGCGAAGATGCCATAGAAACAAGAGGTTTTAAGGTGATAACGACGCTTGACTGGGATTTGCAAGAAAAAGCCGAAAAAATCGTTAAAGAACGGGTTGAAATAAACCGGCAAAGTCATAAAGCGAATAATGCCGCTCTGGTAGCCATAAACCCCAATAACGGAGAGATATTATCAATGGTCGGATCATACGATTATTTTGACCCCAAAAATGACGGAAATGTTAACGTAACAATCAGGCCGCGCCAACCCGGGTCATCTTTTAAACCATTTGCTTACGCCCAAGCGTTTATAAAAGGATTAACGCCCGACACTCTAATATTTGATTTAAAAACGGAATTCAACGCCAACTGTTCCGCGGATGCGTCGCAAGAAAAAGATCAATATGGTCTTGAATGTTATCATCCGCAAAATTACGATTCGCGCCATAGAGGACCGGTAAAAATTCAAAGCGCGCTTGCCCAATCATTGAATATACCGGCGGTTAAAGTTTTATATATAGCCGGTACAGAAGATACAATAAAACTTGCTCAAAAAATGGGAATCACGACATTAAACGATTCTAATCGTTATGGCTTATCTTTGGTTCTCGGCGGCGGAGAAGTCACTCTTCTGGACGAAACGGCGGCTTACGGGGTTTTTGCGACCGAAGGAAAAAAATATCCCATAAAGCCCGTAATTAAAATTGAGGACGGCAACGGAAAAATAATTGAAGAATTTAATCCGGAAAATACGCAAGGAGAGCAAGTTTTAGATGCCGAGATTACAAGACAAATAACGGGCATTTTATCTTCCAACGACTTGCGCTCGCCAATATTCGGCGAATCAAATTATCTTAATTTGGGCAGTATACCGGCGGGAGTGAAAACAGGCACAACCCAAGAGTATCGAGATGCCTGGACAGTCGGCTACACACCGGATTTAGTTGTCGGCGTATGGGTCGGCAACAACAATAACGCGGCTATGATCAAAGCGGACGGCTCTTCCGTTGCCGCTCCAATATGGAATGCTTTTATGAAAGAAGCGCTAAAAGACAAAGAAATAAAAATATTTAACGCTCCGCAAAAAGTTATTACCGGCAAGAATATTTTAGACGGCGATCTTGACGGCAAAACTTACAAAATTGACAAAATTTCCGGAAAAATCGCCACCGAATTGACGCCGCCCGATTTAATAGAAGAAAAAATTTATTTTGAAGCTCGCAGTATTTTATATTATATAAATACCGGCAATATCCGTGGGAGTTTTCCCGAAACGCCGGAAAATAACCCGCAATTCGCCAATTGGGAATGGCCGATTGCCGAATGGTCAAAAGAGCCGCGCTGCATTAAAGAAAAAATTTCCATAGAAGATACGGAAAATTTTAACGAGACGGAAAAATGTTTTGTTTTTAACCGGGAACTGCCGACAGAATACGACAACATTCACACATTGGAGAATAAACCAAAAATCAATATTCTATCTCCGCGCGAACAACAAACATACAAAAAGGGAGAGTTTAGCCGGATTGAAACTGATATTCAAAGCAATTATAAAATATCACAGGCGAATTTCTTTATTGATGAAAACCTTATCGGCGGCGACTCAACAAAACCATTCGCGGTGAATTTATTTATCTCCCCAAGCATTGATGCGGGGGAACACAAAATTAAAATCAAAGCCTACGATATTTACGGCAACACGGAAGAAATAGAGACCGCGATAAATATCGCCGATTAAATCAACTTCGTTTTTTGGGCCAGGCCCGCGAGAGATTTTATTTTCGCGAGAGAAGTATTGATAAAAACTTTTCTTTTATACAAAAAATGGCCCAGTAAATCAACCGCCGGAACGGGAGATCCAAGTTTTTGATGCAAAGAAAAAATATCAATCAGTATGTTTTTTCTTATTTTATCTTTTTCATCGCCAATCATCCGGGATAATTTTTCCGAAATGGCGTAATAATTGGCTTCTTTGGTTATTTCCTGAGCCAATTTCACCAATAAGTCTTTTTTGGTTTTTTGGTATTCGTGTTTAGCGATTTTATACTCCGTTTTTTCAATCAATTTTGGTTTTCTGTATTTAAAATAAAGATAGGCGACATTTATTCCGTAAAGTAATCCAAGTGTAAGAACATGGCCGATATACGCTTTCTTGCTTGGTTTAAAAAACGGTTTTAAATTATTTAATTTTTCTTTATGTTTTTTTAATTCCCCGTAAGCTTCTTCCGCGTCTACTTGAACCTCTTGAATATTTCGCGAATCAAATGATTCCACTTTCATATTCTTTATTTGATTTTCCCAATCCTCTATCTGTCTGACAACCGTTTTCGCTTCTTCTTTTCTGCCGGCATTAAAAAGCGCGTCGGCTTCTTTTTCCAAATTGACTATTTTTTCCCTGATTTTTTCCGTTCTTATGCCGATTTCTTCTTTAGAAGCGGCTTTATCCGCCAATTCCGCCGCTTCTTTTGTTTTTCCGGCGTGCGCTAATTCGCGAAATTTTCTTTCCAAAAATTTTTTCGCTTCCTTTTGACGCATTTCTTCTAATTTCCCAAAGGCTTTTTCTTGTTTTTCTGGTTCATTGGATTGTAAAATTTTTCTTTTCAGCCATGGTTTTTGGGGCCGATCTTTCATTATTTCTAATTTATCGTCACGGTGTTTTTGTATATCATATTCTAAATTTTTAATATCCCTTTGCAATATCAACCTCTCCTCTTTTTTTGGTTCTTTTTGCAAAACAAGACCTTTTAATTCATACCGCAACCGCTCCATTTTTTCCTTTTTTGTTTCATATATCTCATTCTTTTTTTCATTAATAACGCCCCCTTTATCGTCGCCAAGGGCATCTTCTTTTTCACCCTCATTGCCGGTATTTATTGGAGGAATTTTTATCTCCGCGCCATTATCAACGCCAACAACCGATTCTTTTTTATCCAAATTGGGTTTTTCGATACTCATATTTTTTTTATTTAATTTATTATCATTATTTAAAACCTCCAAAATATATATTCCCTTTCTTTCGCCCGGATTAGAATCATACTTTACTCTTACACTATAACTCTTTCCGTCTTCCGGACGAAAACCAGATGGAAATATCGCTATTTTATCAAAAAATCCCTTGGATGAAAAAATACCTTTTATTGGGGCGATATAACTATCACGTTCTTTGTTGTCTTTACTCAATATCGGTTTAAATAAAAATACATTATTTCTTATTTCCAAAGCGTTAACGGTTTTTTCCAGCTTGCCATATTTTTTAATATTCCCGCCCATTTTTTTTATAATTTCGCCGAGAGAAATATTTAACCGATCTTCGCTTATCGGCCTCATCACCATATTATTCTTTACCGCAATTCCTTGAGTAATATTTAATTTCGTTAAATCAGAATTTTTTTTATCCCTCTCTTTAACAACAATAAAGAAGCTTTCCGATTTTTGATCAAAAAGCAAATAGCCATCGAGTCCGGCCGCCATGGCCGCTTCGCCGCCCAAATTCACTTTATGATCAATGTCTATAATAATTTTTCCAAACTCCGTATCTACGGCAAAACCGTCGTCTTTAAGCCGGTTTATTTCTTTTATTGAGTTTTCAATTTTCTTTTTTCTTTCTTTACTCGCTTCCACTAAACCAAATTTATCCAAATCGCTTTCGCTTAAAATATCATCCGGGCGCTTTCCGAATTTAAAATAATCATAAAGTTGGTCAAAATTCATTTTTCTATAAAGACCGAAAACCATTTTATAACTATCCTTGAATAGTTTTTCTTGTTCCGGAAAAGCGGCGCGGTCAACTTGAGAAACAAATTTTGTCAGATTTTTAAGCGCCTCGTTTTTACCAAAAAAATGAAGCGCTCTTAAAAAAAGGTACGTTGAACGGGCCGCCGGAAGATTTTTTTTAGTAATATCCCCTCCATGATGATCAAGCCAAGCTGTTTTTCTCTTTTTATCTCCCGCCGCTCCCTTCTTAAATCCGGTATCAAGATTAATATAACCCGATAAAAATTCTCCCTGTTTAATAAATTTAACATTATCCGTGTTAAAACCGGCTTCCTTTAATAAACCAACAGACGTATTTCCGTCCGTATCCGATTTTTTCCTTAACTCAACTTTGTTTTTTTTATCATCAAAACTTGATATCCCATGAACTGTAAAATCTTTCCAATTTTCCCGTATTTTGTCCTGGCATACTTTTAAACACGCTTTATCGCCTGTTTTTTTCCATAAATCCCATTGATCTTTTATCTCCACATCTTTTTCAGATAAAAAATCAATGGCTTCCGACGCTATTTTATCTAAAAATAGTTCAAATTTCTCGTTTTTTGTTTTTTTGATGTCCTTTTTTTCCACAATCAACGATTTAACTAATTTAAATAAAAACAATATCCCTTATTTCTCCTTTATTTAAATACTTTAAACGATGGTTAATCTTATTTATTATGTTTATTTTTTTAAATCTTATTTCCGACGCCGCGCCGGAATTAGCGCACTTAATAAATAAATTACTATTTTGACTTTTTACTGGTTTAATAAAATCAACAATTTCTTCGCCAAATTCTTTTTTCACAACATCCTTAAAAACATCAAGGGCGTTTAAATTATAAACCTTATTTTTTTGATCTATTTTGTTTAAAAAACGCGGAAAAACGGATTTTAACGATATAAACATAAATAATTTATTGATTACGTATTGGCATTACGATATAAAAATAATCCCTATCGTCCAAAACCCTTAAAAGAGCCGGCTGAGTCGGACCATTAAAACCCCAAAAAATTTTCTCGCCGCTCAAACTATTAAGACCATCGATAATATATTTATAATTAAAAGTAACTTCCAAATCATCACCGGTGATTTCACCGCTTATCTTTGAAATATTTTCGCCGGCGCTAAAATCCTTAGCAGCAACATCTACCTCCTTTTTTGCGCCGAAAATACTGAACTTTACGTCATTTATCTTACCGCTAAAAACACTACTTATCTTTACGGCATTAAATAAATCATTTTTATTTATTATTAACTTAGTTTTAAAATCTTTCGGAATAAGCTGTTTATAGTCGGGAAAATTCCCATCTATTAAACGAGAAACCAAGTCAACTCGCGGTTCCTCTATATCATTATCCTTAATACTGAATAATATTTGATTTTTATTCATAACCAAATCAATTTCACCGTTTTTTTCACTTAAAATTCTCGATAATTCCTGCGCTCCTCTAATGGGAATAATAAAAGAAATGTTATTTTCCGTTTTTTTATTAAAATTAATTGTTTTTTCAGCAAGACGAAAACTATCGGTAGCCGCCATTATAATTTTACCTTTAACGATATTGATAAAAATGCCATTTATTTCCGGACGATTTTCGGCAAGAGAAGCGGCGCAAATAATCTGATTAAGCCCATTCTTAAAAACAGCCGCATTAATAGTAAATAATTCTTCTCCTGTTATCTTTGGTATAATGGGAAAATTATCAGCCGATTCTCCACTTATAGTAGCCTTATAGTTTAATAACTTCGCGCTAAGATTATTATTTTTTACTTCCAAAAAAATCTTGTCATTTGGCAGATTATTTACAAATCCGGAAAATAATTTAGCCGGAATTGTAATGTTTCCCGTTTTTTCTATCTTAGCGGATATACGGCAATTTATGCCGATTTCTAAATTTGTTGACGATATGCTCAATAACCCATTTTGTGTTTCCAATAAAATATTATTCAATATGGGCAACGTGGTATTTTTTCCAACTATTTTTTCCGCGATATTGAGACCTTTTTGTAAATTTTTTTGCAAACAAACTAATTTCATATTATTACAATAGTTTAAAAATATTTATTACTAATTATAGTAGTAGTAAGGAAATATTTTGTGGAAAAACTATATTTATAGCGTGATTTACTGATTTTTAATGTTTAATAAAGTGTTGATATCTCTGTTTATAATATGTTGATTTTTTGCGCATCAATTTTATTAAAAAAAAATTCCTGTTATTATGTATTTTTATAAACCATTTATAAGTAATATTATACACATAGTAATAAACGGTTTATTAACATTTTTTACACTGCATTTTTTTACCGGACGTTAAGTAATTTTTCTTTTATTAACTTGATTTCCGATGACAATCTTTCGTTTTTAATAATTTCATTTGTTATTTTACTGCAAGCGTGAATAACCGTGGTGTGATCCCTGTTCCCTAGCTTATCGCCTATATTTGAATAGGAATAACCCAATTCTTCCCTTAAGAGATACATGGCGATTTGTCTTGGATAAACCAGGTTTTTTTTCCTGCTTTTATTGCATAAATCTTCTATTTTTATTTCGTAAAATTCTGATACCCCCTTTAGTATTCTTATTGGGGTTATTGTTTGTAATGACGTTGCCGTAAATTCGGAAAGAATGCTTGGTAATTTTTCTTCATTAAAATCATTGTTTAATTTACAAACAGCCAATACTTTATTAAGGGCGCCTTCCAATTCCCTTATGTTTTTTGTTATATTTAAGGCTATCCAATTTAGTGTTTTTTCGTTTATTTCCTGCAAAGATTCTTCTAGTTTTGTTTTTAGTATCGCCATTCTCGTTTCGTAGTCGGGCGGAGTTATATCAGCTACCATTCCTCCTTCAAACCTTGAGCGAAGACGGTCGTCTATTGTTGCTATTAGTTTTGGCGGCTGATCGGAGCTTAGGATTATTTGTTTATTTTTTTCATATAAAGCATTGAATGTGTGAAAAAATTCTTCTTGCGTTTGTTCTTTTTTGGCTAAAAATTGAACATCATCGATGATTAAAACGTCGACTTTTCTGTATTTATCCTTAAAATTAGCGGTGCCGCCGTTTTTTAGCGCATCTATAAATTCATTTGTAAATTTTTCAGAATCCAGATATTTTATTTTTTTACCCGGAGATTTTATTGAAATTTCATTGCCTATCGCTTGGAGTAGGTGGGTTTTTCCAAGTCCTGTTCCTCCATATATGAGTAATGGATTATAGGTTTTACCGAGGTTTTTTGCGACAGCTAAGGAAGCCGCGTAAGCAAGTTCATTGGAAGCCCCGACTATAAAAGAATTAAATGTATATTTTGGATTTAAATTAGTGTCGGTGTTTATTTTACTATCAACTAACCATAATTGATTTTTACCCGTATTATTATTCTGCGCTTGGTTGATTTTCACCGTTACGGTTCCCGATATTTCAAATTTTACCTCTTTTACTTCTTTGTCTATATTTCTAACCACCCTTAATATTAGTTTGCTATATTTATTTTCCAGCCACTCCTTAGAGAAGCCATTGGGAACGCTTATAACAACAACGCCATCCGTGTCGCGTTTGATTATGTGGGTGTATTTAAACCATGTAATAAAATTTGCTTTTGACAAATTGATTTCAATTTCTCCCAAAGCCGCTTTCCATAATTCGTCCAATGACGGCAAGCTAGTATTTATAGTAACCATAGTGTTTGATTACGAATGTTTATTTTTATATAATAGCATATAATAGAGTGCCCTGGAAATATACAAATTTGTTGATAAGGTGTGAATTAACGGTGGATAACGGTTAAGATCCGTTTGGCATTGCCCTGTTTTGATTTTTGTGATAATTTATATATATAAATATAAAAAATAAATATGAAAATAACGACATATAAACCAAGTAAGATAAAAAGAATCAGGCGTCATGGTTTTCGAAAGAGATTAAAGTCTCAAACCGGTCGGATTGTTTTAAGTAGGCGCAGGGCCAAAGGACGAAAAAAATTGACCGTTTAATTGGTTAAATGATTGAATTAATTATTTAATGTTTTCAAGAAAGTATCGTATTACCAATAGCGCCGATTTTGATTATTTGTTTCAAAAAGGATATTTGCGAAGTAATTCTTTGTTTTATTTGAAATTTTTACCCAATAAACTAAGCTATTCCAGGTTTGGTTTTGTGGTGGGGGTAAAGTTATTCAAGGAAGCCGTAAAAAGAAACAGGGTTAAACGGTTGATGAGGGAGTTTGTTCGTTCTAATTTAACAAAGATACGCGGAGGGTATGATATTGTTGTCGGTGTTAAATCTCGGAAATTTTACGGCATAAAATATGAGGAAGCGGAAAAATTATTGTCAGCCTTTTTTGATAATAATAATTTTTTGGAATAAGTATTTTGTATTTATTGCTGAAATGCTGAAAATAATCAGTTTAAAATTAATTAAATTTTATCAAAATACATTATCGGGGCATAAAGGATGCTTCGGTTTTTTGAATTTTTCCTGCAAATTTTATCCTATTTGTTCTGTTTATTGCTACGAAGCGATTGATAAATTCGGTTTTTTTAAAGGAATCAATTTGAGCATTAAACGTCTTTTAAGATGCAATCCTTGTTCTGTGGGCGGGGTGGATGAACTGCCTTATAATGATTAAATTATTTTTTTAAATTATGGTTTCATTTTTTCGCATTATTTTATATGAACCGCTTTTTAACGCTTTGATATTGATATATAATTTTCTTCCCGGACACGATTTGGGCGTAGCGATAATATTACTCACTTTGATTGTAAGATTTGCTTTGTTCCCTTTAAATAACAAGGCATTAAAATCACAGCTTAAATTAACGGCGCTTCAACCGAAAATAAAAGAAATTAAAGAAAAATATAAAGACGACAGGGCGCGGCAGAGTCAGGAATTTATAAAACTTTACGCTGAAAACAAGGTTAATCCGTTGGGCGGATGCTTGCCGATGCTTATACAGTTTCCGATTCTTATCTCCCTGTACTGGGTTTTTATTAATGGATTAAACCCTGAGAAAATAAACGGGTTTTATGGGTTTGTTTCCAATCCCGGTTTGATAAATATGATGTTTCTTGGTATTTTGGATTTATCAAAACCAAGTTGGATTTTAGCGCTTTTAACCGGATTAGCGCAATTTTACCAGTCAAAATTAATGTTTAAAAACAAACCAAAAGCGCAATCATCCCCCAATGATATGGCTAATATGATGTCTTCGCAGATGACTTATTTAATGCCGATGTTTATTGTTTTCATATCGTGGCGATTGCCGGCAGGACTTCCTTTATATTGGTTTATCACTACCCTATTTTCCGTTGCGCAGCAATATTTGATAAATCGGAAAAATGCGGTAATATAATTTAAACTTATGAACCATCAAGATGAAATAAAAGATATTATCTCTGGTGTTTTGGATTTTTTTAACGTTGATTACGGTATTGATATTGAGAAAGACGAAAGCGCCGATATTTTAATTTTTAACATAAAAACGCCTGAATCCGGTTTATTGATTGGCGCCAACGGCGACAATCTTAACGCACTCCAATCTTTAATTAAAAGAATAGTTTTTAAAAAAATGGGAGATCGGCAAGAATTTTCATTCTCGTTGGATGTTAATGATTATAGAAAAGGCCGGATTGAATTTATTAAAGAAATGGCGCGAAATTTTGCCAATAAAGCGGAGTTTACAAAAAAACCAGTAGTATTGCAGCCAATGTCTTCGTTTGAGAGGAGAATTGTTCATTTAGAAATTATAGCGTATGGCGAAACGGTAATTACGGAAAGCGCCGGCGAAGGTTGCGAAAGGTGCGTTGTTATAAAACCGGTATAAGTTATTAGTATTTATAGAAAATGTTTTTTCGCAATAAATTATTGCGTATCGGCATTTTTTCAAAGTGATCGTCAGAAAAATCGCTTTTAATACCATTATATCCATAATGGCTCGAATTGCGGGCACTATTATCGCTTTGGCGAATATCGGATTCATTACCCGTTATCTTGGCAAGGATATATTCGGAGAGTATGTTACTATTTTATCGTTTATTTCCATTTTTAGCATTATTGCCGACCTTGGTCTTTATTCGTTGCTTGTCAGGGATATTTCGCGTCCGGGAGCCGATGAAAAAAAAATTATCGGGAATATTTTTTCTTTGCGTCTTATTTCTTTAATAATTGTTTTGGGGGCGGCGGCGGGTATAAGTCTTTTTTTTCCATACAGGAATATCGTAAAAAGCGGCGTAATTATCGGCGCTTTTTCTTTTTTCTTTCTTTCTTCATCCCAAGTGCTTATCGGTATTTTTCAGAAATATTTAAAAATGGATCGAGTGGCTTTGGCGGAAATTGCCGGCAGGATTGTTAATTTGGCGTTGGTTGTCTGGTTTATTCAAATGCAATTGGGGTTTTTGTGGATTGTCGCGGCTTTGACATTGGGAAGCTTTGTTAATTTTATAGTTATTTTCTTGTATGCCAGAAGTTTTGTTCCGATTGTTTTACAATTTGATTTTGTCTTTTGGAAAAAGATTTTTAAGGAAGCGTTGCCCATTGCCATTTCAATAGCGTTGACCGCGGTTTATTTTAGGTTGGCCATTATATTGCTTTCGGTTATGAAGCCGGCCGATCATGTCGGTATTTATGGATTGGCGTATAAGGTTTTGGAGAATTTGATATTTTTCCCCGCGATGTTTGTTGGTGTTATGATGCCATTGCTGTCAGATTATGCTGTTTCCAATAAGGAAAAATTCAAGTTTATTTTTCAAAAAAGTTTTGATATTTTAGCGCTTGCGGTAATGCCGGTTGTTTTTGGCATTATTGTATCGGCTAAATCCATTATACTTTTGATCGGCGGACCTGATTTTTTAACAGATACTCCCCTTGTCTTGCAGATACTGGCTTTTGCCATCGTGTTTATATTTTTCGGTAATTTGTTCGGTAATTCTATTATCGCTTTGGGACGTCAAAAAACAGCGGCTTGGATATACGGCGCCGGCGCAATTTTTAATATCGCCGCCAATATTATTATAATTCCAAAATATTCTTATTTTGGCGCGGCGATCAGCGCGATTTTTACGGAAATGCTGGTTACCATCTTGATGTTTGTTTTGATCTCCGTGAATATCAAATTTTTTCCGTCTATGAAAACGGCGCTCAAGGCATTGGTTGGAGCTTTGGTTATGTACGCGACGCTTAGTTTTATCGGCGATTTGAGTTTATTATGGGATGCAAGCATAGGCGCTTTCATTTATTTCGTTGTTATTTATTTATTAAGGGCTTTAAATAAGAACGATTTAGCGTTGTTTTTTAAGGCCAGAGAACGCTCAAGACCGTAATTGCAAAAAAGAATTAAGCACAGAAGAACAGTTTTTCTTGCGCTTAATATAAAAAATGCTTTATTTTATTATTGTTTCCGTATTTTTATCGCTTTACGCGGTGTTATCGTGGCGTTATTTTCGTTACGGATTTTTTTTCCTTATTTTTTATTTCCCGTTTCAAATTGCCCTAAATCCTCCAGTTGCCGGTGTTGATATTGCCACCGGCAGACTAATGATTATAACGTTATTTTTTATTTGTATTGCTAAATTTTTTAATTTGACAAAGGAATCGCGAACGCAATTATCAGTAAAAATAAAAAAAGATAAAATTGGCTGGCTATTGCTGGTATTTTTATTTTTTAGCGCTTTATCTGTTTTGTGGAGCGAAAATTGGGTTTGGGGTTTGCGTAAGTGGTTGGTTTTCGTTTCCATAACTCCGTTTTATTGGGTGACGCTTTATGCGTTATTTACAGAAAGCGATGGCGGAAAAAATTCGTTGCGAACCGCTGTTGCGCCAAAATCAACCATATTTTTTATGTCATTGTCCGCGTTTTTGGCCGCCATTTCGGCTTTGGTTCAGTTTCTCGGTCAGTTTATTTGGAACGGCGACGTGGTTTTTCATTTTTGGGCGCGAAATTTTTTCCCTGTTTTTTTAGGACAGGAATTTGGCGCAACGGTTTTTCGCTATCAAAGTTGGTTTGCAGATATTTCCGGTAAAACAATTATGCGGGCTGTCGGATTTTTTCCCGATCCCCATACTTTCGGATTTTATATCGGTTTAACCGCGCCGTTGGCGCTTTCCGGAATATTTTATTTTTGGTCTGAAGATAAAATTATTTATTTGGCGGGGATTTTATGTTTATTCGCGGCGACTGTTTTAACATTTTCCCGATCCGCTTATTTGGGCCTCATCGCGGGAATATTTATTTTTTTTATTTTACGGTTTAAAGGTGAAGCAAAAAAAAAGAGCGTTATTCTCGCGCTGATTTTCATAGCGATAATATTAAGTGGCGCGTTATACCCCCCTGTTTATAATCGTTTTCATTCTATTTTTAATGTTGAAGAAATTTCCAATGCCGGAAGATTAAAGAATTGGCGCGAGGCGTGGTCTGTTGTAGAAAAATATCCAGTATATGGTTCCGGTATTGGCAGTTATCAATTAAACCTTAATGAAAAAGAAGAAACATTAAATAATCTGAAGCGAAAAGATATTTTCAGCGGCGTCATCGCCGATTGGTTTTATGATAATAAAAGCGGCGATTATTTCGGGGATAATTACCGCACGCCCATATACGCGCACAATCTTTATTTGGATATTTGGGCGGAAATGGGAATTATCGGTTTATTGTTGTGGATAGGAATTTTCGCGGTAATGTTTTGGGAAAACGCGAAGATTTTATTCAGCGGCATTATAATTGACAAACTTAATACCGCGTATTTAATCGGAACAATGGCGGCGTTATTTTGGTTTATCGTCCAAAGTTTTTTTGACACGGCTATTTATTCCCCTATCGTTTTGCCGGTATTGATGACAGTTTTGGCAATCAACGCATTTTTAACGCTAAATGTGAAACAGCGCGTATGATATTTTATTTATTAAATTTTATTGTTTTTGCGATACCCGCTTATTTGATCCGGTTTTCATTTTTTGGCGTGCCGTTTACTTTTCTTGAAATTTTGATTTATATTTTATTTATTGTTTGGCTTTTTCAATTCAAAAAGGGGCGGAAAATAAATTTTGATGCCAAAATTTGGATACCCGTTTTATTATTATTTTACGGCGCCACTCTTTCCACTATTTTTTCTTCAAATTTGATCGCGTCCGCCGGTATTTGGAAGGGATATTTTTTGGGTCCTTTATTGTTTTTTACCGTATTTCTTGATGTTTTTGGGCGTATGGACGCAAAAAAGCAGGACTTAAAGATTGATATTTTATTGCGCTGGTTTTTGTTTTCCGGATATTTAGTGGCAATAATCGCTTCCGCGTATTTATTATCCGGAAATTTAACTTATGACGGCCGATTGAGCGCTTTTTACTTGTCGCCCAATCATTTGGCGATGTTTTTAGCGCCGGTTTTTTTGGTTAATTTATATTTTTTCTTTAAAGCAAATGGGACAAGAAAAGCGGTTTTATTTTTGGGAATGGCATTGATGGTTTTATTGCTTTACGCGACCGGTTCTTCCGGCGCGTGGGTCGGTTTATTCGTTGGCATATTGCTTTGGTTGTTTTTAAAATATCGGATATTTTTAAGATATCCGCAGTTGTTTAATAGAAAAGGGGTTGCTTGTTTTTTTGGTTTTTTGGTTCTTTTATCCGTTGCGGTAATATTGAAGCTTTCGGCCGTTGCCGATTATTTTAACAATGGAGGCCGGTCGTCTTTGCATTCCCGTTTGATGATTTGGCGAAGCGCGACGAAAATTTTAAGCGATAATTGGATTTTAGGCATTGGACCGGGAATGTTTCAGGAATATTATTTGGCATATCAAAAATACTTTATTCCCTATTTAGAGTGGGCCGTTTCCCAGCCTCATAATATTTTTTTGGCATTTTGGTTGCAAACCGGCGTTTTGGGGATAATTGGTTTTATATATATGATTATTATGCTGTATTCTAGCGCAAGTATAAAAAATTATAAGGAACTTTATTTGTTGGTTATTTCTTTTTTAACTTATTTTCTTGTTCATGGTTTAGTGGATACGATTTATTGGAAAAACGATTTGGCTTTAATGTTTTGGTTTTTTGCGGGGATCGTGGTAATTTTTTCGTTTAGTGATAAGGTAAAAAATAAATAAAAGAAACAATTCCGGTTGATAAAATCTGGATTGTTTCTTTACCGCCGGTTAACGTTCAATAGCTTTATTGTAGTTTCCCACTTTTGTTATTCCGGATTCTATAAAATATTCTTTGATTGTTCCTTGGGTAGTTTTAGCTGTAAATGAAGCGCGGAACCAGT
>LBUF02000002.1:0-22156 GCA_000992445.2 Parcubacteria group bacterium GW2011_GWA2_38_13b
AAAATTCCATTCCAAACACAGTGAGGTACGGTTGGGTTTGGGCTTCTCCCTGTTCGCTCGCCGCTACTAAGGGAATAATTTCTTTTCCTCCGCTTACTGAAATGTTTTACTTCAGCGGGTATGCTCCACTGCGCAGCAGTGGAATTTCTAATTTCTAATTTTTAATTTTTAATTTCTAAATAATGATTTTAATTTTTTAATGTTTGAAAATTAAGTCATTAAAAATTGATTGAAAATTGTCCCGCCATTGAGCGGGATCCGCCTTTGGCGGAAAAATTTAAAATTCCAGTGCTACGCATTGGTTGCCGTGGTTTGCACGGCAGAGTTGTCTCATTCGGAAATCTCCGGATCAAAGGTCGCTAAACACCTCCCCGAAGCTTATCGCAGTTACGCCACGTCCTTCATCGCCTTTTTATGTCAAGGCATCCTCCATGCGCCCTTATATGAATAACCTACCCCAGATAATTTTTTAAAGTTAAACGTATAAATATATACCTAATGGCATAATTTATACGACCCTTTTATTTCTATTCAATTATTAAGGTTCAAGAATTCTTTTACGAGAACTCCACTCATTTATTCCCCAACCATATTTTTGCGAAATAAATGAGTGAAGTAAAAAATAAAAAGACCACCCATAAAGCGGTCAAAATCACACATCCAAAAATAACAGCTACATAGGACCGCTTTTATAAATTTGATACAAAAAATTATACATTAAAAAATTAAGAATTATTTTACACTTTATGAATTAACACTTGTCATAATAACAAACCCAAAAATCCTGTCAAGCCTACCTGCCGTAGGCGGGCAAAATTAACTGAATCGGCGTTATTCATTGTCAAAATATTGTTTCCATTCCGGAAGAACTGGTATTGAAATATTTTTCCATTCATTTTTTGTCGCCAATTGAAACGATAAACCGGTTGCCGAAAGAGTTATATTTTTACTTCCGATAAAATTTTTACCGGCTCCGTATTTTACATCATTGGCGATCGGACATCCGATAACCGCAAGTTGAAAACGAATCTGATGAAACCGACCGCTTGCAAGTTTTATTTCTAAAAACGAAAAATTATTTTTTGTTTTTAATAATCTATATTCAAGTTCCGCGCGCCGACATCCCGCGATTTGTTCTTCGCATGCCAATGCTTTTTTATTGTTAGTATCTTTTTTTAAATAATGAACAAGCTTGTCTTTTTGTTTTGGCGGTTTTCCAACAACTATCGCGTGGTAAATTTTTTTGATTGATCTGTTTCGGAATTGTTCCGAAAGCCGCGCCGCGCCCTTGCTTGTTTTAGCAAATAAAACAATCCCCGAAACCGGTCTGTCCAAACGGTGTAAAAGTCCCAAAAAAACATTTCCCGGTTTTTTATATTTTATTTTCATATACGCTTTTACTTCATCCATTAAATTCGTTTTTCCGCTTTTATCGCCCTGAACTAAAACTCCCGCCGATTTATAAACGGCTATTAAATGATTATCTTCATATAAAATTTTTAAGTTCATACTTTCAATACTTTTTATCATTTCTCTTCCACGAATACTGGTTTATCAGATAGCGTTATTGCCACCGTCCCTCCGAAAACCGTCTTATTTTCCGAGTTGAAAGAGAAGTTATAGTCAATCACCTCTTTTCCAAATTCATATTTCGGGGTTGCTTCCGTGATTTTGACTTGACTTGATGTTATGCCGGAAATAACAATTTGTTTTTCCGCGGAATTGTCATTCCATGCCACCCAGATATGTTTTCCGTTTTTGTTGAATTTATAAACATAAATGCCGTCTTTCTCTTGAATGGTTTGGATATTATTCCAGTCGCTTTCTTTCAAAACTTCAATCAATTTTTTGTAAGAGTAATAAGAAAGTTTTTTCACGCCCATTCCAGGATCGGGACACGGCAACATTCCTTTTATCTCCGCATCCGCGCATTTTTGCTTTTTTGAAACACCGTCTGGGTAGCCATCGTATATCAAGCTTATGTATTGGAAAAGCACATGTTTTTCTCCCTGGTATTTATCGCGTTCATAAATTGTTGACCATGGAATATATTTGACACCCGCTCCAAGATTATAAACAAACCGCTTAACTAAAAACCTTGCTTGGTCTTGCTCGCTCTGATAATTATTCATAAATCCTTTTCTTTCTTGAGTATCTTGTCCTGAATAAGTCCCTCCTGCCCTTATGACAAATTCTTTATCGCCATAGCCGTTGTCTTTCAAGAATTGGATGAAATCTTTCGCGCCGTAACCGCCTCCCTCAGCCGTGTTTGTTTTATAATTATTAACCCCTCCAAACCAGTGCGATTCCCAATAGTCAAACAGACTATAATCAACATTAGCTTGTTTAAGCTTTGAAAAAAGAGGCTTATAAAACAAACTCGCCCCCCCCTCATTGCTTAAATTTGACACTGAACCTTCGCCGGCCAAAACAATTTTTGATTGAGGCGATAATTTTCTTAATATTTCCGATGTGTCAATCGCGAAATTAGCATAGGCTGTAGTCGCTTTATCAATTTTTATATCAAAATTATCGTCATCAAAAGTGCTTTTATACTCCGAGCTCACCTCATTGGAAAGATTCCATTGAGCTACATGCCAATCGGAATTTCCGGAAATTTTCTTGCCGTATGAATTCACAAAATTCACCATCTCGGTAAGATAGCCTTTATACGCCTGCCTGGAAATTGGTCCGTCTGGCAAATAAGTTTTTCCATCTTCTCTTATTTTTCCATCAGTAAATTTATAATTTGATGGAGCGTTTATCACTACCCACAAGTTCACTTTTCCTTGACCAACAACAAGGTCAATTAAATCTCTGGCGTCAGAAAAATCGTATCCCGAGCAGGCAGTATCGCTACAGGTCGCTGTCTCTTCCGTATGTTTTCTAGCTATCTCATCAACGATAAAACCAACAACGCCATTTTCGTCTTTGCTCAAACCGAGATCTTTTAACACCGCCGGCAGTTTGGCTTTTATTTCAAGATCTTCTTGGCTATACGGATTACTTAATCCAAACGGCATTTCTTCGGACGCCAATGGCCGGGAAACATTCGAATCTTTATTTTTAGATTTATTTTTTTCCTGTTTTTCTTGCGATAACTTTTGAAAAACCGACTTAAATATAGTTAATTCACGCAAAGCAAAAAACGCGCCGGCTATTGCAAAAATAATTATTACAACTACTCCGATTAAAAATTTTTTATTTAACATTTTTTAATTATTAATTATTATTAAATCCTTAATTAATTGTGTCCAAGGATTCATGTTGTTTTCCAATTATTTTTTTTCAGTAAACCATTAACTGATTGAACGCTAAATCGGCAAGTTTGGATAACCACACAAAATCATACCAACCATCCGTTCTTTTCTCGATGCCGCCAGATTTTTTTTGCAAAACTGCCCGCCGAAGCGAGGGGCGAAGCCCCGAGCGAGGCGACTAATTCAATATGGTGGGATATTCTGAACTTTGGACGAACCTACTTTGAACGGAATTAAGGAAGCCAGCCCGCCGCCGCTCGCTACCACTCGCCACCCAGCAAAAAAGTTTTCTCTGCATTTCCTGATGTGCGCGCGCCCGATTTTTTCTTCCCCGCCTGCGCCGAGGCTTCGGCGGGCAGGTAAAAGGAAAAGAAAACTTTTTTGCTGGGTTTTGCTCTCAACGAGCAGGGCGGCGGGACTGGCCTCTATTTTTTGCAAGGGAATGGCGGAATTCCCCTCACACCCCCCTTCCGCCATTCCCTTGCTCGGACGGACGGATTTTTCGGCGACGGCATTATTATACTGTTTCCTCTGCAAAAACAGTAACCTCTGTGTTCTGTGGTGTCATTAGCACCGGCCACCAGAATTCCGCATCTCTCCAATCATCTTCTTTTGCACCATTTTGACGGAGCAACATTAGCGAGGGAGTGTCAATCGAAACTCTTTTAGCTATAACACCCTCTCGTTGCGGAGTGTCGGGAGCATTTTCAAACCGCCCTCCCTCCCTAATTCTTTTTGCGTTTCGTTCTTTTCTAATGAGAATCCACACCTTTCCCGTCTCTGCCGTATTACGTGAATGCAAAGATAAGTGTTCCAGACTTGCTTTGAATGTTTTCCAATTGAACGAATAAGACTCGTCCAGTTCAAGAGTTTTAGAAATAAGATCAACGACTTGCATACAATCATTAAGTGCTACCAAGATTGGCTCGTCCTCATCTTTCCCAGTAAACCAACCAGAAATGACTTCATCGATTTTTTGGACAATGTTCCCGATATTTGATTTATAGCCGGTTTGGAATCCAACTGGCAGTAAGCGCTTGTACGGTCGTAGTGTTGAGAGCGAGGAAAGCAAAAGTTTATTAGGAGAACACGGCACGAGCCTACCAGTAACATCTTTTCGAATAAAATAAACACCGTTGGAATGGTCACCTTTTTCAAATGCCTCTCTTAGGGCAGAATCAAATTCATGGATACGTTTCATAACCTCATAAATATCCATTGTTGTATAGAAACGAGTAACCGCGAGATCATTAAGTGGCCGAGCTCCATACATTCTTGAATGTTGTAAAACCGTATCCTGCTGGAATCTCTTTGGTTTTCTTCCGTAATAAAAACCAATCAGATTATTCACCGTTACACCTCTATCCAAAATCTGCCCCCCAATAAATATGTTCATTGGATTACGAAGTTTGAGTTGTCCTTCACTATCCAGTAATTCCTCCACCTCTTTGTCAGAATTTACTGTCGTAACCATTATGTGCTCGTCCACAAGAGATTTTATTATGCCGCTCATTACATCATTGATTGTAGGCATAGTTAAAGTATCAATTTTATCCACTGATCTCTCTATGTCATCGTACGATCCTTGAACTAAGGCATTTAACGATTGCGGACTATCTTCTGCTATTTTTGCCAATTCAGTTATCAATGCACGGATAATGTCTAGTTGCCAACCGTGAGAGTTTCTATGTATCTCACTATGGGCAATGAAAGCATATTTTTGTTGTGGCTTATCAGTATTAGCTTGCTGTATTCGTCGAGTGATTGCCCCCACAAGAAAATTCACTATTGCTTTCCTTAATACAATTATTTTATTTGACGAAAAAACATCTTCCAATTTTAGCCGGCGGGCATCGGGCTCCTTTAGCACCTCTCTTTCTTCCACAGGCACTTCTTCATAAACGAAATGGGCGATAGAATCTTCGTTTTCGCTTTCATTAAAATAAAAGTCGCCCCCGACATAATCATCGTGCTTCGGCAGTAAAATAGTAAATGCTGGACGCTTGGGTAAAAACTCAACCTTGTCCTCAACAATACTTGGCTGCAGGTACAAGGAATATGGTGTAGCGGTCACTTGAAGATAATCAACTTTTTGCACAATACTTCTCAACTCATCAATTTGGGATGAAATGCGTCCAACCTCAACCGCCTCGGCGTGTTTACGAAAACTTATGCTAGCGTAATCTGCCTCGTCATCGACTATTAAAATCCTCTTTTCCCGGAGATCGGGGTAAACACTCGCCAACTTCTCTAAAATCCGGCGCATATTGTTTACTTCTTTTTTAACAATAATAATGAGTTTTTTATTTCGTTCGTATGCGGTCAAATTGTCTGGCATCACCATAATATCGAAAACCTCGGCTTTATCTTCTTGTATGAATTCAGCAAAATCCTTTTCCATTCTTTGCACCGTTTGCTTCAATAATGCCTTAGTCCCTTTCGTGAGAATTATGGCGGCGTCATAACCGTTATCGAAAGACAGGGCCATAATTCCAATGAACGCCCTGGTCTTTCCACTTTGAATCTTCCCAAGTAATATGCCCGGCTTCTGCGACGAAGTTTCTTTTTCAAGAAGTTTATCAACGGCATCCTCCATACACAAAACTAAATCATCGGCGTCTTTTCGCTTCTTGACTAACCTATTAAACATTTCTCCGCGGTTTGCCATATTTCTAAAGAATTATAGTTTGTTTCTCATACAACATCGGCAAACAATCCTGTCGCAAACGAAACTTCGTTCCGTGATTGTGTCCGGTGCGAGCGTCAAAATCCACGAGAATTTTTCCTTCTTCCAACGCTTTCAAAAATCCTTCAAAATTAAACTTCTGCAACATCATCACTTTCGTATAGTGATAATGCTCTTTCCCGCGTATCTTTTTCACTTCGGCTTGAACATAAAAAGCGTTGAGCAGTTTTGTTCCGGCTTTATGTTCCAAGTCGTCAAAGCCCCAATATGGCTGTGGTTCCAACTCGCCGAGACCAACACGCTTTTTGACTGATTCAAGCCAGTCCTTATGCCGAATATCAACGCTTTCGTCTTCAAACGAAATCAATATCTTTCGCTCTTTGCGGTCAATCACGACCTTAAAGCCCCTATCGCTTCGCGATTGTCCGTGTATCGTTTGCCGGAAGCTCATTTCTCCTTTCGCGTATTTCCCGCCGTCCTCTTGGTGCGCCCAGCCGTATTTTGGTAAAAGCACTTGCGGGACAAACCGGATCGCGCGCGGTGAGGGTTCAATATGAAAAAGAGTAGTAAGCGAGGAAGTTTTGGCGCGTTGCGTTTTCAGTTCCCATTCCGCGGCGTTCGGAATAGGTAGATTGTTTTCAGCGATACCGAGCAAATCTTCAAGCGTATTTCCAATACCGCCATGATTTTTATGGCGAGCATTCGGCACAAAGCCCATAGCCGAAATTTCTTTCAGCTTAGCGATAAGTTCCTGTTTTGTGTAAGTTTTAGGCGTGTTTTTCATAAGCGGTTTGGAAAAGTTTGGATTGAGATTGATATTGCTTTATGCGATTATCGGCCATTTTGCAATACTCCGGCGAAATATCAATTCCGACATAATCCCGTCCGAAGTTTAGCGCAGAAAGTGCCGTTGTACCGGAGCCCATAAATGGGTCCAGAACAATTTTTGCGTCTATTGATCCGACAATCCTATCAATTAAACTAACCGGAAAGGCGGCCGGATGGTCGTTGTTCATTTCCTGCGTAAACTCCCAAACATCGCCGTGAGCGTTTGCTTTGGTTTTCAACGCAAACTTCGGCTTGGCAATAAGGTAAATGACTTCGTAGGTCGGTAAGAAATATCCGGGGTTAAAATTAAGGCCGCCTTTCCGTTTCCAAATGATTATTTGCCGGACAGGAAAACCGCTTACGATGTCTTGCCGGTCTTGCAAAACGCCACCCTGCACACGCCACTTGTGATTATAGAAAATCGCGCCGTCCTCCGGTATCAAGCGCAACATTTCAGTCAGACAATCTCTTTGCCACTTCACATATTCGTCATGCGGCATACAATCGTTATGATGTGAATAGCCCTTTTGCAGGGCGGCGTTTGCCCATTTTCCGCCTCGTCCGTCTTTCATGCCGTTTCCGGTTGAATTTTTGAGGTTATAAGGTGGTGAAGTGATAATCAAATCCACAGAGCCGTCCGGCAACTCTTTCATAACATCAACGGCGGAACCGCAGACAATTTTGTTGAGATATTTATTTTTGAAATCTTTTTTAGTCATAACTATTTTTTCAAAAGGTCATCAACCGAGACTTCAAGGGATTTCGCAATTCTTTGAATCGTCTCAATGGTTGGGTTCGGGCTTTCGTTTAACTCTATCTTAACAACCGTATTGAGAGATAAATCGGCAAGTTTGGAGAGCTTATCTTGCGAAAGCCCTTTATCTTGTCTAAATCGTTTGATGTTCTTGCCTATTGTGGACATAGTAGATTATAATGTATGGAAAGTGATATAATACTTATATGACTTGCAAATCAATTATATCAACCTTCCGTTCTTTTCTCAATGCCGCCGGATTTTTTTGCAAAAATGCCCGCCGAAGCGAGGGGCGAAGCCCCGAGGCAACTTCTTCGGCAAATCAAATTTGGTGGACCTAGGGAGAATCGAACTCCCGCCCGTCGGATGCAAACCGACTGCACTACCACTATGCTATAGGCCCGTACTGTTTGCTTCGCGCATATAAAATTCAGCCTTGCCTTTATCACCAAACATTTTTTCCGCTTCATATAAAAACAAAAATACTTCTTTTTTCAATTTATTGTTTTCCGCAAGTTTCAAAGCACTATCTCCATATTTCAACGCTTCAACAATATTGCCCTGTTTCATCGCCATTCTCCCAAACCACAAAAAATCAGCAACCGAAGGCCATTGACCAAAAATGGTATTTTTATAAATAATTTTCCATACATCGTCATGATAACCCGATGCAACATAAATTTCCATCACATCTTGCAATATTTTCGGAGAATAGCCGAAGTTTTCCAGTATATTTTTAGCTATAAAAGCGGCGCCGTTATTATCACCGATATTTATACGGTATTCGGCAAAATAAAAATAAAGCGGCAAATAATTCTTAAAACGAAAAGCATCGCGAAACGTTGATTCGACCGAATTAAAAGATTTCTGATTTTTATTCAATATGAATTTTATTTCGTAAAGCTGGGCCAATGAAATAAGCGGCCTTAAATTAAAATTATCGGCTTTTATTTCTTCTTCCATTTCCCCGATTACCATATCAAGCAACGGGGAAAAATTTTCATCTTCAAGAACAGATTTATTTTTATATTTAAACACGTCCACAATAAAAACAGCTGATTGCATTCTCGTTTCTTCCAAACCAAACGAATCAATGGAAAGCGCGTTCTTAAATCCGACAACTATTGTTTCAAATAAATCAGAATCGTTTTTCGACCCAATAGCCGACAATGATTTTGTCAACAATTTTCCCTGACTGATCGCTTTATAATTTACGGCTATCCCCGAAACAACAATAACGGCGAAAATAAAAACGATCAATGCGTATTTAATAACAATCTTTGACGAGAAAAACCATTTATTTCCGGTCAACAACCGCTTCTCGTTTTCTCCCGTCCCGCTTTCGTAAACCAAAAATCCTAAAATAGCCGCCAGAAGAAAATAACTGACCAACGCGTCAAAAACGAAAAAACTGTGAATAAAATAACCAACCGTAAAAGCCCAAAAAGAAATAAGCTGATTTTCACTCCAAATATTTTTTTTGCGTATTTTATTCAATACCGACAAAACCGCAGCGACAATCAATAAATAACCGGCCAAACCGATAACGCCGGCATCCACCAACCATTGCAGCAATGTATTATGCGTCCTGTCAAACCACGATTCATTTCCATATAATCTTGAATCGTAATTAGCCGCGTAAGGAATTATAAAATTTCCCTGTCCCCACCCGAGAATCGGTCGTTCAATAAAACTGTTAAGCGCTATTTTCCATAAAATAAAGCGGGATTTCGCCGTACTTTCAGACAAACCAATCGCGGAAAAACGATTAAGCGCCGAATTGTTCTTTATAAAATCATTATCGCGGTAAATTATCAACAAAAAAGGAATTAAAACGATAAGTATAATCATAACTCCCCAAAAAAATTTTTCTTTTTTCACGATCGACAACAGCATTTTAATGAAAAATGCCGTTATAAAAGCGCCGACAATGCCGAGAAAAACGCTCCTTACTCCGGTTATGGCAAAAATTGAAAATAAAAAAATAAAAATAGCAAAATACGCAAATTTAATTTTATAATCACCATTTTTAAAAAAATAAAAGACAACTAAAAACAGATGTATGAACAAATAAGTCGCGAGATAAATCGGGTTTCCCATAGTGGAAAAAACGCGTCCAGAATTCAGTGTTTTTAAAATTCCGCTTTTTTCCAGAAAAGCGTATCCCGAAACCAAAAGACTGACAAAAACGGAAATGTGAAAAAATACAAACCAATCTTTTTTATTTAAAACGGATGAAGAAATTACGAAAAAACCGAAAAGATGCAAATACAGTACAAATCCCTCCATTCTTTCATAAGTCGACCAAAAACTCCTGTACGGATTAACGCCGAAAATATCGGCAAGAAAAACAATAAATAGAAAAATCGCCGATGCTAATAATAAAATATTTTTTCGCGGGGCGTATTTTTGATTATTTAAAATCAGCAAAGAAAGGTATGCGCCGAACAACGCCTCAACGATAACCATAAAGAAAAATCCCTTACCGGTTATATAAGGAAAAGGCAATGACCTCGAAACGATTAAAACCAAAAAAGGGATTGAAAAAATCCCTCCTTTAACAAATCTTCGTAAATATTTTTCCAAACGCCATTCGTTCATTTACCGATGTATTAATTTTTAAAAATGTGGGCATATCAGGATTCGAACCTGAGACCTCGTCATTATCAGTGACGCGCTCTAACCAACTGAGCTATATGCCCAAAATTTAGGCAGGTGAACGCTCTAACCAACCAAGCTATACGCCCGCATATTTTTCATTATACTTTTTTACTAAAATTTTTCAATACAATATTACTGAAATCGTTTCAATGTTATAGTTGAATTATTATGATCAATGATTTTTGGAAAAAACTGCATAAACCGATTTTGGCGTTGGCGCCGATGGCGGACGTGACAGACACGGCTTTTCGTCGCATTATCGCCAAGTATGGAAAACCAGACGTTATGTTCACTGAATTCGTTTCTTGCGACGGGCTGTGTTCCGCGGGCAAAAAAAATCTCTTGCCCATTCTTAAATATTCCGAGAAAGAAAGGCCGATAGTCGCCCAAGTTTTCGGCGCCAATCCGGAAAATTTTTACAAATCCGCCAAAATCATAACAAAACTGAGGTTTAACGGCATAGACATCAATATGGGCTGTCCTGATAAAAAAGTCTTAAAACAAGACGCTGGCGCGGCGCTTATCAATAACCCAAAACTTGCCCAAGAAATAATCAGACAAACAAAAAAAGGTGCGGGCAATATTCCCGTTTCCATAAAAACCAGAATTGGCTACGATAAATACGACAAAAAAGAATTTAAAAAGTGGCTAGTCGCATTGCTGGAAGAAAAACCGGCCGCCATCACCATCCACGCTAGAACAAAAAAAGAAATGTCATTAGTTCCCGCTCATTGGGACATAATCGCCGAAGCGGTAAAAATCAGAAACAAATTTGATTCCTCCAAAAACAAAACTCTGATTTTAGGCAACGGCGATGTTAAAAACATTGCCGACGCGAAAGAAAAAGCGAAAATTTCCGGCGCGGACGGCGTAATGATCGGAAGAGCAATTTTCGGAAATCCGTGGCTGTTTGCCAATTTGGCTCGCGAGAAGCGCGAATGCCAAATTAATCATCCGCCGAAACTTTTAGTGAAGACAGACTGCGCATACATAACCACGGAAAAAAAACTCCAAGTTCTTCTGGAACACGCCAAACTTTTTTCCGCCATAGGAGGATCCGCCTCGGGCGGAAAGAATACTAAAAACTTTGATATAATGAAAAAACACTTCAAGGCCTATGTTACCGGTTTCCCCCGCGCTAAAGAATTAAGAATAAAACTGATGGCGTGCAAAAACGCCGATGAAGCAGAAAAAATCATTTTTGCTTATCTTTAATTAATTTATTCAAAATCTTTTTAATCTCTTCCATACTGGCAAGATCATATATAGAAATATTTTCAACTGGTTTCCCCGTTTTTTTCAGTTCCATCATCTTTTCTTTCAAAATTTTCTCGCTAACCAAATCAGACTTTGTTAGAAAAATATATTCCGGCTTTTTTAATAATTCTTTATTATAATTCATCAACTCCTTAATAACGGCGTGATAATCTTTAAGCGGATTTTCCGATTCCGTTGATACGAGATGAAATAAAATTTTCGTCCTTTCCACGTGCCGAAGAAATTTTATGCCCAATCCCTTACCCGAAGAAGCCCCTTCTATCAAACCGGGAATATCGGCCAGCACCAAATCGTAATAAACGCCCAAATTCGGCTCCAATGTCGTAAAAGGATAATTGGCTACCTTACTTTTGGCGGCCGTAAGTTCATTGAGTAAACTGGACTTCCCTGAGTTCGGATAGCCAATTAAACCGACATCGGCGATAAGTTTTAATTCAAGGCGAAGCGTAAAAGATTCCCCGGGCAAACCGGATTGAAATTGACGCGGACTGGTGTTGCTTCCGGAACGAAAATGATAATTGCCGTGTCCGCCAAAACCGCCGGCGACAATCAAAAATTTTTCTCCAACCATAACGACTTCCCTGTCTTTTCCGTTATCCAAATTGTGAAGCACCGTTCCGACCGGAATTTTCAAAATTATATCTTTTCCAGCAGTTCCGTCGTTTAATTGTTTTTTCCCGTTTTCGCCGTCTTCAGCGATTATTTCTTTTTTGAAACGAAATTGCCTGAGCGCGCCCAAATCGGAAACCCCCTCCGCGTAAACACTCCCGCCGTTTCCGCCCCTTGCTCCGGTCGGCCCCAAAGACATTAAATTGCTATTGAAGTAAACTCCACCCTTGCCACCTTTGCCCGCCTGAATTTTAATTGTAACATCATCTATAAGCATAAATGTATTCTATACCAATTTTCTGATTTTTAACAACCAACTAAATAAAAAAGGCATTTCATTGCGAAATGCCTTATGCTATTTTTTCTCACGGCGATAAAATGGCAAAGAAACGATTGTCGCCGGACAAAAATCATTTCTTACTTTAACAGTTACTTTGCGCTGTTTATTGTTTGGATGCCCGTCGATATACGCCATAGCGATATTTTTTCCCAATGTCGGCGAAGGCGCGCCGCTCGTTACCCTGCCAATCCTATCCTTACCATCTACATCGTAAATTTCATAACCGTCGCGAGCAATCCCGCCATCCACTACAAGACCCACAAAAAATTGATTGCATATTGATTTTGTTGAACAAATCAATGCTTGCTTGCCTATAAAATCTTCTTTTTTATCCCAACCGATAAAACGGCCAAGCATAGCGTCTAACGGAGTACGAAATTCGCTAAGTTCGTGACCCCAAAGAGGCATTCCCGCTTCCAAACGCAAAGTATTGCGAGCGCCAAGACCACAGAAAATCAAACCGCAATCCTTGCCTTTTTCTAGTAAAACTCTCCAAATCATCACGGCATCTTCGGATTGACAGAAAATTTCAAAACCGTCTTCGCCGGTGTATCCGGTTCGGGAAATTAATACGATTTTTCCGCCTATTTCGGAATAAGAAAAATTGTAATAACGCAATAAGGCAAGCGACATAACCGGTTCAGACGATGACAACGCTATGCCTCCAGTAAATGATTCGCCGAGAACAGAATACATAATTTCCAGCGCTTTCGGTCCCTGCAATGCCAACAAAGCCGTTGCGCCACTCGCATCGTAAAGTTTGACGCCAGTCATTTCATTCGCTTTCAACCATTGCCAATCTTTTTCAAGATTTCCAGCGTTTACAACAAAAAGGAAAGCGTGTTCATCTAAACGATAAACAAGAAAGTCATCAATCACCCCGCCGCCTTCATTCAACAAAAAAGAATATTGAATTTGCCCGACTTTAAGCCGGCTCGCGTCATTCGCGCTAACTTTTTGAACAAAATTAAGCGCGTTTAGACCAATAATAAGAAATTCTCCCATATGCGAAACATCAAACAATCCCGCCACTTTCCTTACGGCATTATGCTCTTTAATTATACCGCTGGGATAATAAATCGGCATATCCCAACCGCCAAATTCGGTCATTGCCGCGCCTAAATTTACATGTTCCGTAAAAAGCGATGTTTTCTTGCTCACTTAAATCCTCCTTATGGAAATTTTCAATGATCTGCAATATACTTTATCAAAAAAAGGTGCTATTGTCAACGGCACAAAATGCTTTCTGGTATGGGATAAAAATGATATTATAAATATGGGAATAATCATAGACTTGCTGCGTAATAATTTTTCTGCTGTAATTTTCATATTTTGTCCGCCAGCTGGCGGATTCGCAAAAATTTTTCAGCATATACACTTGTATATTCTTCGAAATTTTTGCTTCGCCTCGCCTAAAATCTGAAAATTTCGCTACGAAAATTATTACACAACCGGTCTAATTAACTTTTCAAAAAAAATATATGCAAATAATAAAACACAATAATTTAACATGGATTGATATAAATAATCCAACCCCAAAAGACATTGAATACCTGAAAAACAATTTTCATTTTGACCAATTTATCTTGGATGAACTTTTTGTTCCGACAATGCGGCCAAAAGTGGAAGAATATAATTATTATCTTTTTATGGTGCTCCATTTTCCGATTTTTATTCCCAGAAAAAAAAGAACTTTTTCGCGGGAAATTGATTTTATCATTACCAAAGACGCGATAATAACCACGCACTATGCCGCCATAGAACCGTTGCAAGTTTTATTTGACTCTTGCAGTTTGTCGGGCGCTAACAAAGAAAAAGCGTTCGGCAAAAATACGGGAAACTTGCTTTACAAAATCATTGAAGCGCTTTTTGAATTTTCTTTCCGGGAACTCAATCATATACAACAAAAAATTGACGAAGTTGAAGAAAAAATATCCCGCAACCCGGACGCAACAATTATTGAGAACATAGCCATTGTGCGCCGCGATGTGGCTAATTTCATAAGAACTATTCGGCCTCAAAAAACCATACTTGACAGTCTTACCATTCACGGCTTAAAATTTTTCGGCGAGCAGATAAAACCGTATATCACGGATATGCTTGGCGATTACGCGCGGGTGATGGACGCCCTTGAAAACCACAAAGAAATCATTGAAGCGCTTCATGATACGCACGAATCATTGCTTACGACCAAAACAAACGAAATTATGAAAACACTTACCATACTGGCGCTTACCGTCTTCCCGCTTACGCTTATAGCCGCCATTTTCAGTATGAATACGCAAATTATGCCGATTGTCGGACAACCGAATGATTTTTGGATAATACTTGGGATAATGCTCGCGTCAACAATCGGAATATTCTCTTATTTCAAAATGAAAAAATGGCTATAGCCCCTAAACTTACCGTCCCTGACCCAAAACAGGCGCAGTGAAGCGAGCCAGCTTTCCCGCCTTGGGCAAGCCTCGAGTTTATAAATTTTATTTTTTAGATTTTATGTTGCGCTTATATAATACGTACACAAAGAAAAAAGAAATATTCAAACCGCTTAATGGCAAAAAAGCAACGATTTATACTTGCGGTCCCACTGTTTATGATTACGCCCATATCGGTAATTTCAGGAGTTTTATAATAGCCGATATTTTAAAACGATATTTAGCGTATTCTGGCTACAGAATTAAGCACGCCAAAAACATAACGGATGTAGGCCATCTGACGCAAAGCGACATTGAAAAAGGCGAAGATAAAATAATTGCCGCCGCTCAAAAAACGGGAAAAACGCCGAAAGACATAGCTGATTATTTCACGAAATCGTTTATGGAAGATGAAAAAAAACTGAATATTTTAAAAGCGAACATTTACCCCCGCGCTACCAAATACGTCAAAAAAATGATAAAAGCCGTAAGCGAACTTATTAAAAACGGCTACGGCTACGAATCCGGCGGTTCCGTTTTTTACGATACCGCGAAATTCAACGATTATGGAAAACTTTCCGGCAATACGTTGAAAAAACTAAAGAAAGCGGCGCGATTGGAACCAAATCCATTGAAAAAAAATTGGTTTGATTTCGCTCTGTGGCTCAAGGCGCCGGAAAATCATCTGATGAAATGGAAATCACCCTGGTCGCTCGGCTACCCGGGCTGGCACATTGAATGTTCGGTGATGAGTATTGATAATCTTGGTCCAACGATAGATGTCCACACCGGCGGCGAAGACAATATTTTCCCCCACCATGAAAATGAAATAGCCCAAAGCGAAGCGCTTACCGGAAAAAAATTCGTAAAAATATGGCTGCATGTCCGGCACCTTCTGGTTAACGGAAAAAAAATGTCCAAATCAGAAAGCAATTTTTATACGCTTCGGGATGTTATTGACCGGGGATATAAAAACCCGCTGTCTTTTCGCCTCTTAACGCTCATTTCGCATTATAAAAGCCAAATGAATTTTACATGGGAAGCGCTGGAAAGCGCCAATAATTCCCTAAATAACCTGCATAATTTATTAATTCTTATCAGGAGTTCTAAAAATCATATTAAAAATAATGAAAACGACGATAGTATTGATAAATTACTAAACAAAACCCGGGAATCATTCAAAGAAGCGATGGATGACGACTTAAACACTCCCCGGGCGCTTGCCGTATTATTTTCATTTATCACGATTATCGGAAACGGTTCCATTGAAATCAAAAACAACGAAAATATCGCTAAAATTATTGATTTCATCAGTGAGCTTGATTCTGTCTTGGGGCTTGATTTATTGTCCGCCACAACAAAAGTAAAAATAAAAATTCCAGCTTTTGTTAAAAAACTGCAACAAAAACGGGAAAAATTGCGTAAAGAAAAAAAATGGCTTGAAGCGGATAAAATACGCGACGAAATCGGCAAACTCGGATATGGCGTTGACGATACGCCGCAAGGACCGCAAATCAAACCGATAAATTAAAAATGCTACGAAATTTCTCTCGTAGCATTTTTTTATAATAACTCCCCCAGTTCCAGATCCGTTTCGCGTATAGCTCGACGGATTTCTTCATTCAATTTTTCTATTTCCTCCCAATTCATACCATCGTGGGCCAAAAAATTATTTTCTAATTTTTTTTCATTTTCTGTATCCATAAATAATTCTCCCCTTAAACAAAGAACAAACTACATTAAATTACCTATTTACAGTATACCATATAACTAAAAATAAGTCAACATAAAACGGCCATAAAGACCGTTTTATAGATTAGGCAAAAATCAAAGATCTATTTCTTTCCCATAATTCTGAACATCTTTGTTCCGCAATCGGGACAAATTCCCGTCATTGCCCGGCGCGCAACTCCGCCCTTTCCTTTCATTTCCACTTCTTTCGCGTCTTTCATTTCTTTTTTCGCCTTGCATTTTACGCAATATGCCTCCATAAATTTTACATAAAACCAACTCAATCTTTTTGATATCATTACCGCTTGAAATAAACGATAATTATCAATGGATTTTCATTGATTTCAAATTAAATGCTTATATTGTCATTATACCTTATATCTAAGATAAAATACAAGGGAAAACGGCTTAATTGTGGATAACTCCATAGAGAAACAGGGTTTCTCCGTTGTTGACTAGCCAACTTCGTTGAAGTTTGTAAATATTGCTCCGTGACAACACATTCTTTCAGTAATTATTTCGACAGACTATTTTTGAAAAAATTCCATATTTCATCTGTCGCGGATATTGCCTGCGAAGATGCGCTTTTTTCAAGAGGATTCGGAGCCTTTTTAGCGCCTGGCCAAGAATGTCCTCCATCTTCGACAACATAAAGCTTAACTTGAACGTCTCCATCGCATTTAGAATATAAATCATAATATGTATTTTCATTCACTACAACTCTTTGTGGATTTACGTTACAATTATTTCTATTTACCCATCTAGAGATAGTATCGGGCACAGAAACAAATTCTGTTTCAGGTCCCACTACGCATGCAGGCCCACAGCCGCCGTAAAACAAAACATGATCATCCTTCAATCCATGAATATGCATAATTGATATTGGTTGTTTAGGATTGCATCCATTGTAATTATCCGTTCCGGAAACCGCAGCGATTGCGGCAAATGTGTCCGACATCTCGCAGGCAAGTCTGTACGACAACATACCTCCATTAGACATCCCTGTCGCAAAAATTTTACCAATATTAACTTTCTTCTTAATATCTTCAATTATCGCCTTCACAAAACCAACATCATCGCTATCGCTTTTAATAGCGTATCCGCAACAATTACCAGCATTCCATGTGGCAAATTTTCCCGAAGGAAATTTGCTCGCTCCGTTTGGAAACGCAACTATAAAACCTTCCTTATCCGATTTTGGTATTAAGTCATAATTTTCAGCCATAATTTCAGCTGTTCCCATCCCTCCATGAAAAGCCAAAATCAAGGGGGTCGTTTTGTTTTTATCATAACTCTTCGGAATATGCACAAGATATTTTCTTACCGACCCATCGTACTGCAAAGAAAAATCATAATCTCCGAAACCAATAGTGGCGGAAGGTGGCGTAGAAATGGGAGTAGGTTGTTTTTGTTTTATCTTTTTCATAAAACCGAACAATAACAGAACTGCTATTATAACCAATACTAAAATAAATAATTTTTTGAGCATAATTTATTATATGGTAATAGATGAACTTCATTTATAATTAAAAACTTTGAAAATTCGCTTGGTTAAGGTAAATTTAAGGTATGAAAAGTATTTTCATTCATACTTTAAAGAAATAGAATGGCGTTTTAATCATCTCAACGAAAATTTAATTCCATTACTTAAAAATTTACTTAACAGCAAATTGTCAAAAAATAATTATTGAAACTGAGTCAACCAACTACCTGTTATATTACTAAATAAAATTGAACTAATTGACCTGAATTTTTTCTTGGTGGCGCATTACGCGAAGCGAAATACGAAATTCGGCGACGATAGAAAACGAGGGCGGGCAAAAATCGGTCAAATTAAAAAAAGTCAGATTTTGGTGGGCATTGCAGGTATCGAACCTGCGACCTCTTCGATGTGAACGAAGCGCTCTACCACTGAGCTAAATGCCCCTGCCTATCACTATCTAATTTATCAATAAGGTAAAAATACAACCCCCTACCACCAAGTCCCGATATTTCGCCTTTGGCAAAAATCGGGATCCTGACTTCCGACATTTTTGCTAAAAACAAAAGGTCGGAACGTCGGGACTAAACACCCCCATTCCATATCTTTAATTTATTTATAAGTTTTTTGTGCGGATAATCCAGAACATCGCGCAAAAATCTGTCAAACATACTTAAACGATAATTGAATTCTTCGGTCGTTAAAACGACATACTTTATATCTTTCCCAACTTCCGCTTCCAAATTTCCCAAAAAACGTTCAAGTTTCTTTTGATTTATACCGTCCCCCACCATAACCAAATCAATTCGGGACGATTCGCTGTTGATAAAAAGACCGGCTAATATTACCAATTTTATTTTCCCTATTTTTTGTATGCCAATCCTCAGATTATCTTCGGAAGCGGGACTGGACTTGAATACCAAATTTTTTAATTCCGGGTAAAACGTAAAGTCGGAATTAACGCTATAAGCAATCGCTTTTTTAACTTTAATTTTTTTTAGACCGCATCGCACTTTAATCTTAACCGTTTTTGTTTTTAAAAAATTTATATCGTTTAATTTTTCCACTTCTTTGCGCGCGTACCTTGCGCTAATATGTATTTTTGACGCTATATCATCTATGGAGAAAAAAATGCCGTCATTTCTTAAAAACAACTTCAATAATCTTACTTTTATCGGCGAGTCGAATAATTTCTCTAAAATTTGATTTTCCATATTTATCGTTTAACCGCGCATTAAATATCGTAAAAAACTCAAACTGATTTAACTTTACAATATTTAATAAACAATTAACATTTTTTCAATTATAATATCATTTTATCCTCTGCCCGCAATAAAATCAACGGAATATTCATATTCAGTTCTCAATAAAAATGTTATAATATTTTTATATATGCCGACTTTAATGAAAAACGAATTAAATATTAAACTGTCTACGCACGAATTCACGCGCAACTCAAATGATTCTGTTTGCCATACTCTTATTTACAAACCAATCAATATTGAAGAAAGTAAACTGGGCGATTTATTCATTGTTGGCGAAATTGACCAAAGTTCCCTTTCAACCGCTGAAAATACCAACCGCGAAGAACTGGAAAAATTCGCCGCCGAAAATACCAATATAATCAGCCAAATATCCTCTCAAATAAAAAGGGAATACTATAAAGACCGCAAAAGAGATTCGCGTAAAAGTTTTGAAGAATCCATTAAAAAAGCAAATTCTTTTTTCGCGGAAATCGTTTCGGAAAAAAAATATTTCAATATCCGGAACGTCAATTTTATAGTTGCCGCCTATGCAAACCAATTATTTCATTTTACCGCCTGCGGAAAATCAAAAATATTTCTTTTACGCGGCGATTCGGTTCTGGAAATAGAAAAAAAACTGTTTATTGAAAAAAAAATATACGCTCCCAAAATTTTTAACAACATCGCGACCGGCCGATTAGCGAAAAAAGATTTTTTAATACTCGCCACTTCCCGCTTTCCGGAATTATTTCCTCCCGCCGCCATAAAAACCGTCATAGCAAACAATTCTTTTGAAAATAGCTGTGAATACATATCAGAAACATTGCGAAAAGACAAAAAACAAGCTCCTTGCGGTCTTATTATGATACGAGTAATCGCGGGAGAAAATGTTTCAACAATACGTTATTCATATGAAGAATTAAAAAATGCGGCGAATATTTATGATCCGAATCGCGTTGACATTATCAATGCTGCCGGAAATACAACCGGAAAACAAAATTCCGGCAATGCCAATAATTATAAATCTAAAATACTATTTTTAAAAAACAACGGCAATGAATTTTTAAAACAACGGCTGCCAAAAATATCGTGCCGAGCCAAAAAAGAACTTTTTAATTTTTGGGGCTTTATAAAATATTTTTTCGGAAAATTTTTGCCTGCCTGCCCGCCGGTAAACAAGACCTGCCGACGGGTATGGCTTCTAAAAAATGCGATAATTAAATATTCGCGCAATGGCACGATTCGCCGCAAAAAAACAACAATAATCGCGGCGCTGATAATTTTTCTTATCGCGATAATTATATTTTACTTTTTGACGGGAAAATCAACGATAATCATCAAATAAAAAATCCTCCGCGATACTGCCGGAGGATTTTTTATTTAATTACATTGAATTACTTTAATTCCACTTTCCCGCCCGCTTCTTCCACTTTTTTCTTAATATCATTCGCTTCGTCTTTTGTGGCTCCTTCTTTAATCATTGACGGCGCACCGTCAACCAAATCCTTCGCCTCTTTCAATCCCTTGCCCGTTATTTCACGAACGGCTTTTATCACCTGAATTTTTTGCGCTCCGACATCTTTTAATTGTACATTAAAAGATGTTTTCTCTTCTTCTTCCGCTCCTCCGCCGGCTACCGCAGACGCGACTCCCATCGCCATAACCGGAGCCGCCGCAGACACGCCGAATTTCTTCTCGAGAACTTTAACAAGTTCCGAAAGTTCTAATACGCTCATTTTTTCAATTTGCGCCACTAAATCTTGAAATTTAGCGGGAATTTCCACTTTTTCTTCTTTTTTTATTTCTTCGGCCATATACTATAATTTTCAATTTTCAATTTTGCAATTTTCAAACAATTCATTGATTTTCAATTTATAAATTTAATAACTGAAAATTTATTGATAATTGATAATTGATAATTGATAATTGATAATTTAAAAAATGATTATTTTTTAATTTTACTTAAAACAGTTAATAATCCCGTTATATTACCGCTTAAAACCCTGACAAATCCTCCAATAACGGCATTCATTGTTCCCGCTACCGCTCCCAAAAGTTCCTGCCTGGATGGTAAATTTGCCAAATTTATAATCTCCGCTTTATCAATAAAATTATTCGCTAAAATTCCGCCAAGCAAATTCAACGACTTATTCGTTTTGGAAAATTTATAAAGCAACCGTGCCGGCGCGATTTCATCGTTATAACCGAAAGCTAAAGCAATCTGCCCGTCGCAATTTTTAACCGAAATATTTTTCAAACCGGATTCTTTAAGCGCCAAATCAATCAATGTCTTCTTTGAAACTTTAAACTCTATTCCTTCTTTTTTCAAATCGCGCCTCAGAGAAGATAAGCCCTTAACGGTAACCCCTTTATAATTCACAAAAGCAACTAACTTTTGCTTCTGTAATTTATCTTTTAAATCAATGACTATTTCTTGTTTTTGTTTTTTGGTTAAAGACATAGTTTTAAATCATTTTAAACCTGCCTGCCGACAGGTTTATTTAAAATGCGGCCATAAAGCCGCAAAAACAATAATAGAGAAAGCGATAGCTTAAACTATTTTATTGCCTCCGCGAGTCTTATTGGCATCGCCCGCTTCTGCGGCTGATTATTTTTTTTATTTACCCCGTTAGAAGTTCATCAAAAGTTTTTATTTTTAAATCTGCCAATGAGGTGAAGCCACCTTGCAGCTTATATACTATTTTTTAAAATGGTCTATCTTTAAACTTCTAATAGAGTTTATATTTAATATCTTAACAAAGTGTAAATTTTTGTCAATAACACCATCTTAAATCACGAATACCGCCGCGGTAACGACGGAAGTCCAAAACCCGTTTTTATCTCCGGTCGCCGACTGGGTAATATTGGATG
>LBUF02000002.1:22203-23378 GCA_000992445.2 Parcubacteria group bacterium GW2011_GWA2_38_13b
TGCGACTGATCAAAATCAATTCCCAGTGTCGTGGCAAGCATTGAAGCGGCAAGATCTTCGGCGTATTCCCCCGCCTTCTCATCCGTTTCGCCAAAAGAATGATGTTCGCTCAAATAGCCGTAAGCATTATTATCGGCGGGCAGTGCCAATCCAACAGAAGACGCTATTAGTCGATTCGGTTCATTGGTAGCATTACGGCTCATAACGCAATAAACAATTGAACCATACGATAACATTTTTAATCCCTCTTCAACTGAAACCTTTTTGCATCCCGGCGGGAAAATACTGGAAACCGTTACCAAATTAAACGGAGCTATCCCCGCCTTGCGAAGCGCCATTTCAAAAGAACTTAATTGTTCTTTATGAACGCCCGCGCCTTTAGTAAAAAATACGTATCGTGGAACCAATTTATAAAATTTCTAATTTCTAATTTCCCCGCCCGAGGMSGGGTCAGCCTTGGGCTGATAATTTCTTAAAGGAAAGAATAAATCAGACATCGGAAATATGTTACTTTAAATATTTTATTTTCGCGTTATTATGCTCTGTTAATGTTTTGGAAAAAACCGTTTCGCCGCTTGGTTTGGAAAGATAATACCAAAAATCGCTTGATTGCGGATATATCGCGGCAACAATGCTTTCCAATCCGGAATTGGAAATCGGACCTATGGGCAAACCGGCGTATAGATAAGTATTGTACGGCGATTGAATTTTTAAATCTTCAAAAGTCACATATCCGTTTTTCTTTCCCGAAGCATAAACAACAGTGGCGTCCGCCTGCAAGGGCATACCAATACTCCAGCGTTTCCATAAAATTCCGGAGACCAATTTTTTATCTTCGCCGGTCCTTACTTCTTTTTCAATTATAGATGCCATAATAACAATGTCAAAAATGTTTTTTCCTTGCCTGTTTATTTCCAATGATAAATCGGGTGATATTTTTTCGTCAAAATTCCCCAGCATTTTTTCAATAATTTCCCGCGATGACCACAATTTATTAAAATTGTAAGTGTCGGGAAATAAAAATCCTTCTAAATTGACGGCGTTTATATCGCGCAGAGATGAAAAACGCGATCCGAAAAAAATCGGCTTGAATTGGCTTAAATTTATATTTTCAAATCCTTTTTGCGCGAGCCGTTCTTCCATATCGCGTATAGTAAAACCTTCGGGAAAAGTCA
>LBUF02000002.1:23417-27368 GCA_000992445.2 Parcubacteria group bacterium GW2011_GWA2_38_13b
TTCGCGCCATATCTTTTATGCTCATTTTCGGAGAAATCAAATATTCGCCTGCCTGCATTTTGGTTTCAATATTTTGAAACCAAATATGCATTTCAAAATAAAAAGCGCCGCGAATTAAATTTTCTTTTTCCAAATGAACAGCGATTTCTTTCACTCCCTCTCCTTTGGCGATAATAAAAATTTTTTCTTCGCCATCCGCCATATTTAAAGGCGTGTTAATCCGGTAACGAACAAAACCGTAAAAACCGATTGTGGCAAAAAATAAAAATAATAAAATAACCGAAGAAAAAAATAATTTTAATTTTAAAATATTATATAAATTCATAAAACGTTATTATTTTGTAATTTTACTATGGAGAATTTTATTAGCCGCGACTAATGTTGATGACTGAAAATCCCACTTCTTGCCGGAAATATCGCTGATTTTCGCTCCGGCCTCGGAAATAATAATAACGCCTGCCGCCACATCCCACAATTTACAACCCAATGACATATAGGCATCGCCGCGACCGGCCGCGACATAAGCCAACCCAAGCGCCGCCGAACCGATTGCCCGCACCTTTGCGAAACCGTTGTCGGAAAACATTTTCAATACATCCAAAGTTTTAGCGTTAATTCCGTTCCACGCCATCATCACTCTAGATAATCTTGATTTGGAAACATTGGAAATCGCGATCTTCTTGCCATTAAGAGAAGCGCCGTTGCCTTTTTCCGCGAAAAACAATTCACTATGAATTGGATCGTAAATAACGCCGGCCAATATTTTATTCTTGCGCGCCACGGCTATGGAAACGCAAAAAAACGGAATATCCATCGTAAAATTGCTAGTTCCGTCTAAAGGATCAATAATCCATAAATAATCGCTTTGACGGTTATGATTACCGTCTTCTTCCGATAATATATTATGCGTGGGAAATTTTTTCCGAATCGCGGAAATGATATGCTTTTCCGACGCGTAATCCGCTTCAGTTACCGGATCGCCGAATTTATCTTTGAATTTTATGCCACGAATTTTCCCGAATTTTTCGCGCAAAATTCCGCCGGCTTCCACGGCTATTTTTGTTATAAAATTTTTGAACATTAGTTCTTTCAACATAATAATTATTATAACAAGCGTAGAATTATTTACAAATATTTTTTTATTTCTAAAAATAAAAAATCCCTCGCGATACCGCGAAGGATTCTAATTTAATTGCTTCTCCATGGCAAATTAACAATTTTACAAAGTCTCAAACATAATTTCAAAACATCTTTACTTGTCAATTTGTCCGCTAAAACGATTTTTTTATCAAACGAGTGAATTCGTTGATCAAAATCAACCTCGCTGTAAATAATTTGTTTTTTTGGATTAAAACAAACTCTCACTTTAGCCGATCCGTAATCAACGACTTTATCCTTATGATTCTCAAAAATAGTATCTTTCAGGTAAGCTCCGGTCATTACTCCTAAAATAGTCCGGCCAAAAATGCTTACGCTTACAGCCGCCGCTTCGTGAAAATTGGCGACATACACCAATGAAAGCTCGGGATAATTCTTGAATTTTTGTTCCGAAAAAAAAGCCGCTACTTCCTGAATCCTATGCGATTTAGCCAAAGTTCTGGCTTTATGCGGATGTTTTAAACCGATCGGCACGCCATTTATCTCCACAACATTATTCTCCCCTACTCCTATTATTTTTTCTTCTATAATACCATCAACCATAAAAAGGTTTAATTTTAAACCATTTTTTTCGCATATATCAATTATGCTTTTCATTAACAATGACTTCAATTGACTATGTAAGAGAGATAACGGCAAAGCGCTTTTGGCATAATTTTCCCAGAGATCATGATTTCCCGTATTGATAACCAAATTAATTAAGCATTTATCCAGAATAACGGGAATCGCTAAATTATTTTTATCCTTTATCCGCTCAAAACGCTTTTCGAAAATTTCCCGTAAAATTTTATGAATTATGTGAGCCGCTATAATTTCCTGCTTATCATAACCGACGGCGATAGGAAGACACTCCCCCGTATATTCAGTATTATGCGCTAAACCTAAAATCGTATCACCATTCAAAATTAAAGCATCGGAATTCACGGCATTGATCGGCAAATATTTCAATGCCGTAAAATAAAGAGATTTGAGCGCTCCCACATGAAAGCAAGAAAGAACGGTATGTTCTATTACCTTGCTGTCTTTCAAAAACTCATCAAGACTTACATTGGCTTTCTGCACCAAACTTTCATTTATAGAATACCTGTTTGATTCTTTATCCCATACGATAATGCTTTTATCTTCCAACTCGCCAAGCATTTTTTTAATATCGTCTTCGTTAATAAAATCTTGCTCATTGCTATTAACACGAAACATCAAAGTTTTCAAACTGGCCGAGCTGGATTTTAAGGCATCAATAACTCTTTTTTCCTTATTAGAAACATTATTGACAGTGGCAATCTCGCGCTCATTAAAAATCACTGAACGAAAATCATAATATCTCTTATGATCTACACTAAGTTTTCCTTCGTGATTTTTGGAAATCTTCATTGATAAACAACCAACCGTACTTTCCGTTGACTGCTGTTCGTTGATTTTATGCAATGTCGGAATGGCAAATGAATACACGCCTTTATAAGAAGGCAACTGGGCGCCAATTCCGCAGCAACCCACTAAAATCAATGAAGGCGGAGGCGAAAAGGTCCTTTGCACAAACGAATCAATCAATCTTTGCATAAGCCCCGTGATTACCTTGTAAAACCATGGTTTTTTGCGCGGAACAATGACACGCATTTCTTCCACGCCCTGTATATTTATGGGGATTTTGGCTTCAGAATCATTGATAAGCCGTATGTCATCGCGATTCATATCTTGTAATTTTCTTAAAACTTCCATTCCTATCGGCCGATCATAAACCTCATCCATCACGATATGATAATTAATCCCCACCTGTGTTAAAAAATCATTAAAAGACAATGCCATATCCATAATAAAATCGCTTCTTATTTCTTCCTTTTCCTTATCGTCAAGTTTAATTTTTTTGCCGCGCGGAGCCGTTTCGTTATATTTCTTAATTGACTCTTTTTTTTCTTTTATCCGATTCTTTAAATCCTTTTCTAAAGAACGTCCGTCCAAAGTATTGCCGGCAAAAATAAAATTATTAACCTTATCTTCTTTCGCGATATCTTGAACTAAATTGATAAGATATCTTCGACTACGATACGGGAAATTTATCCCCGATACGGCAACAAACGAGAATGATCTGGACAAACTATTTTCCATAAAAATACTCCTCTCTTTCTAAAAATTATTTTTTCAAATAACTATTATTTATTTTACCAAATTAAAAAAATCATACAACCTTTACAAATATTAAAAATGTACTCAGAATGCAAAAAAATTTCAACGACACAATAAAAAGGATCGGAATTTTTCCGACCCTTAAAAATTTAATCTGTGTTATATTTTTTTATAATTTCGTTAGTTTTGTCCAAAACGTGCGTTTTGAATAATTTTTCGTCTAATTCGTAATTAAAAACTAATTCATATTTCGCTTGTATCATTGGAATCATAGACTTAATCACACGATTAAGATCTATCGGCGAACTATATAAAACCGCATCGGCTGGCGTAACCTTTATTGTTCTCTCTATCGCCCGTACCTCTCGCGCGCTGTATCCTATAAGCGGGAGTATCTTTGTATTCCATAAATGAGGATACTTATTAAAAACCTTTATCAATGGTTCATCTAAATACGGTCGCGGATCAGCCAGTTCAGCACCATATTTTTTGGCGGCTAAAACTGCCGCACCGTATGGCATACCTCCGTGCGTAACAGTCGGCCCGTCTTCTATCGCTATAACATGCTTATCTTTTAAAAATTCCGGCGATTCCACGGTTATCTCCATGTCGGTTTTATAAACCAAAACTTTCGCCGATTTTTTATTTTTCTCTATATTTTCCAGTAAAAGT
>LBUF02000003.1 GCA_000992445.2 Parcubacteria group bacterium GW2011_GWA2_38_13b
AATTCGTGGACATTGCGGGGTTGGTAAAAGGCGCGTCGCGTGGCGAAGGTCTTGGCAACCAATTTTTGGCTCGCATAAGGGAAGTTGACGCTATTGCCGAGGTTGTCAGAGTTTTTGAAAATGAAAAAATTATCCATGTTCATAAAGAGATAAATCCGCAAAGCGATATCGGAGTTATTGAAACGGAATTGATACTGGCGGATTTGGAAACGGTCAATAAACGTTTAATAAAACTGGAAAAAGAAAAAAAAGCCGGCTATGACAAAAAATTGGAAAAGCAATCGGCGGTTGTTGAAAAATTGCGGCAATCGCTTGAAAAGGGAATTGCGGCGAAGGATTGCGGATTAACCAACGAGGAATATGAAATGGTAAAAGATCTGTGCTTGCTGACTTTTAAGCCAGTTTTATATGTTTTTAATTCTTCGGCAAAAAATATTGAAATTTCCGAAGAATTGAAGAAAAAAAATCATATTGTTTTGGATTTTAAAGCCGAAGATGATTTGGCGGAAATGAGCGATGATGAAAAAGCGGAATTGGAGCCAAGCCGGTTGAATAATTTGATAGGCGAGGCCTACAAATTGCTTAATTTGATAAATTTTTTAACAACCGGCGAAGATGAAACCCGTTCGTGGACGATAAAAAAAGGAGCCAACGCTCCCGAATCCGGCGCCGCCATTCATACGGATTTTCAGGAAAAATTCGTTAAGGCGGATGTAATTGATTGGCAAATTTTATTGGATGCCGGATCATACGCCAACGCGAGAGAAAAAGGTTTGGTTCGCACGGAAGGAAAGAATTATATCGTTCAAGACGGCGACGTGATAATTTTTAAAATCGCTCCGTAAAATATTATTAATTTTGTCAATTTATAAATTGCAGTTAATTTATAAATATTTTTTATATTTAAAAATGAATTTAGCGGAAGTAAAAGATTATTTATGGGTGGATTACGAAAAAGCGTTAAAATTGATCGCTTTTGAAAAATTGAAGAATATTTTAAATCAAATGTATAACTGGTTACGCAAAAATAATTAAATGTATAATAAGTTCTATGAGTATAAATTTTAATGGAGCGATAGATAAATAATATGGAACCACGGAAACATAAAATTTCTAACGGGGTAAAATTAATTTTAGGTTCGGCGTCAAAGGGGCGTAAAAAAATACTGGAAAGCATGGGATATGATTTTGAAATTATGCCGGCTGACATTGACGAAAAAGCGATTCGTTCGGACGACCCCGAAAAACTTACTTTAATGCTGGCGCGTGCGAAAGCGGACGCGCTTTTACCGAGAATAAAAGAACCGGCGATTTTAATAACTTCCGATCAGGTTGGAGTGTGTAATGGTCGTATGATGGAAAAGCCGGCAAACGAAGCGCAAGCGCGGGAATATTTGGAAAATTACGCGCGTTATCCCGCCAAAACCATTACGGCGGTCGCAGTCACTAATACAAAAACAGGCAAACGGGTTGAGGGAGTGGATATAGCGGAAGTGATATTTTATCCCATACCGGAAGAGGCGATTTATCAATCAATAAAAAAAGGCGATATATTTAGTCAGTCGGGCGCTTTTTCAATTGACGATGAAATATTGGGGAAATATGTTAAAGAAATAAAGGGAGAGTCGGAAAGCGTAATTGGTTTGCCGAAAAAATTAACAAAAAAATTGCTTAACAAAATAATGAAAGAATGTTAATATTAAATTAACGGGTAATTAATTTGTTGTGTTATTTTCGTATGCTTAAATTATTTTAACGTATCGGCAATAACATTTCGATTTATTTATGGAAAATGACAAAAATAGCGTGATAATCGGTAAAGAATGTTTTTGCGGCATAAATTGTAAAGCCGTTTTTTATATTTTCTTAAGCGCGTTGATTCTCGCCGCAACGGTTTATATTTCAATTCAGTCAATTAATATTTTAGACAATGGAGATAATAATGACGAAAATACTATCACTATTTCCGCGGAAGGAAAGGTGGATGCCGCACCGGATGTTGCCCGAGTTGATTTTTCCGTAATAGCCCAAGGAAAGACGCCCAAAGAAGTTCAGCGGCAAGTTTCCGAAAAAATGAATAAAATCGCTGATTTTATAAAAGAACAAGGAGTGGATGCCAAAGATATAAAAACGCTTAATATAAGCGTTAATCCGCGATATTATTATTCTTATGATTATCCAAGAATTCCTTGTCCGTTGATGAGTGAAGTTTATCCGTCATCATCTTCTCCGATTTCCTGCCCTCCCAAATCGCCGGTAATTATCGGTTATGAGGCCAGCCAGACGCTAGATGTTAAAATAAGAGAATTAGATAATGCCGGCGATATAATTGACGGCGCGGTGGAAAACGGCGCGACGCAAGTGGGTGGCATTAATTTTTCAATTGACGATCCCGATGAATTGAAAGCGCAAGCAAGAGAGCAGGCGTTTAGGAAAGCCCGTGCCAAAGCCGAGGCATTGGCGAAAATCGCCGGTATGAAAATCAAAAGAGTGATAACTTTTTCCGAAAGCGACGGATATTTTCCTCCTTATTACGGAACTATGGACGCGATGGGAATGGGCGGGGGAGTTGAAAAAGGCATAGAAACTTCCGTTGAACCCGGTTCGCAGGAAGTGACGGTAACTTTAAGCGTGACATTTGAGATAAAGTAATTATAGATGAAAATTTTATTCGTTTTGGCGAAAAATGGATTTAAGGGTATTGAATTTTTAAATCCGTCAAATATTTTGAAAGCGGCGGGGCATAAAATTTTTGTCGCGAGTAACGCTGAGACGGGCGAAATGGCGCGTGGCGCGGAAGGAATGGAAGTGAAAATTGATTATTCTTTGGAGGAAACTAATCCAGAAAATTTTGATATGATTGTTTTTGTCGGCGGGTTAGGAGCGCTGGAAAATTTGGATAACGAAGAAAGTTATCGGATTATTCGCGAAACTTTGGCGATAGGCAAGCCGTTGGGCGCGATTTGCATCGCGCCGGTTATTTTAGCGAAAGCCGGCATTCTGAAAAATAAAAAAGCGACGGTATGGTCGTCGCCAATGGATAAAAATCCGATTGAAATTTTGCGAAAAAACGGTGTTGATTATCAGAATCAAGCAGTCGTTGCCGATGGCAATATAATAACCGCCAATGGACCGCAAGCGAGCGAAGAATTCGGAAAAACGCTTTTGGAATTTTGCGGACAAAGATAAAAATAACTATTTATTTTACAAAATCGATTTCTTTAATTTTAAAGGGGTTATGGACACCCTTTTGTTTTTATGGCAGTATTTTAAGAACTTTGTTAGAAGTTTAATGGAAATAAAATTTTTTGATGAATTTTTAACGAAGTGAAGTGAAATTTCGTTGTTTTTTGAAAATTAAATTCAAAAAGAAGGAGATGACTATGAAAAAAAAATGGATAGTGATGATTATCGGTTTATTTGTTTTGTCGGTGGCGGGATTTATTTTTTGTTTTTGGGTGGCAGATGATAAGGATGCTAATAAATATAATGTTGTTACGGTAACGAAAAATAACGTTGTTAGAGAGATTAAAGACGATGGAATATTTAATCCCGTTATAAGAGTTGAGGTTGGCAGCAAAATATCCGGAAATGTTACGGAGATTTTTGTCAAAGAAGGTGATTTGGTTAAAAAGGGAGATGTTTTGGCGATCGTCGAATCGGCGCTTGCCAAGAAAAAATTGGAAAAATTCGAAGCCAGATTGGAAATGCTTTGCCGGCAGACCGAGGGAATAAAAATAACCATTACGGCGAATTTGCGTCACTTGGAGCAAAATAGAAAATTGAGCAAAGAGGGGGTTGTCTCGAAAGAGGATTTTTGGAAAGCGGAAGACGATTATTTTAAATCTTTAAATGATCTTGAATTGATTATAAGCCAAATGGACGAGGCATTGGCTGATTTAGGTGTATCAAAAATTGATCTCGAGAACAGTTTTGTACGTTCATCGATTGACGGAATAGTTTTGGCTAAATATGTGGAAATGGGCCAGACTGTTTCTGCCGGTTTTTCCGTACACAAGATGTTTGATGTTTGTTCTCCTATGAGCGAGCTGAATTTCTTTGCTAAAGTAAATAGCATTGATTTTTCGGCTGTGCGTGTCGGGCAGAAAATAAAAATAAATGTGAACACTGCGGCGGGAATTAAAGGGTTCTATTCAATTATCAGCGAAAAACACGATAATCCTATTTTGGAAAATAGCGTGCCAGTCTATAATGCCATTGCTAAAATATCTAATCAAGATTTGGAATTGAAGCCGGGAATGACGGGAAAATTTTTTATTACCGTGGCTGAAAAAAATAATGTTTTAACCATTTCTGCAGATAGTTTGAAAAAAGCTTTGATTTTTTCCGGAGAAAATGGAAACGCGATGATTTTAACCGGAGACAGGGTTGTTCGCAGTGAAATTGAAACCGGACTTTTAGGCGATAAGCTGGTGGAAATCTCCGGAAAAATAAAAGAAGGGGATTTAATAATAACGGGTAATAAAAATTTCGGTGGCGGAAATAAAGCCAAAACTTCTCCGTGGCAATCAAAAACCGGCGGAAGATGATCGGAGGCGCTATGAATATAATAGAAATGAAAGACATAAAAAAGATTTATTCAGAAACGGTATTGAAGGGGGTAAATCTTAATATAAAAAGTGGCGAATTCGTTGCTATTACCGGTGCATCCGGTTCCGGCAAATCAACAATTCTGAATATAATGGGTCTGCTTGACTCTCAAACGAGCGGTGAATATTTATTTGACGGAATGAATGTAAGAAATATGACCGATGATGAGCTGGCAAATGCGAGAAATAAAAAAATAGGATTTATTTTTCAAAGTTTTGAAAAATTTATTCTTAAAAAATCGTCGGTTTTGGACAATGTCATTTTACCGTTGGTTTACAGTGATGTATCGGTGTGCAAATGGCGGCAAATGGCGGAGGATAAACTTGGCATTGTGGGCATAAAAAACAAAATAAATAGTTCCATGAATCAATTGTCCGGCGGAGAAGCGCAAAGAGTCGCCATTGCCAGAGCGTTGATTAATAATCCCGCGATTTTGTTGGCCGATGAACCGACCGGCAATTTGGACACAAAGAGAAGTAAAGAGATAATGGAAATATTTTTGCGGCTAAATAAGCGGGGCGTCAGTATCGTGATGATAACTCACGAACCAGAAATTGCCGCTTACGCTTCCCGTCAAATTATAATAAGAGACGGATTGATTGTCGGCGAAGAGGAGGAATTATGACAAGATTATTAAGAAATATCAAAACGGCCGTCAAATCAATCGGTTCTTATAAGTTCCAATCCACGCTTTCCTGTTTGGGAATTATGTTCGGCGCTATGAGTTTAGTATGTATGTTGTCTATCGGTCTCGGATCCAGATTGGCGTTATTAAAACAACTGGAAAGCCTGGGAGAAAATGTGATTATCATTATACCCGGACAAATGTCCGGACGCACTTCATTCGGTTCAAAGCAAGAAACATTGAAGTCGGATGACATGGAAGCCATAAAAATAATAGAAGGCATAAAATTAGTATCTCCGGGAATTGTCAGCTCTTTTCCGGTGGAATATCTTGGGAATAAAAGCAAACCGGAAGTTACCGGAGTCGCGCCCGCTTTTATGGAAATAAGAAAGTGGCAATTGCAAGAAGGCAGGTTTGTTGAAGATTATGACACAGATACGTTTAAAAAAATATGCGTAATCGGACAAACGGTTGCGCGGGATTTATTTTTCAATGCCAATCCCGTAGGCGAATCTTTATCAATAGGCGGCAAGGATTTTGAAGTGGCGGGCTTATTGGAACCAAAAGGTTTTTCAATGAGCGGGAGGGATCAGGATAATGTTATTTATATCCCTCTTACCACAATGCAAGTAAAGATGCTAAATCAAAAGCATATTAGTTTCGCGTTAGCATCCGCGATAAGCAAGGATTTAATGGGCGGCTTAATTGAAAATATAAAATCGGTTTTAAGAGAACAACATAGATTAGGAGATTACGAAGAGAATGATTTTACGATAATGAACCAAGCGGAATTCTCCAAGCAAAACGAAGCCATGACTCGTATTATGACTATTTTGCTTGGCATTGGGTCATTCACAACCCTTATTTCTGGCGGAATTGGCATTATGAATATATTATTGGCTTCTACCAGAGAAAGAACTCGTGAGATTGGATTAAGAATAGCCGTTGGCGCGAGACGCAAAGATGTTTTGGGTCAGTTTTTTATAGAGGGATTAGTAATTAGTTTTGGCGGAGCCGTTGCAGGGGTTATTATCGGCAATGGGATTTCCGCGTTGGTCAGTATGATGCTGAATTGGTCTATGCTTATTTCTCCGGCGGTATCGTTGGGATCATTGCTGATTTCGGCTTCGGTTGGATTATTTTTTGCTTATTGGCCGGCACGCAAGGCATCGCGTTTGAATCCGATAGACGCGTTGAAATATGAATAGGAGGGACGGATGAAAAAAATAGGTATTATATTATTGTGTTGGTTATGTTTTTTATCTGTTTCTTGCGTTATTGTTCCCGGCGTTGCCATTGTTGGAGTTGCTGTTACCGGTATTGTATATGACAGCAATGATGCCGGTCCGTCGTTTATTTTTCCGGAAGATACCGGCAGTAAAAAATACGCTAATATCGGGGCGGATATAAAAATATATTCTGATAATAAGGGCGAATGGCATCCTAATGACAAGTATTGTTATGTTATGGGTAAAATTGTTTCTGGCGGATCGGCGGAACTGTCCGGGATTGAAGAGGGCGGCATATTGTATAATATCAATGGTCGTTTTACGGAAAGAATGTCGCCTCACGAAGCGTTGAGTTATTTGATCGGAGGCGGTGAAGAAATATTGTCGCTTTATATAATAGATGACGAGGGATTATTAAAAAAATTTGAAGTTCTTAAAAAAAACAATTGAGCAACTCGTAAAGGGTTGCTTTTATTTTTTATTTTGGTATACTATTGTTTATGAGGTAATATGTAATTTTATTTTTATATGGTAAAAGAAATAAAACAAAAAGAAGAAAATTGGAATTTTCAAAGCAAATACGGTCTTAAAATAGAGGATATGTTTAACGCGGGTCTTCATTTGGGTCATATTAAGTCAAAGTGGAATCCTAAAATGGCCCCGTATGTTTTTACTGTTAGAAATGGCGTGCGAATTATTGATTTAGAAAAAACAATTGTTAGGTTTGAGGAAATCCTGGATTTCTTAAAAAAATCGGTTTCCGAAGGCAAGAAAATTTTGTTTGTCGGAACAAGATTTCAGGATAAAGATATAATTAAGGAATTGGCGGAAAAAACCGGTATGCCGTATGTGAATAATCGCTGGGTTGGCGGATTGTTTACGAATTTCGGCATTATAGTAAAACGGCTTAAGTATTTTCGCGATCTTGAAAATGCTAAGCAGAAAGGCGATTTGGGAAAATATACAAAAAAAGAAAGAATTATGTTTGATAAGGAATTGGCAAGATTGGAAAAATTTATGGGGGGCATAAAGGCGCTGGAAAAATGTCCGGATATTATTTTTATATTTGATACTATAAAAGATGTTTATGCTTTGCGGGAGGCCAAGAAATCCGGTTCCGTGGTAACGGCTGTTGTAAATACGGAAGCCAATCCGGCTCGTTGCGATTATTTTATTCCGGCAGGCAATAATTCGTTTGCCGCACTAAAGTATATAGCGGGGAAAATAGAAGAAGTATTGAAAAAATAGAAGTGTAAATTTATTATTTTCAATAATTATGGATTTTAATAAGATTAAAGAATTAAGAGAAAAAACGGGCGTTTCAATAACGCAATGTAAGGCGGCTATGGAAGAAGCCGGTGATGATATGGATAGAGCTATAGAAATATTGCGCAAGAAAGGAGAGAAAGTCGCGGATAAAAAGTCTGTTCGTGAAATAAAATCCGGACTTATTGAAACTTACGTTCACGGTAACGGTAAAATCGGCGTAATGCTGGAATTGGGATGCGAGACGGATTTCGTGGCGAAAAATAATGAGTTCAAAGATTTAGCTCATGATGTCGCAATGCATATTGCGGCGATGAATCCGAAATATTTGAGAATAGAAGATGTGCCGGAGGAAGTAATAAAAGCCGAAAAAAATATTTATCGCGAACAATTGAAAGATAGCGATAAACCAGATAATATTCTTGAGCAAATCATTGAAGGGAAAATTAAAAAATTCAGCGCGGAGAAATCTTTATTGGCTCAGCCGTTTATTAAAAATCCTGATACCACTATTGAAGGATTGTTGCGTGATAAAATACTTAAGATGGGGGAGAATATACAAATACGCAGATTTGCGCGTTATGAAATTTAAGCAAATTTACCCGCCAAATTTTTTTAAGGCGGAATAATAGTGGTTTAAAATTAGTTAGTTGGAGTCGTAACCGGTTAAATAAAATTTTACAAAATACATTAAAAAATTTAGGCGGGTAAATGTATATTTTTCTTCCAATTATAATTTTTTCTATTATCGGCATTATGGTTATTTTTGTTCGTAAAATGCCGAATGTCAGACAGATGCCTATTTATGACGCATCTGCTTTTTACGATAGTTGGCTTTATAAATTTCCCGTTAAAATAAAGAGTTTTCGGTTTTGGCACGTTAAGGAAGCATCGTTGGCTTTTATGGAAAAATCTTTAAGAAAATTCAAAATTATGCTGTTGAAATTTGAGAATAAATTAAGCCATTTAACGGTGAAATTAAAGAGAAAACGCGGCAATGGAGAAAGGGCGGCAGTTGTTGAAAAATTATCCGTACAAAGCAATGGTAACGGCAGTTCGCGACTGATCGAGGATTTAAGCAAAATTTTTAATTCCATCGAGGAGGATGCCGCCGGGAAAAATGAAGGCGATAGCGCAATTATCAAGATTAAGCATCAGGAAGATTTTAATGATGATTCTTCGGTTCGGCGGGAGAGAGGAATTTTAGAGGAAATAAGAATCAATCCGCGTAATATGGAGGCGTATAAAAAACTTGGATTTTTGTATTTTGAATATAAAAATTACGAAGATGCCTTGAATTCTTTTCAGCAGGCAATCAAGCTTGGATGCAAAGACGAAAAAATTTTAGAAATTATAGAAGAGATTAACCGAAATTTATAGGGAACGGTTTTGGTTTGTTTGCCAAGGCTTGCGCCGCCCTAGCTCAGCGGTAGAGCAACGGTTTTGTAAACCGTAGGTCATCAGTTCAAATCTGATGGGCGGCTTTAGTTTTGGACGTTGAACTATGAACCGGATGTTTTAGTTTTAGGTTAACGAGTATGGTTGGCTATTCGTTTTCTCGGTTTATTCGAAAATTTTTTGCTACGATTCGCAAAATTTGACCACTCCGTCAATGTATTGTTGCGGAGCATTTTATTATATTGTAAAATATTTTTGCAAATGGTAAATTGAGTATAAACGGATAAATGGGCAGGTGGCAGACCTTCGTTTTTGGCGGGGTAAAGCGGTTAAATGCACCTTGTCAAAAATAGAACGATTTATAGGATTTTTTGTGATGTGGTATATTTATATTTTGCAAAGCTTGAATAATAATCGTTTTTACACAGGATATACTTCTGATATGAATAAGAGGGTATCGCGTCATAATAGTGGAGGAAATTTATCAACGCGAAGTGGGCGTCCTTGGAAGTTGGTATATTTTGAAAAATATCCAAATAAAATTGATGCTATGCGTCGCGAGAGGCAGATAAAAAAATACAAAGGCGGTTCGGCCTTTAAAAAATTAATAAAACATGCGTGGGTGGCGGAGTAGTCAAACGCACTAGACTGTAAATCTAGCGACCTCTGGTCTTCGGGGGTGCAAATCCCTCCCCACGCATAATGATGATAGTTGAGTAGGTATGGATATTTACGGGGTAGTCAAATGCACCCCGCCCGAAAAGCGGGGCGGTCTCCGACCTTCGGGGGTTCAAATCCCTCCCTGCCCATAAAATTTTATAGTATTAATGCCGTTGTAGCTCAGCCGGTAGAGCAACTCCATGGTAAGGAGTAGGTCATCGGTTCAAATCCGATCAACGGCTCTTAATTATAGAACCGGAAGCTTGGAACATGAAACTTGAAACATATAACAGGGCTTCAAGTTTTAAGTTTCAAGTTCCAAGAATTAAGTTATGCCACAAGATTATTTAATAAGATTTAAATGCTCCGATTGCAAAAGATTTAATTATTATTCTCATAAGAATAAGAAAAAACTTCAGAAAAAACTGGAACTGAAAAAATTTTGTAATTGGTGCAGGAAGCATACTTTACACAAAGAAACGAAAAAATAATTGGAGATGATTACAAAATTATTTCGTGGCGAAATTTAGATATTTTTGAACAAAGCGAGGAATGCCAGTGAAATAATTTGAACCGTAATATAATTACGGCGAAAATCATTTCGCGCCAGCATAACGAAGCTTCGGACAAAAATATCAAATTGCAGCAGGAATAATTTTGCGACCATCTCTTGATGCGGGTGTGGTGAAATGGTATCACGGCAGTCTCCAAAACTGCTTTTCCGGGTTCGAGCCCTGGCACCCGCGCATTTTTATTATTTTTTAAATTTCTCCGAGCGGTTTAAGCGCGGCTATTTTGTGATATAATTTTAATAGACCTGTTGCGTAATAATTTTTCTGCTTCGGCGGACGCTACGAAAATTATTATGCAGCCGGTCTAATATTATGAACACTGATAAATTCCAAAAAGAATACCGGAAATTGAATCCGGAACAAAAAAAAGCGGTTGACGCGGTGGAAGGTCCGGTGATGGTGATTGCCGGTCCCGGAACGGGGAAAACGCAGATTTTAACCTTGCGAATCGCTAATATTTTATTAAAAACCGATACCGCGCCGGAGAATATTTTGGCGCTTACCTTTACGGAATCGGGCGCGCATTCAATAAGACAGCGGCTTTTGGGCATAATGGGCGGCGCGGCTTATAAGGTTAATATTTCCACTTTTCACGGTTTTTGCAACGAACTTATAGTGTCGTATCCCGATGAATTCCCGCGAATAATAAGTTCAAAAAGCGCGACGGAAATTGATCAGATTAGAATTATTGAAAATATTATCAACTCCGGAAAAATAAAAAAACTCCGTCCTTATGGCGATTCTTTGTATTATGTTTGGCCCGCGCTGAAAGCGATAAGGGGTCTAAAACGCGAAGGTGTAACCATTGACGATTTTAATAAAATAATAAAAGACGAAGAAGATAAATTTCAATCAATTGACGATCTTTATTATGAAAAAGGGGCGCATAAAGGAAAAATGAAAGGCAAATATAAGCAGATGGAGCATCGGGCGGAAAAAAATAAAGAACTCGCGGTGATTTATGAAGAATACCAAAAACAGATGGAAGAAGTCGGATTTTATGATTATGAAGATATGATTATGGAAACCGCGCTGGCAATGAAAAAAAATAATGATTTTTTGCTTGCGCTTCAGGAAGAATACCAGTATATTTTGGCAGATGAACATCAGGATACTAATAACGCCCAAAATAAAATAATTGAATTTCTCGCCGATTTTTATGAGCGGCCCAATCTTTTTATTGTCGGCGATGAAAAGCAGGCGATATTTCGTTTTCAAGGAGCTTCTTTGAATAATTTTCTTTATTTTAAAGATAAATATCCGGATGTTCTTTTAATAACTCTGGGTGAAAATTACCGTTCGGGACAGGCGATTTTGGACAGCGCTCACAGTTTAATGGAAAAGAGCGGGGATTCTTCGGAAATAAAAAGAATTCGTTTGCGGGCGCGAACGGAAATTGCTAGCCAAAAAATAAAAATATTCTGTTTTTCAAAACCGGAGCATGAATATTTATTTTTAGTTGACGAAATCCGTAAAAAAATAAAAGACGGAACGCCGGCGGAAGAAATCGCGGTATTTTATCGCGATAACAGAGATGTTTTTGAAATTGCGCGGCAGTTTGAAAAAACGGAAATTCCGTTTGTGATTGAATCAGACAGGGATCTTTTGTCGGACGAAGACATAAAAAAATTAATATTGATATTTCGCGCGATTAACGCCTTGGGCGACGATAATTTGCTGGCAGAGACACTTTATATTGATTTTTTGAATTTAGAAAACTTGGATATTTATAAGGCTTTGAATTATGCCAATAAACATAAAATTCCGCTTTACGATGTGATGAAATCAAAAAAAACGCTTTCGGAAGCGGGAATGGAACATCCTGAAAAATTGATTGATTTGCGCGTTAAAATGGATTATTGGAAAATAGCCGCGGTAAACAAAAGTTTGCTTGATTTTTTTGATATTGTTGTTCGCGAATCGGGTTTTTTGGGTTATATTCTCGCGCAAGCCGGATCGTTTGACCGGATGGCAAAATTGGACGGATTGTTCAATGAAGCGCGGAAATTAATGGAAAATCACCGAGAATGCGGCGTTAAAGATTTTATTTCTTATATTGATACATTAAAGAAATATGAGGTCTCTGTCGGTTCTCGGGGTCGGAATTTTTCCGGCGGCGCGCGTTTGATGACGGCGCACAAGTCAAAGGGGTTGGAATTTGATTATGTTTATATTGTCGGAGCGCATGATAAGCATTGGGGAGGGCGGCGGCAGAGAAGCGATTTTAGGATATTTGCCAACGGCGCGCCCATTATTTCTTTCAATGATGATGATGATGAAAGGCGGCTTTTTTATGTAGCGATAACTCGCGCGCGAAAAGCCGTTTCAATAAGTTATTCAACGGAAGGATGGGACGGTCGTAATCAGCTTCCATCGCGGTTTATTGAAGAGATTGACGGTAAATTTATGGAGAAGGTTGATGTTTTGAAAATGGAAAAAAATTTCGTGGACAGGCGCGGAGAGAAATTTTTGCCGAAAATAAATTTCGGGCCGCATATTTCCGATAAAAAATATTTGAGGAAATTATTTTTGGAAAAAGGATTTTCAGTAACAGCACTGAATAATTATTTGGAATGTCCGTGGAAATTTTTTTTCAATAATCTCGCGCAAATTCCAAAACCTCCGGGCAAATTTCAAATTTACGGAAGCGCGGTTCATGGATCGTTGAAAGAATATTTTGATCGTTTCAAAATAGACAGTGATGTCGGTAAAGATTTTATTTTACGCCGTTTTGAAAGGTATCTTGGATACAAAGCGCTTTCCCCTGTTGATTATCAGGAACTTTTGGAAAAAGGAAAAAAATCGCTTAACGGTTATTACGATTTTTACCATAATTTATGGCAAAAAAAAGTTTTTAACGAATTTAAAATCAAGGGAGTTTTGTTTGATTTTGATTTTAGAAAAGAAAAAATAGAATTGATATTAAAAGGGAATCTTGATAAAATTGAAATTTTGCAGGACAGCGATGTTAATGTTGTTGATTATAAAACTGGAAAACCAAAAAGCCGGAACGATATAGAGGGCAAGACAAAAAATTCGCGAGGCGATTACAAGCGTCAGATCGTGTTTTATAGAATACTTCTTGACTATTATGAAAAAGGGAAATATAAAATGGTTTCGGGCGAACTGGATTTTGTGGAGCCGGACGACAGGGGACGATATCATAAAGAAAAATTCATAATTGAAGAAAAAGACATTGAAGAATTAAAAAAAACTATTCAAAAAACTGCGCAAGAAATTTACGATTTGTCGTTTTGGGACAAAACTTGCAAAGATAAAAAATGCGAATATTGCGGTATACGGAAAATGATGAAGTGATTTCTGCCAGTATGCTTGTGATTAGTTTTTAATTGTAATAGAGTATATTTATGATAAAAATAATTTTTTCAACCAAAAAACCAAAAACAAAAGACATTGCTTTTGTTTCTTTGGCAGAGAAAGAAGAAACCGATATTTTTGTCGCGCCGGACGGCCGGAAATCAATCGTTGTCGGCATCGGCAAGAAGAAAAATTTTAACAGGCGGAAATTAGTTATCGCGTCGAGAAAGATTGTTGCGTACGCCAAAAAAAATAACATCAAGAAATTTTCAATAAACTTCCCTGATTTTATTTTCGGTCATTTGAAAATGAACAAGCAAGAGGTTGCCGAAATTTTGGCCGTGAATTTTGAAATGGCGAATTTTGAGTTCGTTCAGTACAAAACATTGCCGAAAACTGGCTGGAAATTTGTTGAAGAAATTTTTGTAATAGGTGATAAAAATAAAAGCATAAAAGATGGTTTTACTGAAGGGCAGATGATTGGCGAAGCGGTGAATGATTGCCGCGTTTTAGCCAATATGCCCGGAGGCGATATGACTCCGAGTTTTCTCGCCGCGGAAGCCGTAAAAATGGCAAAAAATACAAAAATAAAAACCGCCATATTGGGCGAGAAAGAAATAAAGAAGTTAAAAATGGGGGGTATTTTGGGCGTTTCCCGCGGTTCCAACGAAAGACCGAAATTAATCGTTTTGGAATATAAAAACAATGGCGACGCAAAGCCAATTGTTCTTGTGGGCAAGGGCGTTACTTTTGATTCCGGCGGTTTGAATATTAAAGTTGAAAACGGGTCTAAAGATATGCATATGGATATGTCCGGCGGAGCGGCCGTGATTTGCACGTTGGTTTTGGCGGCGAAATTGAAAATTAAGAAAAATATTGTTGGGATAATTCCGGCGGTTGAAAATATGCCATCAGGCGCCAGTTATCGCCCTGGAGATATATTAAGAATGATGTCCGGAAAAACGGTTGAGGTTTTAAATACGGACGCGGAGGGCAGGATAATTTTAGCCGACGCTTTGACTTACGCTCAAAAATATAATCCGCGTTTGATTATAGATGTTGCGACATTGACCGGAGCGGCAATGTCCGCTTTGGGTCAACGGGCTTCGGCGATTTTTTCCAAAGATGAAAAATTAATATCGTTATTCCGCGAATTGGGCGAGGAAAGCGGGGATTATGTCTGGCCTTTGCCGCTTTGGGATGAATACAGTGAGGATATAAAAGGGGTATTCGGCGATATTTCCAATATCGGAAAATCAAGAGATGGCGGAGCGATAACGGCGGCGATGTTTCTTTATCAATTCGTGAAAAAATCGCCATGGATCCATATTGATATGGCTCCGCGTATGACTTCAATTGAAGACGATTTTCTTGCTAAAGGCGCGGCCGGCGCTCCCGTGCGGCTTTTAATCAAAGCGTTGGAGAGGATATGAAGATTTTGAATTAACAAAAGGCGAGAAATTAATTTTTTGGAAATTTACTTGATTTTTTATCATTTTTATGTTATCATTTAACGAAAGTTTTTTGAAATTTTAAATGAAAGAGAGGAAATAAAATGAGAAAAATCTTTAAGATTTTGCTGATGTTAATGGGATGCATAGTGGTTTTGAGCTTCGGCGTATGGGCGGCAAATACGGTAAGCGATTTTAACGGAAAATGCAGTCGCGGTTTCGCCGTTATAGCCGCTTCGTATAAAGGAGAGGATGAGACGAAACCGAAGTTTGAGAGTTATTGTCTCGTCGCGCATTTGGTTTACAAGTGTAATCGTGGCGAATGCAGTAAGTCGTTAAAGAATCACACCGTCGGTGATGTTTTTGGGATTGTCGTATCAAAATATAACGAGCCTGAAAAAATCGTTTGGGCGACAAATTTCAAATGGGTTGTTCAAGTGGAAGGATTTTACGAATTTTTCAAAGGTTCGCAGGTTGAGCCGTGGGGGCCGATTTGCGGATATGAAAAAATTTTCGTTGCGTTTGAGAAATTGTTTTTAGAGACGAAAGAAGCGGTTGAAACATTTCCGAGAAAGGATCAAAAATGAGAATAAAATATATATTTTTGTTATTTATTCTGGCATTAAGCGTGTTTGGCGTTGGTTTTTCATTTGCCGATGACAGTATTGACCGTAATAAAGTTCCATACAATCCGGTCTTGGATTGTTTATGGAAAGGGTCGCGTACGGATCCGGCAATAATACCGCCGGAGGTAAAAGTGAAAAAAGATGAAATTTTAAACGAATGGTACGCACGGTATTCCGTTCTTTCCGGAAAAACAATCAAATCCGTAAAAAATGAATTAACTAATTCCGTGGCTTCGGTTATTATTGAAGAAACTTTTTACAAAGTTTTACGTCATGGGGATTTTTCCGTATCAGTAGAAGAAAAGGCGGAAAATTTGAAAAGGAAAGCGATTTCCGCAATGAATATTGGAGTAGTCGGACACAAAGAAATTTCTGAAACATTGGCTGTGAACGTAATCAAGGCGATGTCCGCGACGGACACACATGGCGAAGCATTCACTCCGCATGAATATAAGGATTTTTTGACGCTATTTAGCGATAATTGTGGTATCGGCGTTTTGGTAAAAAAGCGTCAAGAGGGCGTTGAGATTGTTTGTATACAATCTGGCGGAGCGGAAAAAGCCGGATTAAAAAAGGGCGATATCATAACGCAAATTAATGGTATCGTTTTGAGCGATTTAAGCATATACAAAATTCTCCCATTACTCAAAGGATCTATTAATACCAAGGTAACGCTTTTAATAAAAAGAGCCGGTACAGAATTTTTCGTTGAAGTTTTAAGGAGTCCGGTAAAAAGCGTTAGTTCAGAAAGGTATGGGCGGGTTGGTTGTATTAAATTGACACTTTTCACGGACAATGTTGCCGAGGAATTCGAAGATGTCTTGTTGGATTTGCTCGGAAGCGGGAAAATCAATTCTTTGATTATTGATGTGAGAGGAAATCCCGGCGGTTCCGTGGAGGAAACAGTTAAGATTTTAGATTGTTTAACCGATAAGGGGACTTTATTTTGTTTAAAATCAGGCGTTTTCATAGAGAAAGTGTTTATTGCTTCCGGTACCAAATCTTTATTTTGCGGTAAAATAATGGTTTTGGTTGATGGCAATTCCGCTTCCGCCTCAGAAATGGTCGCCGGCGCGTTGCAAAGCCGTGGCGCAAAAATTATCGGGGAAAAAACCTATGGAAAGGGAAGTATACAACGATTATTTACCTTTCCGGAAAATAGTGTTATTTCAGCCATAAAATTTACAGTTGGTCGTTATGAGATTTTTGATCTTAAAGATAAAAAATATCTTACGGTGGATAAAATCGGTATTGAGCCGGACATTAAAATCAATCCAAATTTGCCGGTTGAAAAAATTCTGGAAATTCCCGAAATAAGGGAATATTTGGGTCAATAGACCCACTAAACAGGAGAACTGTTCTCCTGAATCTTCTGAATATCAATCCCCGCGCGCAATTGCGCCGGGGATTGTTTTTATTTTATTCGTATGATATTGTGATGTAATAATTCAGTTTTTTGAAACAATTTTATAACAAGAAGGGAGAGAAAAAATATGAAGAAATATTGGTTGATTATCGCGTTGGTTGTCGCTGTTTGCGTTTCGGTATTTTTCAATATCAAGATTGCTTTGACGAGTGAAATAGACGAACAGGAAAAAATAGTGGCCGAAGCGTACGGCGCAGAATTTGCGGAAATCAGCAGGGAAGCGAGTAAGCTGAATTTTACGCAACAAAATTGTAATTTTATAACAAATTTAACAATGCAGGCGTTGATAGAAAAGCCGTTTGAAACAAAAAACGCGGATAGAGTTGGTGTTGTAAAAAAAATTGTCGCAGAATTGGAAAGTCAAGGCGTTGCATCGTTGCCGGAACAATTTCGCATTGAGTTATTTTTGGATCGGTTCGTTAAATATGTTCCGGGTTCGGAATTTTTGACTCCCGCGGAATACGATGAAAAATACGGTTATGATCCGGAAAAGGCAAAAGTTATCGCGGATATTTGCGAAAAGTTTGAAAATGCCACCTACGCTAAATTTCCGAAATTTATTGCCGATGAAACTATTTTTTCGTTCCGCGTCGGTATGCAAGGTATTATGGAAACTCCCGGAATGCCCGCTAAATTAGTTTTGGATTTGCGGAGATGTTTGTGGGGGCAAATGGAACTCGGCGCTTCTTTAGCCGAATGTTTGTATAAGATAAATTATGAATCATTGAAAGAAACAAGGGATCGATTGTATTTTAAAATTCCGGCTGAACTTCTTTTTCAAAGAATCAGGCGGCCATTTAATGCTTGTCCCGATTATAAATGGCAGGATATTTATTTTTATACGGTAAATCCTATTTTTACGCGCATGGTAGACAATAAAGATCCGGGCATTTATTTTGATCAGGACACGATAAGCGTTAAAAGAAAGACAGAAGTGGATTTTAAAACATGGACCGTAAATTTCAATTCTTTCGTTGATTCGCTTGAAATTTTTATTTTAGTCGACGGTAAAACATCTGGTCCTGCGGAATTATTCGCGGCTTTGCTTAAAAATAAGTTTGCGGATAAGGTAATAATTATCGGTGAACCGACCGTGGGAGAAATAACGATGCGTAATGTTTATGAAATCGCGTATCGGGAGGATCGGCGAGAAGAAAATGGCAGCGGCAAAAGAAAGCCGGTTTATTTTCAAATACAACACGGAAAACCATTGCCCAATAATCCGGCATCAAAAGATATGACGCGGTTAGGATGGCTAATCTTAATTGACGGTTATTGGCATAATCCGGAAATGAACAAGAAGTATAATCTAAAAGATATTCATCTGGGCGGAATCACTCCCGATTATCTTGTTTTTAGCGAAGACGGAGAAGGGGCAATGATAAATACGGTTAGAGATTTATTGAATAAATCTCGTCAGAAATAGAGTTTCTAACGGGATAAATAAAAAAAACAAAAAAAGGGGCCGATGCAATTCGGCCTTTTAATTTTGTATTTTGAAATAATTTATTATTATTTATTATTAGTAAGTATGGTTTATTAAAAATCGTCAACCTTTTGGGCATATGCCCAAAAGGTTGACGAAAAAAAATAACACACAAAAATATTTTATTTATTATTTTATTTATTATATTATGTTAAAATTTCTTTTTCAATTGTAATAGTTTTCTTTTTTACGACGTTGAAAACAATAAGCGCGTTTAATATTGAACTTCCGAGCAGGGAAAGTAAATAGCGTAGCGGCCAGCTTAAAATTTGCAGACCTAAAAATAAGCCGATTGCCAAACCGCCGGGAATATAGGTCTCGTAGGATATTACAAGATTAGCCATATAATTATTCATCGCAGTCCGCGTTTGTTCTTTCAGCGATTCGGTTAGAAAATTTTCGCTGATGATTTTGAGTTCGGCATTGCCGATATTTTTAATTATCATTTCGGCCATGGAAAAAGCTCTGTCAAAAATTTCCGGCGGGATTGCAAGGTTGATTTGGCTGGCATCTATTTGCGGAATTATATTGTAATAAGATACCGAAACCGTTAAAAACACGGCCATAATCAAAAACCAGACATTAAGATATAAGGTATTGTAACTTTTTATTTTAACTTGATTATCAAGATCGTTTTGGATATATTTTCTCGTATAGATAAAAGCGATAAATAAAAGAATAATTGACGCGGCGATAAAAGCATTGAAGCCGTTTATAAAAAATCCCATCGCGCCTAAAATAAAAGCGATATTTTGGAAACGGCGATTTCTTATAATAATTAAATTGAGCATTAAAACCGTTCCCCATAAAATGAAAATTCCCAAAGTCAAAAAAACGTTGGTGTAAGAAAAATCAGCAGAGAAAGTATTTTTTAATTGCCACGCGAACAGCCAATTTAGGGTGGCCGATAGTATTAAAATAATTGTGCCGATGTTTAGCATATATTTAAGTATATCAAAATATATGTAAATATGGAAAGTTAAAACTTTATAAAACGCCCCGCAGTATTGCGGGGCGTTTTATGCGCGCAGTACCAGTCTTTATTTTTTTTGGGGTTAACGCGAAGCCCTGTTTCGGTCCACTTGACGCAAGATTTGTTTTCTTAATCTTACATTTTTTGGCGTAATTTCAAGGTATTCATCAGCCGCCATTACTTCCATCCCCCTTTCCAGCGTGAGAATAAAAGGCGGAGTCAGTTGGATGGCTTCGTCCGTTCCCGAAGCTCGCATATTTGTAAGTTGTTTTCCCTTGATCGGATTAACGGCCATATCGTCTCCCTTGGAAGTGTTTCCAATTACCATTCCTTCGTAAACTTCCATCGCCGGTTCCACATATAAAACTCCGCGATTTTGAAGATTCCACAGCGCGTATCCGGAAATTTTCCCGTTTTCCATAGAGATCATCGAACCGACATCCCGTTTTTTTATTTCTCCGGCATATGGGCGGAATTCAAGAAATCGGTTGCAAATAATGCCATTGCCTTTGGTGTCTACCATAAATTCATTCCTGTATCCGAGTAAGCCCCGCGTGGGAATTTCAAAAATCATTTTTATTTGTCCTCCGTTATTTTCCATTATTATCATATTTCCTTTTCTTTTCCCCATTTTTTCAATTACTGTTCCGGAATATTTTTCCGGAATGTCAATGGTTATTTCTTCATAAGGTTCAAGTTTAATGCCGTCTTTTTCTTTTATAATTACTTGCGGTTGGGAGACTTGCAGTTCATATCCTTCGCGTCGCATATTTTCCAAAAGAATCGCTATATGAAGTTCTCCCCGGCCGTAAACTTTGTAAAAATCCGGCATAAAGTCCACTTTTAATCCGACATTGATTTCCAGTTCTTTCTGTAGTCTTTCGCGCAGTTGTTTTGTTGTAACGAATTTTCCTTCAGTGCCGGCAAGCGGCGAATCGTTTGCCAAAAAATTCAAGGAAATGGTCGGAGCATCAACGATAATCGCCGGCAATGAATTTTGTTCCGGTTTTTCGCAAACTGTTTCGCCGATATCTATGTCGGGAAATCCGCTGATCATTATAATGTCGCCCGCGCCGGCTTCGGGAATTTCTTCGCGTTTTAAACCGTTGAAAGTGAAAATTTTTGTTATTTTTCCGTTTTTTGTTTCACCGTCAAGTTTTTTAAGAAAAAGATTTTGACCGCATCTTATGGATCCTTCATATATTCTTCCTATCGCCATTCTGCCTAAGAAATTATCATATCCGAGATTAAACGGTTGGAATAAAAGGGGAGTTGTTTTTTCGCTTTTTGCCGGTTTTATTTTCAATAGTACGGTGTCTAAAAGTGGAGTTAAGTCGCTATTTTTATCTTCTAAATTATTTTTGGAAACGCCTTCTCTGCCGATGGCATATACGGTTGTAAAATCCAGTTGTTCGTCATTGGCGCCAAGATCAAGAAATAGTTCAAAAATCTGTTCCTTGACTATTTCCGGTCGGGCCGCCGGTTTGTCTATTTTATTGATTACCACGATCGGTTTTAGACCAAGTTCCAGAGATTTTTTAAGAACAAAGCGAGTTTGCGGCATCGGTCCTTCCTGGGCGTCCACCAGCAAAAGAACATTGTCGATGGAACGCAAAACCCGTTCCACTTCCGAACCGAAATCGGAATGTCCGGGCGTGTCGACGATGTTTATTTTTGTGCCGCGATAAAAAACAGAAGTATTTTTGGCATAAATGGTGATGCCTCTTTCTATTTCCAGGTCGTTGGAATCCATACTTAAATTAGCGTCTTTAACCATTCCGGTTTGGCGTAAAATAGCGTCTACCATTGTTGTTTTTCCGTGGTCTACGTGGGCGATGATGGCAATGTTTCTTATTTCCATAAATAGTGTATTATTTGTTGTTTGATTGTTTTTGCGCAATAAAATTTATCATAATACATATATATAATTATGTCAAACTAAAATTTGCGGTTTTAATTGCCAAAAACCTCTCCGCGGTACCGCGAAGAGGTTTTTGGTCGGTGTGTCGGGAATTGCCAGCCCGAGGCTGTTCCGCCTGCCTGCCGGCAGGCAGGCCTTTGGCGGAAACCCTTTGTGCGCCTAATTAGCAAAATGCGTATCAATCGGAGCGCCGAGAATCGGACTCGGACCACATCCCCGCCTGCCATCGCCTTAATCGGGGTGCCGGGAATTGCCAGCCCGAGGCTGGTCCGCCTTTGGCGGAAACCCTTTGTGCGCCTAATTAGCAAAATGCGTATCAATCGGAGCGCCGAGAATCGGACTCGGACCACATCCACCCCATGGACGCGTACTACCACTATACTACGCTCCGAATCCAATTTAATATAAAACTAAACCTTGGGCTTATGTATTGTCTTGATGCATTGAACGCACATTTTAATCCGTTTTCCGGAAGCGTCTTTCGTCCATTGCAAGTTTGGATATTTTCTTTTTTTGGCGGTAGGGTTATACTTACCTCGCAAGAGCTTGCGAGTCATAACCATAATTGAACCTTTGCCGCATATTGTACATTGGCGAGACATATTTTTAAAATTTCTAATTTCTAATTTCTAATTAAAATATTAAAAATCAGCTATTTAGCAATTGAAAATTAGTTTATAATATTTTTATATTAAACTAATTTTTCACTTTAAGCAAGAATATGTATGGAAATACAAGGTTTGGTTTTTTTATATGTTGTAATTCTTTTCTCCGCGGTTATCCACGAATATTTTCATGCTTGGACCGCGGATATGCTGGGAGATTCGACGGCTCGTATGGCCGGACGGCTTACGGTAAATCCCTTGAAGCACATAGATTTATGGGGGACTGTAGTATTGCCATTATTTATGATGTTTGTTTTTAGAATCTTTATCGGTTATGCCAAACCGGTTCCTTTTAATCCGTATAATATAAAATATAAGCACGGGGCGTTATTGGTAGGCGTTGCCGGACCGGCGGCGAACATATTGATTGCGATTATTTTCGGTTTTGTTTTAAGATTGTTTTTTTTCGCAAGTCCTTTCGGGTCTTTTATCGCTTTGATTGTCTATGTGAATATTTTTCTCGCTTTGTTTAACTTAATACCTATTCCGCCCTTGGACGGTTCGAGATTGATCACGGAAATTTTACCTTACCGATGGCGTATAATGTGGCAAGATTCTTTTATTGGAATATTTATTGCCGTTATGATCGCATTTTGGATTTTGCCAAAAATCGTCCCCTTTCTTTTTTTATTAATTGCCGGACAATCGTTTTGATTTTAATCGGGAATCATAAAACATTCCCCGCGGTATTGCGGGGAATGTTTTATATTAAGTTCGTATTATTTAAATTTTAATCCGGTTTTCTTATTTTTTTATGACAAATTTGGCTTCAATCGTTTTGTCGGATAGCATATTGATGCCGCATGTTTTTGAAGTTCCGGAACAATCGCCGGTCCATTCTTTAAATATGCTGCCAAATGAATTTCGCGCCAGCAATGTTAATTTACTTTTTTCCTGAAATTGATATTCGCATTTGTTATTATCTTTTGAAGTAAGGTAGCAATAAGTCTTTTTATTATGATCGCTTTTGTTGGTTATTATAATCGTACCAAATCCATTGCCTTCTCGTTCAATCGTTAATGTTTTGAAAATTTTGCATTCAGGCGGGGTTTTAACGGGACCCTTGGAAATAACAAGGGAGCAACCCGCGTCGTTGCATGCTTTGAATTCATAGTAATAGGTATATTTTTCTTTCAGATCCGTATCCGTATAAGATGTCGTATTTTGGGGGATAATCATCGTTTTATCGCCGCCGTCAGAATCTTTTCTGTATAAATTATAATATGCTTCTCCCTTGACATCGTTCCATGTCAATTTTATGGATTTACTGCCGCATTCTCCTTGTTTTACTTTAAATGCACTGGGCGAAACTGGAGGATAAAGGGTAATGTCGATTTGGGCTTTTATTGATTGTTGGAATTCAGGATGCGATTTATTAACCGCAGTTTCTATAAATTCATAAATTCCGCCTTTTGTTTCGTCCGTCTTGACGTAAATTATTTGCTGTTTTGTTTCCTTTGGCTTCAGGGTTGCCTCAAAGGAAGACGGGGATTGCGACAAGTTGTCGGGAAGCGTGGATGTAATATTAAAAACGGAACTTTCGCAATTTGTCAAGCTGTCATTATTGGTAATTTTTAATATGTATGATACGGTATTGCCGGCTTGCGTTTTTTGCGAGGGTGGAGTAATAGAAATGCTTGGATTTTGCCGGTTGCAAATCGCCGTATAATTTGTTTTTATTTCCACTTGGGCGCTTTCATTGGAAACGCTGATTGTTTTTATTTCTATGTTCGCGATGTCGTCTTTGAATATTTTGTCGGCGAGAAGCGCGGAATCAACAAAGTCGTCATAATATGAGTTTGGCGTGTTATCAATAAGATATGAATTTTCAGTATAGTTGGGGTTGTAGGATTTAATTAATCGTATGGAAATTCCATTTACCACAGTATCATCATCTTTGAAATTATCGTATCCGTAAGGTCGACGGTATTCCAAAAAATAATAGTCGTCGTAGTCGGGGGATTCCGAATAAGTTCCGCGCGGTATTTTAATTGTTTGAATGCTTGAAGATTGTTTTTCGATTGGAAAAAGAGTGAATGTTCCGCTTATTTCAACATTTTGGATATTTTGCGCGTCAAACCATTTTTCTTGCGTTTTAAAAAACGAGTTCATATGATTTGGTTCAGTATGGGAAGTTCCGCTTCCCATTACATCAAATTTATCGCCATATTCCGATGAGGTGCAATCATTGCTTATCGGCACTCTGTTTTTATTTTCGTCGTAACAAGCATAGGACGAAGCATGAATGGCTCCAAAGTTGTGTCCCAATTCATGGACTACTACTCGGATGCTTATGGCGCCATTATACCAACTATTGAACGTCTCATCATCATGTGAGTTATCTAATGGTCCAATTTCCGCCAATCCGCCAAATTCGCAATTTTTGTTTTCCGGGAAGAAATAAGTTGCATTTGAATAATTATTTTTATTGAAATTATCATTTTCCGTGGCTGCTTTGTCTGCCAAGTTTTTCCATAAAGAAGTATTGCAACCGGAAGAAGCATTGGCTGGAATTGTGTACCATCCGTATATGTCTTGTTCTCCATTAGAACTATTGTAACCGGAAATATTTAATCTATTGAAAGTTACTTCTTCGTAATAATTTTTCGCTTCATCATAAATTTTTTTTCGCACCTCTTCCTTTGTTAAATGCTCAATTGCATTATCTTGAAAATTAAATAATATCGCCGCTATTTTTTTAGGACCCGTAGTTGATTGCGGGTGTGGAATCTTGGAAGATATTTGCAGATTTATATTTGTGGGCGCGGGAACGGCGATTTTCGCGCCTATCCGTACCGCGTTTTTTATTTCTATTTTATCGCCGCTCGCTAAATCCGGTTTTTTCCCTGCGAAATAAAGAGACAATCGTTCTTGGTCGTTTTCGAGCTCGTATGATGTTTTGGAGGTTTTTTGTTCAAAATTATCTTGTATGATAATGGAAATTGTTCCGCTTACGGTTGTGATTTTTTCCATATACGGTTTTATATACTCCGGCATATTATTTATTTCCGTTTGCGGAAATATTTGGTTAATAACCGATTGGGGATCGGTTTCCATCAATTTTAAAAGTTTTTCCCGGCGTTCTTTCGCCCAAGAAATTTGCGATTCTTGGTTGCCGGTCGGAATAACGGAAGAATTGTTTGCCGCTGTTGAATAATTGGCGCTGCCAACGGCAAAAGAAATTATTAAAAAAGCGATTATTATTTTTTGATAGATATTTTTATTCATAATTATTTTTTTTATTATTTACCGGTTCATTATAATTTAATTGCTAATATTTTTTAGTCAATTTTTACATATAAATCATACCATAGATTGGTAAAAAAGTCCATATTTCCACTGTTTCCGTTTCTGATGTATAATAAAAATATAGTTCAGTTTTAATTTATTTAATCGGCGATTTTTGTTGCCATTGTCAATCCTCGGTTTGGAATGAAAATGGATTTACAACCGTTCGTTATTTAAGTGCCAAATTCATTTAAAAAATATTTAGCAATTTTTTCGGTTTTTCTTTTCTCGGTTTCTTACAATATTGCGTTGGCGCAGGATCCGACTGAAACTTCGATGATGAGAATAAAAGACGTTAAGATAGAAAAAAGCGATACGGAAATAAAAATTGACGGAGTTCTATTCAATTCAAGCGATAATATCGTGTCTTCGGAAGTTACTCAACTGCTGATTTTAAGAACGATTGATCCGTTGATCGCGTCAAAAGATCCGAGATATATGTTGCCGTTTTTGATCGTTGCGGCCGAAGAAGGGCAAAGTTTTTCCTCTTTGAAACCCAACGAACAAAAAACTTTTTCTTATGTTTTGCCGGTGAGTCCCCATATTCCCCGGGCCAACTATATTCTTTCTCTGGCATTTATCCGTCCCAACGGGCAATCAGAGGCTTATTACGATGAAGTTTTAGAAAATTTCGGTTCATCTCAAAATAACGGGTTTTTGGCTTTTAATCAGGAAAGTTGCGTTGTGTTGGATAAAGAGGGCGAAAAATTCAGAAACAACGACGGTCCGGCTTTTCTGCCCGGAGAAAGTCCGGAAACGCGTTGTTTGATCAAAAATATCGGTAGTGAAGAATTGGAGGTTTACTCTGAAATTTTATGGAAGGAAATGTTTGTTTACGGTATGCCGCTCAACGGAGAAGTTGTTACAGAAACTTCGGGAGAGAAATTAGTTTTTAAAGCGGGAGAGACAAAGTCGGTAAGCGTGTTTATGCCCAAAGCCGAAAAACCGCAAGCGTACCAAGGTTTGGTGGGTTTTAAAGACAAGGACGGTGGTATAAGGTCTTTCAATATGAACTTCAGATGGATAATCGCCGGCGAGTCGGCTCGTATTCAGGAAGTTGTTCAAGTGAGTCAACTAAAAGATTCTTATCCAAAAGGAGAAAC
>LBUF02000004.1 GCA_000992445.2 Parcubacteria group bacterium GW2011_GWA2_38_13b
ACGAAGTCAAAGCGTAATATAAAAGGGGACTTTCGCATCTCCAGCAAAATGGATAATCGTGTTCATAATTTTCTTCTTTATAAATCAAGCCCCTACCTTTTAATTCTTCTATTATTTTAGGGTTTACATCATTACCGTCTTTTGATCTAACCAATTCGCCCGCCCATAATTTTATTTCTTTTACAAACTTCCCCTCTTTATCAACCGTCATTAACACCGGCAAATTATTTTCTTTTCCGACCCGCATATCGTCTTCGCCGAACGCCGGCGCAATATGAACGATTCCAGTTCCTTCTTCGGTAGAAACGAAATCGTCAGCGACAATCCTATGCGCTGATTTATCCGGCTTCACGAAGTCATAAAGCGGTTCGTATTCCCAATTCAATAAATATTTTCCTTTGAATTCTTTGGTTATTTTATAATCATTGCTCAAAACTTTTGTCTTGCTTTTTGCCAAAATTAAATTTTCACCGTTGATTTCCGTTAAAACATACTCAATGTCCGAATTGACCGCCAACGCGACATTCCCCGGCAAAGTCCACGGCGTCGTTGTCCAAACCAAAAAGTAAGTATTATCGTCTGTAGTGAAATTGCCTATTTTCTGACCGGATTCAGCTTTGAATTTAACATAAATTGATTTTTCCCATACTTTTTTATAACCCTGCGCCAACTCGTGTGAAGAAAGAGTTGTCCCACATCTCGGACAATATGGCGCAACCCTGTAATCCTGAACCAAAAGCCCATTATCGTAAATTTGCTTTATAATCCACCACAATGTCTCAATGTAATTGTTTTCGTAAGTGCTATACGGATGATCCAAGTCCAGCCAAAAACCGATTCTTTTGGTAATCGCTTCCCATTCATCTTTATATTTCCATACGTTCTCACGGCATTTTTGATTAAACTTTTCAATACCGTAATTTTCAATTTCCTTTTTCGTCTTAAATCCCAGCTCTTTTTCCGTGGCTATTTCCACGGGCAAACCGTGCGTATCCCAGCCGGCTTTTCTCTCAACCAAAAATCCGCGCATTGTTTTATAACGGCAGAGCAGATCCTTAAAAACCCTGCCCAAAACATGATGAATGCCCGGTTTGCCGTTGGCATAGGGCGGCCCTTCGTAAAATACAAAACGAGGAGATTTTTTGCGAATCTCCAAACTCTTCTCAAATATTTTATTTTCTTCCCAAAATTTCAGAATTTTTTCTTCCATTTCAGGAAAATTCATTTTTTCCATATCATAATCATAAACTAAAAAGCGGCGTTTTTCAATTTTTTTATCATGGTAAAATGCTACGGATGATGAATCTTTACAAATGATTGATATTTTGCGGTCTTGTCGCGGGGAGATTCATTTTCCATTTCTTTTTTTATTTTCATATTCAATTTTCCGGGATGATCCCTGTAATAATCTTCTGCCAAAGTGGCGCCTTTATGGGCTTCCCGATAGTTTTTTCCCCCTATCATAAGATTTCTTTCTCGCAATTCGTGAAAAATAATAAATTTAATTTCTTCGGGAGGCAAAATTTCATCTATCCATATTTCGTTTTCGGGGATAAAATCGTAAACTTTGTCGTGACCGCCCTCGGCATATTCAACAAAGAAAAAGTTTCTGACCATTCTTCCGTCCACCAGCCAAATTTTTACATTATCATTGCTGTATTTTTCCAAGAATTTTTTCCTGACTTTACCCAGCAATTCTTTATGATCATTTTTCAATTTATACAAGTGTTTTTTCTTTAATTCCATTTCGCGTTTTTGTTTTTCCAAAACATCGGCTTCTCCGGCAACCTCTTTAATGTTTTTCCCTGTTTTTTTAACGAGATTAAGTTCCGCAAACATATGATCTATAAAAAATATCCACTCGTCAGGATTTGTTTCATTATCAACCCAAAGTTCGTTTTTAGGCACGAAACTATGATTTAAATGATGATCGTATTCAACAAAATTTTCATTGATATTTTTTCGAATATAACCTCCGTTAACAAGCCAAATATCATAATTGTTTGCGTTTTTAATTTTTTTTATATAAATATTTTTATTTTTTAGAATTTTAATCATATTTTTATTCTAACATTTTAATCGGCATTTTCGCCACAGATGAATTACCATTTTTTATTTTTTGTAATTTTATTTTTGCGCAATCACCAAATAACCCCCCGCAGTACTGCGGGGGGTTATTTGGTGAAAAATTTAACTAACAGTTTCATAAATACCAGTCTTATATCTATGGGCTATATACAAATATAACGGAAAAAGTATCGCAAAGAAAATAATCCCTGAATATAAAAATCCGTATTGATAAGATACCCGCTCAATTATGAAACCAATTCCGAAACTTGAAACCGCTGAAACAGCTTGATCAATTTGTGAACCAGTTGATAACAATGTGGCTTTGAATTTGCTTGATTTAATAATATCAAGTTGGTAACCCTCATCAATTTTACTTAGTCCCCACTGAAATGCGCTTATGATAATAAAAGCAACTACAACAATCCACCAGGTTGATACTATTCCTAAAACAAGAATCAAAAGGGTATAAATAATAAGTTGGAATCCATAAAATGAAGGTAGCGTAATAAACTTTTTAATTTTTCCACTATAGGCAAGCATGAGCGAGGCGAATGCTCTGCCTATGCCAAAAAATATTCCGTACCAAATTACGGGTATTTCAAGAAATATTTGGTACGGAGCACGAAATCCCCCAACGCTGAATAATGTTCCACTAATAATTCCAGAAAACAAAGCGATGCTAAAAAAGTTAAGTCGGTATCCTTCTTGCAATACTTGTTTGAAATTTGTAGCCCCAATTTCTTCAATATGCTCTTGCGTTACAGAAGGTACCGCCAATGAAATAGCCGCTAACAATCCAATTACATCAACTACAAAAGCAATCAAAAAAGGAGTTTTATAACTCACACTTACTAAAAATGGTATTAGCACCGTGAATATGATCGGCACAGCAAATCCTATGGAACTGATTTTTCCCATTACTTTTGCATAATCATGCGCTCTCTTAAGGCCCTGTAAAGTTTCGTGCATAAAGGCACTTCCCGTACCACTATGAAAAGCGGCGCCTGCACTCAAAAAAATCGCGCCAAGTATCAAAAAAGCGATGTTGTTTGCGATAAGAAAAAAGATTGTCGATAGCAACATCAAAACCCGAGATATGATTAGCGCTTTTTTATGCCCAATTTTATCAGACGCATATCCGCTGGGAATTTCAAAAAGAAAACCGGAAAGACTCCCTGTAAGCAAAATAATTCCGATTGTTTTTGGTGTTACATCCGGTATGGTTAAATAATAAGCTCCTAAAATTGCAACAAAAATTCTCTTATTGGCAATTAACAAAAGTGCGTATTTCCAGATATTGTTTTGCAACCCTTTTTTCACACTCATTTTGATAATTAATTATTGAAATTTTTGTTTCCAATTTTCTTTTTCCAATCCTCTTTATTTAATTTAGGTGGTTTACCATGAGCGAGCCCCGAACAAAAGTGAGGGGCGAGCCGAATGGAGACGGCGGGAATCGAACCCGCGTGTAAAAAGTAAATTAAAGCAAGTCTACAAGTGTAACCGAATTTTTTATTTTCGTCGCGGGCTATGAAATCCGGCAAAACACCCGCGCTTATCCCAATAAATTTTCAGGATTTCCCTTGGGCGTCAAAATCCCGTATCTCAATAATATGACACCGCGTATTTCCTATTGAGAATCGGAAATGGCGATGGCTTCAGAATTTAAGCTAAAGCGTATGCGGGAGTCAAAACGCGAAAAGCGTCTTTTACCCGGCTAAATAAGTTTGCACTTATTTTTGCCCTGATTTTTAACGAGAATACAAGGCATACTCGGCTTGCATGCGTTTAATTATTCTTTTTATCAAAACCGATCGTCCCCTTTTTTCCTTTCAAACTCTCTTTTTTTAATTATTTCTCTTTTATCGTATCTCTTTTTGCCTTTTGCGACCCCAAACTCTAATTTTATCAAATTATTTTTAATATAAACACGAACAGGGACCAATGTCAATCCTTTTTGTTGGCTTTTCCCTATTAAATATTTAATTTCCTTATTATTAAGCAATAATTTCCGCGAACGCGTCGGATCATAATCTGCGGGAGTATTTTTAGGTTGATATGGTGAAATATTGGCGCCAGTTAAGTATAATTCATTGTTTTTAACCGTAACGAAAGAACCGCGCAAGTTTATATGGCCGGTTTTTATTGATTTAACTTCAAATCCCTTGAGCGCGATTCCGGCTTCAAATCTTTCTAGTATTTCATAATCAAACGCTCCTTTTTTGTTTATAATCGTTTTCATATTCATATAACCAAGTATAGCATTTTTCGTAAAAAGAAGGAAATAATAGGGAAATTCGGCATTGAAACGGTGGATAACTCGTGGATATTGTGGATAACTTTCCCCATATTTTTCCCGATTTTCCCCTTTCCTTATTTGATTTTTTGGCTCTGTTGAGCCAAAAAATAAGGAAAAAAGAAAGTTTTCCCCATTTCCCTATTGACATCAATCTTGTCATAGTAGTACAATAATAATAGAAAGAGAAAAAATGTTTTTTCTTACCGTATATGTTGGCATCAATGATTGCCTGAAATCGTTTAATATTCTGATGTGCTGATATATTTCAGAAAAACGGCAAGAATAAATATTTCACTGGTTTAGCGGTTGACATAAGCCGAATTGATTATTAATTAACCCTAAATTGGTCTCTTTTTTAGTTCTTTTTTATAATGCCCTTGCGCCAAAAAAACAATATAATGTAATTCGCGCAAGCGCTTAAGAATAGGGGCATCTCTCAAGAGGTGCCTCATTTTCTTGTCTAGCCCTTTTCAAAAGATCTTTTATCGGTTAAGATGGGAAATGTATTTTTATCGTGGTAAACATGTGGCAATAAAAATATATTTTAAACAAAATTAAAAAATTCCAATAATCAATATCCAAATTCGGTATTATTATCCGGAATTAAAATTCTATGCCGTTATTATTTATCGTATCAATGTTAATCGCTTTAATCGGCGTTATTTTCGCATTATTTTTATGGTTAAAAATAAAAAAAATAACCATTGAATCGGCTCGCGCTCAAGAAATTTCCAATATTATTAAAGATGGGGCAATGGTTTTTTTAAATAAAGAATATCGCGTTTTAAGCATTTTCATAATTATTGCCAGCGCTTTATTGGCCGTTTTTATTGACTGGAGAATGGCGGTAGTTTTTATTTTCGGCGCTGTTTTAAGCGCCTTAACCGGAAACATAGGAATGAGAATAGCTACAACGGCTAACGCGAAAACCGCCGAAAGTATTAAAGGCGGTTTGCGCAAAGGTTTATTGGTAGCTTTTAACAGCGGTTCGGCTACTGGCATGATAGTCGTTAGCTTCGGTCTTCTCGGCATTGGACTTATGTATATACTTTTTCGTGATCCGAATATTATTTATGGTTTCGGATTCGGCGCGTCATTGGTGGCACTTTTCGCGAGGGTCGGCGGCGGTATTTATACCAAAGCGGCGGATGTCGGCGCGGATTTGGTCGGGAAGATTGAAGTCGGCATACCCGAAGACGATCCGAGAAATCCGGCTGTTATAGCGGATAATGTCGGAGATAATGTCGGCGATGTTGCCGGTATGGGAGCCGATCTTTTTGAAAGTTACGTTGACGCTATTATTGCCGCTATGGCTATCGGTTCGATTTCCGGAATGGTTGCGGGGAAAAATGGCATTTTACTTCCGATTATTTTAGCCGCGGCCGGCATTATATCGAGTTTATTGGGAAATATTGTGATTGGATTATTTTCTAAAGGCAAACCGCAAAACGTTCTGAATAGAGGTATCTGGGGAAGCATCGTCTTTATGGCTATATTCGCTTTCTTTTTAGTAAAATATTTTTCCGGCGATATTAATATTTTTTATTCATTTTTAACTGGTCTTTTTTCCGGAGCGGGAATCGGAATGATAACCGAATATTTTACTTCAGCCGATAATAAACCGGCGCAAAATGTCGCTTTGGCGGCGCAAACAGGCGCGGGAACGAATATCATTGCCGGATTGGCGCTAGGAATGAAAAGTACATTTATTCCGGTTATCATAATCTCGGCGGCAATATTTTTAAGCTATTCTTTTGGAGGAATTTATGGAATTGCCATCGCGGCCGTAGGAATGCTCTCCACGTTAGGCATTACTTTGGCGACGGATACTTATGGACCGGTTGCCGATAACGCGGCCGGTATCGCGGAAATGGCTGGAATGGGAGATGATATCAGAAAAGGAGCGGAGGAATTAGACGCGGTTGGCAATACCACAGCCGCCATTGGGAAGGGTTTTGCTATCGGTTCCGCAGTATTAACAGCGATCGTGCTTGTTGTAAGTTATGGAACAATAACCGGACTTTCTTCAATAAATTTAATGAATACGCAAGTAATCATAGGCACTTTTATCGGCGGAATGCTGCCATTTTTGTTTTCTTCTTTTTTGATGAATGCCGTAGGACGCGCAGCCTCAAAAATGGTTGACGAAGTGCGAAGACAATTCAAAGAAATCCCCGGTTTAATGGCAGGAACGGCAAAAGCGGATTACAAAAAATGCATAAATATCAGCACTGGAGCCGCTTTAAAAGAAATGATTGTACCCGGATTGACAGCGCTTATTTTTCCCGTATGCGTAGGTTTATTTATCGGTAAAGAAGCGCTCGGCGGATTATTGATCGGATCGATAGTTACCGGATTTTTATTGGCCATAATGATGGCTAATGCCGGCGGCGCCTGGGATAACGCCAAGAAATTTATTGAAGCTGGAAATCTTGGCGGAAAAAATTCGACCACCCACAAAGCGGCGGTAGTGGGAGACACGGTTGGCGATCCATTCAAAGATACGGCCGGTCCTTCGCTGAATATTTTGCTTAAACTAATGGCTATCATAGCGATAATTATTGCTCCGTTATTATAATTGAAAAGTAATTTAAATAAACGAAAAATATTTTTTTCGCGTAAAATTATTGATAAAAAAGTTGCTTTTATTGAACGAATATTTTATTATTTAAATAAGCCTTAAAAAAAATAATCGCGGCATTGACCGCAGTTGATTTATTAAAAGATTCAGATTAAACAATTACATACGCGTTCTTCAGGTCCGTTTGATTGATGAAAAAGATGAACAAGTGGGTGTTATTGATACGCAAAAAGCGTTGGATATTGCGCGTGAACGCGGATTTGATTTGGTGGAAGTGGTTCCGAATGCTCAGCCGCCGGTATGCAAGCTCTTGAATTTTGGAAAGTTTTTGTATAGAATGGCAAAACAGGAAAGACAGCATAAGGCTAAGCAGAAAAAAAGTGAAATGAAATCAATACGAATAAGCATCAATACCGGAAAAAATGATCTCGAGGTAAAGGCTAAAAAAATCGCGGAATTTCTTGATCAGGGTCATCAGATTAAAACGGAAATTATTTTGAATGGGAGGGAAAAACAGCATAGAGAATTGGCAAGAAAGAAACTTCAAGATTTTATTTCAACTATTCCGGTGGCGATAGGCGTAGTACAGGCAATCAAAAGCACGCCCAGAGGTTTTTTTATAGTAATAAATAAAATATAATAATGAAACTTAAAACAAATAAATCATTAAAAAAAAGATTAAAGGTGACGAAACGCAGGAATTTTATGATAAGGCGGGGCCGTCAAAATAAATTTAATGCGAAAGATAGTGGTAATATCACTCGGAGAAAAAGAAAAGATAAAAAAGTTGTTAAAGAATTGGCCAAAATGCTTAAAATAAATAGTGAGTTGCCGTATTCATATTAATTAAAAAATTTAAATTTTAAAATTATGCCGCGAGTAAAACGAGGTGTTCAAAAAAGAAAAAGAAAAAAGAATGTCATCAAAATGACAAAGGGTTTTAGGTGGCGCCGAAAATCAACTTATAAAGCGGCGAAAGACGCTTTGCATCACGCTTGGGTGAATTCTTATAAAGACCGTAAAAGAAAAAAACGGGATTTTCGCCGGCTTTGGCAGATACAGATTAACGCCGCCTGCCGCGCAAACGGCATTACATACAGCCGATTTATCAACGGTTTGAAAAAGAAAAATATCGCGATTGACCGGAAAATGCTGTCTTCGCTTGCGCGGGAAAATAATGAAATTTTTAAAAAAATACTTGAGGAAGTGAAAAAATAATTGTTTTATTATCACTAATATAAAAATACTCGCAAATTGCGAGTATTTTTTGTTTATTATTTTTTTTATTTTGCGTCCTTTCTGTAATAAATTGCTGAAATTATACCTATACCATCAATACCAATATCTTTTATGCTGCCAAGTCTGCCATAAATGAATGTTTGATGATACTCATCGGAAAAAGCGTATGTCAAAGCGATAATCGCCGACAGCAATAACGCTTTTTTCGGATTGAAATTACGGCTCAATGCCCTTGCCAGTAAAAAAGTCAAAATAAAATATTCCGTAATATGCGCCGCTTTCCGTAAAACCCAATCGTAAAAATGCGGAAGACCGGATGACAAATCCGGCTGGCCGGAAAGATAAAAAATTACTCCCATCCAAAAAAAGACCGGAAGCCAATAATTTATCGAGAATAAAAGTTTATCTTCGGACATCGAATACAGCATAGCATAGTTTATAGAAATTTACGGGCATTGACGGTTAAAATCAACCGCTTATTGTTAACTCCGTAATTATAGCAGGCAATTCCTGCCATTTTTTTATTTTATGAATCTCCCCGCGGCAAGACCGCAGGGTATCAATCGTTTTTAAAGATTCATCACCCGTAGCTTTTTGCCGTAATCTCCCTGCGTCCCGATGGAAATCGGGACTTCGGGGCATCACCCCTCGCCATTCATTCCCGCGGCAAACCGCGGGATATTTTGGCGAAGGGTGATAAAATCCGTTGGAATTAACTACGTTAAATTGGTCAAACACGATTTTATGAGGGACATTAGGCATAATTTCCAAATACTTCATTCTATCGTCAACAAAAAAAGAAACTTTGTTTGTTTTGGCTATAATATTTTTTTCTTCATCATAAGAAGCGAAAAATGTCCGTTCTTTCGGGATATAATCAAAAATGCTTTTGTTTTCCAGCCATTCAATCGCGTATTTTTTAAAATCGTCTGTACGCCTTGATATAATCGTTAAAACGTATTTTTCAGCCAAATTTTTTATCGTATCCAATGCGTCTTCCATTATCGGCGCATCGGCGGTAACGGAACCGTAAATATATTGTTGGATCACATAGCGATCTTCGCGCGAAACGAAATCCATCATCACCGAACAGTGCGTCTGTTCCGGCTTTAAAAAATAACCCAATTCGCGGGCTTTTTTAAGTTTCGCTTCCGTGTGGTCAATGATTACGCCGTCAAAGTCCAAACCGATTATAATTTTATTTTTTTGCATAGTTGTTATTTCAATTGTTTCAAAAATTCTTCTACCGGCAAAGTGTTGACTATATCCGATTTTTTCGCCCAGCCGCGGCGGGCTTGGGCAACGCCCAAATCTAAATAGCGCAAATGACTGATATGATGCGCGTCCGAATCAATCGCCATTTTAACGCCGGCATCAATGCATTTTTTTATATAATGGTCGTTAAAATCCAAGCGAGTCGGAAAAGCGTCAATTTCCAAAATAGTACCGGTTTCCAACGCTGCCTTGATTATCGCTTCAATGTCAATTTCGTAACCCGGCCTTTTATTGATTACGCGGCCGGTGGGATGAAAAATTATGTCAATATTGGGGTTGCGCATTGCGCGAATTATTCTTTCGGTCATCGCTTTTTTCGGCATATTAAAATTGGAATGAACTGCCGCGCCGACAACATCAAGTTTCGCTAAAACATCATCACTTATATCCAAACTCCCGTCTTTCATTATATTGACTTCGGCTCCTTTCAAAACTCGAAACTTGAAACTTGAAACTTGAAACTTTTGATTTATCTTATCTATTTCTTTTATTTGACGCATTAATTTTTTCTCATCAGAGCCTCCCGTCATCGCAAGGGATTTCGTATGATCGGTGATGACAATATATTCAAGCCCCGATTTCATCGCCTCTTTTGCCATTTCTTCAATTGAATTGGCACCGTCGCTCCAATTCGTCTGAATCTGCAAATCGCCTTTCAAGTCGCCGTACTCTATGAGTTTCGGTAATCTTCCATTGCCAGCCGCCTCAATTTCGCCGTTATTTTCCCGCAATTCCGGCTTTATGTAATTCAATCCTAATTTTTCGTAAATTTCTTCCTCTGTCTTCCCGGCTACAATTTTATTGCCTTTATAAAGTCCATATTCGTTCAATTTAAATCCCTTATCTTTGGCAATTTGACGCAAACCAATGTTATACTCCTTGTTTCCGGTAAAATAATTCAACGTCGCGCCGAAACTTTTTTCTTTCACGACGCGCAAATCCGCGTCCATTCCGTTTTCCAACCGAACCATTGATTTTGCGCGGCCCCTTCCGTAAACCCTGACGACTTCCGGCATACCGACAAAAAAATCCATAATTTTTTGCGGCTTTTCCGAAACAATCAAAATATCAATGTCGCCTACCGTTTCTTTCATCCGGCGGACCGATCCGGCAACAACGGCTTTTTTAACTTCCGGCAGTTTTTGAAAACGCGCTTCAATTTCGCGGATAAACGGCAAAACAAATCCTAAAACAAATCTGCCTGAACATTGCTTTAAAAATTCAATTCCTTTCAATATATTGTCTTCGGTTTTTTTCTTAAAATGCGGTATTTTGCTGATTTTTCCCGCGCGCGCCGCTTTTTCCAGTTCAGCAACATTTTTTATTTTCAGATGCTTATACAGCGTTTTTATCATTTTTGGTCCGATACCTTCAATGGCCGCAAGCCCTTCAACATCAACCGGCATTTTTTTCTTTATTTTTTCGTAATCGGAAATTCGGCCGGTTTTTATAAACTCTTCAATTCTTCCAGCGATGCCTTTGCCGACTTCCGGTATTTTTTCCAGACCTCCAATGCCTTCTTTTTTATAAATTTCCGCGATGTCCGTTTCCATCGCGCCGATTATTCGCCCAGCGCGCTCAAACGCCCGCGGCCGAAATTGTTCATCTTCCATATCCAAATAAAGCGCGAAGTTTAATAAAATTTTAGAAATTTTTTCGTTTAGCATACTTTATTTAATTATATACCTTTTTTATTTGCTATACGAATTATATGTTATAATTTACAAATGATGCTTGGAAATGATAAAGGGGAAAAATTGATTTTTTATGGCGTTATTATTATTCTTTTTGCGCCGCTTATAAGCCCGTTGTTTCTCGCGCCGCTGGGAATTTTTTTATTTCCCGATGCTTTTGCCAAAGCGCTGTTCTTAAGAATCACGATTGAAATAATTTTCGCGTTAGCAATTTTTTTAATATTGAAAAAACCTGTTGTATTGAAAATTAAGCCATTATTTTGGACTTTCCTTTTTTTATGGTTAGCTATGGCTGTTTCTATTTTTTTATCTATTCAACCGCATCAGTCCTGGTGGGATTTACAATACCGCTCGCTGGGATTTTTCTTTTATTCGCATCTTTTTATTTTACTTTTTATTATTACTTATTTTATAAAAGACGCAAAAGTGTGGGATCGCATTTTCGCCGTAATTATAAGCATTGGCGGCATTGTAAGCGCAGTGGGCGTTTTTCAGCGTTTTGGCATATATTTCAAACTTGATTACATAGCGGTTAGCGGTTTGGATCGGCCCGCCGCGACACTCGGCAATCCCAATACTTTTGGCGCATACCTCGTTGTTTTATTGCCGATTACTTTGTTATATTTATTGCGGTCTTTTAAGGCGCAGCCGTTGCGTATTATTCGCGCCGCATTTTTTGGCATTATTTTTATATTGGAAATCGCAGGACTTGCCGTTGCCAACAGCCGGGCGGCAATATTGGGATTTTTTGCTTCGCTGATAGTGTTCGCGTTTTTTTATAATTTTCAAAAACCGTGGATTAAAAAAGCGGCTTTTGGCGCCTTGATTTTTTTGATTGTATTTTCTTTCGCCGGAATTAAAATCGGGTTTTTGCGCAATACATTTATTTTTAACCGTTTTGCTTCGTTAATATCCAGTTCCGGCGCCACCCGCCTAGCTGCGTGGCAAAGCGGCTTAAAGTCCTTTTTAGACCGGCCGTTTTTTGGATTCGGACCGGAAAATTTTGCCGTCGCTTTTGACAGAAATTATAATCCGTTTTTCGGAACAATGCCCGGATTGGACGAACATTGGTGGGGACGGGCGCATAATTTCGTCGTTGAATGGCTGGCAACATTTGGAATTATCGGATTTGCCGCTTATTTATTGGTTTACGGCTATATGATTTCTCGCTTAAATCGCGTAAGAAAAAAATTGAAAAATTCTCATTCCGCCGCAACGGCAACTATGCTTATTTCCGTTTTTACCGGATATTTCACATACAGTTTTTTCAATTTTGACACCCCGGCTGTTTTAACGCTAATTTTCATTTTATGGGGGTATTCGTATTTTATTATAAGCGAGTATTTAGAAACAGCTACGCAAACAAAAACGGTAATATTGCCTAAAACGGCAATGTATTTTTTTGTTTCCGTTTTATTTATTCTGATATTTGTCTTTTGGCGCTATAATTTAAAACCGTTTATTGTTAACGCGCAAGCGAATAGAATAGAAATAAATTTTCTTAACGACCCGGAAAAGTTTTTCAACGATTACGTAAAAATAACCAAAAATTCCGGTTATCTTGAGCATGATTTAAATTTACGATTTTATTCTTTGGCCACGAAATATGCGAATTGGCTTTTTCAAAACGGCAAAATTGAAGAGTCTATTGCCAAGAGAAAAGTTTTAGTCGGGCAATTGGAGAAAAATTTGCAAATTATGCCTTATTATACCAGAAATTACATATTTTTAGGCGATTCGTATGTTTATTTAATTACATTGGAAAGCGAGAATAAGACGGAAAATTTCACGAAAGCGCGCGATTATTATTTGAAAGCGATTGAATTGTCACCCAAAAGACAAGAGGGGCAAATGGGACTGGCTCATCTTTATCGCAGTATCGGGCAATATGATAAGTCAATAAAAATATTGCTGGAAATTATCGCTTCCAATGATCGATATGGTCCGGCGCATTTATGGCTGGCGATAAATTATTTCTACGAAAATGAAATTGAGGCGGGAATAAAAGAATTAAAAAAAACAATGGATTTGGGATATAATTTGCCGCTGGAAAATTTGCAAATAATATTTAAAAACCGGCCGGAAACATTGAAAAAAATATTAGAAAGCGTAAAATAATAGAAAAGAGAGAATTGAATATAATTAAAATTATAAAAATATTTATGGAAAATGTCGAAAAAAAATCAAAAGAGCTTGTTAAAAGCAAGGAGCAAGAAAAAGAATGGCGCAAATTTATATTTAAAGTGTTTGTTGATGCCGAGAAAGACCACGCGGGAGAAATGCATTTTGTTAATTTTAAAAATAAAATGTTTATGGCGGAATTTGAAAAACAAAAAGAATATATCTGGTCTTTGGATAAAGGAAAATTGAAAGAATTCAGAGATGGTCTTGTAAAAAAAATGGCTCAGGAATTCGTTGATTTTTTAACGTTTTCCGAGATGGAATTGTACGTTAAAATCAATAATATTGTAGATAATTACAAAGGAATTTCTTATCCGGAAAAATTAATTCCGCAAATCGAAGAATTAAAAAACGAATTGAATATTTTGGAAGAAAATTTGTTTCATGAATTGGAATTCGCTTATGATGCGCATAATGAAATAAAGAAATTAAAAAATAATACGGAACGAATTATAGAGGAAGCTAAGAGAAAAGGGAAAATGGATGGAAAAACTATGCAAACAATTCAAAGTGAAACGCGAGAGCGAATTTTACCGTTTTGTTTGGAGATACGAAAAATAAAAGAACAAGATGGGGCGTTTAGAAAATTTGAATTCAGAGAAATGTTTTTGGCGTATATTAAAACTGAAATAAATCTTTGGATAAATTTGGAATTTCGGCGTTCCATTTGGTCTGATAAATAACGGAAATATTACTAAAACTCCCCGATTTCTAAATAGAAGTCGGGGAGTTTTAGTATCCATGCAGTACCATTGAATTAGTCCGAACGCATTTTTCCGGAAAGTTCCACCCGCGAAAATTCGGAAAGGCGGAGCCTGCCCGCCGAAGCCCCTGCCTTGTCGGCAGGCAGGTTGGCGTAGGCGGGGAGCCGCACCGTTGATAATTTTCCGCCGGAGGCGGATCTGCCTCTGGCATGACAAGTTTTTCTTTGGCGGCAAATTCTTTGAAAATTTAAAAATCAAGTATAAAAGTTACGAGCATGGCCAATTTACTTTTATACAATAATAAGGATCGGCGCAACCGTTGTCGCCCGAAGTTCTTCTGTCCCCATCGGCGTCGCTGTTTAAAGCCGGATGATTTGTTTCCAACAGTGCTCCTAAAATATAACACTGGGGGCCTCTTCCCTCCCACCCTGTAAAATAATGAAAATTCAAACCCTGATTTTGGGTAGGATTATCCAGTGGATCAGACGGAGCATTTGCCATTACAGGCTGAAAATTCGTTGTCGTAAAATTACAATCTGTGCCTCGTGCTAGACAATTCTTAAAATATTGCATATGGGATGTTGTGTCGCATAAATCCCAACATGTCCCTCCCTGATTTACCGGATACCTGCCTTGTTGATCATAAAATAACTCTAAGGCGGTTTGGATTTGTCTTAACTCCGCAACTCTTTTGGCATCTCGCGCTTTGGCTCTCGCGCTATTCAAAGAAGTCAAAACAATACTAGACAAGACACCAATGATGGCAATCACCACTAGAAGTTCAATTAAAGTAAAACCAGATTTTAGATTTTTTTGTTGCATATTAAAATTTGCCTTCTCTAAGTTGAAGTGGCGTAGGGGGTCCCGATGATCTTTCGTTTCCGCCACCGCCAAAAATAAAAAACAATGAAATAATAATTACTACTGCTATAAATCCAAACAAAACATAGCCCGCCCGTTTTTCATCTTTGATATATCCACCGGAATACTTCATCACCATTTGAATGATTTTGGGAGTGTCGGAGTAATACGGACGGGCATATTGCTGTTCACTTTCAAACTTTACGCGGCTGCCTGAATCGTTAAGCGCGTAGCTCAAATCTATTTCTTTATTGTTTTCGTTATTTTGGTTCATGTTGTTTACAAAAGTTTTGTTGTGGTTTAGTTGTCCATAACTATTTCAATTATATCACTTCCCCCCCCCTCCTTCGCAAAAAAATGTACAGTTAATACCATAGGGTGTTTTGTTTTGCGTCCTTGCAAGGTGAGTCGCAAGGTCGTCTGCGCGGGTCAGGAACCAGAGTCCCTTGAACCGCGCCCTGAGTTGTGCCCTCGCGAGGAATTGAACCTCGATCGCAAGCTCCGGAAGCTCGCGTCCTATCCATTGAACGACGAGGGCTCTCCCGCGCTTTGATTAACATCAAAGCTTCGGAAGGGCAAGCAACTGTAAAATATTAATACTTGTCTTTTCGAAGCCTGAATGAAATAAAGGCGAAGGAGGAAACGACGAGGACTTTGCAAAAATTTCTAATTACTAATATTTAATTTTTAACGCCACGGTTTGTCGGGATATTTTTTCGCTATGTAATTAAAACGGCTTATTTTTTCTCCTGTTTTTTCGTCAAAAAGCGGCGTTCCGCCGATATAAAAAGTGTCTGCCGGATCTCCGTATTTATTCAAATCGTTATCCTTGATCCATTTTTCAATACGGTTTATTTCCTGGCGCGAAAGAAGTAAGATATCTTCCTGGTTAAGCGAATCAATATAATTGTTTAAGCTATTTATCTTGGAAAATATAATAATGGTCAAAGAGACTGTGATGAAAATAATAACTAAAATACCGACCCATGTTTCTATTGTGGTTGCAAAAACAGATTTTATCATATTTTATTTCATAGTAACTAATAAAGCTCCCCCTATCATCATCACGATGCCAATGCCGGCCAAAGGGCTTATTCTTTCGCCAAGTATAAAAACGGCTAATGCCGCTACAAATGCTAAACTAAGCCTGTCAATAACGGCTACTTTATTGGCTTGACCGTATTTTAAAGCCGTAAAATAAAAAATAATTGATAACATCATAACGGCGCCGCCGAGTATCATATAAAGAATTGTTGTTTTATCGGTTAAATTCCAATATCCAACGATGCGTTTGAAGCCATTAATTACCGTAATAAACACTAAAGCGATAATGCTCATAGCGCCGATACTGATAATAATTGGCGTAAAATTAGAGCCGACATTTTTGAGCCCTAATTTAATGAATATGGTCGCAAAAGCGGCAAAAATCGCCGAAAGAAATGCAAAAATAACCCACATAAAATTTATAACACTAAGATTGTCTATTAATTATTTATAAATCTATCATACCACTTTGCGAGATAAAAAAAAGCCCCGCCGCGTCCTGTTTCCAAGACGAGCGGGGGCTGTATTATTAAAACGCTTCCGCGAAGATCTTTGTTACCAATGATCTTCTTATTTTTTTCAATAAAACTGAACCTGCTTCGGGATAATCTTTTAAAGTCTCAATTGCCCCGACTAACCCGTTGTTGTTCTCTCGTAAAAACCACCTACTTACTTGAGACGGGTCGCCGTTAAATACAATTTTTGATCCTTCGGCAACTCTTGTGCCGATCAGCTTAATTTCACTTCTAGAGAAATTCTGCGCTTCATCTACAATAATGAAGCAGTCGCCAATGCTTCTTCCTCGTATATAGTTTATATTTTCAAATTCTATATATTGGGAAATTTTTTCTTTAAGTTTATTCGCAACGCTATCACTATCTTCTTTTACGCCCCTACCCTGTTTTTTATTCTCCGGGTAAGCGTTTGTATAAAACAATTCAGCTCCTTTTTTAATAAACTTGAGGTTATCAAACACCGATCCAACCCACGCTGCGATCTTCTCAAATTTATTCCCCTTCAATAAACCCAGGTACTGATCTTGCTGGAACGGCGCCATTGGCGTTAAAACCATAATTTTATCGTATAGCTTCTCATAGCCGCAATCCGGAAAACTTTGCAATTGAGCCAAGGCCGCCAATAAAGAAAGAAATGTCTTGCTCGTTCCCGCTTTACCAGACAGCAGCACTATTGATACGTCTTTATCGCATAATAAGTTCCACGCCAAACGTTGTTCTAAGTCATCTTCACCGGGACTCAATGAAAAAATCTTTCTCGGATGCATACAAACATGTTGAAATCCATTATTTTTATATCTATAAATCAAATCGTAATTATTATTAGGGATAATGAACTCGTTGTTAAAAAACTTTGTTTCTTTCAATTCTAAGGGCGCATCTTGAAGACAAAAGAATCGTTTTGATCTTATCGCCTCCAACGATTCTTGTAATACAACAATATGACGATAACCTTCGTACAGTTCTTTGAGATCAACCTTTAAATCTTTAACTTCTTCTACTCGTATATTAAGAAGGTTAGCCTTAGTTATCATTTCATCGTCTAAAGTTACAAGAATAACATTATTCTTATTTTCGGCGGCAGTTAAAAAATAGGCTAACGCCACAATCTTGTTATCAGGGGTAGTCAATGGCCAATCACCGACAAATTCGTGATCCCATTTTTGTGAATTACTTAATTTAACAATCCCACCGCCTTGAGTATGCACGCCGTCCACCAAAGAACCTTCAGAACTTAAATCTTTTATCTCTCTCAAAGAATCCCTTGCATTATAATTTTTCTGTTCTATGCCATTCTTGAGGCCCCGTAATTCACTAATTACTACGGGGTGTAAAAAAACCGTATTGTTACTATTGGCAAATCGCGATAAAAATGACGGAGATTCAACCAATACCGAAGTATCAAAAATATAGGTTTTTGATTTGGAAGGTGCCATTAAGACCCCCTTTCATTAAGGTGTACTTCAATAATTTAAATTTTTAAATCCGCGAAAAAAAGTTTTTCGTGAAACGCCGATGTTATTTTTTCAAATAACGGTATTATTATATTATACTTCATTATTCAAATTTTGGCAATAGTTTTTGATAAAAAAGGGCCTTTTTAAATTTAAAGGTCCTTTTTAGATACTCTATAAGGTGAAGCAATGGAATCAAACCAAATCTCCTCTAAGTCCTCTTCGATCTCTTTATGGGTCATGTCGCCGAAAAGTATTTTATAAGCTTTTTGCTTATTAGGTTTATTGAAATGCCGTAGCATTTCTCTGTCATCACCGCGCCAAAAAGCGCGCAATTTTTCTATAATTTCTTTTGGAGTCCAATTTTCAAAAAGAATGTGGTATTGTACATGCAAATCAAGCGGCGGATAAATAAGATTAAATTCCGTACTCAATCCTCCGCGGCTACTGGGAATTATATGATGCGGGGGATTACGTTTCCTTTTCTCATATTTTCTTTTCTTTCCCTTTTTTGTTCTGTGACTCAATTTACGCCTCCTTCCCGACCAAAACCTATTACTTGTCAAATTACATACAATTAGGTCTTTTTCTTAATTTAATATTACCGCTAATTTAATTTTTTCGCAATGATATAATAATTATAATAGTTTCCTTTTTCGTCTCCTCTTGATAGTAAGCCCGCTTTATTTGCCGTAAATTTCGCTTTCAAAAAAAGATTGTTTAATTCTTTTTTGGTAAAAGCGTGGTAATAACGCAAAACTTTCGCGTTTTTAGCCGCATAAGGCATTAAAATATCTTTAAAGTCCAATCGTGACAACCCCAATATTTTAAGAAAAAAATATTTAATTTGAAATTTAATCCCTTTTTTCTGCCATAAATTCCATACGGTGAAAACGGCAATGCCGTCTTTTTTTAAAACCCGTCGCGCTTCGCTTAAAAACTTCAGTCGCAATTCACGCGACGGAATATGATGTAAAACCGCAATGGAAAAAATTTTATCAAAATAATTATCGGGAAAGGGCAAATTTATACCGTCGGCAACAATAAATTTCGGCTTGATTGAAAATTTAGAAATTTGATCATTTAATAAAAATTGGAAATTGAAAATTGAAAATTTATTTTTCGCTTCTTCGATCAACTTTTCTGAGCTGTCCACTCCAACATATTCCACATCCATATCCTTAAATAACTCAATTAATCTTCCGTTACCGCATCCCAAATCCAAAATTTTATCGCCATTCTCAACATATTCTTTCAAAAAAGAAAGTTCCGGCCATAAATTCCGCCGCGTCCTTGAAAAATCATCGGCAATCAAGTTATAATTCCTACGAGTATCTTCTGATATTTTTTTCGCGTAAATTTTATCCATAATCGCATTTTAGCATATGAAAGAAATAATAAAAGAAGCGATAAAACTAAATATTTTTTCAAAAAATGAACTCGGGCGTTTAAAACGTCGATACGCTAAAAAAAGCGGCGCGATTTTGCCGACCAACAATAAATTGCTTGAAATTTACAGAAAAATGTTGAAAAAAAACGAAATACAGAAAAATAATACTATTGAATTATTATTGCAAACACGGAATGTAAGATCGCTTTCCGGCGTTGCCATTGTAAGCGTTTTAACTAAACCCTACCCCTGTCCGGGAAAATGCTTTTATTGTCCTACGGAAAAAGGAATGCCGAAAAGTTATCTTTCCAACGAACCGGCGGTTATGCGGGCGATTTTAAATAAATTTCATCCCCATAAACAAGTAAAAATGCGGCTAAAAGCGCTTCAGGGCAATGGCCATCCAACGGACAAAGTTGAACTTATTGTTATCGGCGGAACTTGGTCATATTTACCGAAAAAATATCAAATATGGTTTATAAAACAATGCTTTGACGCCGCCAACGACCGCAAGGCAAAAAATTTGCAACAGGCGCAAAAAATCAATGAAACGGCAAAGAACAGAATTATCGGCTTAACACTGGAAACGCGCCCGGACTTTATTAACGAAAAGGAAATAGAAAGAATGCGGATGTTGGGCGCGACAAGAATTGAATTAGGCGCGCAATCTCTTTATGACGATACTTTGTACTATAATCACCGCGGTCACGGCGTAAAAGATTTGATTTACGCCACAAAACTTTTAAAAGAAGCGGGATTTAAAATATGCTATCATATGATGCCAAATTTGCCCGGTTCAAACATTAAAAAGGACCGGCAAATGTTCAAAAAATTGTTTTCAAATCCTGATTTTCAACCGGATATGCTAAAAATATATCCTTGTGTAGTTCTAAAAGAAGCGGAACTTTATAAATTATGGAAGCAAGGCGGATATAAACCATATTCAGATAAACAATTGGCAAGCCTTTTAGCCGATATCAAAAAAAATATTCCTTATTATGTCCGCATCAACCGGCTTGTACGCGATATTCCCTCAACGAGCGTTGTCGCGGGAAATAAAATTTCCAACCTGCGCCAAATTCTAAAAAATAAAGGTATTGTTTGCCGATGCATTCGTTGCAGAGAAGCCGGCCATAACAAATGTACGGGTAGAAAAATTGTAATGTTTCGCGAAAATTACGATGCTTCCGGCGGCAAAGAAATATTTTTAAGTTTTGAGTCTCCTGACCGTAAAATTCTTTATGCTTTTTTACGTTTGCGCGTAAATTTCGCTGACGCGCTTTTTCTGAAAAATACGGCTATAATCCGCGAACTGCACACATACGGGCAAACAATTCCGATAAACCAAAAGTCAAACGCCATTCAACACAAAGGATTGGGGAAAAAACTTATGGCAGAGGCGGAAAAAATAGTTAGAAAAAAATTTCCGCGCGTAAAAAAAATCGCGGTCATCTCCGGAATCGGAGTCCGCGAATATTACTGCAAATTGGGATACGAACTGGAAAATACTTATATGGTAAAAAATGTTTAAAAAAAATACATTGACAAGATCAATGGATTTTTCCAAAATTAAATTATTTTTTTCTTTTATTATTCCTTGGGCTAATTCCGCAGGCATTTTCGTGTAATGCGAAAATACCTGCTTAACCATTAAACCGTTTCTCCGTGTCATTGACTTCAGCGCGGGATAATACTTGCTTAATTCTTTCAAGGGCGGAATTTATTTTAATAAAAAAAGCTGCTGTATTCTACAGCAGCTTTTTGTTATGCATGGAGCTCTTCCAGTAGTCTCCAGTTTACAATCTTACCACTGGAAAGTTCATATTTGAAATAACATTTTTTATCGATTATTTTAAAAAATAAATAAGTGCAATTATCCGCCAATCGGACTTCTGGCATTTCTTCCAATAATTTTTCAAATTTTTCAAATTTATTTTTGGTTATAATGCAGGAAAAGCATTGGTTTTTTTCGTCCCCTAATTCAAGCTCTATCAATATTTTTTGGTCTTGAAGTGAAAATTTTATTAAATTGCATATTTTGTTCGGATGTTGCGGACATATTATTCTGAATTTTTTTCCTAAAAAATTCATTATTTACCCTCCTTTTTTATTATTACGCAGTAAAATTAATAATAAATGCAACAATTTTTTAATGAGCAGATGCAGTGTTAAAATATATCATAATATGGCATATAAAGCAATGAGTGTTATTTTTTATAGCGGACATTTTTTAATGGTCAAATCCTGAAGAATTCTCTCGCGTTTTTTGTTGTCTGTTCCGCGACTTCTTCCAGCGAAATTTTTTTAATATCGGCGATTTTTTGCGCAACGTATTTTACAAAAAGCGGTTCGTTTCTTTCGCCTCTGTGCGGAACGGACGCGAGATACGGAGCGTCGGTTTCAATCATTGTTTTATCCAAAGGAATATTTTTTATCGTTTCATCGTATTTATTCGTAAAGGTAACGATGCCCGTAAAAGAAATCAAAAGCCCCATATCCAAATATTTTTTCGCCGTTTCCCATGATTCGGAAAAACAATGGATAACGGCCTTGAGCGGCAAAAATTCTTTTACTATTTCCATCAAATTATCGGTTGCTTCGCGGGAATGAAGAATTATCGGTTTTGAAAATTTTTTGGCAATTTCAATTTGACGGCATAAAACCTTTTTTTGCAATTCTTTCAAGCTTTCGTCTTTCGTATGATAATAATCCAGCCCAATCTCGCCGATTGCGACAACTTTTAAATTTTTAACTATTTTTGAATAAAAATTTTCGTTAATTATGTCTTCAACTTTTTCATTTTTATCTTTAACATAAATCGGGTGAAATCCCGCGGACGCGTAAACGCCATCTTGATAATTTTCCGCGATTTCCACCGCGCGTTGGCTTGTCTCTTCATCAACACCGACATTTATCATCCAAGTGTCATTTTCAAAAGCGCGATTTATAACATCGCGCCAATCGTCTTTAAACGGTTTGAAATTAAGATGGCAATGGGTATCAAAAAAAATCATAAAAACTTTATTATCGGTGGCTTACGCCACCTCCTCCTGATAACACTTCTCGCAGTAAACAATTTCAGGCCTATTTGGATCGTATGTCGTCTCAAACTCGTTGGGACAGTGATTATCGTTATGGTGGTTATGATTGATCGTATTCCGGTAAACTTTGTTATCCGATTGCGTTCCGGCGCACATACACTGTCTACGCCACAGTTTTAACGGGTTGCGCTGTTTAACGCGCTGGTAATGGCGGCAATTGGGGCAAAGACGGGGTAAGGGAAGATTGTTTTTACGGTAGAATTCCAGTTCTCGGGGAATGATTTTAAATGCCGTTGAGCATTGTTCATTGCAAATGGTTTTTTGGCTATCAATATCATAGTGTTTGCATTGGATTATCTGATCTAAAATATCATCGTTTACATCCTTGATATGATCGGGTATTTGTTCTGTTTTTAGAGTAACTTGGTAATTCTTTGTTTCCGGGTCTTTCCATCGGTATCCCTTGTTTATGGCTTGTTCTTTGGTTAAAGGGAAGTATTCCTGGGCCACGGTTTCGTTGTAGGCAAACGGAGACAATTCCGGAGGGAAAAACTCGCCGTAACGATAGATTATTTCTCGTGTTTGAGTTTTTGAATTTTGGTTATTGGAATTTATTTGTAATTTAGGATTTGTGATTTGTGATTTTCGAGATATATACGGCATTTCATTCATATGCTTGATTATCTTCGGCACCAGTTCTTCGTATTCTTCCTTGGTGCATTGTTTGTTGAGAATACAGTAAGATTTAGTCCTGAGTCCAATGCAACCGAAAAGATTGGCAGAACCATGACAATTGTAAGAATACTGAATATCGTGACCGCCCCATACTACGATAGAAAATTTACTTCGCGAACCGCCAATGCCGGTATCTACCACTTCATACAATAATTCTGCTTTAGCGCCCAAACCATAACCGTCGTATGTATCGCGTATCGTAAGACCGCCCCATACTGCGAATTTACAATCTTCCACCGAAACAACATCAAAGCATTTATAACAATTTTTTGCTTCACCGATTATATCGCCAACGACATTACTCGTCTTCTTGAAAGAATAAATATATTTTCTTGGAAATTTTAAAATCAGTTCTTTGTGTTTTCTTTTAATTTCCTCCATGGCCTTATAACTTCCCGCGTTAAATTCTCTAAAAAACTTCTCGTATGAATCCTTGGTATGCGGGGAATTAAATACATAATATGATTTATTTCGCAACCCTACGCAACCGAAGCAATTTGAACAATTGCGACAATCGTAAAGAAACCAGGAATCAATGCAGTTCTCGCATCCGTAACTAAAAAATAATCTGTAAGATGCCCCGCAATTAACGGCTTCGTAAGATAATTCCATATGATTCACGAGGTATGAATCTGCTAAATTATTGTTTTGCGCGGTTCTGTTTGAATACAAAACATTTTCATTTTGAAAAGCGGCTGAAATCAAGTAGCAATCCTTGCTGTCCAAAGCATGCTGAGCATATTCGCTTCTGACGGAATTGCCGCTGGATAAAGCGATCATCGGAACTCTTTTTAATAAATCGTTAAATTGTTCAAAAAACGGCTTGTTAAA
>LBUF02000005.1 GCA_000992445.2 Parcubacteria group bacterium GW2011_GWA2_38_13b
AGCTGGTAATGGAAGAATTGGGAGGATTATAAGTAAACGCCGCCTGGCCTGAATTATTCGTTCCGGCGGTATTCATTGTCAACGCGTAAATATTATTAAAACGCAAATCGCTGGTTCCCAAATCGATATTGGCATCCAGTTTTGGAATCAAGGAACTGACAAAACGGCTATTCAAAGCTATTTCGTCGCTGGTGGCGTCGCCGATAGTCGCGTTGCCGCTAAGCGCCAAATCAACTCCGGAAACATTGCCCGTAAGCGCTAAATTTCCAGTTGTTCCGCTATCCGTCAAAGTCATCAATGTATTGGTTCCGTCTTTCCATATCAATGTTCCGCTGTCGGCGATGTTCCATACTATTGAACCGACGCTTGTTATTGTTGCCGCGTTAAGGGTCAAAGTATCAACAGACGAGTCGCCTAAAACGGTGTTACCCCGAACAGTCAAATTGCCTTCCATAGTGTTTATTTGGGAAGAACCGGTTTGCTGAAAATTGGTATTATCCAAATTAAGAGTATCTTTGACGGTAATATAAGGAAGAGTATTGAAAGCACCATTGGCGTCCAAAATTATCTGACCGCCATTAAGCTGAAGACCGTTATCAGCGGATAAAAAAATACTCCCCCCCCCTCTAGCGGTAAAAGTAAGATTGCCGGATTCATTAAACACTCTCGGCGTAGAAACATAATTATCGCTCGTTCGTATACTCGCTATCATTGACTCCACTCCGGAAATACGATTATTGATATCCGCGACATCAACATCTTTGACCGTTTCGGTAATTTTTGTTACCTCCGTAAATTTTTCCGTTTCGGTTATTTTTTGAACTTCCTGTTTGATTATTTTTTCAGTCGGAGGAGTTTTGATTATCGTTTCTTTTACTATTTCCCTGATGATTGTTTCCTGGGTTTCTGGAAGACGAAAAGCTGTTATTGACTGCTGATTCAATATCTCCACCGTATAGCCGGGAATAAGATATGATATTGTTTTCAAGTAAGCGCTGCCGAGTTTCGACTCCGCGACATTGCTCCATCGGGAAAATTTATCAGCGGTTTTAGCGAATGGAGAAAAAACGGACGCCGCTAAATCGCCGCCGGTTTCCGACATTGTTTTTCCGAAAACGGAAAAAAATGAAAAACCGATTTTCTTGACAGTCGCTGTTTCTTCGGCATCAACAATATTCTTATAAACGCGCGCGATATTATTTTTGAAAAAAGATTTTTTTTGATCGGAAATATTTTTCGCGTCAAAATAAAATTCCGAAACGCGAAAAACAAAACGGTGATAATTATATTCGGCGGTTTCCGGATAAAATCGCGACTCTGAAATTACCACTAATGAAATATCCGCGTAAACATTTTTTAAATCATCAACCGCCGCGCTAAAAATCTCCGAAACATTATCCGAGACATTGGAAAAATTTTTCGCGAAAGAAATTCCGAACAAAAATAAAAACGCCATTGTCGCGATCGCAAAACTTTCCGCGAACGGCAATTTCGCCAAATTTTTCCACTGCAAATTTTTAACGCGCGAAACCGCGCAACCGATCGCCGACAAAAATAATCCAAAAATATTTTTCCCGCAATTAACGCCAACTTTCAATAAACCGAAAAATAATTCCGCTGCCGATAATGAAACTTTTAAAAAACCGGCGACCGCCAATCGGATCGCCGAAAATAATTTTCGCCAATTTTCTAAAATTGTTATTTTTGTTTTTACCGGCAACGATGGAATCGTTTCCGGTTTTATTTCTTCTGATTTCTTTTCTTCCGGCGCATTAACATTTTTAATAAAATTTTTGCCGTTGCTGTTACGCGCGACATACTCGTCCACCCACTCAACCGTTGTCATCCAATTCTTGCCAATTTTTACCGATTGCAATTTTCTCTGCCGCGCGCGCAAACCCAAATATTCCTGCGAATAAAAACAACGCGTGGAAGCCTCATGAAGAGATATATATTTTTTCTTGCCCCCCTCTATTATCATACATATATTATACAATAAAAATCCAATATCGTTTAATATCGGATAGCGTAAAATTGGGGATAACTTTATTCCCCCCTCTCCTTTCAGGAGAGGGTTGGGGTGAGGTGATTTCCCCCCTCTCCTTTCAGGAGAGGGTTGGGGTGAGGTTGAATTACGAAACCTCATCCCCCGCCTTCCCCTGAAAGGGGAAGGGGTACTAAATATAAAAATTAGAAATTTCTATGCCTTTTTCTTTTCTAAATCGTATTCCTTTATCATCCGATATCGTATCGGATACCAAAAAATAAAGCAATTTTGCGGTTATTTCATTAGACGCAACATATCTTCATATAATCCCAAAGTTTCCTTTGCCATTTTTTCCCAACTGTATTTCTTAAGATTTTCGTGTGCCTTCATAACCAGCTTATTCCTTAAATCGGCATCAAGTAAAACAACGCGCATCTTTTGAGCCATATCTTCTATATTGTATGGATCAAAATAAACCGCCCCCTCCCCCAAAATCTCCGGAAGAGAAGCGGCATTTGAAGAAACAACCGGCGTTCCCGCCGCGGCCGCTTCCAAACCGACAAAACCAAACCCTTCGGCAAAGGAAGGAATAACAAATAAATTTGCATTTTGATAAAAACTCGCCATCTCATTGTCTTTCAAGAAACCGGGCGTTACTATCCTGCCGCCGAGATTCAAATTCTCCCACGTCCTTCTTATTTCCGGGTAATAAGGATCTTCGCCACCAACTAAAACAAGCCGCAAATCCATATTGTATTTTTTGATCAAAATATCAAACGCTTCTATCAATCCGACTAAATTTTTATGTTGGCGCCAAACCCCGACATACAGAATATACGGCTTTGTTATTCCGTAACTTTCCAAATCGGCAGAAACCCGGTTGGATGATTTTTTAATTCCCTCGTATATAACTTTTATTTTCTTTTCATTGACTGAAAAATTTTTCATCAAATCATTTTTGGTATAATTGGAAACGGCTATTATTTTTTCGGCTTTTCGCGCGGCGTTTTTAAAAACAAATTTAAAAGCTTTTTTTCTTAACCAAGAACCGCCCATTTTGCGGCCAGGAAAATAAAGAGGTGTAAGATCATGAATTGTTACTATAAATTTTCCACGATACATAATCGGAACATTGAAATGAGGAAAATGCATTAAATCAACTTTTTCGCGCGCCATCTGCCATGGAAAAATCAATTGCTCGCGCCAACCGTACCAGCGGCTATTCACTTTTATTTTTTCAACGTTTTCTTGAGTAATTTTAAACCTACCGAATTCCGGTTCCATTAAAAAAATTTTATAAAAATTATTTTTACTCACCCCGCAGCGATGCGAAGCATCTGCTTCGAAGTCTATTTCAAGTAAATTTTTTACGAGATACTCTATATAAGTGCCGATACCCGTTTGCGCCGCGCCATACATCCGCGCGTCTATACCGATTGTATATTTATTTTTTTTCATTATAATTATATTATAAACAGTATAAAAAGTTATTTAAAAAAAATTTGTATTTTTTGAAAGGGGGCGGCTGCAATGCTAAAATATTTATTATCTGCTCTATGCGCATTGGCAATTTTTGCAGTATGCGTTCATTCTTCCGAGAAGGAACCGATGATACGAACCGGTCTATTTAAAAACAATCAACTTATAGGCATGGAAATCAACAAAGAATTTGGCAGAGAAGCTACACTCGAATTAACCAATCTTTTTCTGGAAAATAATTACCAAGGATGTCCCAATGAACAAAACTTCAATGAAATATTGGAAACAATTAAATGCATCGGAGGAACATACACTTTTGTTCATGTTTCAGAAGTAAAAGCCGGGAATATTAAACCATCAAAAGATTTTCTTGCCTGTTCAATTGACCGATTCATCATCGAAGAAACCGGAAAAAATGAAATTATTTCCGGCGGAAATACGGTGTTGCTGATACCGAAACAACAAATCCGCTCGCCGGAAATGATTAAAAAAATATTTTCCGAAATTATAAAAATGCAAAAATAAAAAATATTGCAAGATGGACTCCGCAGAGTTCATCTTTTTATTTTTCTTGCCCGATAATAAAATCAAACGTTTCTTCCGCGCATTTTTGCCACAAAAATTGACGCGCCCGTTCCCTCCCCTTTTCTATTATTATATCTCTCAAATTACCATTGTCTAAAAGCATTTTTACGGCTCCGGCTATTTCGTCGACATGGTACGGATTCACCATTATCGCGCCATCGCCTGCAACTTCCGGCAAGGAAGAAACATTTGACGTCACAACTGGCGTTCCGCAAGCCATCGCTTCCAATGGCGGAAAACCAAAACCCTCAAAAAAACTCGGAAACACAAAGACACTCGCCAATGAGTACAAAATTTCTTTTTCTTTATCTAAAACTCTGCCTAAAAAAATAATGTCATCTTTATATTTTGAAACGGCGACATAATCAAACAATTCATTGCAAAGCCAACCGCGTCCGCCGGCAATAACCAGCTTGAGATCCTGCTGCTCCCCTCCCCGCATTACTTGCGGGGAGGGGAGCAGCAATAAATCGGACTTTTGACTATTCTTTAAAACTTCAAATGCCTTAACAACGCCCAAGACATTTTTTCTCGGCTCCAATGTGCCTAAAAATAAAATAAAATTGGCCGGTAAATTGTATTTCGCAACGCACGATTTTTTTTCAATTTCAGCGATATTTTTTGGAAAACTTACGCCCGAATGGATAACTTGAACCTTATCCGGCGCGATGCCGTACAAATCAACCAGGTCATTTTTAGTTGATTTTGAAATTGCTATTATTTTATCCGCCTGTTTTGCCTGCCCACGCGGATCAATCCTTTTATGCCAAAATTTTTGGTGTTGTGAAAAAAACTCCGAATATCGCTCAAATGACAAATCATGAAAAGTGATAACTCTTTTAATTTTCCGGCTCAAAGCCGCGGGCAAAAAATGCGGCTGAAAAAAAATATCAATCCCGCCAAGCAATCTGTCTATTTTTGGAAAATCGAAACGACCGGAAATTTCCAAAAATTTATTCGGTATTTTAGATTCGAAAACTTCAATATTTTCCGCACGCGCCCATTCATAATCCAGCGGAATTTTTTTATAACCATTATAAAAAATCTTATACTTAATGCTTTTGTCCAGCGGAATTAAAAAAGAAAGGAGTTTTTTCGCGTACTCCTCCACCCCCGTATTGGCGTCCCGCGCCAAAATTCGCAAATCAATACCGATAGTCATACTTCACATAATCTTAAATTACGAAACGTTTTGAGACCCGGTCTCCGCCATTTAATTTCCTGTGGCACAGAACAATTATCCATTGAAAAATAAAGATAAATATCGGCAATGTAAGTTAATTGGAGGAGACCGGGTCTCTCGCGTTGGCTATTTCGTAATTCAAAGTCACATAATATGAAATATGGAACACATAACATAGAACGCATGGCGACTACAATATTTTATGTTCCGAGTTCCATGTTTTAGGTTTCATATTTCAGGGCAAACTCTTTATAACTATTTTCTATAAAATTCTTAATCTTATCCTTAAATATCTCTTTATCAAATCGCGAAGCATATTTTTGAATAGCGGCGGAATTAAAATTTTTATAATTAAACCGCTCCAAGCATTCCGCCAGACTGTCCGCGTTTTGTTCGTTGAAAAACATACCGGTCGCGCCCTCTTCCACTATTTCCAGCGCTCCGCCGGCGCGATACGCGATTACCGGCCTGCCAGACGCCATTGCTTCCAATGCCACTATGCCGAAATCTTCTTCCTGTGGAAAAATAAGCGCGCGACATTTTGAATAACATCGCCTTAAAACATCATCGCTTTGACTGCCTAAAAATTCAACATTATGATTTGCCATTCTCAAAAGACGTCTTCGTTCGGGACCATCGCCCATAATTTTTAACGGCCAACCGAGCTGGTTAAACGTCTTAATCGCCAAATCAAATTTTTTGTACGGTAAAAACCGCCCGACCATCAAAAAATAATCATCAACGCTGTCGGAAGCTTCAAATCCGTCAACGCTTACCGGCGGATGTATCACTTCGCTTTCCCTACCATAATATTTTGTAATTCTCTTTTTTACAAAATAAGAATTGGCTATAAATTTATCAACGCGCGACGCGGCTTCCCTGTCCCATAAACGAATATAATTAACGGCTAACGGCACCAATTTTTTAATCCAATAAGAATACCTCGCTTCCTTGATATACCTATGGGAATCATCCCAGGCATAACGAGTCGGCGTATGACAATAACAAATATGCAACGTGGACGGTTTTGTGATAACCCCCTTCGCGTAACTTGCCGAATCAGAAAGCACGACATCGTAATCGGATAAATCAAACTGCTCAACGGCTATCGGCATTAAAAATAAAAACAAACGGTGCTTTGATTTGACGAATGGAATTTTCTGCAAAAACGAAGTATGAATTTCTTTTTTTTCAAACCGGCCGCCAGTTAATCTGGCATCATATACCAAAGTAAAAATTGGCGCTTCCGGCCAAATCTCGGAAAACGCCTCAAGCACTCTCTCGCCGCCGCCGTATTGGGTTAAATAGTCGTGGACTAATGCTATTTTCATTTCTTTACGAAATACGAATAACTACGAATATACGAATCGGAGGTCTTCCGCTATTATTAGTATATTCGTAAAAATTCGTATTTCGTAAAACCTAGCACGCGCTTTTATCAAAAAATATTACGCGCAATGTTCTTATTAAAATTTTAATATCTTTCGCGAGAGTCCAATTTTCCACATAAAAAGTATCTAACCTCACTTCCTCGTCAAATGGCAAATCGGAACTGCCGCTGATTTGCGCCAAGCCGGTAATTCCGGGCTTGATTGCCAAAACTTTTTTATGATGCCGCTGGTATTCCGCCACTTCCGCGGGCTCATGCGGCCTCGGACCGACTAAACTCATTTCTCCCCTTAAAACATTGAACAGCTGCGGCAATTCGTCAAAACGAGTTTTCCGCAAAATTCTGCCTACGCGCGTAACGCGCGGATCATTTTTCATTTTAAAAAGCGGGCTTCCCTTTCTTTCATTAAACACCGCCAAGTCTTTTTTTAACGATTCGGCATTTTTAATCATTGACCGAAATTTATACAAATCGAAAACCCTTCCATAACCGACGCGCTTCAATTTAACAAAAACCGGCCCCTCCGAATCCAACTTTATAAATAAGAATACGAAACCAAATAACGGCATCAACGCGATAATACCAAAAATCGCGCCAACCACATCAATTATTCTTTTAATAATCTGCCCCCATCCGTCCAAAGCAGTCCTTTTTAATTCCACAACCGGATAACCGGCAAAATTCGCCATTTCCGTATTGGAAGTTAAGATTTGAAAAATATTAGGCACGAATTTCAACGCGATATAATTATCTTCGCAAAAATACATCAATTTCATTATTTTCTCTTTTGGAAAATCAATATCGGACAATAAAATATCGTCAATCTTCAAATCTCTTGCCGATTTTTCCAAAAATCCAAAATCAACATCGGACGAATAACCGACAATTTTATAAAAATTGTCCGATGCCGAGGCGGCGATTTTTTTCGTAATGTCATTTTGTCCTATAATGAACATCCTGCGTATGCCGATATCGCTGTTTCTAGCCAGCCAATGCCTGAATTTTTTCAAAAAAAATCGGCTTGATGTTACGCAACAAATTCCCGATATCCAAGCGATTAAAATAATAAAACGGGAATTGAACAATTCTCCGCGAAAAAACATATAAATAATGACGGCGGTCAAACCGGCGGAACTGCCGATAATAATTTTGAAAAATTCTTCGACCAAGTGTCTGCTAGTTTTTAAATTATAAAGACCGACTATGGCGAAAAAAATAATCCATAGCGGACTTATCATTAACGCCAATAATAAATATTCAAAAAACGGCAAATTCTCGGTAAAAAGCGCCGGTCTGATACTGGAAACATATGGGCTGACGCGCAAAAAATAAGTGGCAACAGCAGCCGTTATCAGCATAAAATAATCCAACGGGACCAATATGGCGCTAAAAATTAATTCGGATTTTTTCATTTTATATAATATGCTTATAAAAGACGACGCACAATTTCATTCTATCACACTAAAATTTTCAAAAAAAGTATTGACGCGTCAAATTCTCCAAAGCATAATATAAATATATTCAAATTAAAGTTTTTTCACAACTTATTGTCAAGGAGGAAAAATCAGTATGATTAAACTGAAGCAATTACCATACCTGATAATCGTCGTATTTTTTTGTTGTTTATGCATCACGCAGATTGCGTCTCGAAATATATCGGCCGATAACGGACAAGAAAAATTTTTCTACAATCCGTTGCCAAATAAAATGCTGGAACAATTAACAACAATCACGAAAAACGCTTCTTTTGTTTTGGAAAACTACTTTATTTGCGGCGAAATAAACAATACGCAATATATAAAATCAGGGTATAAAATTAAATTATCCGGCGAACAATTAAAATATATGGCATCAACCATTGAATCGCTGGGCGAAAGCATCAAATACCATTCAGCTCTCTTGCAAAACAATAAAAATATCGTTCCCGCCAACAGAGAAAAAAGATACAATACGATTTATTGCAGTATGAATGAACTTGAAAATAATCGCGCGATAATGGAAGAAATGCTGGGAACGCTATTTGAACCGATCATAAATTTTGATTTCTCCGATTACAACAACAATTTGCGCGACCCCAACCAGGACACTTATGTTAATTATTTATTTTCTCTCAAAAACAGGCTGCAAGAATTCCAAGACGACCTTATGGAAACCTATGCCATCACAAATATGTTTTACGGTGGCGAAGCCACGCTGGAAGAATTGGAAAGCAAAGGATTTGTACTGGAAAGCAACATCGGCAACTTCATTGAACAGTCGCAAGCGACCAAAGGACTTAAATTTATCAAAAAAGACGGAACGCCATTTACAAACGAGGAAATGACAAACTTGACTCCGGATAATTTCAAAAACACCGACAAAACGAATTTTCCAACGGTAAACTGGTTTCCGATATCTTTTAACGGTCTGGAATTTATCGGTTGCGTGTTTCGAGATATCCCAAGCATTAAAAGATCCGACAGATTCGAAGAAATTGTTGAACTCTATTTTTTAGGACAAACTAACAGCCCGATGGAAGAACTGATCTTCAACCAAACTATGCACGGACTGCCAATGGAAATTCGATGGATAGACAACGCTGGAAACAAACATATCATCTGGAATCCTTATTATATATATCCGGCAAAATTTTTCCCGCCGGCATCAAACAGTTTATACTGAAAATACATAAAATATTGAAAATAAAACAAGCTGTGTTATACTGAAAATAATAAAATAACCAGCTTAAGGAGTGAAAAATTATGAAAACAAAAATGGAAACGCCAAAAGAATTAACAAAAGAAGAAAAAGAACAAGCCCTGAGAGATTGGCAGGTTCTTAAAGATCAGGGAAAAGTTTTTGACGCAAAAGACGTAATGCAGATCAACCGGATGAATCTTGATGCTCAACGAGAAATGGAAACGTTAGAGAAAGAAAAATATGCTTTTTTTGGCACCGAAAAAGGGGAAGAGCCACTCCACCGATGGAAAAACAAGGGAAATGTATTATATTATGAAACCTTGGAAGTTTTCAATGATGACAAGAAAATACCTCGCGGGAGAATTTTATTAAAAAACAACAAGCATGAAACCTTGGCATACCATCTCACCGGACAAGTAACGGAATTAACGTCAGAATTACGAGATGAAGCATAAGATAATTTTTGCAAAAAGCGGCAAAGCGCAAGCCAAGCCGCTTTTTTATTTTTCGTAAAATTGACAATTTACTTATAAAAATGTAAAATATAAATGATTTCGCTGGGCGGAACGGTTACCCCGCAATACTGCGGGGAGGAAAGTCCGAACACCCTAATTGTTCTTAACAATTAGAAGAAAGTAATGGATAACGTCCACCTTGCGATAAGCGATTATCGCAACGGGATAGTGCCACAGAGACAATACTAACCATTGCTCCGCAATGGTAAAAGGTGAAAAGTGTGGAGATGTAATGAGTAAAATCTGCCTAAAGCAAATTTTACTCCCAACTGCTTCACTCAACTGTTAGCGATAACAGTTCGTGGAAAACCCTACTTGGTGCAAGGCCGAGCCCCGCAATATTGCGGGGAGTGCCGCTTGAGGTTTGCAGTAATGCAAATCCCAGATAAATTACCGTTCGCTCCTCACTTTCGTTCGGAGCTGGAATAATCACGAATACACAAATTAGTATATTTGCGTACATTCGTATATTAGCGATTACTCCATAGCGACGAGCGGAAGCGAGGAGCGATAAACAGAATTCGGCTTACCAGCCCGGCAAAATCATAAAAACACCACTCATTTCCGAGTGATGTTTTTGTTTTTTTTAATTAAATTTTATAATTTTTCCCATACTTAAAACTCGTTATATAGCAACTGAAATATAAATTCCCTAAAACCACGGATTGCTTGAATCAATTCTTCCTTTGTTTTAAAATTATCGCTGAAAGCCTGATGTCCAAGACGCAATTTCCATAAGTAATCAATAGCCTTATCATACGTCATGCCTTCGCCATAAAAAGCTTTCTTAAATTCGTCATAATTTATTCCGTCTTTTCCGGCATCATATTGTTGCATATATTTTTCTCCTTTAAATTTTTAAACTTTCCTCTCACTTCCTGAATTTTCCCGCAAGTCATTTTTCCTTGATTACATAAACCGTTAACGCAAGCAGGGCCGGCTTTAGAAAAGATTATCGGGCATTTTTCCATCGCCAATCGCAACATTTCTTCCGCCATCGCTCGAATCTCCCATTGAGCGCGCAAACAACATCGCTCTTTGAAAAAATGCAAAAGTTCGCGGGCGTTCATCGTAATAATAATTTTCGTTTCCGCGGCATTTGGCAAAAGAAACCGCGCATCTTCAAAAGCCTTTTCTCCGACAACATTCGATTCTTCTTTGAGAACTTTCACCCAATAATCATAAAATCCCTGGATACACCGCATTTGCTCCTTGAAAATATTTATTTTTATTTCGCCCAATGCCTTGAAGTTTTCCGGAATAATAAAATCGAAAATTCCATCTTCGTTTTTTTCACTCTGCTCCCCGACATACCGCTGGCTTTGCTGGGAATAAGACGCGACGCGATGACGCACGATCTGATGCGTGCAGGCGCGCGAAATTCCCTCAATGGCGAAAGTAAAACCGATATGTTCAACTGGCGACATATGATTCATCTGAACCAATTGCTCAACGAATTTTTCTTGATCTTTTTCCGTAATTTTTTTCAGTAAATCTTCAATATTCGCCGGACTATAACAAAGTTTTGCCGCCATCGCGACAAGCAATTCCGGCTCAACCGTCCAACGCAATAAAATAATTTTCAACTTTTTTCCCGCCATTTTCCCTCCTTGGCTCGCCTTCTCCGCCAGCTGGCGGAGAAGGCGGTCTTAAATTTTCAAAAAACTCCAAATTTTTTTATGTATTTCTTCCGGCGTCAACAATTTGCTATTTTCAACTGAATTTATTTTTAGAAAATGCTCATACCTCTTACATAAATCTAAACCGACTTTTCTGGCATTGCGCAAATGTTTTATATCGGCCTCGTGAATATCTTTTTTCCTGCCGATATATTTACGATTTCTACCGCCGGAAAACTTAAAAGCGAATTTAACCGGCATATCCAAATAAACAACTGTGTCGGGTCGCGGAATTTTCAATATATCATATTCCAGCAAATCAAGCCAATGTTCCATAAAAATTTTTTCTTTCTTTTTTTTGATTTTCGCCAACTGATGGATTTTATTGGAATCAGCGTATCTGTCGCAAACTATAGTATATCCGTTTTTCAGCCAACGGCTTATTTTACCGGCGCTTTCCCATCTGTCTAACGCGTAAAACATTGACGGCAAACAAGCATCGCCGCTAATAATTTTGCCGAACTCGCCTCTTAAATATTTCGCAACTATTCCGCCCCAATAATTTTTTTCGTATTGGGGAAACTTAATAAATTTGACTTTGCATTTTTCTTTTTTAAACCGATTGAGTAAAAATCGGGCTTGAATTGACTTCCCTGACCCGTCTATGCCTTCAATAACTATGAATTTACCGCTCATAAATTCGCTTATTTTTATTATTAACGCCATATTCTTCCATAATAACGCCCGCTTTTCCCAATATCTTATCAATAAACTCATATTCTTTCCAATGCTCTTTCGGTCGGTAAATTTTCTCGCAAACAATTCGTTTTATTCCGGCGCCGATTATCAATTTCATGCAAAGAAGGCACGGTTGACCGGGACCGGCAATATAAATAACCAAATCAGTAAAAGACGATAAATTCTGACTTTGAAGCGCGACCTGCAAAATGGCGTTCATTTCAGCGTGCAGAGTCCGGACGCAATGCGTATCTATTTCATAACATCCTTCTTCTATGCAATGTTTAAGTCCCGCCGGAGAACCATTGTATCCCGTCGCTACAATCCGTTTATCGCCGACTATGACGGCGCCGAATTGCCGTTTCTTGCAAGTGGCTCGCCGGGCGGTTTCCCGCGCTATGTTAATAAAATACTCGTCCCAGCTCGGACGAATATTATTTTTAATTGTCTTTTTATAATTATTTTTCATCGTAATTGTATTCTATATCTTTTACTTTTCATTAACAAGACAAAATTTATTTGTTGTTAAATTCTTATTATGATAAAATTACATTACAGTAATGATTATAGGTCACCGGCGCATAATTCAATACTTATCAAGATCGGCGGCATTAAAAAATCTTTCCCATGCCTATCTTTTCAGCGGACCGGCGTCGCTTGGCAAAATGACGCTTGCTATGGAATTCGCCAAATTCTTGCAATGTCCGAATACGAAAAACGGCAAACAGCAATTTGCTTATTGCGGCCGATGCAAAGATTGCTACGATATGGACAGGAAAAGCCATCCCGATTTCACGATTTTTCCTCCATTCGCATCCGAGGAAACCGAAATTAAAATAGGACAAATCAGAAATTTAATAAAAATATTCAGTTTCAAAAATTACTCGGCGCCTTACAAAATTGCCATTATTGATAACGCGGATCAAATGACTAACGAAGCGGCCAACGCCCTTTTAAAAACATTGGAAGAGCCGAGCGATAATTCCATTTTGATTTTAATCGCTTCTCATCCGGAAACGCTGCTCCCCACTATTGTTTCTCGCTGCCAACAAATAAAATTTTTCAGCGTTCCTTATTGTGATTTGGAAAAAGGATTGTTGAATTATTTCAACCGTGATTCCGGCGTTTCGGCGGATATTCCCGGGGTGGCTCGTTTGTCTTCGGGTCTGCCGGGCATCGCCGTAAAAATAATTCAAAACCCCGTTTTCAAAGAAAAGAAAGAAAAAAATTACCAAAATTTTTTTGAAATAAACAACTCTTCCTTGAATTTAAAATATCAGTACGTCTCGTCAATGCTGGCGCAAGAAAATGAAATTTCCGATACTTTGAACGACTGGCTTTATATCTTAAAAGATATTATTTATTTGCACTCCGGCGCCCGACGTTTTATATTAAACATCCGAATTGAAAATCAGCTGAAAAACTTGCAAGAACGATACTCTTTAAAAAAAACGGCGGATTTAATGGATAAAATAAAAGAAACAATATTTATTCTGCGCGTAACGAATGTAAATAAAAAATTAGCTCTTGAAAATTTGATGTTAGAGTTGTAAGACCTGCTGCGTAATAATCTTTCGGTTGCAATTTTCATATTTTGTCCGCCAGCTGGCGGATTCGCAAAAATTTCTCAGCATATACACTTGTATATTCTTCAAAATTTTTGCTTCGTCTCGCTCAAAATCTGAAAATTTCGCTACGAAAATTATTACACAACCAGTCTATAATAAATGCGAATACGCTGATTGTTGATGCCAATTTTATAGCATCGCGATCGGTGCATTAGCATCGTATTTTATGGAAAATATAAATAACGAATTGGATAAAGTAATAGATTTTTTTAACGGAGAAATCGGCGCTATCCGCACCGGACGCGCTACTCCGGCTTTGGTGGAAAATATTCAGGTTGATTATTACGGCGCGAAATCGCCGCTTAAGCAAGTGGCGAGCATAAGTGTTTCCGGTTCACGCGAGATTTTAATACAACCGTGGAACAGGGATAATTTGGTGGATATTGAGAAAGCGATCTCGGAAAGCGGCATAAATATAAGTCCGGTTAATACCGGCGAAGCGATTAAAATAAATATTCCTCCGTTTACCGAAGAAAACAGGAAAAATTTCGTTAAAATTTTAAAAGAAAAAATGGAAGAGGCGCGTATAAAAATGAGGAGAATTCGAGATGACGAGAGAAAAATAATTCAGGACGCCGAGCATAACGGTGAAATGTCGGAAGACGAAAAATTTCGGAAAATGGAGGGAGTGGACAAGACAGTCGGCGATTATAATAAAAAAATAGAAAAAATAGGGGGAGACAAGGAAAAGGAAATAATGGCGGTTTAAAAATTAATTTTTAATAATCTCTGAATGTTTTTAACTATAATAATTTTCATTTTAATATTAAGCGTCCTTGTCCTGGTTCACGAGATGGGTCATTTTTTTGTCGCCAAAAACAGGAGGATAAAGGTGGAAGAATTCGGGTTTGGTTTCCCGCCGCGCGTTTTTAGCGTAAAAAGAGGCGAAACGATTTATTCTATAAACGCGATTCCGATCGGCGGGTTTGTTAAAATGTACGGGGAAGACGGTGAAAATGAGCTGAAGATTAGCGAAACCGACAGGGCGTTTTTCAGCAAAAAAATATGGGAAAGAGCCGTTGTGATAGTTGCCGGCGTAACGATGAATGTTGTTTTAGCCGCGTTTTTGCTGTCTATCGGCCATTGGCTTGGTTTACCCGCGATTATAGATGACAGCAATAGGAATTTAGCGGCAAATTCAATGGTACAGATTATGGCAGTGGCGCCTGATTCGCCGGCAAGCAAAATAGGAATAAAAATAGGCGACAGCATAAAATATTTAAAAACTAAAAATGAAAATTTAAAAGTTGTTGAAAATGTTCAAGACGTGCAGGCGTTCATTGATATCTATAGGGGGGAAGAAATTGTTTTCGGCATCATAAGCGGCGATGAAAACATAGAATTGGCTGTCGTGCCGCGAGTTAATCCGCCCGAAGGAGAAGGCGCAGTTGGCATAGCAATGGGCGAAGTTGGATTCATTAAATATCCCTGGTATGTTGCCATTTGGAAGGGCTTTGAAAGCGTTTATTTTATGTTTATAATGATGATTGCGGCATTAGGCGGCATTATCAAATCGTTATTTATCGGAAAGCCGATTGGCGGAGATATAGCCGGTCCCGTTGGCATCGTGATGCTGGTTAATCAAGTTTCAAAATTAGGCATTGTTTATATTCTTCAATTTGCCGCGATTATTTCCGTTAATTTAGCGCTTATAAATATTTTACCTTTTCCGGCGCTTGACGGAGGGAGGATTTTATTTTTGATTATCGAAAAAATAAAAGGTTCGCCGGTAAACCAAAATATTGAAAGCCTGATTCATCGCATCGGCTTTACACTATTGATTTTATTGATGGTTTTTATTACATTTAAAGATATTGTGAAATTGCTTTAAAGATAAAATTGACTAAGAAATACGCGCCGTTAGCTCAGTTGGTAGAGCAACAGCCTTTTAAGCTGATGGTCGGGGGTTCAATTCCCTCACGGCGCATAAAAATATGATAGAAATAGTTTTAGTCCCGATGTTTTTGCCTTTGGCAAAAAATCGGGATCCCGCTTCCCCGCCCGCGGCGGGGACATCGGGACTCAGTTGGTAGAGCAACAGCCTTTTAAGCTGATGGTCGGTTTGTCCGTCGCAACAAATCGAAGACGGAGGGTTTCCGCCCGAGGCGGACCAGCCTTGGGCTGGCAATTCCCTCACGGCGCATTGTAAAATATAAAAAAGAGAGCAATCGCTCTCTTTTTAGTTTATAAAAATCAATTAATTCAGTTAATAATGTACAAATCCCCATAGTTTGTCATCTTAAAATTTCTTCTTTCCGCTTCCCTTAGCAGATACATAATTACGGCTTGGCATGCTACTATTATAATATCCTGATGCCCTGCGGCATCAAACAGCTTGCGGGAATTTTCAGCGGCATAAACGCCGAAAATCAACAATTCCGATTCCCCAACTTCCTCTTTGATACTCAAAAATTCTTTCAAATATTCAGTCGACTCTTTGTCAGATTCAAAGGGCGATGTCATTATCACCCAATGATCATTCAAATTAAAATTAAGAGTTTTGAGTTTTTCCGCAACCATTCTTATATGCAACAATTCTTTACTATATAACCCGTACTGATGATCATAATCTTTTCGCGCAATCAATAATATCATTTTAGCCTCCCAATTTTAGATAATATTTTTAAATAACAATCTTTAGTTTAGTAAACTTTATTTAATTATACACTATACCGTATATTATGTCAATACTAAAAACAGCTCCTCCCCAAGTAATGATCGCAAAAGATTTTTCCTGTCATCCGCAGATAAATTGTCAAAAAAATCCATTAACAATACTGTAAAACCCGCGGGATTGTTTTTTATTAAATCCGCAAATTGCTGAAAATCACGAATTGACTTGAAAACATTATAATATCCCTCTTCCATCTTTCCCCTCCTTAATCTAAAAAATAGAAAAAAAATTGACAAACAACTTTTTTATCGCTATTCGACCGTAATCCCCATATTTCTTGCCGTTCCCTCCACCATCCGCATAGCCGCTTCAATATTATCCGTATTCAAATCAGGCATCTTTTTTTCGGCAATTTCCCGAACTTGCGCTTTTGTCACCTTGCCGACTTTAATTTTATTCGGCTCGGCCGAACCCTTTTCAATCTTCGCCGCCTTCTTTAAAAGTTCCGGCACCGGCGGAGTTTTCATCTTGAAATCATATGTCCTGTCTTCGTAAACCGTTATTTCTACAGGAATAATATCGCCTTTTTTATCTTGCGTAGCGGCGTTAAATTTTTGAACAAAATCCTGAATATTCAATCCGTGCTGTCCCAAAGCCGGACCAACTGGAGGAGCCGGCGTTGCCGCCGCCGCGGGAATTTGAAGCTTTATGATTGTTTTAATTTTTTTTGCCATGGTTGTCTGCGAAAGCAAGCCCACGGGCGCAGCTTGAACAGCTACAACCATGAGCACCCCGCACATAAATTTATTTTAAAACACCTACTAATCTTTCTTTCAATCTTCTTGTTGTCTGACCATATTGTTTTAATTTCATCTCTCTTGTCCTTGCATCTTTTTCATTTTTATATGCCTCGTAATACATTAATTCCGGATTTTTGTCTTTATGTTCATAAATTCTTCTTTTTAAATCAGCAGTGTAGCCCACATAAATATTTTTTGTTTTTTTATTTCTTATCAGGTGCACATAATACATAAATTTATGTGCGGGGTATAGGTTTTGTAACTAAATTTTCATCGTGCGAACACTCGAAAATTTAGACAAAATCCTATATTTTTTTAACCTGCAAATAATCCAATTCCACGGGCGTTTCTCTGCCAAACATCGAAACCAATACTTTTACTCTTCCGCGCTCATCATCTATATTGCCGATTTTTCCTTCAAAATCCTTGAAAGGTCCGTCAGTAATTTTTACCACATCACTCATAGTTAAGTCAATCTTGTATTTCGGCTCATCGACTCCCATTCTCCGTTGAAGAGTTTTTATTTCCTCGTCCGATACCGGCACGGGAGTATTCCCGGCGCCGATAAAACCGGTAACGCGCGGAGTATTTCTTACCACGTACCACGAATCGTCAGTTACTATCATATCAACAAGCACATAACCCGGATAAATTTTTTCTTCCACCGTATATCTGCGGCCATTTTTAATTTTAATTTTCTTTTCCTTGGGAACCAAAACATTAAAAATCTTATCTTTCATATCCAACGACTCGATCCTTTGATGTAAATTATGCGCGACAGCGTCTTCATACCCTGAATACGTATGAAGAACATACCAATTTCGTCCAAATTCACCGGTTTGTTTAGGCATAGCTTTACGAAATACGAATAACTACGAATATACAAATTAAAAATCTTCCGCTATTATTCGTAAATTTGTAAAAATTCGTATTTCGTAAAAATCTATATAAACATACTTAACAATTTTGAAAATCCAAAATCAAGACCGCCTAAAAAGAAAGCCACCCCCAGACTCATACCGATAACCAGTAAAGTATACTTTACCAATTCCGGTTTTGTCGGCCAATTGACTTTCTTTAATTCTATTTTCGTTTCTTTAAGAAAATTTATTATGGTCGTTGAAAATCTCATTTTTATTTTAAATTATATTATCTTTAAAAAACAGCCCAAGGGCTACCTATATAAATCTATTTTAATTATATTGCAATTCGTCAATAAGTCAATAGTTTATTGCGCATACTTGCAGTTTACGTAAAAAGTTAACGCGAAGTGCCGCAATATGACATTACACATCCAAATTCGTCACTTTTTTGGCATGCGTTTGTATGAAACGTTTGCGGGGAGCAACTTCGGGACCCATTAAAACATCAAATATTTTATTCGCCGCTTCATTGTCTTCAATCATCACTTGTTTAAGCACCCTTGTCGCGGGGTTTAAAGTTGTTTCCCATAATTGTTCCGCATTCATCTCGCCGAGACCTTTATATCTTTGAATAACAATGCCTTTCAGCTGTTCTTCTCCTCCTCCCGTATTTTCTTCCGTCCCATTGTTTTCTTCGGCTGCCGCTTCCGCTTCTTCAATAACTTCCATATCTTTGGACTTCTTGTTTTTTTGAGAAACTTTTTTTCCTTCAACGGATTTTTCACTTTTAATTTTCAAAAAATCGCCGACAATTTTATCTTTCTCCTCGTCGCTAAACGCATATTGCGCCATTTTTCCGGATTGAACGCGAAACAACGGCGGATGAGCGATATAAAGATATCCCTTTTCGATAATTTGCGGAAAATAACGAAAAAATAAAGTCAAAATCAATGTTTTTATATGCGCGCCATCCACATCGGCATCGGACATAATAATAATGCGATGATATCTGATTTTTTCTATATCAAAACTATCCTGAATCCCGGCTCCGATAGCTATTATCAATGCTCTAATCTCCTTAGAATCGAGCATTCTGTCCAATCGCGCTTTCTCCACATTGAGAATTTTCCCTTTAAGGGGCAAGATCGCCTGAATTTTTCTATCCCTGCCCTGTTTTGCCGAACCACCCGCAGATTCTCCTTCCACGATAAAAAGTTCCGATTCCGCCGGATCGCGATTGGAACAATCCGCCAATTTACCGGGCAAAGTCATACCCTCCAATGCTCCTTTTCTAATAATTACATCTTTGGCCGCCTTGGCTGCTTTTCTGGCTTTTTGAGATAAAAGACATTTTGAAATTATAGCCCTTGCGTCATTGGGATTTTTTTCCAAAAACTCCGTAAAAGCTTCTCCCATTACGACCTCCGTGGCGCTTCTCGCTTCCACATTTCCCAATTTTGCTTTTGTCTGTCCTTCAAATTGCGGCTCCCGTAATTTTATGGAAACAATAGCCGTCAAGCCCTCCCTTATATCCTCCCCGCTGAAATTATCTTCGCTTTCTTTCAAAAATCCGTTTTTCTTGGCATAATCATTCAAAGTTCTGGTAATAGCCGTTCTAAAACCGGTCAGATGCATACCGCCTTCAATCGTATGAATATTATTGGCGAAACTTATTTCCCTCTCCTGTAAATCATCAACATATTGCAATGCCACTTCAACGATAATCCCCTCTTTTTCTTTTTCAATATAAAAAATATTATCATGGCGCGGTTCTTCGCCTTTATTAAGATAACGAATATAAGAAACAATGCCGCCGTCAAAATAAAAATTATGGCATTTGCGATTATCCCTTTCTCTCTCATCCTTAATCGCAATTTTAATTTTTTTAGTCAAATAAGCCTGCTGTCTCAAATGATCGACAATTTTTTGCCAAGAAAAATCCCTGTCTTTAAAAATTTCCGGATCGGGATCAAAAATAACAGCAGTGCCCGTACCCTTGCACGGCTTTATTTTTTTAACTTTATAAAGCACCGCTCCTTTTTTATATTCTTGTTTATAGAGCCAGCCATCGCGGCGAACTTCCACTTGCAGCCATTGCGAAAGAGCGTTTACAACCGAAACGCCGACGCCATGCAAACCGCCGGATACCTTATAACTTTCACCGCCGAATTTTCCTCCGGCGTGCAGGGTAACCATAACGGTTTCCAAAGCCGATACTTTAGTTTGTTTATGCGTTTCAACCGGTATGCCGCGCCCATTGTCAACAACACTCACTTGGTTCCCGGGAAGCAATATTACTTCAATAAAATCGGCAAAACCGGACATTGCTTCGTCAATGCTGTTATCCACCACTTCCCAAATCAAGTGATGCAAACCATCGGTTCCGGTTGAACCGATATACATTCCAGGACGTTTCCGAACCGGCTCAAGCCCTTCCAAAACATAAATATCCTTGGCGGTATATGAATTTTTCGATTTTTCTTTTTTAGACATTAAACTTTATTCTTAATTATCTATTGAAAATATTAATAAAGTAAATTACGGTTTTTAAATTTCTTATTCAATAAATTTGAAGGTGGATAATATTTCCTTAACGATGATCCATTCCGAATCGTCAATATCTCCGACGACATCCAGTCCGTCTGCAAGCGGTTCGCAAATATCCATATTTTTTGTTTTATCGTGGCAAATAAATTCCTGATTTTTAATCTCGGCACTTGCCCAAATAAAACCAAAGTCATTAAAGTTTTGCGGGGTGTTTTCAAAACGAATAACATAACCGAAGGGTTTTTTATTGTTTAGTATATACTGACCTACTGTTTTCTCTTCCGCCAAAGTCAAATCTTCCACAACTTCCGTTATTTCTCCCGCCCGACCTTCAGTACCTAATCCTTCGGGAAAAATTGAAACTTGCGCAACATTGCTATGATGGGTAAAAGGCGGTTTACCCGTTTTGTAAATATTGACTATATTATCATAAGACCTTTCACTGGCATATATTTGCCAACCCGAAGGATATTTTATTTCAAAACCAAATTTATCGTTTTGGTACGTTTTCCAGTCAGCAGTTATATCTTTTTCTCCCCGATAAACCATTCGCATAACAAATAAAGCTGTAATAATAACAACGATTATAATTAACAATATTTTTACAAATCCCTTTTGATTAAACATAAATTTTTATATTATGATAATTCGGATTAAGTTTCGTGTTTGAACTTGTTATATTCGGATTTGACTTATTTTTAATATTTGATATGCTGTAATTATCACCAACGGAAAAGAATACCCTACGAGGTTTTGTCCTTATGGGGTCTTTTCTTTTTATACCCAAGCAGTTTCTCTAAATCATTCATATATCGCAAATACGGACGAAACATTTTGAACTTTAATAGGGCTGAAAACCTTAATCTGTTCGGAATTAAAATAGCGGAAAGCTTATCTTTTTCAATTAGGTATTGCGCTAAGCAATAAAAATCTCCGTCGCCAGTCACGATTATCGCTTTGTCGTAGCTTGGATATTCAATCATCGCATGAAGAACGAGTTCCGCATCGCAGTTGCCTTTTGTCGTCCCGTCTTTGTATTCAAGTGTCGGCTTAAAAATACAAAGAAAACCAGCTGACTGTAGAGAAACATATAGTTCGTTATTTCCCTCAACATAACCGATAAATAAAAAAGCTTTTGTTGCTCCGTATTTTTCTTTGAGATAAACACGGAAACGGGCAAAATCAAGTTTCCATCCAAGCGAACGAATGCTTAAATTCAAATTCTGG
>LBUF02000006.1 GCA_000992445.2 Parcubacteria group bacterium GW2011_GWA2_38_13b
TAAATCGGGTTTAAAAAACGGCAAATCATTATTCCCGCCATCCCAAATTATTACATCGCTTTCATCTTCAGCCACTCTTAAAATTTTATTATAGTCAACGCCGGCGTAAACCACAAATCCGGCCTTAATTATCGGTTCATACTCTTCTCTTTCTTCAAAAGTACATTTAAAAACATCAAGATCCCCGTACTTTGCGAACCTTTGTACATAATTTCTTTCATCAACCAAATCGCCGTAAGGCATCGGATGTCTTACGATAACCGGACTAAACCCGCTGTCTTTCAAACATCGCGCGATATATCGTGAAACCGCGCTTTTTCCACAACCGGTCCTAACGGAAGTTACGGCAACAACCGGTCCGACGCTGCGCAGCATCGTTCCGACATAAAGAAAATCTCCAAAAACAAATTCTGCTCCAGCAGATTTAACTCTATTTTCTATCAACGATATCTCCGTGTCAGAAACATCGCTGTAAGCCAATACCACAAGAACTTTTCTTGTATCTTCTTTTTCTCGTTCTTTGATTATCAACTCCTCTAATTTATCTATTGGATAAATTGGGATGCCTTCCGGATAAAACGGTCCGGCAAGTTTTGCCGGAAAAATCCTATCCTCAATTCCGGGAATTTGTGTCACTACAAATCCTATTACTCTATAAAAAAGGGGCTTTAAATAACGCAAAAAAATAAAAAAATCCCTACCCCCGGCTCCCAAAACAATAACCTTATCACATTTCATATATCACCTCCCCATTTTCAAAAAACTTCTATAAAATAATTATCATTTTAATGTAACATACATTAAGTTAAAAATCAAGGCAACCGGCGAAATGACTATGCGGTTAAAACATCGTATCCGTCTTCCGTTATAGCAACCGTATGTTCAAAATGAGCGGATAAACTTTTATCCGCCGTTCTCACTCCCCATCCATCATCACACCCGGCTGTTCGATAATCGCCCATTGAAACCATCGGCTCTATGGCAATAGTCATCCCCGATTGTAATACAACACCACCGTGGCGTTTTCCATAATTGGGAATCGCCGGTTCTTCATGCACCTTTTTACCAACACCATGACCAACCAGATCGCGGATAACGCCAAAACCCTGGCTCTGTACATAACGTTCGATTGTGTTACCGATATCACCCGTAGTATTACCGGGCCTTATCTTCTTTAACGCTCTCTTAAGCGCTTTTTTCGTTACACGCACAAGCCGCGCCGTTTCCGGCAATATTTGACCCACCGGAACAGTGATGGCCGCGTCAAGACATAATTCTTTGTACCAAATACCGCAATCCAAACTCACAATATCGCCTTCCGCCAAAATTCTTTCCGATGGAATAGCATGAACTATCTCTTCATTGACTGAAACGCATAAAATATTCGGATATTTTCGCGATCCCGACGGACTATAATCCTTAAAAGCCGCTTTTACTCCGTATTTTAAAATCAATTTTTCCGCTAAAAATTCCAAATCCAATGTTTTAATTCCGGGCTTAACCGCTTCCGACAATTCATTCAAAACGGCGGCCAGAATCCGGCCGCCTTCACGCATCACATTGATTTCTTCCTTGCTCTTTATAATAACCCCGTCCATTATTTGTTTTTACTTTATTTTAAATGTTTTAATATATCCGCAAAAACTTTTTCTATGCTTTGCTCGCCGTTAATCTCAATAATTTCTCTGTCTGTTTTTTTATAATAATCAATTATCGGTTTTGTTTCTTCTTCAAAAAGATCCAGCCTTTTTTTTATACCGTCCGGATGATCATCATGGCGCACTTTTAATTCTCCTCCGCATTTATCGCATTTTTCTATTTTTTTGAATTCGCCTATATACGGAATAATACGCCCGCACTTACCGCATAATTTTCTTGTGGTTAATCTACTGAATGATTCTTGACGCGATATGTCAATATAAAAAATTCTTAAACACCTCTCCCATTCATACCATTCAAACGCCTGATCCATCAATTGCGCTTCAAAAATTTTCCTAGGGCTCCCGTCTACGATAAATCCATTAGAATCCTCCTGTTTTATCTTCTCCAACTCATCCACCCATAATTTAAAAATTATCGCTGTTGGCGCAAGGCCTCCGCCTCCCAAAACCCTGTCTAATTTTTTTCCCGTAAAATCTTTTTTCTTAAATCTGGCCCGTAAAATATTCCCGCTGCCCATATATTTAAAACCAAATTTTTCTTCCAGCAACTTGGATTGAGTTCCTTTGCCGGAACCGGCGCGACCCAAAATAATAATAATTCTTTTTTTATGCATAAAGAAAAAATTACAATTCGTGAGTTTTTATTTTTTTTGAAAATTGATAATTGAAAATTCGGGGGTTTCGTTTAACGAAAACCCTCGTAATCCCTCATTACAAGCTGCGAATCAATCTGCTTGCTTGTTTCCAAAACAACCGAAACAGCGATCAAAAGCGCCGTGCCGCCGATAGTCATAGTAGTGCTCAAACCCATTCCCCATTGCACAAGAAACGGCATAACGGCGATAAGCCCCAAAAACAAAGCGCCAGCAAGCGTAATCCTGTTTAAAATATAATATAAAAAATCAGCGGTTGATTTTCCAGGCCTTATGCCCGTGATAAATCCCCCTTGCTTCTGAATATTTTCCGAAATCGCCTTGGGATCAAAAGTAATGGCCGTATAAAAGAAAGTAAAAATAACAACCAATATAAAATACAAAATACCGTAAAAAAGTTGATTTTGAAAAATCCCGCTGACTGAAGCCGCAAAATTTGAAAGCCAAGCAATGCTCGTGGCGCTTAAAAAACTGGAAATCATACCCGGGAAAAGCATAATGGACAGAGCGAAAATTATCGGTATAACTCCGGCCTGATTGATTCTTAACGGCAAATACGTAGTTGCTCCCCCATAAACTCTATTTCCTCTTATTTTTTTGGCGTAAGAAACCGGTATGTTTCTTTGCGCCTCGGTAATCATCACGACTCCGGCTATAACCGCAATTGTCATCGCAACAAAAGAAACAAGCATGGGGATTTGGGATACATCAAAAGTAAGAATGGCCTGCCGCAACACCTCCGGTATTTTGGCAACAATACCCGCGAATATTATCAACGATATGCCATTGCCGATACCTTTTTCGGAAATCAATTCTCCGATCCACATTATAAATACCGTGCCAGCCGTAATCAGTAAAATATTGGTCAACATCTGAAATTGGGAAATTTGAAGTATGATTTGATTGCTCTGTAAAAGTTTTATAAAACTGAAAGCCTGCACTATCGCCAAAGGAACGGTCAATATTCTTGAATATTGATTAAATTTTTGCCTGCCCTGTTCTCCCGCCTCGTGGTACATTTCTTTAAATGCCGGAAAAATCATAGTCAAAAGTTGCATAATAATGGAAGAAGTAATGTATGGTCCCACGCCAAGCATAATAATTGAAAGGTTTGACAATGCTCCGCCAGAAAAAAGATTCAAAAGACCGAGAAATTGGTTTCCGGCAAAAAATGATCGTAACCGCTCAACGTCAACTCCCGGGACTGGAATGGTTGACGCCAACCGAAAAATGGAAAGTAAAAAAAGAACAAAAATAATTTTGTTGCGTAATTCCCGTATTTTAAATAATAGTAAAAGTTTTTGAAACAAAATAATAATACACTATTTATTATTTTTATCGCTTTCGAGCGCCGATCCTAAAATTTTTTTCACACTTTCGGACATTTTGCAATTTTCCACCAATAATTTTTTAATTAACTGCCCGTTCCCTAATAATTTCACTTCGGGCATTTTGCCGTAAATTTTTTTAATCAATCCTTTCTCCAATAAAATTTGCGGAGTCACTTTTTCGCCATCATTAAAAAAATCGTTTAATTTGCCGATGCCGATAATCACCCTTGGTCTTTTTATTATCGGACCAAACTTAGATCCGCGGCTTTTAGGGATCTTTTTAAACGGCAAGGTATCGCCTCCGGCAAAACCCTGACGTGGACGAGACTTGGATGTCGCTCTGGATCCCTGCCCCTTCATTCCACGTCCGGAATAAGTACCCTTAATACCTCCGCGCCCCACTCGTTGGCGTTTTTTTAACTTATGAATTGGTTTTATTTGATGAATCTGCATATCATTATTTTTTAAACTTTGAAATTCTCAAGCGCCTTGATAGTAGCCCTGGCATTATTAAGTTTATTTGAAGAACCAAGTATTTTTCCTATAACATCCGCTATTCCGGCCAAAGAACAAACCACTCGCACGGCGCCTCCGGCAATGATTCCCTTTCCGCTGACAGCGGGTTTTAACATAATATTGGCACTTCCGTATTTCATCCTAATTTCATGTGGGATCGTACCCTTGATAATTTTCACGAAAATCAACTTTTTTTTCGCTTTTTCCGCTGCCTTATCAACCGCGCCGGAAACATCCGCGCCCTTAGCAGATCCGACCCCTACTCTCCCCTTACGATCGCCGACGACAACTACGGCCCTGAAACGAAACCTTTTCCCTCCGGCAACAACGCGAGTCACTCTTTTTATTTCCAATAAGGACTGCTCAAGCCCCCCTTCTCTTGGAGAGAATTTTTCCGTCTTTTTTTTAAATTTTCCCGATCCTTGATCCATATATTATATTATTAAAAACTTAATCCTTCTTCCCGCGCGCCATCCGCCACCGCTTTTATCTTTCCGTGATACTTAAATCCGCCACGGTCAAAAATTACACTTTTTATTTTAACATCTTTGGCTTTTTTCGCCATTTCTTTCCCCAATTCTTTGGCTTTTTCCAAAACAGTGCGACCGGATTTTATTTTTTTGGTATTCCCCGAAACCAAAGTACGACTCGCCTGATCATCAATAATTTGAGCATATAAATATTTATTTGATCTAAATACGGAAAACCGCGGACGTTCTTCCGCCCCCTTAACTTTAGCCCTTATTCTTTTATGCCGCCACTTACGATTCAAAATATTAAATTCCAATAACCAAATATCAAATTTCAAATAATAGCCGATTGCCAAAATTTATTAGAAATTAGAAATTAGAAATTAGAAATTTCGCCTAAAATCCCGAACCCGTAGCTTTCTTGCCGGCTTTTTGCCTTACATATTCTCCGACATAACGGATACCTTTCCCTTTATACGGTTCAGGTTTTTTCATATCGCGAATTTTTGCCGCAATTTCACCAACCAACTGTTTATCAATGCCGGAAATGGTAATTATATTCTTTTCTACAACAAAAGCAATGCCTTGAGGAGCTGTAATTTCCATCGGATGCGAAAAACCCAACAATAAAACCAATTTATTCCCCTGCACATTAGCCCGATAACCCACCCCCTTGATTTCAAGCTGCCGGCTAAAACCATCCACCACTCCCTTAACAGCATTAGACACCAGCGCATTGGTAAGACCCCATATGGCATCCGCTTTCTTTCCTCCCGATTTGGGAAACAAAGAAAATTCCCCTGCTTCCAACTTAAATTCCAGCGCCAATGGGATCATTACCGAAATTTCACCTTTCGGACCCTTTACTTTAACCGCATTCGCTTCAATCTTAAAATCGATATTATCGGGAATATTAATTTTTCTTTTGCCTATATGAGACATACCAATTTTCTCAGCGAAGCAAGTCCAAGGGACGCGGCTGAGATGTTAAGAAAATTGAAGGTTTTGTCGTCAAATTTTCTACCCCGCCGAATCGGCGGGTTGAAAATTTGAACAAAGCCCTTTACCACACTTCGCAAATAATTTCTCCTCCTATTTTATTTTTTAACGCATCTTTATTGGTCATTAAGCCGCGTGGAGTGGAAATCACGCTCATTCCATATCCATTTAAAATCGGTCTGATTTTATCATATCCGACGTAAATTCTTTGTCCGGACTTGCTAATTCGCCGTATATTTCTAATAGCCGGCTTATTATTCAAATATTTTAATGCCAGCACTATTTTCTTGCCGATTCCGCTGCCGACTGCGTCCGCCTGCGCTATATAACCGTTTTTCAACAACAATGCCGCCAATTCAAATTTAAAAGCGGAAAAAGGAATATTAACGGTTTCTTTTCCGACCGCCTGACTATTGCGTATTCTTGTTAACATATCGGATATTGGATCTGCCAATTTTGTCGAAATTTTGGAACAAAATAATGTTAGCTGATAAGCGAACAAAATTTCGCTACAAAATTGCGTACCCAGCACATATTCCAGCAACGAATATTGATTATTTACCGTATGAAGGCAAAGCCGCTTCGCTTTCAAATCATTAAATAACAAAATACGTGGTTGGAATATGTGCTGGGTAAAGGTTTTGTTGCCAAAAATTCGATCTGCCAGCTGGCAGAGATGAATTTTTGGAAAAAACTCTTTACCACGATGATTTTTTAATACCGGGAATTTCTCCTTTATTCGCCAATTCCCTGAAACAAATACGGCACAAATCAAACTTTCTCATATAACCGCGCCTTCGCCCGCATCTAAAACATCTCCGCACAATTCGGGTTGAATACTTTGGTTTCTTTTTTGATTTTGCCACCCAAGCGCTTGTTGCCATAAATATTGAAAATTATTAATCTACTTATTTTTAAACGGAAATCCCAACGATTCGAATAAAACCTCGGCCTCCTCCTTGTCTTTAGCGCTAGTTACTATATTTACTTCCAAACCAAAAACTTTTCTTATATCATCCGACATCGCCTCCGGGAAAATAATATGCTCTTTAATCCCAATATTCAAATTTCCGTTCTGGTCGATATTTTTTCTTTCAATGCCTCGAAAATCACGGCTCCTGGGGAAGGCTATACTTATCAAACGGTACAAAAAATCGTACATTTTTTTACCGTGCAATGTAACCTTCAAACCGGCGGGCATACCCTTTCTGATCTTAAACGTAGAAATTGATTTTTTAGCCGCCACTAAAACCGGCCATTGCCCGGTTATTGAACTCAAATCCTTTCTAATATCATCAATCATACCGCTCTCTTTGGCTATCCTGCCTACGCCGGTATTCACGACAACTTTAATTATCTTGGGGCAAGACATAATATTTTTGCAACCCAATCTTTCCCGTATCGCGGGCATTGCCTCTTTTTTATATTTTTCCTGTAAATCCAACATTTTTAATTTTTACTTATACAATATTGCAATTATATTTCCTGACTGCATTTCTTGCAAATCCTATATTTCTTATCCCCCATTATTTTATATCCTACCCTTACGGCCTTACCGCACTTTGAACAAACCAATTTAGCGTTAGAAATATCTATATAACCGGGAATTTCCAACCGCTGACCCTTTTCGCCCTGGCGTCTCGGTCGTACATGTTTCTTCATAATGAATACTCCCTCAACCATTATCCTTTTTTCATTCGGCAAAGCATGGAGAATTTTCCCTTTTTTCCCCTTGTCTTTCCCGCTTATTATTAAAACATTATCTCCTTTTTTCAGCTTCATAATTTTATAAAATATGAATTTATAATTTAAACCCTATACTATCTCCGCTGCCATTGACACAATAGTATCATAACCCCTTTCCTTGATTTCTCTCGGTATCGGACCAAATATACGACCGCCCTTCGGTTCTTTCCCGTCCAATAAAACAACAGCATTATCATCAAATCTTACGTAAGAACCGTCTCTTCTCCTGAACGGTTTTCTTTGCCGCACAAGAAGAGCTTTCACAATATCTTTTTTCTTAACAGCTTTTCGCGGCAACGCTTTTTTTACCGAAGCGACAATAACATCTCCTATCTGAGCGTAACGCCGCCTTGTACCGCCCAATACCTTAAAACATTGGACCATCAAAGCTCCGGAATTATCCGCCACCCTAAGTTGTGAACGTGGTTGTATCATTTATTTTATATTTTCTTGTTTTATATCATTGATCAATTCTTTTACTGTCCACCTTTTTCCTTTTGACAACGGTCTGCATTCTTCAACTACAACCCGATCTCCAATCTTATACTTATTTTCTTCATCATGAACTTTAAATTTCTTGCTTACGGTAAAATACTTATGATAACGGGAATGTTTTTTAAAAATATCTATTCTGACAACCAAAGTCTTGTCCATTTTATCAGACACTACAATACCCTTAAGCCGTCGTTTTTTTATTATACTGTTGTTATTTTTTTCCATATTTAGATTTTAAAATAGTTAAAATTCTGGCAATATCTTTTCTCGATTTCTTAATGTCCGAAGTGCTTTTAATCTGCCCTTCATTTAAATTGATTCTCAAATCAAAAAGCTTGCTTCTTTTTTCAATAAGCATTTTTTGCAAATCCACTTCCAGTTTTTGTTTTAATTCGAGCATTTTCATTTTATTATAAATTTTGTTTTAACCGGTAATTTATGGCCCGCTTTCCTAAAAGCTTCTTTAGCCGATTCTTCAACCACACCATCGATTTCAAAAATAATTCTTCCGCTTTTTACCGGTGCCACGTAATATTCAACCGCGCCCTTTCCGCCGCCCATACCCACCTCGGCGCCCTTTTTCGTTATCGGTTTATCTGGAAATATTCTTATCCAAATCTTTCCGCCTTTTTGGCAAAAACGCACAAGTACCTTTCTGGCAGCCTCTATTTGACGCGAACTCAACCACCCATTACTTTGAGCCTTAAGTCCGAAACTTCCAAAACTGATATTGTTCCCCCTGGTGCTTATACCGCCAAATCTTCTTCGTCCTTTCTGCCTTTTTCTATATTTTACTTGTTTGGGAAAAAGCATACCCCGTTAGAAACCCCTTTAGTTGAACCAATATACCATCTTGTATATTTAAGTTTCTAACGGAGTATAATTTTATTGATTAGTGTTATTTTTATCGTTTACTTCCATTTGCTTATTATTAAATATATCTCCCTTGTATAACCATACCTTAATGCCAATAACGCCGTAAGCGGTATAAGCACCAGTTTGGAAATAATCTATATCGGCTCTTAAAGTATGCAAGGGTATCCTCCCTTTTGACAACCATTCCGTTCTCGCTATTTCCGAACCATTTAATCTTCCCGACATAGATATTTTAACTCCCTTCACGCTTTTATTCCCCAGCGCTTTTTCTATTATTCTCTTTAAAGTGCGACGAAAAGGCAATCGTCTCTCCAAATCCGAAACCGCCTCGTACGCCAAAAGAGAAGCGTATGCTTCCGGATTGCGTATCTCGCGAATTTCTACCCTTATAACCGGCATTTTAAAATCCTTAATTGATTTTCGCAAATTAAATATAATCGACTCGATGTTCTTTTTTATGCTCTCTATACCTGAACCACCGCGACCGATCAATATCCCGGGACGGGCCGTATTAACCAAAACATTGATTGAATTGGCCGTCCTTTCAATTTCTATTCTTTGTATGGCGGCATCCCGCGATAATTTTTCATCAAAAAATTTTCTTATAATAATATCCTCTTTTAAAAAATGCTTATATTTCGCAACACTAAACCAGCGAGATGTCCAATCTTTTATAATTCCCAAACGAAATATTATCGGATGAACCTTTTGACCCATTGAAAATTAGAAATTAGAAATTTTATTTATACGCTTTTTCTTCTAAAAAATTTCTTGCCAAAACCATTTAATTGCCTGCTGAAAAATCTTTTTTTCGCTTCACCGGACGATCCATAAGGTCTTTCGGGAGGAATATGATCGGCATCGGAATTCTTTTTACCCAAAACTTCTTTTTTAATTGACAATTCCGTTATTTTATCGGCTTTTTCTTTTTTAATCTTAGGAGCAATATCTACCCTTATATTATCAATCGTGTCTTTATTTTTTTTATTTACTTTAACCTCTTTAGTTTCTAAAATCAAGTTAATGCGGCTCATTCTTTTCATAATGGGATATGCTCGTCCCATAGCCCGCGGAAAAAATCTTTTCAATGAATGCGGTCCTTCATCTACTCTTACTTCTTTAATGCGCAACAAATCAGCGTCTTGAATATTAAAATTCGCCCTGGCATTCGCTCTGGCCGACCGTAAAAGTTTAAGCATCGGCAATGCCGATTTTTTATCGGAAAAAATTAACTGGCGTTCAGCTTCGCCAAAAGATGCGCCACGTATTAAATCAGCCACCAATCTGACTTTTCTCGGCGCTATTATTATATTATTCAATGAAGCTTTAATCAACATTTCAAATTAATTATAATTTTATTATTTTATTTTTCCACCGTTCTGGCGGCTTTTTCCGCTTCCGCTTTCTTTAAATCCAATTCCTTCTGCATTCTTCCTCCGTGTCTGGTGAATTTCCGTGTCGGGGAGAATTCTCCCAATTTATGCCCGATCATTTCTTCCGTAACAAAAACAGGCAAATGATCCCTCCCGTTATGCACGCCAAAAGTAATACCAATCATTTCCGGAATAATCGTACTGCTTCGCGACCATGTTTTAATAATCTCTCCCGCCTTATTACCTTTGGCGGAAAGTTTTGATATTTTCTTTAATAATTTTTGATCCACGAATGGACCTTTCTTTAATGACCTGGACATAATAATTTATTTTTACTTATTTTCTTCTCCTTTTTATAATAAATATATTTGATTTTTTGTGTTTATTTCTGGTTCTGACTCCCAATGCCGGTTTCCCCCATGGCGTTTTGGGATGTTTTAATCCGATTGGCTGCCTGCCTTCGCCTCCGCCATGCGGATGATCGCATGGATTCATAGCCGAACCGCGAACATGTGGTCTTATTCCCAACCACCGCGACCGACCCGCTTTCCCCAACACAATGGAACCATGCTCAGCATTTCCTATCTTACCGATACTCGCCATACATCTCTCCGACACCATCCTCACTTCGCCCGAAGGCAAAGACAAATGACTATAACCATGCTCATTCCCCAGCACCTGTATTGAAGCGCCGGCTGATTTGGCTAACTGACCTCCTTTGCCCGGATCCAATTCAACATTATGGACTTCTATGCCTATGGGAATATTTTTTAATTGCATTCTATTGCCAACCTTTACAAAAGTTTTCTTTGAAACAATCGCTTCATCGCCGATTTTCAATCCGTCCGGCGCCAAAATATATCTCCGCTCGCCATCTTTATAATTCAATAAGGCTATTCGTGCCGTTCTGTTCGGATCGTATTCTATTGATTTTACTATAGCCGGCACATCAAATTTGTTCATTTTAAAATCAATCATTCTATATCTTTGTTTATGACCTCCCCCTTGCCCTCTAACCGTAATCTTTCCGGACGAATTTCTTCCCCCTTGTTTGGCAAAAGACTTTAATAAACTTCGCTCCGGCTTTTTTTTAGACAAACCGCTAAAATCGTAACCGAGCATCGCTCTTCTTGATTTTGTTGTTGGTTTATATTGTTTCATACCAATTTTATTGAACCCGGCACATATTCCAGCAACGAATATTGATTATTTACCGTATGAAGGCAAAGCCGCTTCGCTTTCAAATTATTGTTTGCCAAAATACGTGGTTGGAATATGTGCCGGGTAAAGGTTTGGCAGCTGAAAATTGTGCGCCCTTCGGCTTCAATTTTCAGGCAAAGCCCTTTAATGATGCAACACTTCTATCTTTTCCCCCGGTTTCAATGTTACTATCGCTTTTTTATATCCGCTTTTATATCCTTTATGCCGGCGCGAAAATCTTTTTTTTCTGTGAATATTGATTATATTTACATTTTTCACTTTAACGCCGTAAAATCCGGCGATACTCTTTGCTATTTCTATTTTATTCACGTCCGGTAAAACCCTAAAAACATATTTATTAAAACCGGCAAGATTTGCGCTTTTTTCCGTAATATGGGGAAACTTTATTGTTTTATAAGCAATCGGCGCGTACCCAATTTTTTTTCCTCCAGATACGACCGGTTTGCCGTCTATTTTTCCGGAATTAAAATTTTTCTTCTTTGTCTTTTTCATTTCTCCCGCCTGTCCGCCAATGGACATAGCTTGCCCGCCGACATTAGCTTTCTCTATAATCCCCTTCCCGGTTTGTTTGGAATTTTTTTTTCCGTTTTTTTTATTTTTAAAAAGTTTAATAAATGACATAATCAACTTTATACCGTTTTACTTTCCCTCCCCTTTCGGGAAACTTTCCGCGGAAACATTTTTTTCTAAATTATTTTTAATAACATCCAATGATTCTTTGTCCAATAATATCTGCTTATACGACATAACATCCAACACATTGAGATTAGCGTTTCGTATGGTTTTGACATAAGGAATATTTCTGCTTGCCCGCGCTATATTTTTGGAATAATCATTTTTGCCAAGCAAAATTAAAACAAAACTGCTATTCTTGCGAATTTTTTCTATATTACCCTTAAAAAGTTCAAAAAGCAATCCCACCATTTTTTGTGTTTTATAATTTTCCAATTTTAATATATCTAAAATTTTCAAATTTTTTTCCTCAGCTTTCATTGAAAGAGCAATTCTAAGCGCTTGCTTATTCATTTTTTGCGGTATTTTACGTGAAAAATTCCTTTCCTTGGTTGGACCGAAAGTTATTCCGCCGCCAATCCAGATCGGAGAACGGATAGAACCATGACGCGCTCGCCCCGTTCCCTTCTGCCTCCACGGTTTGATTCCACCGCCCCTTACTTCACCGCGTCCTTTTGTATGCGCTAAAACCCGTCTCGCGTTTGACATCTGGCTGACCATTACTTGATGAAGTAAATCAGGATTATTTTTAACTTTAAAAATATCATCGGATAATCTGATATTTCCTATTTTTTCATTTTTTAAATTATAAACAGGGTAATTCATTTAATGGAACTTATCTTTAATAATGAGCCGGTATGTCCGGGAACGGCTCCTCCGATAGCTATTAAATTATTGCCTTTATCTATCTTCACGACGGTTAAATTTTTAACGGTTATTTTCCCGGCGCCGGTATGTCCGGGCATCCTTCTGCCCTTTCTTGTATGTTGAGGAAAACGGCATCCCACAGAACCTCCCATTCTTAAAACATGATAATGCCCGTGAGAAGCGGGCGCGCCGGCAAACTTATGCCTCTTAACCACCCCTTGAAAGCCCTTGCCCTTAGAAAAACCGCTTACGTTTATCTTGTCCCCTTCGCCAAAAATGGAAACATTTATTTCGTCGCCAATTTGCAACTTATCGTCTTCTCCAAATTCAAATTCCCTCAGAAATCGCGCGCTTTTTCTTCCCGCTTTCGCCAAATGACCCCTTAAAGCCAAACTGCTATTTTTTAACTTTTTCTCTCCGTAACAAATCTGAACCGCAGAATATCCGTCTTTCTTACTATCGCGAATCTGGGTAATAAAACAAGGACCGGCTTCAACAACGGTAATGGGAACAACTACCCCTTTCTCGTCGAACACTTGCGACATTCCTATTTTTTTTCCTAATATGAATTTCATAATTACAATACTTTTCAACCCCGTTAAAATTTCATCAAAGTCTTTTATTTTTAAACTTTATTTCGAAGCGAAATCGCCTTACGGCTCAAATTATTTTTTAAAATAATTAATTCTTAAACTTCTAATCGGGCAAATAAAAAATACCGAGAAACTACTCGGTATTAACAATTCACCAGGCAGATCTCAATACGATATATTCTTTTAAATATTATAAATGGAATAAACCATCAAATTACCTGCAACCCCGTCTTTAATAAATTGGCTGCATTAACCATTTTATAAACAACTTCAAGCAAAGACAACGATTATTTATTCTACATCTTTATCTCAATACTCACTCCCGCCGGCAAATTCAAATTTTCCAACGCATAAATTATCTTCTGACTTGGATTTAAAATATCAATAATCCGTTTATGGACCCTCATCTCATACTGATCCCTGGAATCTTTATCAATAAAAGTGGACCTATTCACGGTAAACTTCTTGATAGCTGTCGGCAAAGGCACTGGTCCCTGTATCTCAGCTCCGTTTCTTTCGGCTGTCTCGACGATTTGGCGAACACTATGATCAATAATCTTATGATCGTAAGCTTTAATTTTAATCCTAATAATGGATTTTTCCTCTTTTATAATACTGGATTTTGCTTTATCGTCAAGATTCTTTTTCGATGGCTTAACCGAAGTATTTTTTTCTTTCTTTTTAATAACCTTTGGCATACCTCATTAGAAACCCCTTTAGTTGAACCAATATACCATCTTGTATATTCAAGTTTCTAATGAGGTATAAAAAATAAATTTTCAAATACGATATCATAATTTTATTTAGCGATTTTCGTCACAACGCCCGCTCCGACAGTATGACCGCCTTCGCGAAGGGCGAATCTTTGTTGCTCTTCCAACGCTACTGGAACCATCAATTTAATCATAACTTTAATCGTATCGCCCGGCATAACCATTTCCGTTCCTTGCGGTAAAGTTACCTCTCCGGTAACATCGGTTGTGCGTATGTAAAACTGCGGTTTATAACCGGTGAAAAATGGCGTATGTCTGCCACCCTCTTCTTTCGTTAAAATATAAATTTCGCCTTCAAATTCCGTATGCGGAGTAATGCTTCCCGGCTTGGCGATAACCTGACCCCTCTCAATATCTTCTTTCTTTATTCCGCGCAATAAAATTCCCGCATTGTCTCCCGCCTTCCCCTCGTCCAATGATTTATTAAACATTTCTATACCGGTTACAATCGTTTTGATAGTATCTTTCAATCCTACAATTTCTATCTCTTCGTTTATCTTGATAACTCCGCGTTCAATTTTTCCGGTTGTTACAGTTCCTCTTCCTTCAATAGAGAAAATATCTTCAATAGGCATTAAAAACGGCTTATCAACTTCCCTCTTTGGCTCCGGAATGTATTCGTCAATGATTTTAACAAGCTCCAAAATCGCTTTTACCGATTCATCATCAGCGGAAGTCGCCTGCAATGCTTTTAAAGCCGAACCTCGAATAATGGGAGTTTTCGCTCCGTCGTATTCATATTTAGTAAGCAATTCACGCACTTCCTGCTCAACTAAATCAATCAATTCCGGATCATCCACCTGATCAATTTTATTCAAAAATACCACCAATGTCGGAACTCCAACCTGACGCGCCAAGAGAATATGTTCTCTTGTCTGCGGCATCGGACCATCCGCGGCGGAAACAACCAAAATCGCGCCGTCCATTTGCGCCGCTCCGGTAATCATATTCTTAATATAATCAGCATGACCGGGAGCATCAATGTGAGCATAGTGTCTTTTATCCGATTCATATTCGCTGTGATGAAGAGCTATGGTAATACCCCTCGCTCTCTCTTCTGGAGAATTATCAATCTGATCAACGGTTTCCACTTTCACTTTATTCCCCTTTAAATTAAGACTATGCAATATAGCCGCCGTTAAAGTTGTTTTTCCGTGATCAACATGACCTATGGTGCCAACATTGAGATGTGGCTTTGTGCGTTCAAATTTTTCCGCCATTGTGTTTGTAAAATTCCAAATTCCAAACACTAAATTACAAATAAATTCTAAATTCTAAGATATTGAAATTTATTTGTGATTTGAGATTTGTGATTTAGGATTTGTGATAATTATATTATCAATATTAAATTTAATTTCCAAAAGTGTCAACCCCGTACCTTTTCAAAAATGAAAAATCTTATGTTTAATTCTAATTTTAATTGAATTATAAACTTTACTCTTAATATAATCCTAAAAAGGTACGGGGTCAAGCGAATTAGCGCTAAAAAATGTGGACAAACTAAAAAGGCAAGTCTTCAATTCGAACTTCCCCCAAACGATCTTCTTTAATATCCAATAAATCAACGGGGATTTCTTCATTTTCATTAAAAACATTGCCTGCGGAGATATTGGCATCTTGTTTTTTATTTTCCGATTCTATCTTCACCGCTCGAGGCAAATCAACTCTGGACGGATTATTTTTATCGGCTTCAACCATACCGCGAAAATCATCAAAAGTCATTAAAATAAATTGCGGCTTATCATTGTCAATGATAATATATTTCCCGCCGGTTAAAGATATTAATTTTTTTATTTCGTTTATATCCATTGTTTCAATCTAAAAAATAAAATCTATCAACCCAAGGCTAACTCGCCTAAAGCGAAAAATTTAAATTTTATTTTTTACCGCTGATAATTTCTTCGGCAACGTTTGACGGAACTTGTTCATATTTATCAAATTCCATAGTAAATGTTCCCCTTCCTTGAGTTAATGATCTCAACGTTGTCGCGTATCCAAACATATTCGATAAAGGAACTTTTGACTTTATAACCTTAAGGGAAGGTGGACGATCCCCTATGTCCTCAATTCTTCCGCGCCTGGAATTTAAGTCGCCGGTTGCGTCTCCCATATAATTATCCGGCACAATCACCTCTACCTTCATAGTCGGTTCCAATAAAATCGGATTCGCTCTTTTTACGGCTTCCTGTAAAGCCATTGATGCCGCGATTTTAAAAGCCGCCTCACTGGAATCAACTTCGTGAAACGAACCATCATAAAGAGCGACATCCACATCAATTAATGGATAACCGGCTAAAACGCCTTTATCCATCGCTTCCTTTACGCCCCTCTCTACCGGAGCTATGAATTCTCTGGGTATAACACCGCCTTTTATTTCATTTAAAAATTCAAAACCCTTTCCCCTCTCACCGGGAATAACCCTGAGCCAAACATGACCATATTGACCCCGACCTCCGCTTTGTCTTATATATTTTCCTTCCGCTTCGGCTGTTTTTAAAATCGTTTCTTTATAAGCAACCTGCGGCTTGCCGACATTTGCCTCAAGTTTAAACTCGCGAAACATTCTGTCAACTATAATCTCAAGATGCAATTCTCCCATACCGGATATTATCGTTTCGCCGGTATCTTCATCGCTTTTAACTCTAAAAGTCGGATCTTCCTGCATAAGACGCCGAATCGTAGTACCCATTTTCTCTTGGTCGGCTTTTGTTTTCGGTTCAATTCTAATGGAAATAACCGGTTCCGGAAAAACTATTTTTTCCAAAATAATCGGCGTGTTTTCATCGCAAAGCGTATCGCCGGTTGTCGTATCTTTAAGCCCCACAATCGCCCCTATGCCTCCGGTATAAATCTCTTCAAGCTCCTCCCGTTTATTGGCATGCATTCTTAAAATACGCCCGACTCTTTCTTTGTTTCCGCTGATGGAATTCAGCACGTACGATCCCGCTTTTAAAAATCCTGAATAAACCCTGAAATAAGTAAGCTGACCGACAAACGGATCGGAAGTAACTTTAAAAGCCAAAGCGGAAAACGGCTCTTCATCTTTAGCTTCACGAATAATTTCACCGCCGGTTTTCAAATCATGACCCTTAATCGCGGGCAAATCAATAGGACTCGGCAAATAATCAATAACGGCATCCAACACCAGCTGAACGCCTTTGTTCTTTAACGCCGATCCGCAAAATACCGGCACTATTTTATAACCGATCACCGCCTTGCGCAAAGCCGTCCGCAATTCTTCCAATGCTATATCTTTTCCCGAAAGAAATTTTTCAATCAAAATATCATCGCTTTCCGCGATTTTCTCCACCAAATCCTCGTGGAATTTATTTGCCGATTCTTTCAAATTGTCCGGTATTTCTCCTACCCGTATATCTTCTCCGTGCTCGCCGAAAAATCTGAACGACTTCATGGTCAATAAATCAACAACCCCCTCGAATCCCGATTCTTCTCCTATCGGAATTTGCGCCCTAACAGCATTGCAAGTTAAACGCTGAATAATTGACTGAAAACTTTGCTCAAAATTGGCGCCGATTCTGTCCATCTTATTTATAAAACAAATTCTGGGAACTTTATATTTGTCGGCTTGTCTCCATACCGTTTCCGATTGCGGTTCAACTCCGGCGACTCCGTCAAACACGACAACGCCTCCGTCAAGCACCCTCAAACTTCTTTCAACTTCCACGGTGAAATCAACATGTCCCGGCGTATCAATAATATTGATTTGATGCTCTTTTTCTTTCTTTGTTTTTTCCATATCTTTGCCAACGGTTAAATCCTTTAATAAATAAGTCTGGGTCCACAAACAAGTGGTTGCTGCCGCCGTAATGGTAATGCCCCGTTCTTTTTCCTGTTCCATCCAGTCCATTTCCGCCGCCCCTTCGTGCACTTCGCCGATTTTATGTTTTCGGCCGGTATAAAAAAGAACCCTTTCCGAAACGGTGGTTTTCCCGGCATCAATATGAGCGATGATACCTATATTTCTAATTCTTCCTAATGGATATTCCCGCATATTTCAAAATAAAATCTCAAATCTGCAAACTAAAAAATTATATTCAAAATTTACCGCTTTCATTCTTCTTATGTTTTAAATTCCAGATTTGAAATTAAGCAAAACAAGCCTACCAGGCGAATCTGGCAAACGCTTTATTCGCTTCCGCCATTTTATGGGTGTTAATCTTTTTCTTAATCGCTCCCCCTTCATTTTTGGATGCCGCCAACAATTCCTCGGCTAATTTTTGCGCCATAGGCATACCCTTCTTGCTTCTAGCAGCTTCTAATATCCAACGTATAGCCAAAGTTATTCTTCTTTCTCCGCTTACCGGACGAGGAACCTGATAATTAGCCCCTCCCACTCTTTTTGATTTTATCTCAAGTAATGGTGAAACATTTTTAATCGCCTGATTAAAAATCTCCAAAGGATCTTGCTTGGTTTTTTCCTGCAAAATATCAAGTGAACCGTAAAAAATTTTGCGAGCGGTTGATTTTTTACCGCATTTCATAACGCTGTTGACGAATTTACTTACCAGCGCGCTACCATACTTGAAATCCGGCTCTATATTTCTTTGTATTTTTTTCTTCCTACGCATAATTTTAATAAAATATTATTTTGTTTTATTTTGCTCTTTTAACGCCGTATTTGCTCCTCTCCTGCTTCCTGCCTTCAACGCCAGTGGCATCCAATACTCCCCTTACTATATGATATCTGACTCCGGGTAAATCTTTAACTCTTCCGCCCCTTATCACGACGACAGAATGTTCCTGCAAATTATGTCCTTCGCCGGGAATATAAGCGGTTACTTCCATCCCGTTAGTCAACCTTACTCTCGCCACTTTACGCAAAGCGGAATTTGGTTTCTTGGGAGTTACGGTTGTTACTTTAACGCAAACGCCCCTCTTAAACGGAGAACAATATTTTGAAGGCTTATTCTTTAAAGAATTAAATCCGCGTCTCAAAGCCGGCGTTTTTGATTTCGCCTTAACGCTTCTTCTTCCCTTTCTTCTTAATTGATTTATTGTCGGCATATTCCTTCGCTTCGCTCAGTCAAATTAAAAATTAAAAAATCAAAATTAACTGAACGAGCATATTATAAAACAATAATAACAGTGTAGCAAAAATAAAATTGTTGTCAACGCAACGCAAGTAAAAACGTCCGAGTCGTCTACGGACGACCCGGACGTTATACGTTATAGTATGGCAACCTCAAACAACGCTTTTTCGTTTTCCTCTTCAGCGCGGAATGACTTCTTTCCACGACGGCTTTAACGATTCCCCCACCCGAACTTGCCGAGTTATGGATTCCCTCCTGCCGGCGGTATCCGTTACCGTCAAAATAACATTGTTATATCCTTCCGCAGTAAATTTGGTGCTGGAATTTCCCTGGGAACTGGACGAACTGGACGCCGGATTTCCGTTCGCGAAACTCCATAACCAACCGCTCAAAGAAGCGCCTTCCGAAGCAACCGATTTGTCCCTGAAATATACGCTGTCATTCCTCGCCACGACAATATCGGAACAGGGTTTAAAAACGGAATTATCCAACGAACAGTCAAAATCAGCTTCGATATCGCGCAAGATAACAAATGATCGCGAAGCGGTTGAAGACAGTCCCGTTGTATCAGCGGCATACATTGAAGCCGAATGATTGCCAACAGCAATGCCGGCATCAACCGTCGGCCAAGAATTTCCGGCGCAAAGATTATTTTTTACAACGTCGTCTATTTTGAAACTGCATGTTGAAACA
>LBUF02000007.1 GCA_000992445.2 Parcubacteria group bacterium GW2011_GWA2_38_13b
TAACTTTATTTTTTTACCGTTAGTATTGGCAATGATTTCAAAATTGTCCGTATGCGCATAGGTTAAAACCGGCTTATCGTCATCACTTTTTTGTTTATAAAACAAAACCGGCACGGTTAGATTTCTAAAACTCAAGATATAACCCTTGATAATACCCTTGCTATCGTAAATAACTTTGAATTGCTCGTTGTTGTACCATGGGTCTTTAATTATCTCCCCGTTTTTAAAATATAAAATCGGGTAACTTTCGATGTTATATTTTTTAGCGATAAGTTCGTCGTATTTTCTTCTTTGTTCTTTTTCTCGCCAATCAATTATTTGCGAGAAAGGCGTTTTTTCAAGATCAAGGTGTTTATCCTTTTCATTGGCGAATATTTTTGTCGGTATCGCCATTAGGAATAGTAATGTTAGTAATGCAACTATGGTTTTCATTAGTAACTCCTTTATGTTTATCACAAAAAACTCTCTCCATATCTATACCCAATCGCTCGCAAGTATTCAAGAGGGTGCTTTGAAAATTTACTTTTTTGTGACGACGATGTCCCTCTGAAGCTAAATCGCCTTCTTTAATTATGATATCCATTGCCTTTCTATTGCAATATCTATCGCACTTAATTGGAAACTTGCACCTCAAACGGACAATTATTAACTCGTCTTCAGCTTTTTTTTCAATTCGCCGATTCATAATTACCCACTCCTTTATAAAAGTTATGTAAAAGTACAACATTTTATTATATACCGTAAATTTATTTTTGTCAAATGAAATATTGATTTTTTCGTTTATAAAATATATAATTATACCGTATTATTGCCCCCGTAGTTCAACGGATAGAACGGTTCCGTCCTAAGGAAAGAATGGGAGTTCAATTCTCTCCGGGGGCATTGACAAATTGACAACAATATTTCATAGTATTTATCCCACTGCCTATAATACCCCGCCGTTTACAATATTGATTGTCCGCAAGGTTTAATTCTCACAATGATTCAAATGTCCAGCAAGAATTTCTAATGGGATCTATTCTTGTTTCGATTTTTTACTAAATGTTTCACGCGAAACATTCGTATTAAAATTAAATTATGATTAACCGCAAAAACAATTTAAAACGAGATTTAGAAATTATTATTTTTAGTATTATTATTGCCGTAATTCTCGTTCAAACCGAAATTTTAAAAGATTTACTTATAAGCGTACAAGAATGGAGATTTTTAGGCAGTTTATTGGCTGGCATCTTTTTTGTTTCAATTTTTACCGTCGCGCCTTCCGCGGTAATTTTAGTTGAGATTATGCAATCTAATCCAATTTGGGAAGTTGCGTTATTCGGCGGAATCGGAGCGCTTATCGGTGACCTCTTAATCTTTAGTTTTATAAAAGAGAGTTTAACCGAGGATATTAAGTTGATTATAAATAAAAATAAATACGAAAGGCTGATTTCAATTTTTCATTTGAAGTTTTTTAGATGGTTTGTTCCTTTTATAGGGGCATTGGTTGTTGCTTCGCCATTACCCGACGAGATTGGACTTGCCATGATGGGACTTTCAAAAATGAAAACAGTAATATTTATTCCAATTTCCTTTATACTTAACTTTTTAGGGATTTTAGTTATTGGATTGATCGCAAAGGGTCTTATGTAATACACATCCTATTTATTGGTTATAATGGTATATGCCAAGCAAAAAAAGAAAATTTGGCGATTTGGGCGAGAAAATAGCCGAACAATATTTACTTAAAAATGGCTATTTTATTTTAGAAAAAAATTTTCAAACAAAAATGGGCGAGTTGGATATAATCGCTTTTAAACCGCAAAATAAAATATCGCATAATATTAATAGGGAAATAGGGAAATTTTTTGCAAATAATAAGGAAATAGGGAAAAATAATAGGGAAATAATAGGGAAAAATGGCTTAATCGCCTTTATTGAAGTTAAGTCTTCCGCGATGAATAATACTCAAAATGTTTCACGTGAAACCCCGCCTTTTTCACAAAAAAAGCGGGGTAAACCATTTGATAGAATAAGACCGGAAGAGAATGTACATTTTAAAAAACAAAAACATTTGGTTAAATCCGCTCAAAACTATTTAGCTTACAAAAAGTTTCCGTTAGACATAAATTGGCAAATCGATGTTATCGCCATAGATATTGATGAAATTTCTCATAAAGCGAATTTAAGGCATATTAAGCAAGCGGTAACATTTTTTTAATTTTTTATTGAATTTCCAATGCTTCAATTTTAAATACTAAAAAATATTATGATTTTAATTACACAAGAAAATGATGTATTTGTCAATGATAATTCCCAAAATAAACATAAAAATTTGACAAATTAAATTTTTTGTGTAATATTTAGTTAACCTGCCAAAATTTTTTACACTGCTAAAAAATTTAGGCGGGTGGAGTTTTTTGAAATTTTTTGTTATATTTTATTAAGAAAGGAGAGTGATAGTCATGAGTTTTTTAAATCTTGCTTTGATTTTTGAGATTACAAAAAGAAGTGAAAACCTGAATATTCTTATGGGAAGTATTTTAATGGGTGCGTTTTTTTCTTTTTTGATTTTTGGAATTTTTCAATTATGTTTTAAAATGTTGCGTATACCGCGCGAATATAGATTCAAAGCTTTATTGGTCGGCGCTAATATGGTCATTGTTGTTCTTTTTTATCGTTGGTTAGCATCGGCGTGTATGGGTTGGAACGATTATACAATGGCTTTCAGCGCGTTTGTGGCGCTAAACACCTTGATTTTTATATACAAATTCAAATACCTTGATAAGTAATTAAGGTATTTTTTTATCTGCAAACAAAAAAAATTTGCCTTTTTTATTGACTATGTGCTATATTTAAGATACGATTATTTTTCGTAGAATTTAAATCATATAAATTATAAAATTATGTTATCTACAAAACAAAAATCAAGCATTATTCAAAAATTTAAAATAAATGAAAAAGATACGGGATCAGCAAACGTTCAAGCCGCTATTTTAACAAAACAAATAGACGAACTCTCGACACATTTAAAAAAACACAAAAAAGATATTCATTCCAAGCGGGGTTTGCTCAAAATGGTTTCCAAAAGAAGAAAAATGCTTGATTATTTAAGTAAAACCGACGAAAAAAAATACAAGAAAGTTATAAAAGAATTGGGGTTGAAACGGTAATCACAAATTTTAGGATTTAAAGTTTAAAAATTAAAAATTATCAGCCCGAGGCTGATCCGCCTTGGGCGGAGAAATTAGAAATTCGGATACTATGTCTATTATAAAACACAAAGAGCAACGAGTTGGCATTTTTATTGATGTCCAAAATCTTTACCACTCCGCAAAAAATATTTATAAATCACGGGTTAATTTTCGGGAAATTTTAAAAACAGCGGTTGCCGGCAGAAAATTAATACGCGCCGTCGCTTATGTCATCAAAACGGAAAGTGGCGAAGAAAAAGCTTTTTTTGAAGCGCTTACGCGTATGAATATTGAAGTTAAAATGAAAGACTTGCAAATTTTCTATGGAGGCGTAAAAAAGGGAGATTGGGATGTCGGCATGGCGATTGATGCCATAAAACTTGCCCCTCACCTCGATTCGGTTGTCCTGGTTACCGGAGACGGCGATTTCATTCCATTGGTTGAATATTTGCAAAATCACGGACATCAGGTTGAATTGATCGCTTTTGCAAAAAGCGCTTCAGGAAAACTTATAGAAGAAACCGATGACTTTATTGATCTTTGCGAAAAACCGGAAAAATATTTAATTAAAAATAATCAGCTAAAAAATAGAACAAACGAGCTTGCAAAGAAATAACTTTTTACGATAAAAAAATATAAAAACAATGAAATTTCTAATTCCTAATTTCTGATTTCCCCGCCCGAGACAGGTCAACCTTAGGCTAATAAATTGTTGGAAATTAAAAATTAGCAATTAGAAATTGCCTTATATTTATTGCACGTTTCATATTCTTTACCTGCTTGCTGCATCTATTTTTAAACTATGCACCAATTCAAAATGGACTTCGGGGGACGGGATTTAATCGTTGAAATCGGCAAATTCGCCAATCAAGCTGACGGCGCGGTAACGGTACGCTATGGCGGAACCGTTGTTTTAGTTACAGCGGTAATGTCAAAGGAAGCGCATCAAGAGATGGATTATATGCCGCTAATGGTGGATTATGAAGAAAAATTCTATGCCGCCGGGAAAATAAAAGGAAGCCGTTTTATGAAACGGGAAGGAAAAGCGCCGGACGACGCCGTTCTCTCCGGAAGACTCATTGATAGAACAATACGCCCGCGTTTTAATCAAAAAATCAGAAACGAAGTCCAAGTAATAGCCACGATACTTTCTTTTGACAAAGAAAACGATCCGGACATTTTAGCTCTTTTCGGCGCTTCTTTGGCGCTATTTGTCTCTGACATTCCTTGGGACGGACCGGTGGCCGGAGCACGTGTCGGAATGATAGACGGACAATGGCTGCTTAATCCTTCTTACGAAAACAGGAAGAATAGCCAATTCGATATTGTTGTCGCCGGAACAAAAGAAAAAATAAATATGCTGGAAGCGGGAGCCAATGAAATGCCCGAAGAAATAATACTGTCCGCGATTGAATTCGGACATAAATATATACAAAAAGTTGTCGAATTCCAGGAACAAATCGCCAAAGAAATCGGAAAACCAAAAAGAGAAATCAAAATCAACGAACCGGATGAAAAATTCCGCAAAGACGCTTTAAATTTTTTAAATAAAGATTTAGAGCAATTCATTTACGAAAAAGATAAACAAAAAAGAAATAAAAATTTAGATACTTTAAGGAAAAGATTCATTGAGTACACGGAAACATCCTATCCCGATGATAAAACAAAAGTTCATTATGCCTATACAATACTTGAAGAAGAAACGGACCGGATTGTTCATAAAAATATTCTGGAAAAGGAAATGCGCCCTGACGGCAGAAAACTTGATGAAATAAGATCGCTAAATTGCGAAGCGGCAGTTTTACCGTGCACCCACGGATCGGGACTTTTCCAAAGAGGCGAAACGCAAGCGCTGTCGGTTTTGACGCTCGGCGCTCCTGACGATGAAATAATAATAGAAACAATGGAATTTGACGAAAAAAGACGATTTATGCACCACTACAACTTTCCGCCTTTCTCGGTCAACGAAGTTAAACCGATGCGGGGACCCGGACGAAGAGATATTGGGCATGGCGCCTTGGCGGAAAAAGCTATTTTCCCTCTGCTACCGCAAAAAGAAACATTTCCTTACGCAATCAGGGTAGTATCGGAAATTCTTTCATCAAACGGATCATCTTCAATGGCTTCGGTTTCAGGCACTTCGCTGGCATTGATGGACGGCGGCGTTCCCATAAAACGAGCCGCGGCAGGAATTGCCATGGGATTGGTTATGGAAAATGAAAAAAAATATAAAATCCTTACGGATATACAAGGCCCCGAAGACCACTATGGTGATATGGATTTAAAAGTTGCCGGAACTAAAAAAGGAGTGACGGCGATCCAGATGGATGTTAAAATAGAAGGCGTGACGGCAGAAATACTAAAAGAATCCTTTGAACAGGCGAAAAAAGCAAGAATGCAAATACTGGAAATAATGGATAAAGTCATAAGCGCGCCGCGAGAAAATTTATCTCCATTCGCTCCGCGGATAATCACCATCCAAATCAACCCTGATAAAATAAGAGATGTTATCGGACCGGGAGGAAAAGTCATCAATGCCATTATCAAAGAAACCGGCGTTGACATCAATGTGGAAGACGATGGTCTTGTATATGTAACTTCAGTTGATCAAAAATCGGGGGAAAAAGCTGCCGAATGGATAAGAAACATAGTCCGGGAGGCAAAAGCGGGAGAAGTTTTTAGCGGCAAAGTAACCAGAATTTTCCCGTTTGGCGCGATGGTGGAAATCCTCCCGGGACAAGAGGGATTGATACATATTTCCGAACTTTCGACTTCCAGAATTAAAAACGTGGAAGATGTCGTAAAAATAGGAGATGCGGTGCTAGTAAAAGTCAAGGAAATAGATCGCCAAGGCCGAATCAACCTTTCCTTAAAATCCACACAAAAACAATAAACCGGTTGCGTAATAATATAAAATAATATATTACCCGACTAATACTGATGTTGAATAATTTACTCAACATCATAAATACCGGCAAATTAGGAGGGCAAAAGGGCAATATATGGGACAAAACTCGTCCAATAAACCATTTATTACAACGATGGCGGATGATTTAAAACGAACCGAACAGTTGCAACAAAAACCGCCTTCAACTTCGCCCATAAAATCAGTGAATGATAGTCTTAAAGACGAAAACAAACCGATAGATATTTACGAAAAAACAACCGTTCCCGCGCCCATTAAGAAACCAACCGCCCTGCAACCCCTTGCTCCGCAAAAATCCGTTGCTGCGCCATATCCAATACCGCCAACTCCGTCCCGGACAAAACCAATCATCCCGCCGCAACCGATAGCGTCTGAACCAACGATTCAATCTCAATCGAAGTCAGTATATCCATCGCAGTCAATACCGGCGAAAACAGCCACTCCGTCGTTTTCTATGCCGCAAAAACCTATTGCGAAACCGAATATTTTAACTCAACCGGAAGAAAAAAAAATAATCGTAGCCAAAACTCCGCCCATAAATATTCCTAAACCGGAAGCGCCAAAACAAAAAATTATTCCTAACATCCCTGATGATATTTTAACGAAACCGGGTGCCACGAGACCTAATCGTAAAAAAATATTAATAGCCGCAATAACTGCGATAATCATTATTACGAGCGTAGGCGGATATTATTATTGGCCAACAACGCCGAATATAATTGAAAATGGGGAACCGACGAATATTCCTCAAAGAAAATTAATAAAACTCATAGACAATAATAACATATATTACGTAACTGAAATTGGCACGAAAAGACTTATTCCCAATGAAACAATCTTAAACTCGTACCCATTAAATCAACTAGAAGCTATCATTACCGTTTCGCAGGAAGAATTTGATCATTATCCGGAAAATATTTTTATAAAACTTCCTGATGATCCCAAGATATACAAACTTGAAAATGGCCGAAAAAGATGGTTGAAAAATGAGGATGCTTCAAAAAATCCCGATTTCGACTGGGATAAAGTGGCGCCGGTAAACCAAACCGAATTTGATTTTTATCCGGAAGGCGCACCTATAGAATAAATCCCTTAACAAAAAATTATAAGCAATAAAAAGCCGAACTTACCAATCGGCTTTTTATTATTTTGTGGATAAATTAATCGCATGCTATACTTTAATAATAATTGAACCGCATTAGACATTCTTTGCTCTTTTTTTAAACATACTTTCTTTTTAATTAAACATCCTTAAGTAACAAAATTCAATGATATAATATTGCAATGTCCAACTAGGTAAACTTAAAAATATAAAAAATGGATGACATATTAAACGGTTTGAATACAAAACAGAGAGAAGCGGTAACCACTGTCAATGGTCCTATTTTGATAATTGCCGGCGCGGGATCCGGAAAAACAAAAGCCCTTACCCATCGAATCGCTTACCTGATAAATAAAGGTATTGATCCGACCAATATTTTAGCCGTCACTTTCACAAATAAAGCGGCGGGCGAAATGAAAGAACGAGTCTTGCGACTCATTCAGAACATCATACCAGTCCCGGGTGTCACAGATACTAAAAAACCGACTAGAACGACTAGAACGGGCAAGTATTCTCTTCCGACAATAAGCACATTTCATTCATTCTGCGCCAAAATTTTGCGCCGTGAAATTCATTTTCTAGGATATGACAATAATTTTGTTATTTTCGATCCGAACGACCAGCTTTCGCTTGCGAAAAAAATAATAAAAAATTTAGGCATAAATTCCGATAAATTCAAGCCGGCAACTTTTCTCAACGCAATATCCGATGCCAAAAATGAACTTATAGATCACAGAGCATACGAAGAAACCAATGAAAGCTTCCAAAAAGAAACTATAGCGAAATTTTATAACGAATACCAAAAAGAACTTAAAAAAAACAACGCGGTCGACTTTGATGATCTGATTATGTTTGCCGTACAAATTCTCCAAAAATATCCGCAAATTTTAGAAAAATATCAAACTCAATACAAATATGTTCTCATAGACGAATACCAAGACACTAATCAGGCTCAATATACGCTTACAAAACTATTGGCCAGGGAACATAATAATATTTGCGTTGTCGGCGATGACTGGCAATGTATTTATACGTGGCGCAAGGCGGATTTTCGCAATATTCTAAACTTCGAGAAAGACTGGCCAAACGCCAAAATCATTATGCTTGAAGAAAATTATCGCTCAACGCAAAATATTCTTGACGCGTCGCACGGCATAATAAGCAAAAACATCTACCGCACCGATAAAAAACTATGGACAAACGCGAAAGGAGGCGATTTGATCGCCATAAACGAAGTATGGGATGAAAACGAAGAAAGCCGATTCATAATCGCGGAAATCGCTAAATTAATATCGGAAAAAAAATATTCTCCGAAAGATTTTGTCGTACTTTACCGAACAAACGCCCAATCCAGAGCCATTGAAGAAGCTTTTTTGCAAGCTAATTTCCCTTATAAAATAGTAGGGGCGGTAAAATTTTACGCTCGCCGCGAAATCAAAGACATTTTGGCATACTTAAGGCTGCTGACCAATCCCGCCGATACGATAAGCTTGCAAAGAATTATCAATGTGCCGCCTCGCGGCATAGGAAAAATATCTATGGAAAAAATTGCCATGGAAATAACAAACATTACCGATGAACATTGCCTTAAAAATAAAATTATTCTGCCTCTAAAAGCGCATAAATCTCTTTTAATCCTTTCTCAAATGATTTCAACTCTGCGCGCGCGCCTCGATAAATTAAAACTGACAAAACTTATCGATATGATATTATCAAACATCGGATATGAAAACTTCGTCAAAAACGGCACCGACGAAGGAGAATCGCGATGGGAAAATGTCAAAGAACTTATAACGGTAGCTCAAAAATACAATAATCTTAACGGCGAAATCGCGCTAAAACAATTACTGGAAGACGTAACACTCTTAAGCGATGCCGATGATATTGAACCAAAAAACGATACGGTGAACTTAATGACGCTCCACTCGGTAAAGGGGCTTGAATTCCCCGTTGTGTTTATTACAGGTTGCGAAGAGGGTCTTTTGCCTCATTCGCGAAGCTGGACAGATCCCGTACAAATGGAAGAAGAGAGGCGACTTTGCTATGTCGGACTTACTCGCGCCAAAAAAATCGCCTATATGACATTCGCCGCTCAACGCAATTTGTATGGACGATCTGAAAACAACGCGCCATCGCGATTTATTGCCGACATACCGGAACATCTTATTGATTTTCGGTCGCAAATTTCGGGAGATAATGACGATAACGAAAATAAAGTTATTGATATGCCTTGAATTACGAAACACTTTGAGATCCGGCCTCCGCCGCTTACTAAATCCTAAATTCCAAATCCTAAATCCTAAATAATACCCAAATTCAAAATTTGAAGGTAATATATGAATCCATATTCTCCAACCGCAACCAAATCAATCTTTAGAAAATATGGCATCAAACCGAAAAAATACTTAGGTCAAAATTTTGTTGTAAATAAATCCGTTATAAATAATATTATCAAAGCGGCGAACTTAAACCCCGACGATACGGTGATAGAAATAGGGTCCGGTCTCGGCGCCCTGACAATTGAATTGGCGAAAAAAGTAAAACAAGTAATCGCCGTGGAAAAAGACGGGGCTATGTGTAAAATTTTACAAGAAACGCTTCAAAAAGAAAATATAAAAAATGTCACAATTATAAACGCCGATATTCTTGATTCAAAAAATTGGAAATTGCCAGCCAAAGGTTGGTCCGCCTCGGGCGGAAAAATTAAAAATTGGAAATTAGTGGCGAATATTCCTTATTACATTACCCAACCGATTATCCGACTATTTTTAGAATCCGAAATGCCGCCTCAGAGCATTACATTGCTTATACAAAAAGAAGTGGCGCAAAGAATATGCGCCGCTGCCCCCAAAATGAATTTACTGGCAATTTCCGTCCAATTTTACGCCCAACCGGAAATTATCAGCTATATTTCCAAAAATAACTTTTGGCCGCGACCAAAAGTGGATTCGGCAATTCTCAAGATAACGCATATCGATAAAAATCGTAAAAAAATTGATGCGAATATTTTTTTTAAAACGACGCGCGCCGGATTTTCCTCGCCACGGAAAATGCTTATCGGAAATCTCCATAAAAAACTCGGAATCCACCGCGAAATAATCTTAAACATATACCTAAATCTCGGCATAAATCCCGAAGCCAGAGCGGAAAACTTGACTATTGAAAACTGGGTTGAATTATCAACAGCTCTTTTTAGCCATTCAACCGAAAATGTGTTATAATTTAAATAGAAATTTTACATTGTTTTTATATGGATAAAATTAAAAAAATTCTGATTATTTTCATCCTTATAATCGTAGGGTTTTTTATAGCATACGGCGCGATAAACATTTTTTCGGAATTTGATCCAAAATCCGGATTAACTATTTTCCCTCAAAACAAAAATAACGATTTGGATTTATCATATTCTTTTACCGACGATGATGATAACGACGATCTTTCCAATGCCAAAGAAATTATTTATGGCAGTAATCCAAAAATTTCAGATACGGATAACGACTCTTATTTGGACGGCGATGAAGCGCAAAACGGCTACGATCCTGTGGCAGCCAATTCCAAACGGTTAACAGACAGAACAATACAAAACCTTACAATACAATATTTCAGCTGGGTTAAAGAAAAATACAATATCAATGACCCGGTTCTCCAGGACTCTTTAATAAAAGAATATCTGAACATTTATTATCCGGTAATTTCCGTTTTATCCGATGTCGCTGAAAAAAAATTAACCATCAACCGCAATGCCGACAACCAAGATATGACCAACTATATTGAATCGTTAAACAGCATTGAATTGCCGCAAGGATTTCTTAATTATCAGGAACTTTACGAAAAAACGCTTGCCGGCAAAAATACAAATATTGACGGCATTTTAAATGAATTGAACGCGAACGCCGACAAACTCTATAAAATGTCCATACCGGAAAAAGCGATAGAAATTCATAAAAAATATATCAGCGTTATAGAAACTTTAAAAATTATCTTTGCCGATTTGAAAAATACCCGGAAAGATCCGATACTGATAAAATTAAACATTAAAAAAGGACAGGAACTCGCAATAATCGCCGCTGATTTGGAAGAAGAAAAAATAAAAATTTTGAAATAAAAGATGAAAAACATCATTCTTTTGATGATTTTAATATTGATAATGGGCGCGCTGGCATATTGGTCAAAAAATAATTACACGAATGGCAAGCTTACGCAATCAATACAATCCAATGTGTCCATTTCTTCCAAATTGCCAAAAAACAATACATACGGCCAAATAGAAAAACTCGACAATAAAAAAACCGCTGAAATTATCCGAAATAATTCAAACAACAGCGTAATAGAAAGTTCGCAATCGCACTCCCTCGCGTTCTCCGCCCCCAAAACAACCGAATTTACTCTTCCGGCCATTTATCCGGACCAAACGCAAGAAAACGAAAAAACAGAAACTGAAAAAAACTTTAAAAACTGGCGGAAAACGGTCGAAAATCAAGGGTTTAGTTTTAACAACACACAAGATATGGAAAATCTTAAAAAAATACGGATGGAATTCTTGACTTTGCGAGAAATAAAAAACAAACAAAATACGAAAAACTTGAACCAATATATCGAAGATACTAAAAACCGGCTCCGGCAAAATAACGCAATGGTAATTTCCGATAACATTCTCCTGGGAGATCTCTGGGAAATAACTTATCAAAATAATCTCGAAGAGGAAAGCCCGTTGCTTTTAAAAAAATTTATTGAAAGTTTTTATATTATTCCGCTAAAAAAAGAAATAGAAATCGCAAATTTAGCGCAAAACAACCTCAAAGACGAGAATTTGTATTATTCTTCTTTTTTCTCGCTTTTGAATAACAGTTTTTTTGCTCCAATAGGATCGGAACTGGAAAGCCATACACCAATCTACGAAACAGGTCCCCAACAAGGCATTGATTGCGGAGGTGGCACCGAAGTATCGAATTATCCTCCCGGATCCAGTTTTTACGCTTCGTCATGTGATTCTTGCAGTAAAAACTCCAAGTCCTGCAGAAAACTATGCGGCGCATGCTCAGGATCAACCGGCTATCTTTGGGACAGCGTAACGGGAATATGCGGATGCGGACAATAAAAATCATATAGTTATGGAATTAAAAAAAATTACAAAAAAAATATTTATTATCGTAATGATTATCGCGGCAAGCGCGCTGTTTTATAACGGTGTTGCGCATTTTTTCTCCGCTAAAATTACCGAAAATAAATTAACCGTAAAAAGCAACGCAAACACGGAAAAAATAAACGCTAACAATAAACAAACGACAGGACAAAAAACACGAACCGGAATTTTCAACAATATAAATAATTTCATCAAAGCATCTATTACAAGACAAGTAACCGCGCCAAACGAAACAAAAAAAAACGATACGATAAAAATATCTTTGGAAAACTATCTCCTTGCTTCATCTCAAATAAATTTTCCTGAGCCACAATCAATTTCCGATGCCATAATATTGCACAAACAAGGAGAAAACGAGGCCATACGGCTTGTAATAGACATCCTTAAAGAAAAAAATAAAGAACTTTATACGATAATTCCGCCCTTGGAAGCCGAAAAAATACACAATAACAGTTTATGGGTAAGCGCTAAATTCGTTGAAATAATGGAAAAAGTGTCCAAAGCCGAAAACGACGAAGAAATTTCAAAAATATTAAACAGCCCCGAAACGATAGAAATCCAAAATATAACAAATCAAACCGCGAACGATTTAAAATCGCTTATTGAAAAGTACGGCTTGGAACCAAAAATATAAATTTTTGTATGTTATTAAAATTTAAAATCATCATTTTACTGGCGTTTTTTTTCGTATTTCTTACGCCGACAATCGCTAAAGCCGCCGTACCGGTTATTGTTTTTGGCGATTATTTGAATACCGTCAAAAATGTTGAAGAAATCTGGAATATTCATGAAAATACCGATATGGAGTTAAGCTTGGAAAAATTTATGATGAATTTATTCAATACTTTCGCCACACGCCAAGAAGAATTTACTAAAACTTTTGAACTGGCAAAAATTGAAAAAGCCCGCGAAGACGTCAATAAACTTAATTTTGAGGTTCAAAAAGAATTAACCGGCCAAGGCGTAATTATAGAAGTTAAAGATACCGTTACCAATCAAAAATACACGATTAAAAAAGAAGGCCGAATAATCACCAATCCCGATGATTTTTTATTTGAAGAACCGCTGCAAAAAGCGCGAGATTTTACTTATTGCTATCTTGCGCCGTGGAAACATTTTTCGCTTGATCCTGATGATGAACAATATTGCGACGAATTGGGGTTAGGAGATGGGGGATGGCGGAAAGGAAGCGACGAACAACCATTGTCTTGCTCCACGGAAAATATATGTCAGTTTATGCCGCTTGACCAACCAAATGGCATTACCCAATGCCCGAGCGATGTTAAACGTGACGAAATTAAAAACCAACTATTATCCGGTTTGGTAAGAAAAGAACCGGGCTGGGCAAAAGCGCCCCCGGAATCATGGTACACGCCGGCCATTTGCGAACGCGTTACTAACAGTTTGAGCTGTATAGACAAAAAAACCTGTTTTAAGTGCGACTTCGTATCGCAATCTTGCGATATTTACGAATCCAACGGCAATCGAGTGACCGGCAAAAATGAAGAAAAGTTACGAGAAGAAGAAAAACAAGGCATTAGTGATACTCATTCCAGTTTATCAATAAACATAGCCTCATCTAGAAATGCCACTATTGCGGATTATCAAGAAACAGCGGGCAATCCCAATAATAATGCTATGTCTTTGAAAAAAATGTTAGAACAGCAAATTCAAGGAATAATTGACCAATACCAAACACTAAGGCAAGCGCAATATGTGGCCGGTCAAGGAATCAGACCGGAAAAATATTTAGTTGCTTTTACCGATGTTAATGATGGCACATGCAATAGATATTACCGCGAAAAGTCATCCGAACAACCAATGCCGCTTGAAGGTTTATGCCGCATACATGATGCTATGTATTTCGGCAGAGCGCTTGATATGAGCTATAATAACAGGGCTTACACCGACCAGCTCTTTTGGTTTGATACGGAAAATGTGGTATCGCCGGCAATCATACTTTTGCAAAAAATGGCGGCGGCGGCGCAAGCGCAATTTGATTTGGCGCAAAAAGCATATAAATATCCGGCGGACAACAGTGAACTTGCGACAACAACAATATCTAACGGCGCGGAAAATGAATTTTCCGATGAAAAATATACAATATCAATGCAAAAACCTTCTATACCGACTTACACAATAAACACTGAAGGCAATGTAGAAATAAGCGAAGAAGAGTTCGTTGATTACCTTTACGCTCCATGGGAAGATCCATTTAAATACGCCAAATTGCCCGATAACTACTCAGGGAATGATAATGCTAAAGGAACAGTCCCGCCGGAACTCGGAAAAGATCATTACCTTAATCGCTGGTATAAAGACATCAATCAAATGTACTTACCGCAAAAAGACACGGAATCGTCAACATTCTCCAGAATACTCAAAGAATGGTTTTGCTTGGAAGGCACAGCAGGATTAGATGCGAATTGTTATGAGTTCAGGGATCCGAAATACAATCAACCATAAAATAAACTTATTAAATTGAACCTAAAAATACTAAAACCTAAAAACAAAATACTGTTCCGAAGCGCTATACTCTTTTTAGCGGCAACGGGAATTTTAATGCCCCTACAATTTATAGACGCCTCCTTAGTCGGTGACTTTATAGAGCGACCCCTTACAAGCATTATATTCAGCATTATTTACGCAATAGGAGGAGCTGCCAGTTATATCGCCATTACTTTTCTTGGTTGGACCGGGGGGTTATTCGACCGTGTCCTAAGTCCGGATTTCAACACCCTCTCTTTGACAAACTCTTATTTCGTAAAACAAGGATGGACTATTACCAGAAATTTCGCCAATATGATTTTTATGCTGATAATGCTCGTTATCGCTTTTTCCGTTATTTTACGCGTGGATGTGGGGGGAATTAACATAAAACGAACTCTGCCAAAATTGATTTTCGTCGCGTTTTTTATAAATTTCAGCCGCATTATAGCCGGCGTGATTATAGATGCCGGGCAAATCGTAATGGTAACTTTTACCAACGGGGTGGCGCCAGAAGGAAGCTTGGCAATGTTCTTATACAATCATATGAAAGCCGGAAGTATGTTTGCTTCCCCCAGCTACCTTGAAACGGTAAGCAACGGCTACACCGAAGAATTGACCGCCATCGCGACAATGTTTTTCAATGCCGCCTTTCCTTTTATCGCCGCTCTCGCTTTCTTTATTTTGGCGATTATTTTAATTATCAGAATTGTCATTCTGTGGATTCTCGTAATTTTGGCGCCCTTGGCCTGGCTCGCTTACATTTTGCCGAATACAGAAACTTACTGGAAACAATGGTGGAGCTTGTTTTTACAGTATACTTTTTTCGGAGCGACTGTCGGATTTTTTATGTACTTGTCGACCCAAATGGCGGCCAATTTATCCGCTTATGAACAATTTACGAAACAAGTAAGCAATAATATTACTACCGGTTCCGGTTTTCTCGCCGACACTTCCAACCTTTTGCAATATCTGACAATTACCATAATGCTCTACGTGTCAATCATCGCCGCGAAAAAAACGAATTCTATGGGCGTTAACATCGCTTTTAAGGTACTGAATACGGCGAAACAAAAAGCATACCAATGGGGGGTTAAAACACCACTAGCTACTTCCGGCATTGCCGGCGGAGTTGGCGCTAAAATTGACGAATGGCGCACTACCGGCTGGCTGAAGATGATAACTCCAAGCAAAGAAGCCATCAGGGAAAAAGAACAATCCTGGGCGGCTCGTTTCGGCGTAAAAGGCGTAAAAGAAGAACAGGAAGCGAAAGATATAAGGGGCCAATTGGAAAAACTGAAAGACACCACTTCGTCAGATGCCTTAAGAAGCATTATTATGACAAAAAAGGGGTCGGAAGCAAAAGCGGCTGCCATTCTTCTTGGTGAAAGAGAAGATATTAAAGATAAAAAAGAATTTAATTTAGCGCTTAATATTTTACAAGAAAAAGATCTAAAAACCGGCAAAACAATAGACACCGTACGATCAAAAAATTTCGTAAAAATGGCAGGAGAAAAAAGATTGGATCTTGTGCTTAATTATAAAACCGAAGAAAAAGTACGAGAAGCAAAAGCGCGAAAAGAAGAAATTACCCCCGAAGAAGCATTCCAAAAAGTTTGGGAAGAATCCAATATATCCCTTGATAAAATTTCCCAACAAGATATTTCTTTTATTAAAGATCCCCGCATAAGAAAACAAATGGTAAAAGATGGCATAGACACACGAGACATTAAACAAATAAGCAGAAGCGTTAATGAAGCAATGAAAAAAGAACTTTTAACAATAGCCCATGAAACGCAAAAAAACAATTATCAAAAACAGCAAAATTATGACCAGGGCGCCGGAATATAAAAATACTATTAAAATAAAATGACCGAAGAAAACAATAAATACTTCCAACTAAATCCGTTTTTCGTTTTCGGAGAAATTGAAACACCCCTTCAAACTAAAGAAAAAATTGAAAAATTTTTAAATTCCCCCCAAACAATACAAGACCTTCTCGTATCAATTGAAAACACGGATAAAATCAGAAAAATAACAATAATGGATTACGGTCTGCCGATGGAATCGGCAAGAAAAGTTGCTTTACTGATACGAAAAGTGTTTTTGGGCGACGCGGCGGTTTCGGAATTTATCAATAAAATTACCGCAACATTAAGTATAAACAGGGAACTTGCCCAAAAAATCGCCTTGGACATTAATAAAGAAATTTTTCATCAGGCAACACGGGAACTCAAAGAACTCCAAAAAAAATTCCAAAATCCCGAAAGAAAACAAACCGCGATCAATACCCCTCCTCAAAATCTTCCGGTGCTGGAAAACGAATACAATGAAAAAAAAGACGACTATTTGGAAACAATAACCGACAAAGAATCTCCGCCAAAATCATTTATCAAAGGAAATTTGGTTAATTTAAAAAACTACAAATAATCTTTTATTTAGAAACCAAAAAACTATCAGCCAGCTGGCTGATCCGCCCGTGGGCGGAAAAATTGAAAATTTTATTTATATGCCTAGATATCAAATCCCGCAATTTATAGACATCGAAGATAAAATCCTCGGACCCCTTACGATCCGCCAATTTTTCTATTTTTTAGCGGCGGCGGCAATCGGTTTTATTCTATGGAATTTCTTGACCTTCCAATATTTTATAATAGCTATGACGATTGTCGGGGGACTATCCGTAATGTTCGCATTCGTAAAAATAAACGGCAAACCATTCAATGTGTTCTTTTATAGCATGATAGGCTTTATTTTCAGCAGCCAAAAATATATATGGAAAAAAGAGAATTTCATAACCGCGCCGGAAGAAATACATCAAGAAAAAAAACAAGAAAAATATATAACAAAAACAATGCCAGAACAGCAAATAAAAAAATTGTCTTCGCTATTGGATATTAAAGAAAACAACATAAATAATAATTTATAACTTATGGCGCAATCCTCCCAATCTTTCATACCGATTAAAACAATTCAAAATGACACCGTAATCCTTAAAGACGGATCACTGAGAGCCGTTTTAACGGTATCCAGTTTAAACTTCGCCTTAATGTCGGAAGACGAACAAAACGCGATTATTTACCGTTATCAGGAATTTATAAATTCACTGGATAATTCCATCCAGATCGTGGTGCAATCGCGCAGATTAAATATCAAAGAATATTTACGCCTGCTTGATTCAAAAAAAATCGAGCAACCAAACGAACTCATGGCCACTCAACTGAAAGAATACGCCGAATTCGTCAAAACTTTGACGGAAACAACAAGTATAATGGTAAAAAATTTCTACATAATCGTTTCTTTTTATAAACTGGAGGCCCTAAAAAGGGGCGGGGCAATCGGAAAAATAAAAAATATTCTTTGGTCAAAAACAACCAAACAAGAAAAAAATGAAATATTCCTCCAGGAAAAAGACCAATTATGGCGAAGGGTGGAATTTGTCCAGCAAGTTTTACGAGGAGCCGGCGTAAGAGTAGTACCGCTTAAAACAGCGGAACTCATTGAATTATATTACAGTTTATATAATCTCGACCTGGCGGAAAAAATGGAATTAGCCGCCAATGTAGAAAATATAAGCATACAAAATGTTCAATAAAAATAAAAATTCCGAAAACAAAACAATAGACGGAACAGCAACGCTTTTGGATTTTATCGCGCCTTCCGCTCTAAAAATCACCCCGAATTATATGCAAATAGGGGAAAAATTTACCAAAACATTTTTTATTTTCACCTACCCAAGATACCTAAACACCGCCTGGCTTTCACCACTCATCAATCTTGACGAAATAATCGATATAAGCATATTTATTCATCCGGCGGACAGCAGAGATATTTTAAAAAATTTAACAAAAAAACTGGCGGAAGTTAAATCGCAGATATTATTACAGACAGAACGGGGGTTGGTCAGGGATCCAATACTGGAAACGGCCCACAGAGATATTGAATCGTTGCGCGACAAGCTCCAGCAAGGAAACGAACGATTTTTTAAATTTGGCCTTTATGTAACCTTATACGCCGATACGGCAGAAAACCTCGGCAAACAAGAAGAAAAAGTTATATCGCTTTTCGAATCAAAATTGATTTATCCTAAAACCGCCCTATTCCAACAAGAACAGGGATTCCACTCAACATCACCATTGCTTTTGGATAAACTTGTAACAAATATCAATTTAAACACGGAACCGCTTTCCACGACTTTTCCCTTTATTTCCTCGGATTTGTCGGCTAATGAAGGAATTCTTTACGGTATAAACCGCCACAATAACAGCTTAATACTTTTTGACAGGTTTAAATTGGAAAATTCCAATACCGTTGTATTTGGAAAATCAGGCGGCGGAAAAAGTTATGCCACAAAACTGGAAATACTAAGATCAATGATTATGGGAACGGATATTATAGTTATTGATCCGGAAAATGAATACCAATACCTGGCTGAAACGACGGAGGGATCATTTTTTAATATTTCCTTGACCTCCGAACACCACATAAACCCGTTTGACCTGCCAATCCCAACCGAAGATGAAAAACCGGAAGAAATTCTCAGGAGCAATATTGTCAGTTTAGTGGGACTTTTAAGAATTATGCTTGGCGGATTAACGCCAAATGAAGATGTGATTCTGGATAAAGCCCTGACCGAAACATACGCTTCCCGCGATATTACCACCGATTCTGATTTTTCCAAAATGACACCGCCATTATTGGAAGACCTGGAAACAGTAATTAAAGGCATTGAGGGAGGAGAAAACATCGCCTTAAAACTGCAAAAATATACACAAGGAAGTTTCTCCGGATTTTTAAATAAAGCCACAAATATCAACATAAAAAATCGTTTAGTGGTGTTTAATGTACGGGATATGGAAGAAGAACTGCGGCCGATAGCGATGTACGTAATATTGCACTATATATGGAACCTCGTCCGCTCAAAATTAAAAAAACGGCTGCT
>LBUF02000008.1 GCA_000992445.2 Parcubacteria group bacterium GW2011_GWA2_38_13b
TTTAAATCTTTTTCTGTTTTCTCGCGAATTTTTTCCTGAATTTTATTTATTTCCTCGTTGGTCAAGGTTCTTTCAAACGAACGGTAAACGATGCGGAAAGTGTAAGATTTTTTATCCTTGCCGAATTTATTTTCATTTTCGTATTCATCAATCAGCGCCACCTCTTCAATTAAATTATCGGCAAAATCTCTGACAATTTCGTAATAATTATTTAAGCTTATATACGTATCGATTATGAAAGAAATATCTCTTGATATCTTTGGATATTTGCTGATTTCTTTGTATTTGCTGTTTATGTCCTTAAACTGGCCGGCTATCCGCGGATCATCGGACCATAAAATTCGGATGTCCGGAATTCCCATTTTTATCATCGCCAATCTGTCGCCGAAACCGAACGCCCAACCATTATAAACTTCCGGATCCAAATTAAAATTTTTCAAACATTGCGGATGCACAAGACCGGCTCCGTTAACTTCCATCCATTTGTTGTTAAATTTAATGTCCATTTCTAAACTTTCAACGGTATAGGGAAACGCGTCTGGGATAAATCTCCATTCAACATCGGAACCAAAAATTCCCTTCGCCAGTTCAATCTGTATCTCTTTCAGGTCTTCCTGCGTGATAATTTTTTTGGATTTTTTACAAATCAATAAACCGTCAATCTGATGAAAAGCGGGATAATGATTTCTGTCAATTTCATCTTTTCTAAAAACGATTCCGGAAGCCAACGCCTTTATTTCTCCCTCTTTTTCCAACCTTTCCAAAATATCCTTATTTTTCAAATAAAAAGACCAAAAAGCCGTTGTTTGAGTGCGCAAAATATGGGTATCATCCAAATAATATGTGTCTGTTTCTCTTCTGGCGGGATGGTCTTTTGGCGTATTTAAAAGGTCAAAGCATTGCTCAATGGTTACAACCTTCGGAAAACCAACCAAATCAAAATCCTTAAATACCGGCAAATTTATAATTTGGTCAAATAAAATTTTTACCGGAGAATTTTCTTTTTTCGTCAAATCCGGCAACGCTAAAAATCTTTTTATACGCTCTGCCTTGGCATCATTTCTTTCGTTTAATTCTTTAAGCAACGCTTTCTCGCCTTCATTTTTTATTATAATTTCTCTGCTCATTGATATATTTAATTTTAATATAAAATAAGGGCCGGAACAAGCCCAAAATTTTTATTCCCCTTCTTTCGGTTTGTCCAAAACCATCGGCTCGCTGCCGATTTCCTTGCCGCTGATGCGCATAACGTCCTTATCAATTTTATGAAATTCCTGATACGCGCCGTTGTACATATTAACTGTCGTGGACAAATGCGTTCCCATTTTTTTAAGATATGTTTCGTAACTTGAAAGATGCCTGCCGAGTTCTTCAACATGCTTTCTGATTTCCTTGGCCGATTCTTCTATCTGAAGCGCGCGCAATCCCTGCAATACGGTTTGCAAATAAGCGAAAAAAGAGGTTGGCGAAACGATAATTACTTTTTTGGAAAAAGCATATTCAATCAAATCTTTAGCTGTCACGGAACCGACTTTATTTATCAAAAGGTCATAATACAGCCCTTCGGAAGGAATAAACATAAACGCGAAATCCATTGTTTTATCTTTCGGTCTGATGTATTTTGATGTTTCGTCAATTCTTAATTTCAAATCAACGCGCAAAGCGTCTTCCATTTTTTTCCGTTCGTCTTCGTTTTTCGCGCCCAAAATCCGGTTATAATTTTCCAAACTGAATTTGGAATCAATAGGAATAATTTTATCTTTAATGAAAATCACCGCGTCAACAATGTCGCCGCCCGCGAAAGAATATTGCATTTGATATGTCTTCGGCGGAAGAGTATTGCTCAAAACCGTTTCCAAAAAATATTCGCCGAGTATGCCGCGATGTTTGGGATTTTTCAAAATATTCTGCAGATTTTCCAGCTGACCCGCAAAATTGACGACTTGCTGATTGGTGGAATCCAGTTTCGTCAGCCGATCGGTAACATCGCGGATAATCCGCGCGCTTTCGCCGAATTGCCTTTGCATCATTTTCGTTGATTCGCCCAATTTGGAATCCAAAACTCTCGTCACTTCGTTTATCTGATTCTGTAAAAACACAAACGACGACTCTTCTTTATCCTTTTTTGACATCATTGCCGCGCGCATATTGCGGAAAATAAAAATCACGGACATAAATCCAGCGATGATGATTATTGAAATAATAACTAAAAAAATCAATTCCATATAGATAGTATAAACTATTATAGCTAATAAAAAAAGTCTCCCTTTGGGAGACTTTCACATTATCACTTTTTCAAAGTCATTAACCACGGCGCGCGACCCCAACTAATCGCTTTACGTAATTCCTTATCATCAATATTTGGAAGTTTTGGATAAAAAATATCTAAATTATATTTTTTCGCGTAAGCAACCACATCTTTCGCGATCTCATTCTGCTCCCAGCCGGGCAGAACCAAAACCGCGCTTGCGGTCGTCCGTAAAAAAATTCCGCACAGATGTTTGAAATATGCGGATGCGATGTCCAAAACACCAATCCCTAAATCAAACGAATAAAAAACGCCAACAAAGTTTTTTGCCAATATTTCTTTATACTGCCATGCCGCCTCAACGGCAGTCAAACTAAACGGCCCCGCAATAAAAATTACTTTCATCGTTTCTCGCATTTTATCTCCTTTTTTTCTTTACGATTCTATAATTCCGCGCAAACATTCGCACGGACATTGAATCACGCATATCGCACAATTAATGCACTTTTTGCAATCAATAACAATTTCATAGCCATTTTCTTTAAAATATTCGCCGTTTATAAAAAAATCATTGTTTTCCGCCGTCGCCTCCTTTGTTTTAATCAACGAAATTGCGTCTTGAGGACAAACGTCAATGCAATGCCGGCAAGCTATGCATTCCGTACCGCATTGAATGGAAATACCGCATTGAAAACAACGCATTCCTTCTTTAATCATATCCTCAGAATTAAAACCGGTACTTCGTTCCGAAAAATTTATTTCTCCCAATCGAGGCGCATTTCGACCGATTGTTGCCGTATCAATTTTTAATTGATTCAGTGAGAATTCTATTGTTTTAATATTATTGTCAATCGATTCTTTTTCAATTAATATGCCTAATTGTTTCTTGATTTTTTCCGCAATAATATGCCCCCCTGCAATTACTTCTATGACATTTAATGTTTTGCCTGCAGCGCAATCGCCTGCCAAAAATATATTTTGACTCCCCGACATTAAAAACGGTTTAAAATCATCAAAATAGGTTTTTTGACCAATAGCCACGATAACATTGTCAGCTCCAACGAAAAAAGAAAAATTCGGATTTTCTTCAAAAACAAGATCGAATCTTCCTTGTTTATCAAATAAAGATTTTACACCTCTCAACGCAACGCTAATAATTTCTTTATTTCTGCCTTCAATAATTCTTTCGGGAAAGGAACGGGGAAGTAATCTAATTCCTTCGCTTACCATCTCTTTGAGTTCATCTTTGGCGGAAATTTCTTCTAAAGATTCCGGAAAAACTACAAAAACATTGCCTTTCGTACCCACCAAACGAATAGCGGTACGAGCGCAATCAATAGCTGTCGCTCCTCCGCCTATAACAATAACTCGTTTCCCAACTAAATCTAAATTCTGTTTTTGTAAAAAATCCAAGGCATTGCAAACTCCTTTATTATCTTCACCTAAAATATTAAGACGGATTGAACTATCGGCTCCAATAGCTACAACGCAAGCATCATATTCCTTGCGCAAATTTTCCAACATAATATTTTCACCAATTTTAGTATTGTAAATAAACTTTACTCCAAGTTTTTCCAATAAATAAACTTCTTTATCAACAACTTCTCGCGGCAAACGAAATTGCGGTATACCATACCTTATCATTCCGCCGGCTTTCCGGTTGGCTTCAAAAATCGTAACATCGCATCCAGCCAACCTTAAATCATTGGCAATTGTCAGTCCCGCCAAACCGGAACCGATAATAACAATTTTCTTATCATTATTTTTTATAGTCGGGATAATTTCCAATAAAAATCTTTCTTGATAATTTTCCGGTAAGTTATCGACGACTGACCTTTTCAGCTCTTTTATGGAAACCGAATCCAACGACACGGGATCGCCATCTTTGTAATTTATACAAGTTCGCTTACAAAACAATTCACAAGGATGCGTACAAACCCTAGCGCAAATACTCGGAAATACATTAGCTTGACGGTTAATTTTCCACGCCTCATAAAATTTCCCGTTAAGGAGCAACCGAATATATTCCGAAACATCGGTATGGGTTGGGCAAGCTTCCCGACAAGACACAAATTTTTTTTCCATTTTACCGCCTCCTGTTGTTTAATTTCCATTTTTCGTAATCATTGCAAAAATACCGCACTTTAAAATATAATATTTCAAAAAACCAATCTACTTATATTGCCATATTTTATTAAAAATGTCCATAGTAATTTTCGCAATGTAATTTATTCCAAAAAACTATTCCACTTAAAAATAAAAAACCTTTCTTTATGGAAAGGTTTTTTATTTTTAAACGGACCCGAAGGGATTTGAACCCTCGGTCTCCTCCGTGACAGGGAGGCGTGTTAACCGGGCTACACCACGGGTCCGTATTTGTTGTTGATTAACCACTCAATATAACTTTTTCGTTTTTTCTTTTTAATTTTGTATTCTCGTTGTTTTGCTTCTTTCGGAGTTTTATATTTTTCAATATAGATAATTTCCCAAGGACCTCGTCCGCGGGTCGCGAAGCTTTTGTTGTTGTTATATTCGTAAATTCGTCTTTGTAAATTATTGGTTTCCCCGGTATAGTAATTGCCGGTTGTTTGACTTTTTAATATATAAACATAATGCATAAACTCACTCGGTCTCCCCGCAGTACTGCGGGGCGTGTTAACCGGGCTACACCACGGGTCCGTATTTTATAGCGGGGGTGGGAATTGAACCCACGACCTCGGGCTTATGAGTCCCGCGCTCTAGCCAACTGAGCTACCCCGCCATTTATAACACAATACTATCAACAAAATCAAGTTATGACAATAATTTTTTTAATATATTTAACTTGCGTGAACATTTAATAAAAGATAAACTTAAACATATGAAACCGATTATTTTAATCATTTTAGATGGCTGGGGCATAAACCAAAACAAACAGGGCAATGCCATTGCGTCCGCTAAAACTCCTTTTATTGATGAAATGGAAAAATTTTATCCATTTCTCACGCTCAACGCCTCTGGTCTTTCCGTAGGGCTTCCATGGGGCGAAACCGGCAATTCCGAAGTCGGACATATGGCCATCGGCACCGGTCGTATAACATACCAATACTTACCGCGCATAATTTTTTCCATTCAGGACGGAAGTTTTTTTAAAAACACCGCTCTTATTAAAACAGCGCATCATATAAAACAATATAACTCCCGCCTGCATATTATGGGGCTTACTTCTTCCGGAACCGTTCACAGCTACATAGACCATCTGTACGCCCTTTTGGAATTCGCCAAAAGAGAAAAAATCTCCGATGTTTTTCTTCATATTTTCACCGACGGCAAAGACAGCCCCCCCTATGAAGCAAAAACTCTCATATCAAATCTGATGGAACGAATGGAAAAATTAAACTCAGGAAAAATAACCACCGTGATGGGCAGACAATTCGCAATGGATCGAGGAAATAATTGGGAACTCACTGAAATCGCCTATCGCGCCCTCACAACGGAAACAACCGAAACAACTGAAAATATAATAGAATCGATACAAACCGGCTACGACCAAAATTATAACGACCACAATCTTCCTCCGATTACGCTGAAAAACGCAAAAAATACACGAATAATGGACAATGACGCTGTCATATTTTTTAATTTTAGGGAAGACAGCGCCAGGCAATTAACGCATTCTTTTATAGATGAAAATTTTCAAAAATTCAAAAGACCAAAAATAAATAATCTTTTTTTTACCGCAATGACTAAATACGAAGAAAATCTGCCAATTCATACAATGTTTGAACCGCCGAAAATAATCAATACTCTTTCGGAAATTTTAAGTAAAAACGGAAAAAAACAATTTAGAATTGCTGAAACGGAAAAATACGCCCATATCACTTATTTTTTTAACGGCTTGAAAGAAAAACAGGCAAGTAACGAAAAGCGGCTGATTATTCCGTCATTACCTGTCACGCAATACGAAAATCAGCCGAAAATGAAAACGCAAGAAATAACCGATGAATTGCTTTCGGCTTTATCGCAAAATTACTACGATTTTTTTCTTACCAATTTTGCCAATGCAGATATAATCGGTCATTCCGGCAATTTTAAAAACGCGATTCAGGCGATAGAATTTATTGATACAATGCTTAAAAAACTCTATGAATGTATTATTGAAAAAAACGGCGCGATGATAATAACCAGCGACCACGGAAACGCCGAGCAGATGTTAGATCCGCTGACGGGAAGCATTGAAATGAAACACAACGCGAATTCGGTGCCGTTTTATTTAATCGCCCGCGATCTAAAACGAAAAACCGCAAATAATGTCGCAACGATAAAAATAAATGTTCAGGGATTTTTAAGCGATATCGCGCCGACAATTTTAGATATTATGCGCATAGAACAACCGAAAGAAATGACCGGAAAATCGTTATTGGAACGGCTGAATATAAATACATAAAATAACCCGCCCCGCAGTACTGCGGGGCGGGTTATTTTTTTCTCCATATTAAATCTTGGTCTTGATTATCTTGTCAACTATGCCGTATTCTTTCGCTTCTTTCGCCGACATCCAAAAATCCCGATCGGAATCCCGTTCTACGCGCGCCAAATCCTGACCCGTATGTTTGGACAAAATAGTATTTAATTTATTTTTTAATTTAATAATCTGCTTTGCCGCTATTTCTATTTCGGTCGCCTGACCCTCGGCTCCTCCCATAATCTGATGGATTAAGACCTCCGAGTTTGGCAAAACAAACCTTTTACCTTTTTGCCCCGCCGCGAGCAAAACAGCGGCCATCGATCCCGCGATCCCGATGCAAATAGTGGCGACATCGCATTTTACATACTGCATCGTGTCGTAAACGGCGAGTCCGGCGGTAACGGAACCGCCCGGAGAATTGATGTAAAGCTTAATTTCTTTTTTCGGATCCTGACTTTCCAGAAATAAAAGTTGAGCGATAATGATATTAGCCGCGTCGTCGCCGATCGGACCGCCCAAGAATACAATTCTGTCCTTTAAAAGACGGGAATAAATATCGTAAGCCCGTTCGCCGAATTGCGATTTTTCTATAACCGTGGGGATAAGATTCATGCTAAATTTCTAATTTCTAATTTCTAATTTCTAATCACCCCCGATAAACAATAAAATGAATCTTTAGAAATTTAAAAATTAAATCAATTAGAACGGTTAAAAATCTAAAAATTAAATGAATTATTAATCAATAAACTTTTTAAGCACCGATATTGTCTTTTCATTTCTGATTATACCATAATAATAATCCTTTAACCGCGGCAAATCAATTTTTTTGCGGGCTTCATCTACGGATTTGTAATGCCTCAACAATTCCGTGCTTAATCTTTCTCCCACCTCTTTATCCGGTACTTCAATATTTTCTTTATCGCCAATATTTTTAAGAACCAAATTTGCTCTGACCGAATTTTCCGCCTCATTCCGGTTGTCCCTTTTTAAATCATCAACGGTTTTTTTAATATGCCCGAGATAATCCTCAAAACGGAGACCGGCCTGCGCGACATTGGCTTTCAAATTATTAACTATCCTTTCAAGTTCCGAATTGATTAATATTTCCGGAACATCCATTTCCGATTTTTCGGCAATTTCCCGTAGCGCCTCTCTTGCCCACCTTTCCTGTTCTCTTGATTCTTTTTCCGCAATCAATCCTTCCGCTATACTCTTTTTCAACGATTCCAGTCCGTCAAATTTTCCTAAATCCTTGGCAAAATCATCTTTTTCTTCCGGTAAAATTATTTCCTCAACCAAATTAACTTTAACCTTAAAATTTACGGTTTTCCCGCTTATCTCTTTATCATAATAATTTTCCGGAAATTTAACCTGAAATTCTTTGCAATCGCCGGACTTAAGACCGATTAAATTTTCCTCAAAATCACCGATAAACAAACTGTCGCCTATTATCAACGGCTGGTTTTTCTGTTCGCCATTTTTTATTCGCGCGCCATTTTCATCAACGGCGGAAAAATCAATATTCGCCCGATCGCCTTTTACGACGCCTCTGTCAACCCCAATGAAACTCGCCCGCGATTTTCTTAAAAACATTAACGCATCGTTAATTTCCTTGTCGCTTATTTCCGTTTTTTGTTTTTTAACGCCGGAGACGATTTTTTTATAATCCGGCAATAAAACTTTCGGTAAAACCGCTATTTCCGCTTTATACTCAAAATCGTTTCCTTTTGCTATTTTTAAAATCTTGATGTCGGGAATACCCAGCGAATCAATCTTGTGTTCCATTAAAACTTTCGGTAAAGTCCGCCGAACGGCAATGCCGGCCGCTTCATTGAATAATTCTTGGGAACCGACTTTTTTTTCTACGGTATCAATAGGAGCTTTGCCGGAACGAAAACCGCCAATTTTTATATTCTGCGATAAATTAGCCGCGGCTTGCTCAAAATAACCGTTCATTTCGTTGCCAGCGACGGTAACGGTAATTTCCATCATAGATTTTGGCAAATCTTTTTTTATTACATTCATAAAATTATCACGCTAAAATATTAAAAATTATTTTTTCTCTTCCCCTGCTTTTTCCGCTTTTTTTGCTTTTTTTGGTTTTTTCTTTTCTTCTTTCCCACTTTCCTTTTTATCGCCGGTTTCGTCTTTTTCTGTTTCCTTTTTATTTTCCGTTTCTTCTTTTGCCGAAATTTCTTTTTCCGGTTTTTCAACGGCTTCCGGCGCTTCAATGTCTTTTTCGCTTTTTTCAACCACTTTGCCTCCGGCGATTATATCAATTCTCCATCCGGTCAATTTGGCGGCAAGACGCACATTCTGACCGTTTTTTCCGATAGCCAGAGAAAGCTGATCTTCGTCCACTTCCACTTTAGCTTCACGCTTATTTTCCGATAATTTAACATTCAAAATTTTTGCCGGCGAAAGAGCATTGGCGATAAATTTCGCCTCATCGCCGTTCCATTCAATTATATCTATTTTTTCTCCGCCCAATTCATTGATTATAGTGGAAACCCTTGTTCCTTTTTGACCAACACATGAACCAACCGGATCAACGCCTTCCGCGTGAGAAATAACGGCAACCTTGGAACGGGATCCCGCTTCCCTGGCAATCGCTTTTATTTCAACGCTGCCCCCTCCGATTTCCGGCACCTCAAACTCAAAAAGCTTTATAACCATCTTCGGATTAGATCTGGACAACATTACGAGCGATCCCCTCGCATCATGCTCCACCTTAACGACAAAAGCGCGTATCCGCTGCCCGATACGATATCTTTCTTGCGGTATTTGTTCGTTAAAAAACAAAATGCCAGTCGTCTTGCCGATATCAACGAAAATATTACCCCCTTCCATTCTCTGAATAATACCGCTCACAACCTCGCCTTCCTTGGATTTAAATTCAGTATAAACAACCTCTCTTTCAGCCTCGCGCACTCTCTGCATAATTACCTGCTTGGCGGTTTGAGCCGCTATTCTTCCATAATCGTCTCTGCCTTCAAGAGGCGTTTCTATATAATCGAATAATTCTATTTTCTTTACCGCTTTTATTCCCGCCTCGCGCTTTGCTTCTTTTAACAATTTGATTTTATCTTCAACTTCATCAAGCCCCGGCGCGCGCTTAACCAAAACCGCCCCTTCTTTTTTTAAGGAATTTTTGGCATCTTCCATTATAATATGTTTCTCGATATTAAACTTTATTTTTTTATCTTCTCCCTCTCCCGCATTTTCATCGCCGATCTTCGCTGAAATTTCAATACTATCTTTCGGTTTCACATCTTCTCTTTTTAAAGAATTTCCGCTATCCGTTTTTTCCGATTTAAGCTCTTTGTTATCGCCGGCTTCCGCGTCTTCGCCGATTTCTTCCTTCAAAACAGATTCGTCCACCACCAATTTAAGCTGAAAAAATTTCATTTCGTTTGTTTTTGGATTAAAATCAGCCCTCACTATTTGACCCCTTTTCCCATAATCTTTTTTATAAGCGGCCGCTAAAGCCATTTCAATAATTTCCACGACTCTTTCCTTTTGAATTCCTTTTTCCTCCGCTATTTGAGCTATAGCCGAAATAAATTGTTTTTGATCCAACATGTTAATTTTGCCCAAGAGAGCGAGCCGAGCGAGCATCGCGAGGCGAAGATCGATTGGCTACAAAATTGAACACCCAGCACATATTCCAGCAACGGATATTGATTATTTACCGTATGAAAGTGAAGCCACTTCGCTTCCAAATCACTGCATACCAAAATACGTTGTTAGAATATGTGCTGGGTTAAAAATTATCTGAAAAAATTTTTAAAACATTAAAGCCCGTTTAGTAAACGGGCATAATCACGACAATGCTTTTAACTGCTTACAGTTTAACACCTGAAAATAAAAAGTCAATGGCATGGCAAAAACCCTACATTTTTTCCGGCGCGCTTACACCCATAATTCCCAAAATCTTTCTTAAAGCAATTTGCGTTGCCGTTATTAAAGCGAAGCGAGCAACGGACAATTTTTTGTCTTCCGAAATAACACGGCATTGCGCGTAAAAATTATGGAAATACCTCGCGAGTTCAACCGCGTATTGCGGCAATCGCTGAACCTGAAAATCCCGCGCCGTATCTTCAATTATTTCCGGCAATTCCAGCAATTTTTTCGCCAAATCAAATTCCGCCTCTTCTTCCAAATTTTTCAAATCGGCAAGTTCCGATTTTTTTATTTCTCCGCCTAATTTACGCAAAATACTGCCTATTCTCGCATACGCGTACTGAACATAATAAACCGGGTTTTTCTCCGATTTTTCTTTCGCCAACGACATATCAAAGTCCACCTGACGATTCGCCGAAACCATCAAAAAGAAAAATCTGGCGACATCAAGCCCGACTTCATCAACCAATTCTTCCAACGTAATATACTGCCCCATTCTCTTGGACATCTTCACCTCTTGACCGTTTTTAATCAACCGGACAAGTTGCATAATTATTATTTCTACTTTGGAAGAATCGTAACCCAGTATTTCCATAGCGATTTTGAGCCGCCTCACATGACCATGATGATCCGCTCCCCAAAAATTAATTATTTTGCCGTAACCGCGACTAAATTTATCCGCATGGTACGCGATGTCCGACAAAAAATAAGTCGGTTCGCCGTCGGCTCTGACCAAAACCCTATCCTCGTCGTCTCCCCGCTCGCTTGTTTTAAGCCAAACCGCGCCGTCTTTTTTATGCGTAAAACCGGTTTCATCTAATTCAAGCAAAATTTTCTGAACGTTATTTTTATCATAAAGCGACTGCTCAGAAAACCACTTGTCAAATTTAATATTAAATTTATTTTTTATTTTTTCTTTGTGGTCTTTTACGATTTCGTTGGCAACCGCGCTTCCCGCCCCTTCAATATCGCTGAATTTTACTTTAAAATCCGCAAGCCGTTCATTCAAATATTCCGATTTGTACATTTCTCCTTTGCCTAAAATTGTCTTACCCAGTTCCCTGATTTGATTGCTATGCTTTGAATCATTGATAAAATATTCCGCTTCCGCTTTATAACCGGCCGTTTTCATAACATTTCGCAAAACATCGCCCATAAATCCGCCCCTGCCATTGGCAATAGTCAAAGGACCGGTGGGATTGGCGGAAATAAATTCCAGTTGGACTTTTTCGCCTTTGCCGATTTTCAAATCGCCGAATTTATCGCCCTTTTTAATAATTTCCGCGACGGATTTTCGCAAATAATCCGGCGATAAATAAAAATTTATAAAGCCGGGCTTTGCCACTTCCGCTCTTGTGAAATATTTTTTCATTTCCTTAACACGACTGATTTTCGCCGCTATAATCTCGGCAATTTCCATAGACGGCTTGCGTAAAATTTTCGCCAGCCGCAAAGCCGCATTAGAAAAATAATCGCCAAAATCCTTATTTTCCGGATGTTCAACTGTTACGGACCGCCAAAAATCTTCCCGCGCTTTTTCTGGTAAACCAAAATCCGGCAATTTTTTATCCTTAACTGCACTATAAACAGCTTTTTCCAATAAATTTTTTATTTCTTCCCGTAGCATATATTTATAATAACAAACACGCGCCAAAATAAAAAGTCCCTTACGATTTTCACCGCAAAAATTTTTTATTTTGGCGCAATTAAAATTTATAAATTTTAATTTGACAAAATTATTCATATAAAATACAGTGAATAAACAATAATTAAAGTCTGTCGCTTGATAATTCATCTTTGGTAAATATTTACGCAAAAGAAAGGAGAAATTAATTTATGGATTTTCTTAAACAATTAATAAATTGCTGCGAGAACCAAGTATATTTGGGACACGGAGAAACATTTATATCAAGTCAACCCATACTTAACGCCGCTAATCTTGAAAAATTCGGGATTAACGCTAATAATTTTGACATTAAAAACGTCGCGACACTGAACTACATAGTAATATCGCGAAAAGTAAGTTTTATGTCCATCCAAATGAGTGATGGACACAGCAAACCCATCGAGATAACAGATGTGGAAATTATATAAAAACACCGACCAACTGCCAAGCAGTTGGTCTATTTTATTTACTCGTTAAAAAAACAGGACATCTTTTTAGGTGCCCTGTTTTGATTATTTATTGCTCAAATGATTATGTATTGCCAAAGCGGCTCTTTTACCGGCTCCCAGCGCGAGAATTACCGTTGCCGATCCGCTGGTTATATCGCCACCGGCATACACCCCTTCTAATGATGTTCTGCCGTCATTATCCGTTTCAATATATCCCTTTTTATTAATTTGCAATCCTTCGGCTTCATTGATAAGAATTTTATTGGATGTCGCGCCGATGGCAACAATAGCTATATCGCAATCAATAAAAAGGTTGGAATTTTCAATCGGCCTCACTCTTTTCCGGCCATCCGCGCCAACATCGCAAATTTCCATTTTCCGGCATTCAATTCTTTTAAGCCACCCATTCTCGCCGATAAATCTTATTGGACTTGTTAAAAATTGAAAAATAATCCCTTCTTCTTTGGCATGATGCACTTCTTCAGTTCGCGCCGGCATTTCTTCAATTGTTCGCCTGTAAAGTATTGCCACCCGTGAAGCTCGCAATCTCATCGCGGTTCGAGCCGCGTCAAGAGCGACATTACCGCCTCCCAACACCACAACCCGATCTTTTTTTAATATCGGCGTATCGTACTCGGGGAACCGATAAGCCTTCATCAAATTAACGCGCGTTAAATATTCATTGGCGGAATATACTCCGCAAAGATTTTCGCCGGAAATATTGAAAAACAAAGGCGTTCCGGCGCCAAGTCCCAAAAAAACCGCGTTAAATTCCCGGCGCAAATCATCAAAAGATTTGGTTTTGCCTATTACGCAATCTTTAACGAACTTTACGCCCAATTTTTCCAAAAAAGCAATTTCTTTTTTGACAATTTCTTTTGGAAGCCGAAATTCAGGTATTCCGTAAACCAATACTCCTCCGAATTCATGAAGCGCCTCAAATACGGTTATATCATAACCCAGTTTAATCAGCTCAAACGCCAAAGAAAGACCAGCAGGTCCCGATCCTACCGCAGCCACTTTTTTCCCGTTTTTGGGTAAAATACTCAAAGAAGCAACGACATTTAATCCTTGAGGATCATTTTGATTCAGAAAATCTCCAAGATATCTTTCCATAGCGCCAATGGCCACCGACTGTTCTTTGATGCCCAAAATGCAATATTTTTCACATTGGATTTCCTGGGGACAAACCCTGCCGCAAACTCGAGGAAGAGGATTGCTTTCTTTAATTTTCAATCCCGCTTCAATAAATCTTTTTTTTGTTATCAGTTTTATAAAAGACGGTATATCAATTTGCGCCGGACATCCTTCGCGGCATTTCGGTTTTTTGCATTGAAGGCAACGGCTGGCTTCCAGTATTGCTTTTTCTTGCGAGAAACCGCAACTTACTTCGTTGAAATCCTTTATTCTTTTTTCCGGTTCCCGCACATCGGATATCTGACGCGCAATTTCAATATGTTTTTTATCCTTGCCCATAACAACGCCTCTCTTCTTTATATCTTTCCAGCGATATTTTTTCTTCTCCCGTGTATATCCTTTGTCTTAATAATAAATCGCCCCAATTAACTTGATGAGCGTCAAATTCCGGACCATCACAACAAACAAATTTAGATCCGCCATTAATTTCAACACGACAACCGCCGCACATTCCCGTACCATCAATCATAATCGTCACGAGGCTTGCAACCGTCGGAATAGCATACTTTCGCGTTATTTCGGCAACTAATTTCATCATTATTGGCGGACCAGCGACAATAACTTTGCTTATTTTCATTCCGGATTTAATGAATTCCCCTAAAATATCAGTAGTGAATCCCTTTGCGCCGGCGCTTCCATCGTCCGTGCAGATTATCGTTTGATCGCTGATTTTTTCTATTTCATCTCGCAATATAAGAAGTTCCTTGTTTTTGACCCCCATAATGGCAATCACCTTATTTCCGAACTCTTTATTTGCTTTAAGAACGGGATACATAACCGCCGTTCCTACGCCGCCACACACAAAAACCACACTACCTTCCGTTTTTTCTATTTCCGATGCCCGACCATTAGGACCGGATAACGAATAAAGCTTTGAATATTCACACATATCCGCAAGCTCGCAAGTTGATTTGCCCGCGCGTTGAACAAATATCGTAATTGTTCCTTGGCAACTATCCGATTCCGCAACAGTCAAGGGGATTCTTTCGCCTCTTTCAGTAGCCATCAATATGATAAACTGCCCGGCTTTTATTCTCTTCGCAATATCATCAGCTCCGATTATCATTTTGAAAATATTCGGCGCCACTTCTATTGTAGCAATAATTACGCCTTTTTCCATTATGATTTATCCTCCTTTTATTAGTTTTCAAAAAAACAAATTATCATACTTTTGTATCACAAAAAAAATATAAAGTAAATGGTAAAAAAATCCGCCGGGCGTTCAACCGAGCGGAAAAAAATAAATATCTTCAAAAAAATCAAATTTTCGTATTAAAAATTATTTCGTCTTGAAACTTTTCCGCGTCCGGAAAAATTCTCTTGATTTCCGCGCGAATATCGCGAATTACCGTAATAATCTGCAATGACTCGGCGTATATTTCCTTCGTTTCCGCCATTATGGCGCCAACGGCTTTCTCACACACCAATGACGCCCGTATCGCAATACATGCCGCCCTATTGGCTTCTCTTGTACCTTCTTCGCTATAATGATTTACATGATCGTTCACGCAAAAAAGAGCGTTGTGAATCTTTATTGACAACAACGGAAAATAAAACGAAAAGTCATTGAACTCTTTTTCCAGCGCCGGAAGCAAAAAGGGATTGACCGCGTTTGCCACCCTAAAAAATTTCCGCAAAAACCCGTCCGCTTCGCGAACAAATTTTTGCGCTTGCCGAAATAAAGGATGTTGTTCAACAATCAATTCCGCGTTTTTTTGCCGTTTATTATATTCGCGCCCGCCAAATTGTTTCTTGCCGGTATCAACAGTTTTCTTATCAACTATATTTCGTATCATTGTTTTAATCTGTTTGAATCCTTCCTCCAGATCGTGAAAAATATCTTTTACGTTATTTTGCTTGCCTCCTTTTATCACCAATTTTATATCGGCGCCGGCGCCATGAAACATCCGGCATTTTTTTTGATAGCCGCACCGTTCGCAAAAACGATCGCAAATATCATATGGCGCGTTACGTTTATTTTTCCCCGTTGCCATTTTTTTATTTTTTGACAATTGACTACCCATTATTGTTTTTACATAATTACCAATCAATAATTTTTACATCGCCATTTTTATCCACAATCATATTTTTCGAATGTAAAATATCCCCAAAATCAACGCTTATCGCACTCATTTTTTTTGATCTTAATTCTTCTCTCATTTTTTCTATCCGCGGATCTTTATCCGCTTTTTTTATTATTTGCTCGATTTCTTCTATTTGTTTTTCCGCCTTATCATAAAATTTATCTTCATCGCACATATCATCCCAAACAACTCCTTCTATTTTTTCCTGGATTATCATAATGCATTTATAACCATTTCTGTCTTTAGACACAATATAAAAAGTTTTTGCTATTCTGTCGCCAAAATACTCTTTTAAAATACCGTAAATTTTTTTCATAGAAAAAGCTTCCTTTTCAAAATCCAAAGAATTCTCAAAAACATTGCGCATAACCCGCGAATCTTGACGTATTTCTTTATAAACATACTTTTTCCCTTTTTCGGGTTCAAATTCAAAAATATCGGCACAAGTGCCTTCGAAACTAAAATACTTATTAATATTCTTGATTGATTTTAATGGAAGCTCTTTGTTTAGCATAAAAACAACCAACAAAAATTACAATTACCTTACTCCGGTATCAATAGAAAAATCAAATTCCTTTATTTCGCCGGCTTTAAGTGAAAAAACATAAGGAGTATCTTCGCTTGCGTAACCGATATCTTTGCGCGCAGTATCAAGCACATACGAACCGGGTTTAAGTTCAAATGAATATGCGCCGTCCGTATTTATAGCTGAACGCGCCGCTTCAGTCGCGCCATCCGATTGATAAATAACTATCTGCCGCGACGTGTATGCTTCCGGCGGCACTGGACACGGCACATCTTCTCTTCCAACCGGACAAATAGGACCGACGGAAACATAGCCCTTAATAACGGCTGTTTCATTTTTATTCGCAGTATCAATGACTGACCATTGCTTTAACTTAAAAGAAAAAATTCCATAACCGACAATCGCGACCACAAAGATTAAAATTAAAAATTTAATTTTCATAATTTATATTATTACAGTTAATTAAAATAATTGGCAACCAAATTAACCGGCATAATAAATCCACAATTCCGCAAAACAAAATTCTATTCAATAATCATTCTACTCCTTTAACATAGTATGGCAACCTCAAACAACGCTTTTCCGTTTTCCTCTTCAGCGCGGAATGACTTCTTTCCACGACGGCTTTAACGATTCCCCCACCCGAACTTGCCGAGTTATGGATTCCCTCTTGCCGGCGGTATCCGTTACCGTCAAAATAACATTGTTATATCCCTCCGCGGTAAATTTGGCGCTGGTATTTCCCTGGGAACTGGACGCCGGATTTCCGTTCTCGAAACTCCATAACCAACCACTCAAAGAAGCGCCTTCCGAAGCAACCGATTTGTCCCTGAAAAATACGCTGTCATTCCTCGCCACGACAATATCGGAACAGGGTTTAAAAACGGAATTATCCAACGAACAGTCAAAATCAGCTTCGATATCGCGCAAGATAACAAATGATCGCGAAGCGGTTGAAGACAGTCCCGTTGTATCAGCGGCATACATTGAAGCCGAATGATTGCCAACAGCAATGCCGACATCAACCGTCGGCCAAGAATTTCCGGCGCAAAGATTATTTTTTACAACGTCGTCTATCTTGAAACTGCATGTTGAAACATCGAGATCGCCATTATTATCAACGGCGGAATACGACAATCCCAAAGCGCCATCAGTGCCGGCAACAGCTCCCTTGTATCCTTGGCAAGAAGGAGGATTGCATACGACGGAAACAGCCGGCTTAACGCACTGCGCGGAAGATACAACGGATACCGGAGAAGAATACGCAGAACATACCGTATTATTGCATGCTTTAACCATATACTCGTAATTCAAACCGTATCCCAAACCGGAATCACCATATGATGTTGTCGTTATCCCGCTGGCTATATCGGAACCATTTCTCCTAAGACCGTAACTTATCGCACCACTTACAGGATCCCACGACAAATTGATATTACCGTCGCAAACTCCGGTTGATCCGCGCAAATTAGCGGGAGGATCGATTATCGTACTTGATGGTATTGCTACTTCAACGACAACATCGAACTCCGGCATAGTAAATTCGCAACTCTTGCCTGGACCGCAAG
>LBUF02000009.1 GCA_000992445.2 Parcubacteria group bacterium GW2011_GWA2_38_13b
CGGCGGCAACGGAGGAGCTGTCTTTACTATGCATTACGCCGTTTATTTTTTGCCGGCTTTATTTTTGGCAAGTATTTTCGGCATCAAGCGGCTATTGGACTATATCCGGATTGATCATTTTAAAAATAAAACTTACAGTTTTGTTTTTAAAGATCGGGGACTGTTGATTACCATTTTTAGCATAGCAATAATCGGTTTGATTATATTTTTTGGACCTTTGGGAAATTTTATTCCATATTTTAGCATTGATAAGAAGCGCGTGATTAGCAGCGAAGAAACAAAAATTCAAAAAGCAATGATCAATATGATTCCGGCCTCTTCTTCGGCCTTGCTTTCTTCCGCTTATCTTCCTTGGCGCTTTACAAGCCAAAGCGATTCGGCGCTGTACTGGACTTTTAAAGGGTCTAAGCAATTTTCTTCATCGCCGTATATTCCGCCTTATTCAACCGATTACGCGTTAATTGACAGTGAAGATCTTTACGGCTTTGCTTTTTCTCTTAAGGAATACGAAAATGGCGACAATCGGATCAGAAATTTTATAAAAGAACGGAAACTCTTTGTTCGGGATTACGCTGACAGATTTATTCTTTTTTCAAAAAAACCGACAGAAGAATTATTGTATAAAACTTTAGATTCTTTGCCGGAAAATATTAATACAACCAAGGACGATCAACCAATTGACAAAAACAGCCAGATTGAATTAATGGCTTACGCTCAACCGGAATTTTTTCAATTCAATCTTTCCGATAATCAATTTCCAGCAGTGTCTTTTTCGCTTTTTTGGAAAAAAACAAATAATACCGGTAAAATTTATGCTGTAAATGTGTCGCTGCGCGATAAGCGAGGAAAAAATATAATTAACAAAAATTATCCTCTGGGCTACGGTTTGTATCCGGCCAGCGATTGGGAGTTCGGCAAGATCATCCAAACCAATCATCGCGTTCTAATACCCGATGATTTAAGCGGCGAATATAAAATATATTTGAAATTAATAGACGCGACGGGCGGCAAATTTGTTTTGGATCATATCAGATCAGCGGCTGTTTCTGCTCCGGACAAGCCGCTGGGAGAAGAAATATTATTAGGAAAATTTACCGCACCTTATAAATAGCCGCCTTTCCATTTTCAAATACTTTTAAAAGATAGGTTTTATTTTCCGGCCGCCAGCCGCCTGATTTTTTTAAATTTTCAGTGTAGAAAATATGGGTAATTCCGCGGTCTTTTAGAAATTTTCTCTCCCGCTCTTCGGCGTGATTTTCCGAAAAGAACCAATTTAACAGCTTTTCTTTTATGTCGTAGGAAATCGTTTCCGAATTATGTCCTATGTAAACCGTCTGGCCGGCAATCCCCGGTATGATATTGCCGTGGAATAAATCAGTCAAAACAACAATTTCTTTTTCCGTATTGCCTTTCAGCCAATTTATTCCATTATATATTTCCAACGGTATGTAAATTTCAGCGCGTAAATTTTTATATAAATTTATATCCGCGTAAACCGCATTTAGGGTCGATGCGCCGAGGAAAAATATAAAAAACAACGGAAGAAAAAAAATTACATTGGCAATATTCTCTATTTTTTTATACCAAAGCGTCTTTTTGGCATTCAATAAAGTCATTATTGAAAAAATAACCAATGGTATTTGAAGTCCGAGGGTCAAGCGGCGAGTATGATTCAATAAAGGAAAATATACGGCCAATAATCCGCCAATAAACCATAAAGCGGCAAAAAGCAGCCATATATCGGTCTTGTTTTTTTCATTGTTTGGGTTTTGCAAGATAAATTTTTTGGAAAAACCCAGAAATGACGGTATTGCTAAGAAAAAAAGCAATCCGTAGGATAGGATTGTCAGCCATAAAAAAGTCGGCGGTCCGCCGGTCCCGTTGTAGCGGCCGTACATGATGAAATCGGTAAAAACGAGAACGACTTGATAAAGCATCGAGGGAGCGGAGATCAGAAATAAAACGCCCCAATGCTTTAAATGGGCAAAGATAATTCTTCTTTTTACGATCATCAGCGCCGCGATAAAAATAGCGGGAATCCCATAAATCGTAGGGATGTGATAAGGATGAATGGAAAAAAGAGCCAGCGCGCAAAAGCCGGAAACGATGCTCCATTTGATTTTATTTTCATTAATCGCTTTAATGAAAAAAATAAAAGTCAGCAGAATCAAGGTGAGCGCCGCGGCGTAAAGCGGATTATGATAAATAGTCAGAAAAATGTTAAATTCCGGCAGCCAAAGATCCATTGGCCGATGAATGTATCCGCCGGATGTCGCGTAAGAAGAAATGAAAGGCGCTATAAAAACCCCTAATCCCGAAGAGAATAGCGCAAAAAGCATTGCCAAATAAAGCGGCAGCTTTTTTTCAAAAATATGTCTGAAAAAAGAAAAGAGTACGGAAATAAAAACGGGAATAATGACAATTTTAGCGATCAGGAGGGCGGTAATATTTGATAGTTTGAAAATTTTACCGATTAAGCCGAAAAACAGAAAGAACGGATTAAAAAGGCTTGGCGTCTGTTCCTCGCCGGTGTAAAGATCTTTAAAAAATAGAGAGCCTTGCCGGGCTTGCTCAAAATACGAAAGATAAAGATGAAAGTCTCCCGGAGTGAGATTATGGATGCCATTATAATAATATCCGTCCGGAGTTTTTAGAAAACCGAATAAAGTCGGTAAAATTACAACCGCCTCAAGCGCGACAATAAGCAAGATGAGGAATTTTTTATTTTGTTTCAGCGCGCTGATTATCATAGATTATTAAACATCTGATTTTTCATTCAAAATAAAGGCAAGCGCGTACCGCAAAGCCATTATAAATAATAATAAGAAAAATATATATGCCGGATAAATTATGAAACGGACGAATGCCGGTTTATTGAGCATGACTTTTTTGTCAAATAGATCGATTTTTTCAAGCGGATCGCCGACTTCTGAAACCAGCTCAACCTTTAATGCTTTGTCCATTGAAACTTCGCCGTTGATGGATAATGCTCCGTGATTTTCTCCGTCTTTTACGGCGTAAAAGGGGAATAGAATCATATTTCTGTAATTTTTCGGGATTTTTATTTCCAAGGTATATTTTTTATTTTTCGAGTCTCGGATCGGTTGAAATTCCCAGTAAATTTCTTGCCCTTTTTCAAACAAAAAAGAATTATTTCTGATAAGTAATTTTTCATCGGCATACAGACTGAGCACCGCGACAACCGGTTTTTTAATCTTCGCGTCCAAAAATATTCTTGATAAATGATTTTCAGCGGAAAATATTTTTTGTTCAAGAAGTTCCGCGCCAGATTCCTGTCGGAATGATTTTGGATCTTCGATCGATATGCGGCCATCGTCAAAAATGTAATAATTCGCGGAATCGTATGCGTAAAAAGGCTGGCGGAAAATAAAAATAAAGACAGGCATTATCAGTGTTATTGCAAAAACTGAAAATATGACAGCCGTCCTGAATTTACGGATATTTTTCATAATAAAAATTATGTCTTCATTTTGTCTCTGAAATTTCAATACGGCGCCAGATTGATAAACGCAAGATTATGGAAAAGCAGGAATAAAAACAGCAATCCGGCATAAATGAATCGGGGCGGTATTTTAAGCAAGGAAAAAAAATTCTGCAATCCAAAGACAAAAAGGATAATAATTGGAGTAATCAAAATATAATAATACCTTCCTTGCCCGGGAAATTGGTAATAATTGTTTATAAGCGCGTTTTTGAAATAGAGCAATGTGTAAAGAAATTCCAATGGCAGAATGGACAGTAAGCAAAATAACAGCCAATGATTTAATTCTTTTCCTTTAAATTTTACGAAAGCAAAAGTTAATCCAAGAAGCGCGAAAACAGAAAGCAGTCCCGCCGCAATTTCCCCGTATAAGCGGAAAGAAGCGAAAGTATGAAGGAACTCCGCCCAAAAAGTGTTGAATACCGCCATCCTTCTTACAATGTCATTGGCTAGCAATATTAGCGCGTTTTGCTCCATTTTAAAATTTTCATTCCGCAGCGAATAGAATATTTCCTCGGAGCTGCCGCTAAAATAAGCAAGTATGGGCGGAGCAAAAAAAGGCAAGGCGGCGATGCCGGCAGTTAAAAAAAGAATAATTAAGCCGGTAAGCTTGTGCGGCAGCTTTCCATATTTAACGCCATTGTAAATAAACACTCCCATAGTCAAGGGGACAAAAAAGACGGCCTGTGTTTTTGTCAATAATACTGCCCCGAGAAGCGCCCCTCCTTTAATAATTTCTTTCGCCGTTATGTTGCGGCTATGTAAAAGCCTAATAAGATAGTAAAACATAATCTGTCCCAAGGCGATCAAGGCCGCGTCATTGTTTATCGTGCCAAAAGAGATTATGTTAAGCGCCGGGATAAGAGATATAACAGCGGCGACCGTGAACGAAAATACTTTATCATTGGAAATGAAAAAAGCTATTTTATGGGCGAATATCAGAGTAATTAACAAAAAAATAAGAGAAAAAAACCGCATCAAATAAACGCGGTGAAATATATCCAGATTATAGCCAATTACATAAGGAATTGCTTCAAACGCGTAGTACAGCGGAGGGTAAACAGCCGCCGCATTTTTATAATTTTCCGCATTAACCTTTCTGGAGTATGACGGAAAATTTTCAGGAATATTCGGGCTTTCGCCAATTTTCAGATTAATGGGATCCATTGACCAAATCTTATAATCATTTTTTATTAAATTTATGGCTTCTTCCAACTCTTCCGACTTTGACAATAAGTGCGGCGATAATTTGCCGTCGTTTTTAGGAAGATTTTTTTCTTCAACAATATATTGCGTATACGCGAAATGAGCCGGCTCGTCGGGAAATAGAAAAGGCGGAATAATCAAAATCCAAATAACGCCTTTGATAAGCGCGAAGGCGAGAAAGAGAATATATATCTTATTAGTTATTAACCATTCTTTCATGCGGATTTCAGTATATCAGTTGATATAAATTACCTTGCTTAATTTGCAATATAAACTTTAATTCCGGGGTTGATATTTTCGTATTTTTTAGAAACTCAAGCTGGGGAGCGTAAAGGCTGTTTTCCAAAAAGAAATAATCAACTTTTTTTGATTTGGCGAATTTAATTATTTCGCCGTACTCCCCGTAAGGCGTTAATATCTGCAATGCATCTGCGTAATACGGCAAAAAGGCGCTTTTGGACATAATGACTAGGTTATTTTGACTCTGTCGTTCTTTAAATATATTTAACTGCGCAAGCGCTGCAAAATGAATATTATTGTGAAAAGGAAAGTACCAATTGCAAATAGATATAATGTACATAATATTGATCATAAGTAAGATTGAGCCCAATACCGCTATAGTAAGCGTTTCTATTTTTTTTACCGTCATTTCGCTTATTTTTTTTACCGTCCATATTATTCCCAATGCGCACCACATGCTCAAAATCGGAATAATGGGAACTAGGTAGCGCTCAGGATCCTGGGGGCCGCTAAAACCGCCGGCCAAGGCGTAAAAGGAAGCAAATAATAATACAAATGACGAAATGAATAGATATTCTTGATGGGGCCGCAAAAAAAATTTTTCGCTTTCTGAATTTTTTCTATTTTTTGAAATAAAAATTCCAATAATAATGAATATAAAAAAAATATAAAAGAAAATAAGGGCGGTGGATTTTATTATACCTATAATGTTAATTAAGATTCTTTTTAAAATCCAGCGCCAATCAGTAATCAAATCAGATAATCCCAGGCTCGTTTTTAGCCAAGCGATATGTTTATATTCTTTTCCATCGTCAGTCAATTCCCTTCGATATATTTCTCTTTGAATCGCATTTCTTTGATCCGGTATCGCAAGTTGACGCGCGACACTCAACGGCGGATAAAGATTGGGAGTATTTTGTTTATCAAGATGCGTTAATGATCTAATGGGTAAATAGGTGATTAACAATCCAATAATAAGCGCCGCTCCGAAAAAAACAAATTTTTTAACGGTATATTGTTTTTTTAACAAACATACAGTAAGCCAAAAAATCGATGCGGCGGGAATAATAATTCCAACATCTCTTGTAAGCCAGGCCGCGCCGCCGATCGCTCCGGCGGAAAACCACATAAGTAATGAATTTTTAGAAAGCGCAAGATATATGACATATATCGCGGAAAGGAAAAGAAAGGTAAAAAGCGCTTCTGTAAAAATAGCGGATGAATATAAAATATAAAATAGATTAAACATGAATAAAACAAGAGCGAGTGAAGCGACGCCTAACCCATAGAAGCGTTTTGCCAAAAGAATTGCGGGAATCGTCGCAAGAGACCCGGCTATAATTGAAATCATCGCGCCAGCGTGTTCAAAATTATGAGTTATTTTTTCAAGAAGCGATATAAGCATTGAATAAAACGGCGGAAATGACATCATATAGCCATTTCTGTAGTAAACATGCAACCGGCCTTCTTGTATATTTTCGGCGAGCTTTATATATACCGTGGAATCTAAAAAAATCATCGGCGGATTCATGAGTAAATATAAAATAATGGTTCCAAAAATTCCAAAAAGAAAAATTGAAATTTTAACATACATTTTATATTTTTCGTTCATCTCGTAATATTTTTTCATAAATTTTTCCTATTCTCAATTAAAAGTGGGGAAGTTAATTCTCTTTGTTTTTTGGATTTTTTTCAACCAGATATTATGTATAGGCAAAATGAGGCAGTTCATCAGAAACAAAAAAAGGCGGAATACTTCATGTCCAAAGAAGCCCTTTTATTAAAATAAAAAGGAAAAAGAAAATATAGATTTTATTGTTTTTTAACCATTCAATCATTTTATTAATCATATTTTTTAAATCCCATTTTCATAAATCCTTCCGTTCATAGACGATAATCGCATATGATGCAATGCGTTGTGCTAGGTTGGGGAATCTTGTAGCACAGAAGTTGTCGAAAAGATAGAATACCTTTGGGAAAAGGCCATTAATTTTATAGATAAACGGTTTATGACTTAGAAGGTGCGTAGGAACGATATATTTTTTTAAAAAACCATTTTTGAGCATTATTTCGTTGAGTAAATAAAATGGTCGCGATTTAACATGACGAGCGGAAACTAATCGAGGGTTATTGGCGATCTCTCCATGAATTATTACGAACTTTAAAGCGATACGACAAAGATTATCAACGCTTTGTTTCCACTCATCGTCATTAACAATATGGTAAAGAACATCAAAGCAATGAATCAATTCCATTGATTTATCCGGCAGTTTTATATCCGCTATGCTTTTTGTCAGTATTTGTACTGACGGGTGCTTTTGTTTCAATTGTTCGAGCGCAATAGGCGAAATGTCCGTTGCAATAATTTGAGACACTCGTTTGTCATTGAGGAAAAGATCGATGAACTCACCCGTTCCGGCTCCGACATCCAAAATTTGAGATTTAGCATGGAGAGTAAGTTTTGATAAAATACATCTATATCGTTCGCGCACCATTTGATACTTCAAGGTGTTTGCGTTTATGTGATAGCTCTTAACGCCAACACTCCGAAGATCGCCACAGTACTTTTGGTGCCGATTAATCCAATATGTTTTATCATCGAAGCTGTTCATAAGAAGCACGCTCTAGAATATTATTAATAATTATATTTTGATGGACTTATGGGCATATGAACCGGCAATGATGTGTACTTTTTGTAGTTTTGCATAAATTCCTCAATGATTTCGGTCTGAAAATGAGAAATAACGACATTTTTATCAAGACCTTCTTTGCGCTCTGTCGCGTTGCGTAGGAGGAGACAGGGTTTTCCGAGAAAATAATTTTCTTCTTGATTGCTTCCCCAATCGGTCATGATAAATTTTGATTTCCGTACAAGGCGAATTAATTGAAAGTAGTTATATCGCGGCCGGAGTTCAACATTTTCATTTTTTTGAAGACGGGCCAAAAAACCAAATTCCCATAGTTTTAATTTCGTTGGCAAGTGGAGAATAAAAAGCACCTTTGCGTGAGGAGATACTTTTTCCATTTGATTAATAATGGAAAATAATTTTTTTTAAAGGCATTCAATAATTCATTGATCATTTCTTTGTGGTGGCCCATAAAAATAAAGGTGTATTCAATATTTCTGTCTTGAAGTCTAGCCATGATCGGCGCCATTTTAACCAACTGGGCTTTTGTGCCGATAATAATATGAATCATAATTCGTTTTTAATATTACTTCCTACTTCACCTATGATTTATTTTTTAGCATACAAGTAATAATTTCTCCGCGCCTGAATAAAAAGGGGTTTACAATTTTTTCAAGAAAAACCTTCAATTGATATAAATAGATATTAATGTTTCTAATTTCTTGCGCTTTTTTATTATTTGTAAGATATGCTTGGATTTGGAACTGCGTTTTAAAATAAATTAGATCGAATCCATGGCGGGTTGCCAAGTATGCTAAGCTCTTATGATTAAAATAAAGAATATGTTCCGGAGGGATAAAGTATCTCCAGCTCCCCCTCTTTATTGTAAACGAAAAAGAATTTGTATTCACCGTTGAAATAACGACGAGACCATCTGGGCGTAAGAGCTTTTTTAGTTTCTTCATATTTTGTTCAATTTCATTAAAGTGTTCTACGACATCCCAGAGACAAATAATATCAAACATTCTGTCCGTGTGAAAGGAGATAAGGGAAGAATTGTGTATTTTATTATGGAATTTTTTTTTGAGGATATAAAATTCATCTTCCGCAATTTCTAAACCCGTATATTCTCGGATATGGTTTCTCTCCAGCGTTTCGATCCACTCTCCTGTTCCTGCTCCAATTTCTAAAATTTGTTTATGGTCTATGGAATTTACAAACTTTTTCAGGAGAAGCAGCCGATTTTTCCAAAGTGATTGTATTTTATATTTACGCAACTTATTGTTTAAGTATTTATATCCTTTCTCTCGCAGATATTCTTTATAATTGTTTTTCAGATCATTTTCTGTCGGGACCGGATCGATAAAATACAAATTACAGGCATTGCAGGAATAAAGCCTATAATGACCATTATTTATTCCCGTGTTATGCGTGTTTGGGCTTTGACAAAGCGGACATTCCGGCATAGAATTATGTCCGAAAGAATAAAATATTTCAATGTACCTTTTCACTATGGTGTCCCATTGATAGTTTTCCAATGTGTATATCCGTGCTTTTTTGCCGAATGTTTCGCGGTATTTCTCGTCGTCTAGCAATTTACGCAGCTGTTTTAAATAGTTTTCCTCATCCATTGGATCAACCAAAAGACCGTTTTTATTATTTTTAATGGCATCGGCAATCCCTTCAAGATTGGATGCCACGACCGGTATGCCACAAGACGCTGCTTCTAATATCACTACGCCAAAACCCTCTATGTCTCCATCAATTGGAATATTGGGGACAACAAATATATCCGCGGTGTTGTAAATCATTTTAAGACTATCATTGTCAATCCTATCCAGCACTTTAACACATGACTCTAGATTAAGCGCCGCGATAGTTTTGTTAATCTCCGCTTTCATCGGGCCTGATCCCACAATGAAATAAAAAAAGTCTGATCGCTCTTTTTTTAAGCGAATAATTACATTTTCTATAAACCACTTAAATCCTTTTCGTCTTACCAGTCTTCCAACGGATAGGATAATTTTTTTTTGATTAAGCGATGCGTCAATTTGACGAAATTGATTTTTTGTCGTTTCCTTCTGCGTGGTGAACATATAATGTGTGTCGGATATTCCATTGGGGATAATTGATATTTTTTCTTTTTCAATGCCTCTTTTAATACACTCATCGCTTGTGGCTTTGCTGACGCAAATGATTCTATCAAATTGTTTGACGCACTGAGGGATGATCAGCCGATAAATCAAGTTGCTATATGTGATGTCTCGTCCATGAATTGTTATAATAATTTTTTTTGAAAAGATTTTTTTAAGCACAATCCCCAGAGGCGATAAGACTCCGTCTTGAATGTAAATAATATCTATTTTTTTTGACAATAAAATAATAAACGCTTTAATAAAAAAATAAATAAGAACTATTGGAAGAAGTATGTTTGACCCGCCCCATTTAATAAGCGTAATATCGACTTTACATCGCAACTGATGAAAGAGCTCGTACGCAACTTTCTCCATTCCGCCAATTGCGGGCGGATATTTTCTTGTAATGAATAACACGCCTAATCCCATATTAATTTATAAATCTTAAAATCAGACAGTTCGGATTTATACACCAATTCAATCCTGTTTTCTTTTTTTAATTCTTCGATCACCGGCTGGAGATATTGCTTCGTCTCATCGAATTTATTGTCATCAATGATGTATAATGGCGAATATTTTCCCACGGCTTTCTTAAAAGATTCTACCGAATTTGTATAAGGGTAGCCAGTAGTATATTGTCTATTGTATAAATATAAAAAATATGGTTTACGAAAAATGATCATATTTTCTTTAGGAATTTCTTTCTTTGCGTAACTTGAAATTTCAGCCATCCTTTTGTTTACTATGATCATATTTTTTTTATTTGTTATCTGATTTATGTGTTTAATTTGAATCAGGAAAGAAGAACCAATAATCGCCAATGTTGTCGCTAAAAGAATTATTTTAGACGGTTGAATGATTGATGCGGCCATATTTTTATTAAATATCCTTTTGCAACCCATAACAAAGGAATAAATTAAAAAAAGCAAAATAGGGATTAAAAAGCGGCCTTTCTCTGTAAACGGCCAAGTGATTAAAATTAAAATATATAAAGGGATATAAAAACGCAGGAGATTGATTTTTTTGCCGGTCATTTTTAAAAAACCAATCAATGTGATAAAGAGAAGCGGTAAAGATATAATCGGGCTTCCGAGATTCACCGAAAAAATAAGTTCGGGAATTTTTTGCGCGTAGTAAATGGCATTTTCGGCAATTCTCAAGGAAAAATCAGCGAAAGACGCATTTCCTTCGTAAATGTTATATGGATTTTTTATGAGAAAGTATTTAAAATATGATGGTTGAGATCCAAAAAAATAGCTGTACGCAAACCACGGAAGTACTGATAAAACGGATAACAAAGAAGATTGTATGGCTTCCTTATATTTTTTTTGAAAAAATAAAAAAAGAATAATTGCCGCGATAAGCGCGATCCCGATTGTTCGCGCATAAAAACCAAAAATCGCAAATATTATCCCGAGGTATAGATATTTTTTATTATTTTTTTCTACCATTTTTTCAATTAAACAAACAGATGTTATACTTAATAAAAGATAAAGATTTTCAGTTCCGACATCATTGATGTAAAAAGAAAAAACCGGATTAACGGCAATGAGCGCAAGCGCAATAAGGTTTATTTTTTTGTCATCATTTTTTTTCTGCAAGTAATGATAAAAAATTAGTAGCGCTAAAAGAAAAAAAACAAGATTAACAATTTTTAAAATCAAAGCAATGTCGGGAAGATATGTATTCTCGGTTAAAATTAGACTCGCCGCAATAATAAGCGGATAAAGAGGTGGATAAAGATTTGCCGGAGGATTGTCCGGGAGATTCAAAAGCGAATAGCCTTGGCCGCTTCGTAAGGATTCTCCTAGTATAATGAGCTGGTGGCTATCAATCCCCATTTCAATCGATCTTGTGATTTGAAAGAACTTTATACATATTGCTGTAATGAAAAAAATAAGCGTAACAAAAACAATGGCATATTTTCTATGTACAAGGATAAATTCTTTAACATCGCTGACCATATGGTAGCATTAATTCAAATAAATAATATCCAAGATTGGTAATTATGGCGCGTAGAAAATATTATTTTTTTGCGGTTGTCCAGATGTTGAGTCCCATCTCAAAATAACCGGATTGAATCGCCTTTTTCTGAAATCTCCCCTCTTGTAGTATGGCAGAAATTTTTTTCCTGCTGTATATATTTTGATGTTCGTCGATCTCTTCTAAACTTACAAGATTCACTTTTGCCATGAGTTTGAGCAGTTTATCGCTCCATGGTGCCGGCGTTGTCATAATGAATAGACCGTTTGATTTTAACACACGATAAACTTCGTTTGTAATTTTTTTGAGCTTTAACGGATTAATATGTTCAAATACAGCCAGCATTGTAACAATATCAAAAAATCCACCATTAAATGGAATTTCTTGCTCCTCTATGTTGTGGTTTTGAACGAATAAGCTCTCATTACTAAACCGTTGAATGCCGCTTTTAGAAATAGATTTGTCAAGTCCGTATTTTTTATAGAAATTTATTCGAAGAAGAAAAATCGGATGGATTCCGCATCCGATATCGAGGATCGCGCCGCGCCTCGCTTGCGGCGGAATAAGAGTATTCACTTTATTTATTCGCAATTTTGCAAGAAAATTTTCAAGAAGACCATAACCTCTTGTCGCGTTTTGATTAATTAATTGGCGCATATTATTTAGTCAAAAAACTTAAACCACACGATTAAAAAAATTGCTTTTAATCCGTCTTTCCATGTGATTTTTTTACCCTCGCTGTATTTTCTTCCATAATATGAAATACCGATTTCATAAATACGCGCGTTTGTCTTTGCGATTTTTGCCGTTAATTCCACCTCAACCCCAAAACGATTTGATTTAAGGGGGATTTTCTTAATAATGTCGGACCGAAATGCTTTGTAGCCGGTTTCCATATCGGTTAGATTGAGGTTTGTGAATATATTTGACCAAAGTGTTAAGATTTTATTTCCCGCATAGTGCCAAAAAAATAAAACACGATGGGGCCGCCCGCCAAAAAAGCGAGACCCATAAACCACATCAGCCTTATCGTTAAGAATCGGCTCCAAGAGTAATGGAATCTCGGACGGATCATATTCTAAATCAGCGTCTTGAATTATGATAATATTTCCGCTTGATGCTTGAATGCCGCTCCGTATGGCCGCCCCTTTTCCTCTATTGACTTTATGGGTGATGATGCGGTGATTTTTATCGTATTTTTTAAGCACATCATCGGTTTTATCAGTTGATCCATCGTTAACGAGAATAATTTCTTTTTTACAATTATTAATATACAGCTCCTCAAGTTTTTGAATTATTGATTCAACTGTTTTTTCTTCATTATATATAGGAATGATAATGGATAAAAGCATAATTTATTGATAAATTTTTTTCTTTTCGTAATACAACACATTTTCCTGATTGAGTTTGATCCGCAGAAGCGTGTCGCCTATGAGGCCGAAAAAGATAATGAGAATGCCGAGAGCATTGAGGTAGCCGCCAATAAAGCCGAGGAATTTAAACGGGCTGAATGATCCGGTTTGAAGCCAATAAATCAGAAGAGCCGCTTCCAATATTATACCAAAAATAAAAATAGCCAAGCCGAGCGCTCCAAAAAATTGAAATGGCTTGTAGTCTTTTAGTGTTTTTAGGATTATTTTGAGCGTCCGATAGCCGTACTTCCAAACATTATTCGCTATTCGCGATTTGCCGAATTCCCGTTCTCCGCGCACGGAAAGAGGAATTTCTTCGACTTCAATTCCTTTGTACGCCAGATCAATGAGGGATTCGTGAGTGTAGGTGAAATTTCCGTAAAGATTGAGCCGCAGAAGCGCTTCGCGCGAGTAGGCGCGAAAACCGCAAGACGCGTCGTAAATTCTTTTTCCGATTATAAAACTGATTATATTGGCAACCAAAGCGTTCCCCAATAATTTTACTTTGGGCATTTTAGGCGTAAGCGTTTTGTCTTTGAATCTTGAGCAGGTCGTAAAATCCGCCCTTCCTTGGATGACGAGTAAAAGAAGTTTGGGGATATCAAGCGGATCAAATTGCCCGTCGCCATCCATGTTGACCGCAGCGTCCGCGCCCATTTCCAACGCCGCTGCTGTGCCCGTGCGGAACGCCACGCCTACGCCTTTATTTCTCTGATGTTTAATGACCTTGGCTCCGGCTTCGCGCGCCAAAACAGCCGTTTGATCGCTTGATCCGTCGTCAACAACGAGAATTTCAACCGCTTCAAATGGCGGAATTTGTTTTGGTATTTTTTTAATGACCGACATTATCGTCCGCTCTTCATTGAGGGCTGGGATGAGAATTATAAGTTTTTTCATAAATTTTATTATTTTTCAAGTATTGGAAAATTTCTAATACGCTTTTTATGAAGCGTGTATTTTAACAGCGCCCATAGAATACTTAATCCGTAAATTACGCTTCGGCGAAAGCTGATGGATGACGCTTCTTTGAAATATTTTGTGGGAATAGGAATTTCTTTGATGCGGAATTTGTTATGTATCAATTGTATGATAATCTCCGCGTCAAACACGAAATCATTGGAATTTTTTTCAAGCGGCAATGTTTCTAAAACTTCACGCGAGTAAGCGCGGAAACCGGAATGATATTCGGTAAGATCTGTCT
>LBUF02000010.1 GCA_000992445.2 Parcubacteria group bacterium GW2011_GWA2_38_13b
TGACTGATTATAGACATATATTTTTCTAATTAAATTCCAAATTCTATTTATTGCCACAACCATTTGACATCCGCTATTTTTCTACCGACGAATATTTTCAAAAGATTTTTTGTCACAAATATGGCGGAAAACATTGAAACCGCAACGCCTACAATCAATGTCAAAGCGAAACCCTTAACAACGCTCGTGCCGAACCAAAAAAGTATCAAAGCCGTTATTAAAGTTGAGATATTACCGTCCTTAATCGATGACCACGCTCTCGAAAATCCGTCTTCAAGAGCAAGACCGAAACTTTTTGCCGCCGCCCGTTCCTCTCTTATCCTTTCAAATACCAAAATATTGGCGTCAACCGCCATTCCGATCGAGAGAATAAAACCGGCTATGCCAGAAAGCGTCAAAGTAACGGGAATAAGTTTGAAAATCGCAAGCACGAGAACCGCATAAACTCCAAGCGCTAAAATCGCGAAAAATCCGAATAATCTGTAATAAATTATCATAAAAGCCACTACGGCTATAAATCCCCATAATGCCGCCCTTAAACTCTTTTCCAAAGAAATTGTCCCCAAAGTCGCGCCGATAGTTTTTTGCGCTATTAAATGTATCGGCACGGGCAAAGCGCCGGAATTAAGCCGTAAAACCAAATCCCTGGCTTCTTTTGTGGAAAACCGTCCGGTAATAACCGCATTTCCTCCGGAAATTTTTTGCTGAACTTTCGGCGCGCTTAAAACCAAACCATCCAAAAAAATCGCCACATTTTTATCTATATTCCTCGCGGTAATTTCTTCAAAAAGACTGGCGCCTTCTTCGTTGAATTCCAAGGCGACAATCGGTTCATAAGTCGTGCTGTCAAATTCCAGCCGCGCCAGTTTTAATTTTCCTCCCGTCAATTCGGTCGGTTTAAAATTCCACTTGGTCTGATCCGTTTCTTCTTTATTTTCCAATTCGGCAAAAACAAGATACGGCGTTTCGCCTATCATCTGAATCGCCTGATTAACATCGGTAATGCCCGCAAGTTCAATAATCAATCGGCGACTATCGCCCGCTTTATTTATTTGAACAAGCGGTTCGGTCACACCAAAAATATTTATCCTCCTTTCTATCACATCCCGTAATCCCTGCATGGAATTATCTTTTTCTTCTTCGGCAATCGTTGAAAGATCCGCTTCGTAAATCAAGTGCGCGCCGCCCTGCAAATCCAATCCCAAAGAAAACGGCTTATTCCAAAAATGAGGAATTTTAATTCCCGTAATGTCTATTTTAGGATTTAAAAAATCCGCTCCCTTGTTCCAAAAAGCCGGATAATCCAAACTGCCCGCCAACGCGAATAAAATAAATATGCTGATTATCGCTATTCTAATTTTAGATGTTTGTCTCATATTATCTCGCAAAACTAATAATGTAATATAAATTGAGTATAAAAAAAATCCGCGCGAAAAGCAAGAGTTTAAAAAAAATTATTCCACAAAAACGCCCTTGGCAATATCCCAAATTTCCGGACGACCTTCCTGCTTCATCCAATACCACCATTCCGCGCCCCAAAAATAAAATTCATTAAAATCAGTATAACGGATATAATCCAAAGTATCGCGAAAAAATTCCGGATTCATCGTAATATATTGTTCTTCCATAGACGCTTTATTGATTGGCGGATCCGCAACCCACGGCTCGCTTTGCAGTTCAACCACGATAATATTGTCCGGTCGCGTCCATTTTTTCACCAAAAGCGACTTTAAACGATAAAAACTCGGCGACAAATGATAGTTAATGTATCCAAATCTTTTATAATAAATTTTGCGGTAAAGCGTAGTTCCCAAAATATCGCCGAACGGTGCCGCTTTGCGCCAATTTCCGAATTCGCCGGATTCCGTGATTATAATCGGACGCTTATCAATAGTTTTTACCAACTTTATTTCATTACTTAAAAATTCTTTATCCGATATAGGACACTCGCCGAATTGCAAAAACGGCTCATTTTCCACCTGCCATGCCCAAATCGCCGAAGAATCGCGATAACGATCCACTATTACCCGTAAATATTTAAGCAAAGCTTGCTCTGACTGCAATCTTACGAACGGATCATCGGAAAATAAAGATTCTTTTGCCCAATCGGGAATATGACACTCCGGCCATCCGGGTACACGCATTCCAATTGCCAAAATAATTTTCGCGCTACGCTTTTCCGCTTCGCCAACCAACCAATCCAATTCGCTGAAATCATAAACTCCCTTTTCTTTTTCTATAATATTCCAATATGCGACAAGCCGTAATCGCCGCACATCCAAATCGTCAAAAACCGCCAAGTAAGTTTCTTGCCAATTAAGCTCCAATTCCGTCGCATGGCGCGGAATAAAAGTGACGCCAAATTTCAAATCGCGGTTAATATCCAAATCATCTAATGTAAAATAAAAAAACGCAACAAAAATAATCGCGGCTAAAAAAATAGAAATAAGTATAAACCCCGTTAGAAACATCCAATTTCGGTTATGATTAAAAAATCTTTTCGCGAAAAAATTACATAACAAAGTTTCTAACGGGGTGAAAATTGTCTTTCTAAATAAAGTTATGATTGTTTTATAAAGCATTGCGCGTGAATTAATAATCTACTACAATTCAATTATAACATACGAATAATCAACTAATTATGAACTTATTCAAAATTATTGGAATCATAGGTCTCCTATTCATTACTACTGGAATTTTAATTAAAAAACGAAAAGCCAAAGACATTTTTTACGTTATTGCCGGACTTTGCCTTGAAATATACAGCATCTATCTTGGGGATATTATTTTCGCAATACTTCAAATTGTTTTCATATCAACCGCCGGCTACGATCTCACAAAAATCAGATTTAAAAAAACGACTTAAATGATTTGCGCCAGTCATCGCTTAAATTGATGTATATTAGACAAATGTACACCAATTTTTTTATTGATTATTTATTACGCAAAAACTCATTACCGCCCCTTTCTTTTTATTGTCTAATTCGCGCGAATTAGACAATAAAAAATAAAAGTCTAAAATTAAATAATCAAGGAATTAACATAAATATCCCGATTCCTATTAAAATAATCGCCAGCGTTTTTTGCATAATTATTGAAAAACTTAATTCTTCTTTCAAAATTTTTGGAAATATCATGGAAAACAAAATCGCTATCAGGAATACAAAAACGTACTTAACGCCTTCTAGCGCGTTGACCATTGTCACATTTCCCAAACTAACGGCGAAAAGTATCAATAAAGAGGAAACGCGCGCGAGCACTTTGTTAAGCAGAAATAAAGCGATATGCGACTTTTGGGTAGGAATAGCAGCGCCAGATTTGAAAATTTCCTTTCGCGCCATTGGTTTCAATAAAAATAGCAAAGCTCCGATAATAAGCCCGAGTTCCATCCAAAACAAAGTCGTAGTGAAAGATTGCGTTCCGAGAATCTTTTTAATTAAGACGAAAAATAGCGCCCACAAAAAAGCCGACAAAAGCGCGTAAGGCAACGCTCCGCCGATGCGAAAACTTTTGCCGCCGGAAGCGATGATAAAATTTCCGAAAATTAAAAAAGCAAATGCCCAGATGTAATTCCCCGGCAATTTTTCGCTAAAAATAAAAAAAGACAATCCTAAAGTAAAAATTGGCGTTAAGCTCCCGATGAGTGTCGCGACTCGCGAAGCTTCCGACTTGTGAAAAGCGGAAAAAAGAGAAAAAATGGCGAAAAACAGAATAATGCCGGTAAAAAAATCAAAAAACATCAATGGCAAATCCGGAATGTCAAAAACGCCGAAACTTTTTATAAACCAGGAAATCGGAATAATGAATCCGACCGTAAAAATACTAAAAATGCCGGTAAAAAAAGCATACGATGCCGGCTTAAAAACAGTATGCTTTAAGATAAGCTTATCTATTATAGCCACCCAGGCATCGAGAAAACGACCGATAATTAAAATTAAAAGCCACAACATATCTGTTTATATATTGTAACTGTTCTAATGTTTTAATTGTAGAACGCAACGCAACTACAACAGCCAGAACAACTACAACATTATCTCATTATTCCTACAAATCTCCGCATACTCCCAGGCACTCTGCCTTACTTTACGCTCCATTGTTTTATAATCCACTTCCACCAACCCAAATCTCGGCCAGAAACCTTTATCCCACTCAAAATTATCCAAAAGTGACCAATAAAAATATCCGCGAACATCAACCCCCTCTTGAATTGCTTTATGCATCCATAAAAGATGATCTTTTATAAAATCGGCGCGATATTTGTCTTGCGCGTCCGCAACGCCGTTTTCCGTAATATAAACCGGCAAATTATATTTTTTCAAGTTTTTCAAAATATGATAAATGCCTTTTGGAAAAATTTCCCAGCCAATATCGGATACGAATTTATTCTCATTATCTTTCAAAGATTTAACCGGATGAAATAAATTAAATTTAATGCGATTATAAAAATAATAATTACAGCCGATAAAATTCATTTTCCTTTTTATTTTTCCCAAAAAATAATGATTATTTAAGTAGTCCGCTAAATATTTTATTATCCTGTTGAAAAAATTTTCCTTATATGCTTCAAAACGGATAAAATTATAAGCGATGCCGATTCGGGATTGTGGTTTTAAAAAAATTATTTTTTCATAAGCGAGATTGTGCGCTTTTGCCAAATTATTCAACGCTCTATACGAAGCTAAAAAACCATTCTTTTGCGAAGGCCATAAACCACGCCAATAACTACTTGAGACCAAAACCGCCGGTTCGTTTAAAATAATCCAAAAATTTGCCAAATTGCCCAACTCTTTAACGATTTTTTCGGCATAACGCGCGAAATAAAAAGGCGCTTCTTTATTGAGCCACGCGCCCTTTTCCGCAAACCAAACAGGATTAGTCCAGTGCCATAACGTTACAAACGGCTCAATATCGCGCGCGCGAAGCGCGCGCAAAACATTCCGGTAATGTTCAACTTCTTTTTGATCCCATTCGCCTTCGCGAGGCTCAACGCGCGACCATTCAATGGAAAACCTCAGGGCGTTATTATTAAGTTTTTTCGCAATATCAAAATCTTCTTCGTAACGGTTATAATGGTCACAGGCGCGGCTGGAAATATAATTCTCCTCTTGCAGTGGGTTAGGATAATCGTTTAAAACATATGCCGGCCAACTCTTTAATTTTGCATTTTGATTTTTGATTTTTGCATTTTTTATCTCCCACTCCGTCCAATCATTAAAATTACCACCCTCTGTTTGGTGGCTTGAAATCGCCGTCCCCCACAAAAACCCCGCAGGAAAAAGCAAACGATCCGATGATTTATTATAAAGTAATTTCAATTATTTTTAAAACAAAAGCACGAATATGTCTTTCAGTAAAAAAACCATCCAACCGACAAGCAAAATGTACCAACCGATCATTTCTATATTATGTCCGCGGCGTTCCCAGGAAACGGTAAAATTTTCAGATGCAACGCTGTAAACATCCTCTAAATCGTCCAACTTTCCTTTAATTACCTTGCGCCATTCGTCCAACTTAAATTTCCTTGAAACCAAATCAAACAAACGCGCGGAATACCAATCACCAATTAATTTTATTTCCCTGTCCACCGCCTGAAATTCGGAAATTGATTCCGAACGCACCAGCATCGTTTTCTTAAATACTTGCGCCACTTCCGCCGCATTAAATAAAAATTGACTTTTTGCAGGCGCCGCTTTTATCAAACGTACCACGTGTTTTAATTTTTCGTCGATATCCGAATCAAGAGAATGATAACGAACCAGCTGGAGATTGGCTATTTGAAGAAGTTCAAGCGTAAACTCAAATTCTCCATTCGGTTCAAATATGAAAGCTCCATCCCAATCAACTATGACAAGATCATTATTGGCGTATTTCATTTGCGCGCGCATCGTATAATCAACTTCTTCGGGATCAAGTTCTATCCTCTCGGATTTCAAAAGAGCGACTATTTTGGATTTATTGATAAAAAATTGTTCGGGATCGCCTTCATAATCGTATACGACGTAAACCGAATATTCTTCGGCAAATTTATCCACGTCTTTCCCGCCCTTTTCTTTCAGAAAATTATAACAATATTTTATGGCGTCATCGTTTAAATCAAAAATTTCATCGCTGAATATATCTTCAACGTCAAAACGTATTTCAACAAGTAGCATATCCGGCTTATATGTTTTCAAAAAAACCTCGCCTTGGCGATTGCGAATAAAAACCTTTTCCTGACTGACTATAAATTGGTGCGGAATCGTTTCTCCAAAATAATGAGGAGCGCTTCTTTTGGATTGGATATGCAATTCTTCTTTGCCGGGTTTCGCCCGCAACGCCTCGCTTATGACAAATGCTACCAATTTCCCCTTCATATTAATATTTTATATTATTTTTTTAATAATTCCTGTCGTCAAATTTTATGTATTTGTTCCAAATTCCAAAAAGCTCCGCGGTCGCTATTACATCGCCGGCGCAATATTCCGCAATTTCTCTGTATTTCTTTTCTTTAAAAAACGGTTTAACGTCAAGGCCGGTAATGCCTCCTTCTTTCGGCGATTTTATGCCGAACGATTTTGCGTAAAAATCAAGATTGAATTTACGGAAAGCGCCGTAAAAAGTCAACTGGTCCATCAAATCAATATGCGTCATATAGTATCTGTTCGGCATTAAATTGCGAGTCGGCTTAACGCCCAAAATCGCGGAACGCATCATTATAAACGGGCAATCAAAACACCTGCCGTTAAAAGTAACAAATTGGTTATAATTCTTTATATCCGCCCAAAACTTCTCCAAAATTTCTTTTTCGGAGCCGGTAGAATACTCAACGCTTTTTTTTACATACGGCGCAATTTCTTCTTTCGGAGACTGAAAATAAACCGCGCCTCTTTCGGTATCCGGATTATACATTCCTATCACGACAATTTCGCCCGTCACGGGATAAAGCCCCAAACGCTGGCTTTTAATTTCTTCTTTTTCCACTTCATCTTTTGCGTATTTCAAAAGATACTCTTGCGATTTTTCATCAAGCGCCTCAAAATCAATGCCAATTGTTTCAATATCAAAAATGATTTTATTGTTCATTTAAATATGTTATTAAAATTCTATTTGATCCCTCCTTGTTTTCTTTTTTTCGCTTTTTATTTTTTTCCCTTCCAATCGCCTTTCTTTTGCAGCATAAGTCGGCTTTGTTTCTTGACGTTCTTTAACGACAGTCAAGGCATCGTCCGCGATTTTCTGCAACACATCCAACGCGATCCGCTTATTCATTTCCTGGCTTCGCGTTTCTATTATTTTAACGGTTAATACGCCTTCTTTGATATAATGGCGGCGATACTGATTTTTGGCTTTTTGCCGAATCAATTCTTTCTGCCCATCGTTCAATTTCGGCGAATTTTCAAAATCCCATCGCGCCCTTACGGCAGTCGCGACTTTATTGACGTTTTGTCCGCCCGGTCCGCCGGAACGCATTGTCTCAAAAAAAATTTCATTTTCCGGAATTTTAAACATATCGCCATTGCATTCCAAGTTATTAATATTTTTATATATATTATTTATCATACCATAAGATTAACAAAAAATCGTTAAAAATAAAAGTGGCATTTGCGTTAAATGCCACTTTATTTATTTTAACTACTATTTTAATTTAATGGGGTCTGATTTTTTTGAATTAAAATCATCATCGGTTTGCTGAGAAGTCACTATATCATATTTATCTAAATCTATTGCCGGATATCCCAATTTTTTTACTGCCCATGAAGTCGGAAATGGTTTTCTATACAAACCATAACTATTTTTTATATCCAAAAGTGTCCGTTGACTCGCGGCAAATTCATTTCTGCCCGCTTCAATAATATCCTGTATTTTTTTATAAACAATCGGGTCAACTCGAGGATTTTGTTCTTGTATCCATTGAAAAACAGCTCTTGATCCTTCTTCGCCGTAACGTCCTTTCATAGCGCTATCAAAAACCTGTTTCAAACCCTCTATATACGCATCCGGAACCTGCGCCGCTTCTTTTACTTTCTTAAAATAATTATCGTAAATGTTTTTATTCTGTTGAAACTGCGTCGGTATTGTCTGTTCATACCTTACGCAAGTATTATTAATATTGATCAGCCAACCGCCGACCATTAATCCCGTAACTGCTACAAAACCAAATACACTGCACATAATCCATTTAATTGGCATCATCCACCTCCTTAAAAATAAATAAATTACATTATACTGTTTCATTTTTCCAGAAAAAAATAGAAAGCCCCGCAGACACTCCTATGCTCAAAAAAGATAAAATCAGCATTGCCCTGAACGACGGCCTTAACGTAGCCTTTAAATAAGCGAAATCTGCCATAGGCGTCCTGACGAATTTCTCGTCAATTTCTTTTTTAATTACATCTAAAATATCTTGACGCCTTGTCATATCGCCGATATCAGCCACTTTATCCCTTAAAACAACTTTTAACATTTCCATCTTAGTCCAAGACATTATTCTAACCCAATCAATTCGAGGATAACTGGGAACGCCTAATATTACCACCAAATCATTCTTTTTACCGCCAAACCACGCTTCTTCCAGGGTATGAATATAAGAACTATTTTTAGTATTCACGGCGATTATTATAATATTAACTTCTTTTTTACGACCTAATTCGCTGTTAATTTTCATTAACTCTTTATTCCATTCCCTGGCTTCCTCCATTAGTATGCTTGTTTTCGCGTTCAAAAACCTATTAATACGATAATAATCGTAAATTTCATTGGGATAAACGGGGATCAAACCCCATTTCTGAAATTCTTGCAATTGTCCATGTCTTTTTAAAATAGTCCACGGACTTGCTTTTATATAATTAACATAATTATGAGCCGAAGCCGTCGGCTCTCCTACGTAAACTTGCGTCCAACGCGGCGGTTCCTTGCTGCCCCTCCCATCAACACGCCTTATATCAATAATCCCTTTGTCGGAAGTTTCTACCTCCCAATCCCAATCATTAGAATGATAGTAACGAGTCGCGTAAATTGGATTACCATTTGAATCATGACCAACTACAACTCGATACGAATGTTCGCAAGAAACACTAACTTTTTGCTTATTCAAAACGCGTCCCGACCAAATTTCCGTATCCCGCAAAGCGAATTGCCGTCCAATAACGCAACTCAAAAAAACAATAAGCATAATTACTACTTCCTGAATCGCATATTCCTTAATGGTAATTTTACCCTTACCCAAAAGAAAACCAATTAAACCAATCAGCAACGGAAAAGGCATAAGAAACAATAATGTTTCAATCATACAAAAGCTCCTTTATCAAATATTATTTAATGTCAAAAAACATTTTAAAATTTTAAATATTATATTACAACTACAGACCAATGATGTCAAGATCAAAAAACCCGCATTCTACTCCGTCAAACCAACCGGATCGGTATTCATAATATTCGCCTCGTTCCCTTCTCCGAAAGTTATGTTCGTAAATGCCGACGTTGAAGTCCCGTAAGATCCGATGCCGATGCGATTAAGTTTGAAAACGGAATCGGAAACAACCGGATCGGAATCTTGAATGTCAAACGCCGGCACAAGTCCCGGTATTTTTACTGCATTGCAAATACCGCCAAAATCTGCATAACCATTGCACTTAAATAAAGCGTTGGCGATTATGGAATCGGAATTTTTAAGCATTACTCCCCTTGAATAACTGTTTATAATTTCAACATTGTCGATATTTATCGCCACATCATCGATTCTTATCATAGCGCCGTCAACAAAAGTTCCGTAACCGCCGTTTTCAATAATCGCGTATTTTAATTCCGATTCTTCATTCGCGTCTTCGGTAAAATGAATCCATTTCCACAAACCGAAACCGACACTGGTAAATTTAATCCGATTATCGCTTGTTCCGATCGCTTTCAATGTTCCGTCTTGAATTTCAATGCCGCCGCCTCCGTTATTGAATTTTATTTCCGCGCCGGCGTTTATGGTTAAAATCGCGTTATTCTTTACTCCAATAAGCGAATTTACATAATACGGAAGATTTTTTTCCAGCACAACATCATCGCTTGTTTCATATCCCGTATCAAACCATATTCCGTTGTATGAATTGCCGGAAGCGGTATTTTCCGATAATACGGGATCCCCCTTTATGATATAAACAGGGTAATTCGTGTTGGAAAAACTATTATTCGCGATTGTCGGATTGGCTCTATTGAGAATATTGATGCCGTAAGACGAAAATCCGCCGTTGCTATTTTTGAATACGGAATTATTGATTTGCGGATTGCCGCCGTTGATTTCCAGCATAGCGGAACCGAGTTTGGCATTGATATTGTCAAAAGTAACATCATTCACGGCGCTTGCCGAATTGCGCAACCAAAGACCGCGATACGCGCTTT
>LBUF02000011.1:0-27190 GCA_000992445.2 Parcubacteria group bacterium GW2011_GWA2_38_13b
GGTTGGGCCGCAGCTAAAGACTCCTGGCGACTGTTTATCAAAAACACAACTCTCTGCTAACTCGTAAGAGGATGTATAGGGGGTGACGTCTGTCCAGTGCTAGAACGTTAACGGCGCAGGTGTTGGCCGTTCCTCATTGCGTTTGGAACGGAAATCCTAAATCTTAAATCTCAAATTCTAAATAAATTCGAAATCACAAATTCTAAATTATAAACACTTGTTTTGATACTTGAATTTTAGTGGTTGAATATTATTTGGGATTTGGCGCTTGGGATTTGGAATTTCCGCGACGAGCGCAGCGAGGAGCGGTTGATGCTTAGTGCCCGAAGCGCTAGTGAACGACGGCGATAACTATAATCGTCCAAAGGTAGCGAAATACCTTGTCGGGTAAGTTCCGACGTGCATGAATGGCGTAACGACTGGGAGACTGTCTCAACAAAGTGCCCGGTGAAAATGCAGTGTCAGTGAAGATGCTGACTACCTGCGGTTAGACGGAAAGACCCCGGAAGCTTTACTATAGCTTGATATTGAATTATTAGCGGGTTTGCTCAGAATAGGCGGGAGGCTTTGAACTTTGACTTTCGGGTCAGGGGGAGCCGACAGTGAGATACCGCTCTTATTTGCTGGTAATTCTAACCGAGCACTTAATCTAGCCATTATTCGAAGACATTGGTTATGTTTTTATCTTTTGTCTTTGGTTGGATTAAGTGCTTGGGACCGTGTCTGGTGGGTAGTTTGAGTGGGGCGCTCGCCTCCTAAAAAGTAACGGAGGCGTTTACAAAGGTTGGCTAGCTCCGGATGGAAACCGGAGTGATAGGGTAAAGCCACAAGCCAGCTTTACTGCAAGGCGGATATGCCGCGCAGTTGCGAAAGCAGAACTTAGTGAACCGATGGTCCGTACTAGAAGGGCCAGAGATAATCAGATAAAAGCTACTCCGGGGATAACAGGCTGGTCACGCCCGAGCGTCCATAGCGACGGCGTGGTTCGGCACCTCGATGTCGGCTCATCTTATCCTGGGGGTGAAGAAGCTCCCAAGGGTTTGGCTGTTCGCCAATTAAAAAGGTACGTGAGCTGGGTTCAAACCGTCGTGAGACAGGTTCGTCCCTATCTGCCGTAGGCGTTGATGTTTGAGAGGAGTTCTTCCTAGTACGAGAGGACCGGAAGGAACAAACCTCTGGTGTGCCGGTTGTCCTGCCAAGGGCAGTGCCGGGTAGCTATGTTTGGACGGGATAAGCGCTGAAAGCATATAAGCGCGAAGCCCACCTCAAGATTAGACATCGTAGATTGGTTGGAGACTACAACCTTGATAGGCTGTAGGTGTAAGCGCGGTAACGCGTTAAGCCGAACAGTACTAATAAATCATAGAATAACCTATCCCATATAGTTTTTTAAAGAATTAACCCTAAAAATGTCGGTGCTTCAAGCGGCGTGGCACCACCTCTTCCCATTCCGAACAGAGAAGTGAAAAACGCCAGCGCCGATGATATTTTCGTTCGCGAAGAAAAAGTAGGCCAGTGCCGACATTTTTGAGGTTAATTAAAAGCAGTTCCGCTATTGCGGGGCTGTTTTTGTAAAAATATATGGTATAATCATAGTATATGATTTTTTCCATTATAACTTTAATATTAAAATAAAAAATGTCTATTGATTATTTTCTTCAAAGAATTATTTGCTTTCCATTAGTAAAGTTCATAAGAGCGTTGACACATTTGCGGGTCATCGGTCAAGAAAATAGTAAGGGGGTCAATGGTCCTGTTATCATAGCCGCGAATCATAAGGATTATATTGACGGCATTGTCTTGGTGGCGGCATTGCCCTTCAATACTAAACTTCTTCCAATAAGAAGTCTTATTTGGCATAAAATATATTATTTGCCGATTTTACATTTTTTATTGAAAATAACCGGCGGTATGCCGATCGCTAAAAGTAAAGACGGAAATTTGGAAGAAGTTCTAATCGCGCCATTGAAAGTTTTAAAAAAAAACGCGGTAGTAGTGATTTTTCCCGAAGGAGGGATGATAAAAAAACAAGAATTCGGCGAAGGAAAACGCGGCGTGTCTTATTTGGCATTAAGAGCGAATGTTTCTATTTTGCCGATAAGCATAAAAGGAACGTTGGGCGCCAGTTTTAAAAATTTATTTTTAGGGCGCAATAACGTGATAATTTCAATAGGAAAACCATTTTACTTGCCCCAATCTCTTCGTTATGATAATAAAGATGATTTAGCGAAGGGATCTTGTTTGGTAATGGAAAAAATAAAAGAATTGTATGATAAAAGTTAAATTTTATTATTTATGAAATTTAAAAAAAACTTTATTTTTTTAATCGCGGCGACTTTTTACGATTTGTTGATACGAATATTGCCGCAAATGCATAAACAAGAAGGATTTGCATTTTTGGGACACCCAAGGCATAGATATGAAATAGCGAAGAAATACCCGTTATTTAAATTTCTACCGGAAAAAATAGCTGATTTTATTTTGAAACATTTGTGGCCGATTACGATTTCAAGAATCGAAGGATTAAAATCGAAAACAGGAAAACCGATTAACGGCTGGATTATTATAGTGCCGATGACGCCTCATCAAATGACGGAAAACAGGGATTTGGCGCGAAAAAGAATTATACAAGCTGCTTATCTTTCCGCAAGAAAAGGCGCAAGAATTATGGGTTTAGGGGGATTGACCGCTTCGTTTAGCAGGGGTGGGTTGGATATTACCGAAGCGTTGGCAAAAAGCAAGACCAAAATAGGCATTACCGCCGGCCGAGCTTATACCAGTTGGACGGTTACTGAAAATGTTTTCACGATAGCCGATATTTTGGGATTAAATTTAGAAAAAATGAAAGTCGCGATAGTGGGAGCGGCGGGATCCATTGGAAGCGCTTGCGCCAGTATTTTATTGAAACGTGGCGTAAAAAATATTTTATTGATAGATCTTGGAAGGAAAAAAGAATTTTTAGATAAATTAATACAAGATCACAAGAATGTTTATGACACTTCGTTGATTTCAATTTCGCATCAAATTCCCGATATAAAAGAATGCGATATTATTATTTCCGCCACCAATGCTCCGGAAGCGAAAATCAGATCGGAGGATTTGGCTGCCGGTTCTGTTGTGGTTGATGACGCGCAACCGTCCGATGTTGATCCAGAAATCGTTAAAACCAGAGATGATGTTTTGGTTATCGAAGGCGGCGTAATTCATGCGCCGGGAATAAACCCTCATTTTAATATAGGATTGAAACACAAGGAAGATATTTATTGCTGCCTCGCGGAGATTATGATATTGGCATACGCCGATTGGCAGGATAATTTTTCTACCGGAAGATTGACATTTGATTCAATAGAAAAAATCGTTGATATTTCCAACGAATTGGGATTTAGATTGGCGGAATTTCAAAATTTTCAAAAAGTTTTAACATTAAACGACATAGAAAAAGTTAAACGTATAAAAAATGCCAATAAATAATATATCGGCAATGATCTCCTATGGCAATCGATAATCTTTTTTTAATAATTGTCGGCGTTTCCAATTTAATACTTGGATTTTTAATATATTTTAATAACAAAAAAAGTTTGATAAATCGGGTATTCGGTATTTGGACCTGCTCTCTATTTTTATGGTCGGTAAATGCTTTATTATTTTATGTTCCCGAATATTCACCTTCCGTATCGCTGGTATTAGGACGTTTTCTTTACGAAACCGCTATTATTATAGTTGTGGTATTATTGTATTTTGTAAGCATCTTTCCTTTTAACACCAACTTAGAGAAATTACGTCTTTTCTTGATTTTTACGCCCTCCGCGCCATTGCTTTTATTGACGATCGGGTCGGATTTAATTATTCAGGGCGCGGAATCAACCATTTACGGCAACAAAGTGATTTTTGGTCCTTTGTTCGTATTGTACGCATTTTTTATTATCAGCTATCTGTCGTTATCTATTTTCATACTGGCCAAAAAATATAAAAAAAATAGCGGCAATGTCAAAGTAAATATTTCTTATATTCTTGCGGGCATTATCATAAGCGGTTTTTTAGGCATAATGGCCAGTATAGTATTGCCGCTTTTTAATATTTTCGATATTGATAAATTCGGATCGGCTTCTACTATTGTTTTGGTGTTTTTCGTCGCTTACGCCGTAGCAAAGCATAATTTTATGGACATAAAAGTCATAGGGACTGAATTTTTCGCGATAGTTTTGTCGTTCATACTTTTTATCGATGCAATCTTTTTTGATAATTTTAATGATTTAATAATAAAAATTATTTTATTCGTCGCTGTCGCTTCCATTACTTTCTTACTCGTTAAAAGTGTCGTAAAAGAAGTGCGTATGCGGCAAAAATTAGAAGAATTAACGATAAAATTACGGAATGCCAATGAAGACCTGAAAAAATTGGACGCGGCAAAATCGGAATTTATTTCTATCGCTTCGCATCAACTAAGAACTCCGCTGTCAATTATTAAGGGCTATGTGTCCGTGATGGTTGAAGGCGATGTCGGTAAAATAACCGATCAGCAAAAAGATTATTTGCGCAGAATTTATACAAGTAATGAAAAATTAATAATGTTAGTTAAAGATCTTTTGGATTTATCGCGTATTGAAAGCGGAAGAATGGTTTATGATTTCGGTCCGATTCCGGTTTTTGCTTTTACTGAAAATATAGTTGAAGAATTACGGCCGAAAGCCGTTGCCAAAAATTTAACATTGAAATTCAATAAACAGGCCGGCGATGATCCATTTGTAATTTACGGAGATAAAAATACTTTAACGCAGGCATTGTTTAATATTGTCGATAACAGTATACGTTACACGGAGCAAGGAAAAATCGAAGTGAATTTTACAATTGATAATAAATATATCGTATGGAGCGTAAAAGATACCGGCGCCGGAATAAGCGGCGAAGAAAAGAAGAATCTTTTCCAGAAAATGCAACGGGGGGAAAGAATATCCCGTATGTACACCGAAGGAACAGGATTGGGACTTTATGTCGTTAAGAAAATTATTGACGCTCATAACGGAAGTGTTTGGGCGGAATCCGACGGTATTGGCAAGGGCAGTATTTTTTATATTAAAATACCAATTGGCAATAATCGCCTAAAAAGATAATAAGTTCGGCTCTATATCATACAAAAAATTATTTAGAGCCGTAATTTATTGCAATAAATATGGAAATTATAGAACAAAAAATTGATCAAGGAAAAAAAATAAAAATGCCGCGAACATTGATTAAAGAATCGGCGGAGAGAATCGGGGAAAAGATAAAAGTCAACGGGTGGGTTAGCGCGCGCCGCGATCACGGCAAAATTATATTTATAGATGTAAAAGATATTTCGGGCGTGCTCCAAATTGTTTTTATTCCAAAAGACAAGGAGTTATACAAAACGGCCGAATCATTGGGGTCGGAATTTGCCGTGTCCATAGAAGGACAAATAAATCAAAGACCGGAAAAAATGGTAAATGATAAAATATTGACCGGTAAAGTGGAAATGCTTGCCGAAAAATTGGAAATTTTGAACAAGTCGGAAATTTTGCCGTTTGAACTTGACGCGGATAAAGAACCGAATGAAGAAATACGTATGGAGTATCGTTATATTGATCTTCGCCGGGAAAAAATGAAAGAAAATATGCTTTTGCGGGGGAGGACAATAAAATTTATGCGGCAATATTTTTGGGATAAAGGATTTACGGAAATAGAAACTCCGCTTTTGACCAAATCAACGCCCGAAGGCGCGCGTGATTACATTGTTCCGGCGCGATTGGAACGGGGAAAATTTTATGCTTTGCCGCAAAGCCCTCAGCAATACAAGCAGCTTTTGATGGTGGCGCAATTTGAAAAGTATTTTCAGGTTGCCCGCTGTCTTCGCGATGAAGACACTCGGGGCGATCGTCAGCCGGAATTTACCCAGTTTGACGTTGAAATGAGTTTTGTTGAACAGGAAGATATTATAAATCTGACGGAGAGTATGTTGATTGAATTAGTTAAGAAAGAAACGCCGGAAAAACATATTACCAATGTTCCGTTTCCACGCTTGACATACAAAGAAGCGATGGAAAAATATAATAGTGATAAGCCGGATTTAAGAGAAGATAAAAAAGATAAAAATGAACTGGCTTTTTGCTGGATAGTGGATTTTCCAATGTTTGAGTGGAAAGAAACGGAAAATAGGTGGGATGCCACTCATCATCCTTTTACTATGCCACAAGAACAAGACATTGAAAAAATGAAAAAAGATCCGGGCAAAGTTCCGGCCTTTCAATATGATATTGCTCTAAACGGCTACGAAATAGGGGGGGGTTCAATAAGAAGCCATAAACCGGAAATATTAGAAGCAGTTTTTGAAATAATGGGGCATACTAAAGAAAATATTCAGCAGAAATTCGGGCATCTTTTAAGGGCGTTTAAATTCGGCGTCCCGCCGCACGGTGGCATTGCGCTCGGTCTTGACCGGCTGATTATGATTTTGCGCAACGAAAAATCAATCAGGGATGTTATCGCTTTTCCCAAAACGGGCGATGGCAGAGATTTATTAATGAACGCGCCAAGCGAAGTAGATGAGGAACAGTTAAAAGAACTTAACATAAAAATTGCAAAAAAAGATAAAAAATAATTTGATCTAGTGAGGACGGGTTTCACGCGCGCGCGTGAAACCCGTCCTCACGGCACTAATCTATGATATTAAAATCTCTTTTAAAATTTCTTGAAGATAAGAAAATAAAATACGAAATAATTAAACACAAAACGGTTTATACCGCCATTGACGCCGCTGGCACGCAACATGTTAAGCCTGATGAAATCATCAAAACTTTAGTTATGAATTTGGATAATAAATATGCGTTGGCGCTCATTTCGGCAAGCAAAAATTTGGATAAAGATAAATTTAAAAAGGCGGCGAATGTTTGGGCAAAAAAAAATAACGCGAAAGTTGTAAAAATAATCGGATTTGCCAAGGAAATATGGATGAAAAAGAATCTGAAAGGCGGCGTTGGCGCTACGCCGCCGTTCGGCGAACTTATCGAAATGCCGACTCTTGTTGACGCTTTTTTATTGAAACAAAAAAATCTTTTTATAAATACCGGCGATTACGAATATTCCGTAAAATTATCGCGCGCCGGTTTTGAAAAAGCGATTGGCAAAGAGATGTTTAAAGGGACTTTTTCAAAGAAAAAATAATGCCCAAAGTAACGATTATAATTTTAAACTGGAATGGCTGGCAAGATACGATTGAATGTCTAAAATCGTTGAATAAAATTGATTATGATAATTTTGAAGTTGTGATTGCGGATAACGGCTCCACGGATAATTCAGTAAAAGAGGTAGAAAAATTTATAAACTCTTTTAACTTTAATTTTCCCGTTTTAAACTTAAATTTTCAAGAAAACAAGGGTTTTGCCGGAGGCGTTAATGCCGTATTGCGCAAATTTCAAGCCGCAGAATCTGATTATACATTGCTTCTTAATAACGATACGATAGTAAGCCAAGATTTTCTAAAAGAATTAGTTAAAATTTCCGAAAGCGATGAAAAAATAGGCATCGCGGGGCCAATGATTTATTTTTACGATAAGCCGGATTATATAAATTCCGCGGGAAGCAGAGTTAGTTGGCTGATGAATAAAGGAAAATATATCGGTTATAATGAAAAAGATAACGGACAATTTGGCGATAAATTTTATAATGTTGATTACATAAGCGGCGCGTGCTTTCTTGTAAAAAAAGAGGTAGTAGATGAAATAGGATTGATGCCGGAGGAATATTTTTTGTATTACGAAGATACGGATTGGAATATTCAAGCAAAAAGAGCGGGTTATAAATCGGTTTTGGTTCCTACTGCAAAAATTTGGCACAAAGAATCCGCCAGCGCCAAAAAAATCGGCGTGAAATACGTTTATTACCATGTACGCAATGGTATTTTATTTAATCAGCGATGCGCGCCGTTTTATAAAAAAGTTTTAATTCATCCGTATAATTTGTATATTTTCGCGAAACAATTGATAAAATTATGCATTCCGTCAAAAAAAGAATGGGCAAAAGCAACGTTTGCGGGAATGTATGATTATTATTTTGGATATTTCGGGAAAAAGGAGTAATCACGAATATACGAATATTTTCAAATATACGAATTCACCATCGTTATTTACTTGTATATTATTTAAAATTCGTATATTAGCGAATGGTCCAATTTATGTTAATCGCTATAGACGCTCATAATTTAGAGGGATCGCGCACCGGAGTCGGCGTTTACCTTTTTAGAATACTCAATGAATGGAAAAAAGCGTATGAATCGGGGCAACTTTCCGATTTTGATTTTCTTTTATATTTCAAAAAGGAAATTCCGGAAGATATTTTAAAAATGGAAGTGTTTGATGCGAAAGTGCTGAAAGCGCCTTTTGGCGCGCAAAGCAATACCTTGTTTACCCAATGGCTTATCGGTCGCGCCACGAAAAAAGATAAAGCCGATATTTTATTTTCACCTAATTATACGTTGCCCATTTTTTATAAAAACGGAAAGACGGTTGTGACGATTCACGATATAATTTATGAAGCGCGCCCCGATTTGTATAACTGGCCCGGAATTTTAGATAAAATATTTTTACGAAAAAATGTTCGGCGATCGGCTGAAAAAGCTGATGTCATTTTAGTTCCGTCCAATTTTACAAAACAGGAAATCATAAAGTATTATAAGATTGGAGCTGATAAAATTATCGTAGCACCGCTTGCCGTATCGGAAGATTTTTTGCGGAAAACAGATAAGAATAAAATTACAGCGGTTAAACGTCAATACGAAATTTATGATAAATATGCGTTGTGCGTTGGTTCTATTTTTAACCGCCGCCACATTCCGGAAATTATTACGGCTTTTAAGAAAATTTTTCCGCAATTTACGGATTACCAGCTTGTTATTATCGGTTCAAATTATACCCGCCCATACATTGATATAGAAAAAGATATTTTAAAAACAAATCAATTTTTGCGGAATATTTTAAAAATTAAAAACAAGTTACCGATAATTCATCGATACTTTATAGAACAGCAAGATTTACTTGAGTTGTATAAAAACGCCGCTGTTTCCATTTATTTATCCGATTATGAAGGATTTGGCCTGCCATTACTGGAATCAATGGCCAGCGGAACACCGGTTATTACTTCAAAGCAGCCCGCTTTAATAGAAACGGCGGGCGATGCGGCTCTTTTTGTGCAAAATAATCAAAACATTGATGAAATTGCCGAAAAAATGTCTGCAGTATTTTCCAATGCCGTTTTACGCGAAGAATTAAAGCAAAAAGGATTAGATCAAGTAAATAAATTTAGTTGGTCGCGTTGCGCAACGCAAACATTAGCGGTTTTTAAAAAATTATTGGCGAAATAAAAAACTAGTCTTTATTTTTTTGAATAAAGACTAGTAAACTTATAATTATTATGTATTCCTTGTCCGTAAGAAACTAATATAATGATAGCATATCTTAAAAATTTTGTCAAGTATTTTGATCTATCAAAGAGTATTTGGTTGGTTTTTGGATTAGAAATCATTGTCATTTTACTTGCCGTATTTATGATTATACCGCGAGAGGCCGTTTTATTTTTGACGGGTTTTTTGGCGTTTTATTTGCTATTTTCTCCGATAAAACAAGCGGTTATTTTTTTTATTTTATCCATTCCTTTGTTTGTCGCGCTTCCGATTACGGAAAATTTTGACACGATGTCTAACTGGAGGATTTTATTGGGACTTTTATTTTTAAGAATTTGTTTTATTAAATTTAAGAATATAAAAAATTGGCAAGAGTTTATTAAAAATATCAATGATAAAAAACTCTATATTTATGTGTTCGCGTTTTTTACCGTAGCCGCCTTGTCTTTGGTAAACGCCGAAAGTATGGGTTATGGCGCAAGAAAAATTCTTTTTTTGGCCAACGCTATAATGATTTTTTTCGTTATCGTAAATTCCGAAATAAATGCGAAAAAAATACAACTTTCCGTCATAATATCTCTTTTAATATCTTTGGCAATAGGATACGCGCAGATTATTGCAGTGTTTTTTGCGCCGCTTTTTGAATTTTGGCAGTGGTGGGCAAGCCGCGTAATCCCAATATTCTATGGCAAAAATCTTGCCAATTTGCTTTCATACAGCAATACATGGTTTTCTTATTACGAAAAATCATTGCCCACTTTAAGGATTTTTTCCATTTTTCCGGATTCCCATTCTTTTGCTCTTTTTTCCTTGATTGGACTTATTCCGGTAACGTATTTTTGGATACAAAAAGATGCGCATAAAAAATTATATGCTTCTATTGGCATTTTTTCATTGCTATCCATTATATTATCCGGTTCGCGCGGATTTTGGGCAAGCGCGATTTTAATTACGGTTATTTTAGTTTTTATTTTTATTGCAACAAAGATAAATCCCGTTAGAAACTTTGTTTTTAACGGGATAAAAAAATATCTGCAATATATTCAATTAAAACGTTATTTTATAATACTTTTAGTATTTTTTATGCTTTTTCCCGTCGGTTCTTTAATACTTTCCGGCTCGCGAATCGGCAATGCAACTAACAAGGGAGAATATGAAGAGTTAACATTGAAACGGATTAAATCAATTTTTAATTTTGAGGAAACATCAAATAAGGGGAGAATGGAAATTTGGAACGCGACATTGAATTCTTTTGTAAGATATCCGTTGCTTGGCGTTGGCATCGGCAATTATCCCGTAGTGATAGGAGAACCGTTGGAATCGGGTCGGCGCGGCGCCTCGGCGCACAATTTATATTTTGACATTGCCGCGGAAATGGGAATTTTGGGACTTATCGTTTTTTTGTTGATATTATGGGAAATTTTCAAAAAAGCCCGGACGCAAATTGCCGTTGCGAACCACATTTTTATTTTTTATTTTTTATGGATGCTGCTGTATAGTTTATTTGACGTCGTGCTTTTGAACGATAAAGTGTTGTTATTTTTTATAATTCAAATAGCCGTATTATATTTAGACGCAAATCAATATAAAAATACTACGAATTAAATGTCCAAATTTTCAATAAATCTATTGGTTTACAATGGTCTTAAATTTTTGCCGCAATGCATAGAATCAGTGTTAAATCAATCGTATAAAGAATACGATTTTTTGATAATTGACAATAATTCCACTGACGGCAGCCGCGATTATTTAAAAATACTACAGCGGTCAATGCCGCATATAAAAATTATTTTTAACGAAACCAATGCCGGATTTGCGGCCGGACACAATCAAGGAATCGGAAAAAGCGATTCGGAATATATTTTATGCCTTAATCAAGACATTATTTTGGATAAAGATTTCTTAAAAAACGCCGTTGAAATTTTAAATAGAGGTGATAAAATAGGGGCATTGCAACCGAAACTTTTACGACTTAAAAAAATTGACGGTGAATGGCAGAAGACGGATATTATTGATACCACGGGACTAATGATGCTTAAAAACAGGCGCATCGTAAATAGGGGGCAAGGATGGTTAGATACCAAATACCAAATACCAAATACAAAATACACGGAGGTCTTTGGCGCGGACGGCGCGGCGCCAATATATAAACGCGAAGCGCTGGAGAATATTAAAATACCAATTAGCAACAAAAATTTTGAGTATTTTGACGAAGATTTTTTTATGTACAAAGAGGATGTGGATCTGGCTTGGAGAATGCGTCTTTATGGATGGAAAACGGTTTACGCGCCGGATATTATCGGTTGGCACGCAAGAGGAGCGGGAGACAGCGCGAAAACAAAATATTTGGATGTAATTAAAGAAAGAAGAAAAATATCGCAATTTTCCAAATACTATTCCTTTAAAAATCAGCGGCTGATGCAGATAAAAAATGAATTGCCGTTATTGTTATTGCGACATTTATTTTGGTGGCTGCCGAAAGAAATCGCTTCCTGGTTTTATATATTGATTTTTGAACATTACACAATTAAAACGATAAAAAAATTGATAATGCAAATTCCGAAAATGTTAAAAAAAAGAAGATTAATTATGGAAAATAAAAAAATAACCGCAAAAGAAATGAAAAAATGGTTTATTTAGATCAAAAAAATTATAATTTCCCAAAAAGAATAAAAAAATCTGCTATATTAAAACTATTGGCAGTTTTGCTTATAATCGGCGGTTTTGTCGCTTTTTTTTCCCATAAAAGTGGTTTTAGCTATGTAAATACCGATTTGGAAAATATTGATGCCAATCTTTTGCCGGATAACGATTTCGCGCCGATTAAAGATCCCGATAGACTGAATATTCTAGCGCTTGGCATTAGAGGCGTTGATGATGAAAACGGAGGATTGCTGACCGATACGATAATGCTTATCAGTATTAAAAAAGATACGAGCAATATAGCATTGATTTCCATTCCGCGCGATTTATATGTTTATATTACGCGTACCAAGCGGGATAAATTAAATACTGTGTATGCCGCGGGAGAATCAATTGATTGGGGCGGAGGAGGATTAACTCTCGCAAAAAAAATTGTATCGCAAATTACCGGTCAATACATAGATTATGCCATATCGATTGATTTTAACGGTTTTGAAAAATTCATAGATACTTTAGGCGGCATCACTATTTCGCTTAATAGTCCGTTTATGGAATATAAGCAGTGGGAAAATTACCCGGAACATATTAAAGAAGAGAATAAGCAATATTGGCGCCTGAATAAAGAAGAACAAAGGTGGGAATTGTTTATAGATAAAGGCACGCATCTGTTGGATGGGGAAATGACTTTATATTACGCGCGAGCGCGTTTTTCCAGCAATGATTTTGAAAGAACAAAAAGACAGCAACAAATCATTAATGCCATTAGAGATAAATTATTTTCTATTGGAATTATGGCCAATCCGGTCAAAATATTTAATATTTTAGATATTTTAAATAATCATATCAAGCGAGATTTTACCGTTTTGGAAACAAAAGAATTATTGGGGTTTGCGCAAAAAACTAAAAACAGTATGATTATTAAAAAAACACTTGACGATTCCGAAAACGGTCTTTTATACAGCGCGATGTTAGAGAATCTTTACGTTTTATTGCCGGTTGGCAATACTTACGAAAACATAAGAAATGCAGTAAAAAATATATTTGAATAATATTTTAAATAATAAAATGCCGCCAGCTTTTTTATCTATCATCATTACTCACTATAAATCTTTCGCTTTATTGAAATTATGCTTAAGAAGCATAAAGAAACATTGCGATGGTTTATTTTACGAAATTATTTTAACCGATAGCGAATCGTCCGCATATAATCGTTTATTTGTTGAAAAAAATTATCCGGAGATAAAACTAGTTGATTTTAAAGAAAATGTCGGTTATTCTAAATTGGTAAATGCTGGAATAAAACAAGCTAAAGGAAATTTTATTTTAATAATAAATTCCGATATTATAATCGGTAAAGATTCTGTCCGAAAGCTTTTGCAATTTATGGAAAATCATCCGCAAGTCGGCTTGGTCGGTCCGCGATTGTTGAATTTTAACGGCAAACCGCAGAATTCATGTTTTAAATTTTATACGCCGTTTACTATTTTATACAGAAGAACTTTTTTAGGGAAATTACCATGGGCGAAAAAAACAATAAATAATTTTTTAATGAAAGATGAACTCGCCGGATTAAACAGCAATAATAATATTTCCCATATTGAAGTTGACTGGTTAATGGGTTCGGCCTTAATGACAAACCGGCCGGCGCTTATGGAAGTCGGTCCGTTGGATGAAAATTTTTTTATGTATTTCGAAGATGTCGATCTGGCAAAACGTTTTTGGGAAAAAGGATACAAAGTGGCGTATTTTCCCGGCGCCTCAGTGTATCATTATCATCAAAAAATAAGCGCAAGAAAAGGCAGTTTACTGGACGTAGTTATCAATAAGTATTCCCGAATTCATATTAAAAGCGCTTTAAGATATTTTTGGAAACACGGAATAAAAAATTTAATCAGATAAAAAAATGCATAATAATAAATCAAAAATTATAATCGCTTTTTTTACGGTGATTGTTTTTTTATTCGGAATTTATATAGGCCGCACGAGTACAAATATTGATTATACTCTATCATTAAATGAAAATTTGCCCGTCAGCCGCAATGATTTTGATATATTTTGGAATGTTTGGCGTTTTGTTGAAGAAAATTACGCGGAACGTGATAATTTAAATAAGCAGGCTATGATTTATGGCGCTATTTCCGGTCTTATTAAATCTTTAGATGATCCTTATTCTATATTTTTTGAACCGAAAGATTCTCAAAGATTCCAAGAAGATGTTAGCGGAAAATTTGAAGGAATCGGAGCGGAGATTGGCATTAGAGATGAAATTTTAACGGTTATTGCGCCTTTAAAAAATACGCCGGCCGAAAAAGCGGGCTTGAAAGCGGGGGACAAAATATTAAAAATTGGCGACACTATCACAAACGAATTGACGATTGACGAAGCGGTCAATTTAATTAGGGGTCCTGGCGGCACAATGATTATTTTAACAATAATGAGCGATGGAACGGCCAACAATAGGGATGTGTCCATAATGCGCGATACAATCAATATTCCGATCGTGGATTTAAATTATATAACAAAAAATAATTTAAAAATAGCCCATTTTTCACTTTATCATTTTACCGCAACGGCCAGCCAGGAATTCGGAAATAAAGCCAATGAAATAATAAAAAACAAAGCCGATGCCGTTATACTGGATTTAAGAAATAATCCGGGAGGATTTTTGGAAGTGGCGAACGAACTGGCAAGTTATTTTTTAGAAAAAGACGCAATTATAGCAATAGAAGATTTCGGAAATAAAAAGCAAGAATATAGGAGTTTGGGAATAAATATTTTAGGTAATTTACCGATGGTAATTTTAGTTAATCAGGGATCCGCATCCGCTTCAGAAATTATGGCGGGTGCCTTACGCGACAATAAAAACATTAAATTGATCGGGGAAACGACTTTCGGCAAGGGATCGGTGCAAGAATTACAAGAATTCAGCGGCGGCGCAAGCGTAAAATTAACTATTGCCAAATGGTTAACGCCAAAAGGAATATCCATAAAAGACGAGGGCCTTAAACCGGATATTGAAATAAAGCTTACAGATGATGACTTGAAAAATAATAAAGATACGCAGCTAAATAAAGCCGTTGAAACATTATCGGAAATGATAAAGAAAAATTAAAAAAATCGTATGAGGAGTATTATTGTCATGAATTCCGCTGGAAATCTTGCGCGGAAAAAATTTTTATAAAAATTTTTCCGCTCTGAATTAGCGAGGTTTATATCGTAATATATGTCTATCCGAAATTGATATTAAAAATCATATAAGGACGGATTCTAACAAGGTGAAAATAATTTTACTTCAAGACGTGGTAAATTTGGGTATTAAATATGATGTTAAAGATGTGGCTGATGGTTATGCCCGTAATTTTTTGTTTCCCAAAAGTTTAGCCAAATTAGCGACGAAATCGGATTTAAGCAATATTGAAAAAATGCGTGAAATGGAGAGGGGAAAGCAGAGAAAAGAACTGGCTGAAATTCAAAATGTGGCTAAAAAACTTGAAGGCCAAAAAATAGAAATTGCTATGAAGATCAGTGAAGATGGAACGTTTTACGGTTCTATCACGAGCGCTAATATTGTTTCAGCTTTGAAAAAGAAAGGATTCGACGTAAAAAAAGAACAAATAGTGCTGAAAAAACCGATAAAAGAAGCCGGTGTTTACGATGTAACAATTAAATTTTCCAATGAAATGGAAATTAAAATAAGAGTGGCGGCGACGGAAGAAAAAGCGAAGAAATAACAAATTAGCGAATAATCGGTTATGCCAAAATATATTTTTATAATCGGCGGAGTGATGTCCGGCATTGGAAAAGGTATAACTACCGCTTCAATTGGTCGTATTCTTCAGGACAGAGGTTTTAAAGTTACGGCCGTAAAAATAGATCCGTATATCAATATTGATGCCGGCACTATGAACCCCATAGAACATGGCGAAGTTTTTGTAACCGAGGACGGAGACGAAACTGATCAAGATATAGGTAATTATGAAAGATTCCTTAATAAAAATATACCTTCAATAAATTATATGACTACAGGTCGTGTTTACGAAGCAGTTATACGCAAAGAAAGAAATTTGGAATTTAACGGCCGTTGCGTTGAAGTGGTACCGGATATTCCGAATGAAGTCATAAGCCGCATACGAAAAGCGGCAAAAGAATCAGTTTCAGATATTGCGCTTATTGAAGTTGGGGGAACCGTGGGCGAGTATCAAAGCTTGCTTTTCCTTGAAGCGGCTCGTTTAATGCATTTAAAACATCCGAAAGATGTTTTATTCGTTCTCGTGAGTTATTTGCCGATTCCGAATATAATCGGAGAAATGAAAACAAAACCGACTCAATACGCGGTACGATCGTTGAATTCCGCAGGCATCCAGCCGGATTTTATAATAGCAAGAGCGGCATTGCCATTGGATGAACCGCGAAAAAGAAAACTTTCCACTTTTTGCAATCTTGACAGACGCGATATTATTTCCGCGCCGGACGCGGAATGCATCTATGAAGTACCGTTAAATTTTGAAAAAGATAAATTAGGAGAAAGAATACTGAAAAAACTTAATTTTAAGGGAAAAAAAAGTCAAAATAACGATTGGCGGAAATTGGTCAATAAAATAAAAAATATAAAAAAATCCGTTAAAATAGGCATTGTGGGAAAATATTTTATGAGCGGTCGTTTTACTTTGATGGATTCTTATATTTCTATAATAGAAGCGTTGAAACATGCTTCTTGGTTTTATGGAAGTCAATCGGAAATCGTTTGGCTTGATGCTGAAAAATATGAAAAAGATAAAAAATATCTTAAAGAATTGCGTGGATATGATGGCGTTGTCGTGCCGGGAGGATTTGGCGGCAGGGGAGTCGAAGGTAAAATAAGGGCTATCGGTTATTGCCGAAAAAATAAAATTCCGTTTTTCGGTCTTTGCTATGGTATGCAGCTTGCGGTTATTGAATTCGCGCGAAATATTTGCGGCTTGAAAAAAGCGCATACCACCGAAATTAAACCCAAAACCCCCAATCCCGTTATTGACCTTATGCCGGAGCAAAAAAAGAAGCTTAGAATAAAGGCTTATGGCGGTACAATGCGGCTCGGCGGTTATAATTGCTTATTGCAAAAAAATACCATCAGCCGTAAAATTTATGGTAAAGAATTGATATCCGAGAGGCATCGCCACAGGTATGAATTCAACAATGCCTATAAAGATATTCTAATGAAAAAAGGATTGATTATTTCCGGCATTAATCCCGAAAGCAATTTGGTGGAAATTATAGAATTGCCGCGCGAAAAACATCCGTTTTTCGTAGCAACTCAATTCCATCCGGAGTTTAAGTCGCGTCCGCTAAATCCGCATCCATTATTCAGGGAATTTATTAAAAGTTGTTTGAAAAAATAAAAAAATAAAGGAGAAAATTTCGAAAATGAAGAAAAAAACCGTTAAAAAAGTCGGTGAATTTACGATTGTCAAAGTTAATAAAAAAATTGGTAAAGATATAATTATTTCCAAAATTGTCTATTGTAAAAACAGCTTTATTATTCTGTTATATGGCGCTGTATCCGGAAAGAAATTTATTTCAAGGTTTGATATTGTAAAGGCGATGTTTATCGATAACGGCAACGAATTAAACTCTATATCGAATTTAAAAATAGCGTATTTTATTTTACGCGTTTGCGGGAATAGATAATTTTTTCAGAACATAAAAATGCCCGAAAACGGGCATTTTTTATAGCGTCAAACCAAATCAATTTAGTTTATTTAACATTAACAAATTTCGTTTTTTTTCTGCTTCCGTCAAAAAGTTTGACGGTTTTTGTTTGAAATTCAATAACTCCATTTTTAATCGCGTAAAGAGTATCATCTTTGCCTCGACGGACATTTTTTCCCGGACGAAATTTAGTTCCGCGCTGACGAATCAAAATGGAACCGGGCTGCGCTTTTTGTCCGGCATACAATTTAATTCCTAAATATTTTGGGCGGGAATCTCGGCCTAATTGCGTAGATCCGCCCGCTTTTTTATGCGCCATAATTTTTTCACATTAACAAATTATAAGCTAATTTTATTCATTAAATTGGATTGTGTCAAGGGCGCGTATCCACTCATCTAAAATAACACCGTAGCATCATCGGTTAAATCATATAAAAAGACACCGAAATATATGGTAATTTACAAGCATTGTCGGTTTAATAAGGTAAATTACCATTATAATGAACATAGAGGCAAAAAAACAATATATAGAAACGTTAAATGTAGATTTATTTAAATTCTCGGTTTATAATATAAATATATGCTCGGTAATACAACCACGCATTAAGAGGTTGTATTGCGGGGTTGATATACTGAGTATGGACCATCGTGTTAAAAAACAAATTTTCATTTTAACCGGTTTTATATTGATAACCGGATTGTTTAGTTTTCTTGTTTATCTTGTTGTTCACAATCCGGCCAATTGTTTTGACGGTATTCAAAACCAGGATGAAGTCGGCGTTGATTGCGGCGACGTTTGCGAAAAGCAATGCGAATTAAAACCCGAGGATATAAAAGTTATATTTACCAAAGTGATTCCCACTTTGCCGCAAAAATACAATATGATTTTGAAATTTTCAAATCCCAATGCCACTTATGGAGTAAAAAGTGTCGATTATGTTGTAAAATTTTTCAACGAATCGCGGGTGATTGCCGATCATACGGGGTCTTTCTACATATTGCCCAATGATACAAAAACCGTTATTTTAAACGCGCTGGATATGGAACTTGAACCGGATAATGTGAGCGTGACGATTGAAAACATTGAATGGATTAAATTGCAAAATTATCAAACGGCTCCCCAAATCGTCGTTAAAAATCAATTTTATCATGAATTGGTTAATCAAACGGCCTTCAGTGAGATTAAAGGAGTGACCGTCAATAGAAGCGATTTTGATTTTGACAAAATAGAYGTAAATATATTGCTTTTTGATTCAAATAAGGAAATAATTGACGGCACATTTACGGAAGTAAGAACATTGTTTTCCGGAGAGGAGAGGGAATTTATCGCTAATTGGTTTTATTTGGTTCAAAATCCGGCAAGCGTTGAAATAGAAGCGGATACGAACGTATTTGAATCGGATAATTTTATGAAACGTTACGGTTCGCCGGAAAAATTTCAAGAATTATGAAAAGGGGTAATCGCGAATATATGAATTGGAGTAATCGTAAATATACGAATGTACGTAAATATACGAATTTGTATATTATTTAAAATTTGTATATTTGTGATTACTTTCCGTTATGACTTTTTTGGAAAAATTAATTTTATCCACGATTGTTTATTACGATATTTTTAATCTCCCCCTTACGAGTTGGGAGATTTTTGAATATTTGGTAGCGCCGCGGCGTTTGCGCGGGAAAAGCGAGGAATTGAATTTTAATTTTTACGATACAATTAAAGCCATAGAAGGCGAAAATATAAAAAAATTCATTGATGAAAAAAACGGATTTTATTTTTTAAAAGGCCGGGAATTAATTTGCGAATCAAGGATTGAGCGGAAAAAAATTGCCGATAAAAAATGGGATAAAGCGTTGAAAATAATAAAATGGTTTCAGTTGGCGCCATTCTTAAAATCGGTTTGCGCCAACGGATCATTGGCGCGGGGTTTTATGGATGCAGACAGCGATTTGGATGTTTTTGTCATAGTTAAAAAAGGAAGAATATGGACAACGAGATTTGCTCTTTCGTTATTAACGGCGGTAATGGGCGTTAAACGTTTTCGGCAAGATTCGGATGTTCGGGATAAAATTTGTTTTAACCATTTTATTGCGGATAAATCGTTGATAATGTCCCATAGAGATATTTGCGCGGCCTGCACTTATTCGCGGTTAGATTTTATTTATGGGGATAGAAATGTTTTGAAAAAATTTTACGCAAGCAATGCCTGGATTAACGATTATTTATTGAATTTTCAGGGACAAGACAAGATAAATCAGAGAATCGTTAATTCGTCGTCGTTGGCGGCAATCGGCGCGGTAGCGGGATGGCTGTTAAAAGGCAAAATAGGCGATATATTTGAAAATTTATTCAGGAAAATTCAGCTGCGCAGAATTAAAAATAATTTACCGGCGACGATCAACGGACGCATTATTGTCAACGACAGGCAATTGGAATTTCACGATAATTATCCGGATAAAAGTATTATTGAAAAATATAATCGGAAATTAACGGATTTTGGTTTTGGCGATTTGGTTGCCGAAAACAACATAGGCAAGGGCATATTTTTAGAGTAACGGATATTTTACGATTAATAAAACGCTCCGTAATACTGCGGAGCGTCATTTTTTTATTTACAAAGGAATTATCGTCGTAATTTCTTTTTGAAGTTTTATTAAATCTTTATTGTTTTTGTATTCTTCTGGTAATTCATTTACTTGAAGATGTTCAATGATTCGGGAAAGTTTTTGAGTAATGGGTCCGACACTTTTTTCATTTACGGGGAATATGTGACTTATACGGTCTATTATAAATCCTACTATGGGCGTTACGCTGGCAGCCGTTCCGGTACCGAAAACTTCATCGGCATCTATAAAATCTTCCAGTTTTACTTCCCCTATATTAAACGGAATATTAATTGCGGTAGCGATTCTTATTATCATTTCTCGCGTGAGACCCGGCAAGATAGTTTCATTGCCCAATGATGGTGTGCAAAGAACGCCATTTTTTACCATAAACGCGTTCATAACGCTGAATTCTTGGATTTTATCATTTCCGGTAATTTGATCTATTTCTATAAATATAACCTCATCGCATCCTTGCGTAACGGCTTTTCTTAAAGCCAATTTCGCCGCGACATAGTTACATGAAGCCTTATAGAATCCGGTTCCGCCTCGTGTAGCGCGTACTTTATATGTGACATAGCAAATCGGCGGTTTGCCGGCATATATTCCTACCGGCGAACACCAAAAAACGGTTTTATATGGGTATTTATATTCGTTCGGAATGCCCTTGACCCCTAAATTATCTTCGCCGCCTTCAATCGGGCGAATATACAAAGATCCTTTTTTGTACGCCGGTATGCATTGGGAGTTCAGGTGAATTAATTTTTTTACCGCTGTCATAAATTTTTCTTCGGGAAACGGCGGCATATACATTCCTATCGCGCTGTGGGCAAAACGTTCCGCGTTTCCATCGAGATGCAATACGACTGCATTTTTTTCTTTATTGTCGAGGCAAGCTTTTATGCCTTCTATTATTCCTTCCGCGTAGTTTATGGCGGTGGCGCGCGGAGAAAAATAAGTTTCGTACGATCCGTAGTGGAAAACTTTTAAATTGGACCATTGGTTTAAAATGTTATCAAAATTAAATACTATTTCAAATTCAGTCGGGCTGATTTTAAATCCGTTCGGTTCAGGCCTTATCATAAGCAGTTCCTTTATAAAAATTACAAAGAACTAAAATTTTACATTTCGTGATATGATAACTCTATTTTTAACGCTTGACAAGTTTTTTAATGAATATAAAATGAGTTAATAGAGAATTAGCACTCTAATAAGTTGACTGCTAAACAGTTTTACAAAATACTGATTTTTACGAATTTATAATTTTGTATTCGCACTGATTATTATTTTGTAGATAAAATATTATATGAAAATCAAACCGCTTGGCAATAGAGTGGTGGTTGAACCGCTTTCTAAGGAAGAAAAAACACAAAGCGGAATTATTTTACCCGATACGGTTGACAAGGAAAAACCGGAACAGGGCAAAATTATTGCCGTAGGCGCCGGCAAAAAAATACAAGAATCCGGAGTAAAAAAGGGCGATACGGTGCTTTTCGGAAAATACGGCGGAGACGATATTAAATTTGACAATAAGGAATATAAGGTTCTTAAAGAAGAAGAAATTTTCGCGATTTTGGAATAATTATTTTAAAATAGCGAACTAATTTCTAATTTCTAATTTCTAATTTCTAATTTTGTTTAGGATTTAGGATTTAGGATTTAGGATTTTATAAAGTATGCCTAAACAAATTAAATTTGAGATACAAGCGCGAGAGGCGCTGAAACGGGGAGTGGATATTTTAGCCAATACCGTTAAAACAACTTTGGGTCCCAAGGGCCGAAATGTTGTTTTGGATAAAGGTTTTGGTACACCCGTCATTACCAATGACGGCGTTACCATCGCCAAAGAAATTGATTTGAAAGACAGGTTTGAAAATATCGGCGCGGAAATCGTCAAAGAAGTGGCGTCCAAAACAAACGATGTCGCCGGCGACGGCACTACAACCGCCGTTCTTTTGGCGCAAGCCATAATTTCCGAGGGCTTGAAAAATGTCACCGCGGGCGCCAATCCGATGGTTTTAAGGCGAGGGATTGAAAAAGCGACCAAGGCAATAGTCGCGGAACTCGGTAGAATGTCCAAGAAAATTTCCACCAAAGAGGAAATCGCGCAGGTTGCCACCATTTCCGCGCAGGACGAAGAAGTTGGCAAGCTTATCGCCGACGCGATGGATGAAGTGGGCAAGGACGGAGTTATCACCGTGGAAGAATCGCAAACATTCGGATTGGAAAAAGAAGTTGTTGAAGGAATGCAGTTTGACAAAGGATATATTTCTCCTTATATGATTACCGATACGGAAAAAATGGAATCGGTTTTTGAAGATCCTTATATTTTGATTACCGATAAAAAAATAGCCAGTATTAACGATATTTTACCGCTTTTGGAAAAAATGGCAAAATCCGGCAAAAAGGATTTGGTTATAATCGCCGAGGAAGTGGAAGGAGAAGCGTTGGCGACATTGGTGGTAAATAAGCTTCGCGGCACATTCAACGCATTGGCGATAAAGGCGCCGGGTTTTGGCGATCGCCGAAAAGAAATGTTGAATGACATAGCGGTTGTCACCGGCGGTAAAGTAATATCCGAAGAAGTTGGTTTGAAACTGGAAAATACCGAAATAAATATGCTTGGTAAGGCCAGAAAAGTCGTATCTACAAAAGAAACTACAACTGTTATTGAAGGCAAGGGAAAAAAATCCGATATAAGCGCGCGTGTGGCGCAAATTAGGAAACAGCTTGATATTTCAACTTCTTCGTTTGACAAGGAGAAACTACAGGAACGGTTAGCTAAACTTTCCGGAGGGGTGGCTGTTATTAAAGTGGGCGCGGCAACCGAGTTGGAACAAAAAGAAAAACAGCATCGCGTGGAAGACGCTTTGGAAGCGACAAAAGCGGCCGTTGAAGAAGGTGTGGTTGTCGGCGGCGGCGTGGCACTGTTAAGGGCCGTGAAAGTTTTAGATAATTTAAAATTAGACGGTGACGAAGCGACCGGCGTTAATATTATGAAAAAGGCGTTGCGCGAGCCGTTAAGGCAAATCGCTTATAATGCCGGAGTTGACGGTTCGGTTATAGTGAATGCCGTGAGCGAAAAAGAGGGAAATTTCGGTTATAACGCGGCGGAAAATAGATACGAGGACTTGGTGAAAGCGGGCATTGTTGATCCGACAAAAGTTACCCGTTCGGCTTTGCAAAACGCCGCATCGGCCGCGGCGATGATGCTTACAACAGAAGCGGCTGTCGTTGATTTACCGGAAGATAAAAAAGAAGAAATGTCGCGTGGAGGAATGCCCGGAGGAATGGGCGGAATGATGTAATTTGATTTTTGAATAATCCGCCCCGCAGTACTGCGGGGCGGATTTATTTATTGTTTAATCCGTTTATTTTTGGTAGTATTAAACTATAGAAATTATTAATTTACATAAACATATCGTCAGCAACGCGAATGATATTCGCGGTATTCGCGATAAATTTATGGATATTCGCTATGTATATTATTATCGGTATCGCCGCATTTATAATTTTTTATTTTATTTTTAATTATAATAGCCTTATTAAATATAGAAACAGGACGAAAGAAGCGTGGTCGGATATGGATGTTCAGCTTAAAAGACGGTATGATTTAATTCCGAATTTAGTGGAAACGGTTAAAGGTTATGCGGCGCACGAAAAAACCGCTTTTGAAAATGTGACTAAAGCCCGCGCCGCGGCTCTCGGCGCGCAGGGTCCTGAAGAAAAAGGAAAGGCGGAAAATATGCTTACAGGCGCTTTGAAATCAATTTTTGCCATCGCGGAGGCGTATCCCCAGCTTAAAGCAAATGAAAATTTTCTGGAACTTCAACGCGAATTATCGGATACGGAAAATAAAATTCAGGCGGCGCGCCGTTTCTATAATTCAAACATAATGGCGCTTAACACTTTAATTGAATCGTTTCCTCAAAATATTATTGCCGGAATTTTTAGATTCCAAAAGGAGAAATTTTTTGAAATAGAAAAACAGGCGGAGAAAGAACTCCCGAAAGTCAGTTTTTAAATTATGAATTTATATACGCAAAAAGATTCCAATACAAGAAAAACCTGGTTTCTTATTGCATTATTTTTGATATTAACAATCGGTATCGGCTGGGTTTTCAGCTATGCGTTTGGAACGCCGTTAATTTTATATATCGCCGTTTTTATCAGTATTTTGATGAGTTTTTTGAGTTATTGGCATTCGGATAAAATTGTGCTGGCGATGACGCATGCTAAATTAATCAATCATCGGGATAATTTGGAGCTTTATAGAATAGTTGAAAATTTATGCATTGCGGCCGGTCTTCCAACGCCAAAAATATACATTATAAGCACGCCGGCGCTTAATGCTTTCGCGACCGGCCGAAATCCAAAGCATGCGGTTGTGGCGGTGACCGAGGGCTTATTAAGCCGTTTAGACAGATCAGAATTGGAAGGAGTTATAGCTCATGAACTTTCACATATCGGCAATAGGGATATGTTAGTTTCCACCGTTGTGGTTGTTTTGGTTGGTTTCATCGTTATTCTTTCTGATTTTTTTGTCCGTTGGTCTTTTTTTGGCGGCCGAAGCAATAAACGGGAAAACGGGAACGCCGCGGCCGTTATGATGATTATCGGAATTTTTTTGGCGATTCTTGCGCCGATTATGGCGAAACTTATCCAACTGGCGGTGTCCAGAAAAAGAGAATTTTTAGCGGACGCTTCAGGCGCGCTTTTAACAAGATATCCGGAAGGATTGGCAAGCGCGTTGGAAAAAATCGGCCGGGATGAAACGCCGATGCGCCACGCAGGCCACGCCGTTGCCCATTTGTTTATTGCCAGTCCTTTTAAGGGCGAGGAAAGAACAAGCTGGTTTACGCGTCTTTTTATGACCCATCCGTTGATCAGCGAAAGAATAAAAGTTTTAAGAGAGTTAAAAATATGACAAAAGAAAAATTTTCAAAAGAACAGCAAAAAAGAGAGTCGTTTTCCGGCGTTTCTTTTGATTTTTTAGAAATACTTGAAGTTGAAGACGAAAAAAAGAAAAAAATTTTCAAAGAAACTACGGATAAATTAAAAAAAATGATTTTGGCATACGATCGAACTATAAAATATATGGAAAATGCCATAGATGTTGGCAAATTCGAATTAAGTGACGAAGAGTATAGAAGCAGTATGAAGAGTATGGATGACACCAGGGTTGTTTACCACGAGACAATAATAAATTTATTGAATTTGATTTCACGATTGGCTAAAAATAAAGAATGGCGTGAATCTTGGGGAACAATTGGTACGCAATTTGAGCGAGAAAATATTACTAAATGGGCTATAGAAACGGCCGATTATTTGGAAAAAAATAAAAATGTCTGAATTAAATTTTGAAAAAAATAATAAAGAAATAACCGACGTTTGGCGGGATTTATTGAAAGAAGCGATTTTAGCGGGATGCGAAAAGGGGTTGAAAGATAAGTTGACGGATGCAAATTGGAAAATTTCCAAAGAACAGCCGGCGGAAATAAAAAATCGTTCCAGTTTTTTAATCAATAAATTCGTTTTAGGTAAAAATATTATTTGGGAATTGCACGCGGATTTTTCCAGCGAAGATTATCCGCCGCAACTTTTTATAGAAGCCTTCGGAGGGGATATTATAAAAACTATTATTTTCCAGAATAAAAATAATGAATATTTTGATTTGCGTCAATTGGCACCGAAGAATTCATATTTCATAAAAGAAAAATCATTTAATTGCAAGTCGGAAAAAATCCAAGGCGGGTACGAGCATATTATAGTTTATAATAAAAAATCATTGGTTGACAATGGCGGATTTTTATCTTTTTTGCATGAGATAGGGCACGCGTATATAAATGAAAAAATGAATATGTTAACATCCGATAAGATCGTTAAATTAACTATGGATGCCAGATTTTTATCAAAAGGGGAATTAATTGATAAATATTCAGATAAGGAAAGGACGATATTGTTGCAAAATGAAAGAAATGTTTGGGTGTGGGCTATAAAAACCATGAGGGAATTAAGAAGGCAGGGGATTGATTTGATTCCGGGATTAGGCAAGGAAGAAATCAAAAAATGGATTTATGATGAAACACGTTTGAGTAGTTATATGCGCGAATTGGATATTTCATCTGGTATTTTACGGAATATTAGAAAAGAAAAATTGAAATTTTTTGATAATGAATCCCGTTAGACATCAAAGCTATTTTATTATATTTTAAGTATTTAACAGCGGGTTAATTGGAAAAAATATTTAACGAAATGTCTAACGAAGTGAAAAAAAATAAATTATTTTATGTCATTTGCCATAATATTCGCAGCCGGCATAATGTCGGTTCGATTTTTCGGACGGCCGATGGGGCGGGCGTAAATAAAATTTTTTCTTGTAATCTGTCAGCCAGAGGCTGATCCGCTCGTCTGTCGATAGGCAGACCTTGGGTGGGAATAAAAATTATGGATTTTAACGAATATCAAAAAAAGTCGCGTAAAACCGCGCAATATCCGAATAAGGGCGATAATTTTATTTATCCGACATTGGGTCTTGCCGGAGAATCGGGAGAGGTGGCGGAGAAAATTAAAAAAATCATAAGAGATGATGGCGGTATGGTCAGTAATGACAAAAAACAGGAAATATTAAAAGAACTGGGGGATGTTTTGTGGTATGTGGCGCAGATAGCCACTGAACTTAAATTGTCGTTAAATAAAGTAGCTGATTTTAATATTGAAAAATTGTATTCTCGCAAAAAACGCGGTAAAATTTCCGGAAGCGGGGATAACAGATAATACGGAGGGTTCGCATAGTGGTCGAGTGCGCTCGCTTGGAGAGCGAGTATACCGCAAGGTATCGAGAGT
>LBUF02000011.1:27260-28826 GCA_000992445.2 Parcubacteria group bacterium GW2011_GWA2_38_13b
CACAGATGATTTAAAAAGTAGATTGGATAGACATCAAAAAGGTTATGTATCCGCAACCGTAAAACGCTTGCCCGTGAAATTAAATTTTTATTTTGCGATTGAGGATAAATACAAAGCGTTTCAATTTGAAAAATATTTAAAGTCTGGTTCTGGCAGAGCATTTATTAAAAAACATTTAATATAATTTTTATCAAGAGACTGAGATGTCTAAAATCGCCAAAGCGTTAGGCGTTCCAATGGAAGATTTAGTAAAGTAAATTTTATGAGTAAAGAATTTTCGCGATTACAAAATTTAATAAAAGAGAAAAAAGTTGAAATAAGACTTAAAAAGTCAGTAAAAGATACTTTTGGTATTTGGATTTATTGGTTTAGTGAAACAAAAAAACCTAGATTTTTTTGGAAAACCATTTTTATCTTTTATTGGCTGTTTTCCAGTGAATGGTTTTGGATACCTTTTTCTATTATATTAGCGATAAAAATAAACTCGTTCTATTTGCTAGGTATTTTAATGCCATTTTTAATAACGAGATTATTAGAACCGATTGGACAAGGGTTTATAATTTATGATGCTCAAAATGACGAGGTTTTATTTGATGATTTGTGGGCGAATAAAGCCGTTGGGATAATGAGCGTGGCAAAACACGAGAGCGTGATTCATAAAAACGGAGTTCCTGATATTATTATAGATCCATATAATCAGGACTGGAGAGAACAAATTATCAAGCTGTTTTAGAAAGAACAAAGAATATGAAAATATTAAATTGGTTCTCAAGCAATAAAAATGGTAGTCCTTCAACAACTGGCAGGGGCGGAAAAATTACTGTCGCAAAAGCACTTGCTTTTGCCAAAGAAGCAGAAAAATTGGGAAAGTTTTATGTTTTTCTCAAACACTACATAGATTTTCTTTTAAGTACCGAAAGAGAAATCGCTACTCAAGTAAAAGCGATACAGGAAAAAACTAATCAAAATCTAAAGGGCGATCAGCTTATAAAAGAATTGCGGATTCTACGATACGCCGCTACTCATGTGTGGTTTTTTGATATCAAAGTACCAAAAAATCAAAATGAAGTTAAAGAAAATCTTTCCCTCATAAATCATGCGTTTCAAAATATTCTGGAAAATCACGGAAAGACAAGTTATCTATCTTGGCTTAAAAATGGATTTTCCGAATATGCTGGTGTCGATGAGCTGAATTTTAGCAATCTTAAAAGCTTTAAAAACAACTTTTCGGAAAAACTCGCTGAAAAAGTTTCACAGATTGCTTTTGATTGTACCGAGGGAAGGCTTGCTGGAGAATTACATGATTTTGTTATAGAGTTGATAATGACTATAGTACAAAAAGATCAAAAGGCCTTTCAGTTGGACGATAATGTTTCTTTGACAGATAAAGAAACCGGAAACATTAGAAATACGATTGACTCTATGAAACCGACAGAAAAGGATTTTGAAGATTTTATAAATTTTCTTGGCTAAAGAATTTGCCGCCAAAGAAAAACTTGAAATCGTCCTTTCCGCTCCGGTTCCCGCCTTCACTCACGAGTTTCAGTCGGGCAGGCAAGACGAGGC
>LBUF02000011.1:28897-34689 GCA_000992445.2 Parcubacteria group bacterium GW2011_GWA2_38_13b
CCCCGCCTCTGGCGGGGCTCGGCTTCCGCCAAGATTTTGAAGGGATTTTTGAAGTCGCAAAACAATTTCTGCCCGCTCAAACGGAAGTTCGAACCAATCTTTTCGAGAAAATCCCGAATTCTTTCGGGGTTTTCTTGTTGAGCGTATTTTTCGGCTTGGTTGGCGTCTTCTAGAAAGGCAATGGCAAGTTCGAATCGATTATTGCTCTTTCGCCCAAAAGCGGAGATTTTTTCTTCCAAATCATTTTTGGCGAGAATGAGCTTGTGCTTTTTGGTGGGCCGGCTCTTGATCGCGGTGTAATTCCGATTGCCCTTGCCGTAATCTCTATTGTACCACTTGTAGTAAGTTTTGCGGGAAACGCCGAATATTAAACAAGTTTCCTTAACTGATTTACGATGCTTTAAAACATTCAAATACCAGTGAAATCGCTGTTGACGGTCGTATTTTATTGGGCTTGGCATAGTTTTCATAATTAATTAGTTAACAGGTGTTACCCTTAACTATACCAAGTGTCACCCTATGGTGTTAACTGTACAAGGCTTCACAAATAAAATTTATTGCGTTAGAGTATACTAATAGATAAAATTAATTCACGAAAGGAGGCGGGCGCCAATGAAAGATAGTGATAAAGAGGTAATTTATAATGCTTTAATTTTATTTCCGTATCTTGAAAATTTTGAACATAAAAATTTATTTAACAATACGGCGCATATTTGGGAAGCCGTGCCCAGAATTATTACATATTTAAATAATTATCTTAAAGATACTGATCATTCGCTTATAATTAAAAATGATAATGAATATATTTATGGAGAAAGAAGATTAGGTTTTATTTTCCCCGATACTTTTTCCAATTTAAGCGATGGAAGCATTGAAATTGGAGCAAAAACAATTATTGAACCCGGGGTTTTCATTAGGGGTCCGGCAATAATCGGTCAACGCTGTAAGATATCGCACGGTGTTTATATGAACAACGTGATTATAGGAAATAATTGTACTGTCGGTCATGGAAGCATAATTGAAGATTCTGTGATAATGAATCATTCCAATATTTCGCATTTTAGTTGCATAAGCGATAGTATTATTGGCGCCAATGTTAATATCGGTTTTATGTCGGCGTTATTAAATACAAGAGTTGACGGCGGCAATATTTGGCTTAAAATTATTTCCAGGCAAGGTAAGCTTTTAGATAAAACATCGATTTTGTTAAAAAAATTCGGAAGTATGATAGGGGACGATTCAAGTATTGGAGCTAATATTTTCCTAAACCCCGGTTTTATTTTAATGCCCGGGACTCAATTGATTACAAAAAATAATTTAATCGGTGGAAAAAACCAAGAAAATCTTTTATGGCTTTGTAAAATCCGCGATACATATAAATAAAAAAATCCTCCGTTGGAACTTTAATTCAACGGGGGATTTATTTTTTTTGCTGTAATTTCATTCTTTTTTTTATCTTCGTATTGTCTAATTCGCGCGAATTAGACAATACGAAATACTTAAAAATTACTCTAATTTATTTCCGCTATGAAACTTACGATGAATATCCCGTAAGTTTTTATTTGTGACATGGGTGTAAATTTGCGTCGCGGCGATGTTTTTGTGGCCCAAAAATTCCTGAATCATTCTTAAATCAACGCCTTGATTTAAGAGATCGGTGGCGTAAGTATGGCGCAGGGTGTGCGGGGTGGCAAGCAGGGGAAGACCGGTTTCACGGGCATATTTCTGGACGATCCTTTCTATGGAACGGGTGCTTAATCGCAATGACTCGGGATTTTTTTTATTTTTGCCGACAGCCGCGAATAGGGAAGCGTCGTTGTTGTTTCTGTATTTCAAGTACTTGGTTATCCATTCGCAACATCTTCGAGAAAAAAATACGACTCGCGTAGCATTACCCTTGCCGGTTATTGCGACCTCTAAACCGGTGTTTTTTTCCGCATCCTTTAAATTTAGCTGGTTAATATTAAGCGACACTAGTTCAGCCACCCGTAAACCGGTGCTGAATAAAGTTTCTAGTATGGCTCGGTCGCGCAATCCTTGCGGATTTGAAATATCGGGCGCGTTTAAAAGTTTTTGTAACTGTTCAAGCGACAAAAATTTTATTTTTTTTGATTTGGAAACTTTCGGAAGTTTTATTTTGTTCGGCGGCAAAGATTTAATATTTTTATCAATAAAATAACCGAGAAGCGCTCTCAAAGCGATGAAATAATAGTTTTGAGTATCTTTGCTAAGGCCCCTGTGCGTTGCGAGGCTTACAAAACGCGATAAATATAATCTATATTGCCAAATATGCTCTTCCGTAAGATCTTGGGGCGTTAAATGATCCAAACTATGGTCCTTGAGCCATCCGGTGAACTTTGAAAGAAATTGAGCGTAATTTTTTACCGTAACGGGCGACAAACCTTTTTCAACTTCACAATACTCAAGAAAGTCTGTTATGTGTTTGATAATAGGTTCTTGCGTTTTAATAAGCATAATTTAAGTATAGCGTATCGCTTTTTTTAACTTATGCGACACTATTTTATATAAATAAAAAAGGTTAAAGTAAATAAAATACGGTAATAATTTACCTTATCCCCTGCCTTGTCGCTAATAATTGTTTTATTATGGTCTGATTTTTTATTTCATTCTTTTGGTCTTCCATTTTTTTACCCGCTTCGTTGAAAATAGAATCCACAATCGCATTGAATACGGTTTGAATTAATTTGAAAAATACAGAAAATACCTTGACTGTCAAATCTTTCAACCACTGCGGGGTTGCCGAAGCGATGTCCGATATCGTAGTTTTTATGTTATTTATAACACTGCCAACGCTGTCTCCCCTATATAGAGGTAACACTATAAAAATAACGATCAAAAAAATGATTATTATTTTTATCATAAAAAAATTTAATTATTTAATAAATAATTATTCTCATTTATATTATACAAGAATTACTATAAGTAGTCCAATGGATTCAAAGAATAACCGATCGGCAAAATGCCGGCAATCGTGCTTGGTTTCGTCTGGAAAGTTCCGGGCGCGTATACCGTAAAATGCAAATGCGAACCGGTTGAATTGCCGGTAGAGCCCATATAACCGACAGTTTGACCCTGAACCACTTTATCTCCTTTATTTACTTTTCTGACCGACAAATGCGTATAAAGAGTCACTAAACCGTTATCGTGTTCTATGGCAACCCAATTGCCGTAAGCGTACGGCGCTTCCCCGACAGCCGCAACTTCTCCATCTCTTGCGGAAACGATTTTCGTTCCTATCGCGGCCGCGAGATCCAATCCGTTGTGGAATCCCCCTTTTCCGTCGTTGCAACTCGTATAAATCGATTTCGCGAATTTATTTTCAATGCAGCCGTAATATTGCGTTAAAATTCCTTCCGTCGGCCACGCTAAAATTCCGGGCCGCGGCGCAGGAATCCTTGAAGAGTCAACCGTAAAGCGCAATTTATCTTCCAATTCAAAAATTTCTTTTTGAATGGCGCGCGTTTTTTCCTCGGTATCCGCCAGCAATTTTTCGTATTTTTTCTGCTGACCATTAGTGACGGCTAAAATTCTTTCTTTTTCGTCCTGCTGGTTTGTCAAAACATTTTTTTGCGCCGCGAGATTATTGCCGTATTGTTTTAAACTCTCTTTTTCCGTTTCCAAATTTTTCTTTTCCAAATTCAATTGCAGTTTTAAAAGCGTAAGCGCGTCAAGTTTTGCCTGCAATTCTTTCTGTAAATTCTCCGCATAATTGACTTGATTAAGAAAATCGGAGAAATTTTCATATTTAAGAACGAGCTCAATCGCGTTTTCGTCGGCTGTTTCATAGATAATCCGCAAAATTCCCGCCATATTTCTTTTATTTTCTTCTATGTCTTCAATCTGGCGGGTAATTTTTAACTCCAGTTCCTGAATAGATAAAGAGGTTTTTTCAATTTGCTTTTCGGTAATGCGAATTTTTAGCGCGACGGAATTGATTTGCCCGTCCAAATAATCAATAGCTTGATCAAGCTTTTCCGCCGCTTCTTCTTTTTGTTCAACGGTTTTTTGGTATTCTTTCGCTTGTTTTTCCAATGTTTCAATTTCCGTTTGTTTTTCCAAAATTTCTTTTTTGAGGTCGCCAACAACATCCGCAAATACAAAAACAGGCGCGAATATTAAAAACGCCAATAAAACACCGCCGACAAATTTAATTTTATTTGTTAATATCACTTAGAATAAAACTCGAGGATTTTAAATTTGCTTTATTGCCATCTTTAATCTTCGGGTGCACATTTCTTTTCCTAAAATTTCTGCGATTTCCAACGGGCCGGGACTCGCCTTTTTGCCGGAAAGCGCGACGCGCAACGGCCAAAAAACTTTGCCGTTATCCCCCACTTTCGCGGCTTCGGATTTTAAAATCGGCTCTAATTTTTCTTTGGTAAAATCTTTTTCTGGAACGCCGGAAAAAATTTCCGATATTTTTTCTAAAATATTTTTTAATTCTCTATCGTCCATATTTTTCCATTTCAATAAATCCTTATCATATTCCATTTTTTCTTTAAAGAAAAAATCGGAAAATTCAATAATATCCGATACTTTTTTTAACCGATCTTTTTGGAGAACAACTATTTTTTCTACATATTCCTTATTTATTTTAGTTGTTATAAGTTTTGTTTTTTTCAGATATGGGATGCAAAGTTCAACTAACTTATCCGTGTCCAATCGCCGTATATATTGACCGTTTATCCAATTCAATTTTTCCATATTAAAAATCGCTCCCCCTTTTTGAACTTTATCTATTGAAAACTCCTCAATCAATTCCTGCATAGAAAATATTTCTCTGTTGTCCCCCGGGTTCCATCCCAAAAACGCCAAAAAATTAATTATGGCTTCCGGTAAATATCCTTGATTTTTGAACTCTAAAACCCCCATTGCTCCGTGCCTTTTTGATAATTTTGATTTATCCGGCGCCAAAACCATCGGAATATGCGCGAATTCCGGCGGTTTCCATCCAAAATATTCATACAAAATAATGTGTTTCGGAGTTGAAGGCAGCCATTCTTCGGCGCGAATAACATGACTAATTTTCATCAAATGGTCATCGATAACATTCGCCAAATGATAGGTTGGATATCCGTCGGATTTTAATAAAACCTGATCATCGATTTCTTTATTGTTAAATTCAACGTTTTCGCGAATTAAATCTTTAAATTTCGTCTTGCCGTCAGGAATTATCAATCGTACTACATACGGATTATTTTTTTTAATTTTTTCTTCAATTTCTTCTTTTGATAATTCCAAACATCTGCGGTCGTATTTGGCTGGATTGCCTTTCTTTACTTGCTCTTCGCGTATCTTGTTTAAAATTTCAACAGAACAAAAACAACGATACGCTTTATTCTCAGCGGTTAATTGTTCCGCGTATTTTTTATAAATATCGGTTCTTGACGATTGATAAACGATTTTGCCGTCGGCTTTAATGCCAACCCACTTCAGCCCCGTTAAAATCGTCTCAACACTCCCCTCCTTAAAACGCGCTCGGTCAGTATCTTCAATGCGTAATATAAATTTTCCGTTATTTTTTTTAGCGAATAAATAATTATAAAGCGCCGTTCTTAAACCGCCGATATGCAAATCGCCGGTCGGACTTGGCGCGAATCTCGTTTTTATTGTTGGCATAATTTATTTTATAGATATTATCTCTAAAATTTTTTCCGCGATTTTATCGGCGGCATCGGGTCTGGCAAAATTTTTCGCCCGATTTTCCATTTTTTGGCGCAATTCATCGTTTACCGCGAGATACTCAATTTTATTCAAAAGCATATTTTCCG
>LBUF02000011.1:34781-117917 GCA_000992445.2 Parcubacteria group bacterium GW2011_GWA2_38_13b
ATATTGGATGCGCCCGCCCTGCTTATTATTAAATCGCAAACGGCATAAGCGTGTTTTAATTCATCGCGCAGAAACGAATAAAGATGGTAATATCTCCGCGCATTATCGGACAATAATTTATCGCTCGCGTTTTTTATTTCTTCGTAATTTTTATCTCCGCATTGATGGATTATTTCAAAATTTTCAATAATTTTGGCAAGAATTTCTAAGATCAGTAAGTTAATGGCTTGTGATCCCTGGGAACCGCCGAAAATAAATAAAACCGGACGGCCTCCTTGAAGTTGAAAAAATCGTTTGGCTTCCTCCGCATTTCCCTGCGATAATTCTTCTCTTACGGGATTCCCCGTCAACGCGCATTTCCCTTTTTTAAAATATGTGGCGGATCGTTCAAAAGAAATGGCGATATTTTTTGCCAATTTTCCCAAAAGACGATTAGTGATGCCCGGGATAGAATCGGATTCGTGCAGGATTATCGGAATATGATATATCCATCCGACGACAACAACCGTAAAACTTCCGTATCCTCCTTTACTGAAAATTACATCCGGCATAATGCGCCAAACGCGCCAAAATACCTGAAAAAAACCGAAAATCAATTTTAGAAAATCAATTCCGTTATCAATAATATCCCAAAACCGCCAAGATCTCCGCATTTTTCCCGCCATAATAGCATTGATTTCCACTTGTTCTTTTTTTAAAACATCCATACCCGGAGACATGGATCCCGCAAAAAATAATTCAATATTTTCCGTTTCAATTTTCTTTAATTTTTGAGCAACGGCAACCAATGGAAATAAATGTCCTCCCGTTCCGCCGCCGGTCAATAAAATACGTTTTGTCATATTTGTCATAAAAGATTATATCGTATGCTTTGATATATTTAATACTACTCCCATACCAAATAAATTTAAAGCCAGTGATGTTCCGCCGTAACTGATAAATGGCAATGGTACGCCGGTCATTGGCACAATGCCCGATATTGACGCTATATTTATAAAGGCTTGAAAAATAATCCAAAATACGATGCCAAATGCCGTAAGTTCGGCAAATTTATCGGGAGCGTGTTTGGCTATTTTAAATCCGCGTATTGCCAAAATTACAAATAAAGCAATAATAACCGTTCCTCCGACAAAACCCAGCTCTTCCGCTATGATTGCAAAAATTGAATCGCCGATGACCTCCGGAAGATACAATATTTTTTGCTGGCCATAACCATAACCCAAACCCCATAACCCTCCCATCCCTATAGCTATTAAAGCCTGATTGATTTGGTAACTGATTCCGGTCGGATCAATTCCCGGATTGATAAAAGCCGTAAAACGATCCATTCTGTAGGGCGCTGCTTTGACCAGAACGAACAAGGCGGCGGATCCGGTTAAACAAATCAAGAAAAGATGGCGAATATCAGCTCCTGCCACGAAATAAATAGCGAGAGAAATCGCAGCAATCACGCCCAATGTACCGATATCCGGTTGAGCGGCTACAAGCGCGCTGATTACGCTGAGTATAATGATAAAGGGGATAAAACCTTTATAGAAATCTTTAACATTTTTTTTCTTTTTTTCAAATAATGCGGCGAGATAAAAGATAAAAAATAATTTTACAATTTCAGTCGGTTGGAACATTAAGCCCCCGAAAGCCAGCCACCTTGTGGCTATGCCACGATTAAAACCGAAATTATCGCTAAAAACCATAAGCAATAAAACTATGCTTAAGATTATAAGCGGCAAACTTATTTTTTTCCAAAATTTATAATCTATCTTGAAACCAGCGTAAAAAAGCGCCAAACCAACCGCTAATCCATTGAATAATTGATGCTTAAGATAGTAGTATGGTTCGCCGAAATTTTCATTGGATATGACCACCGAAGCGCTGGAAAGAATAGTAATTCCAAAAACAACAAGAGCGAAAACAATATACAATAAAATTGTATCGTAATGATGTTTTCTTGAATTCATAAATTCGCTTTAATCGATGCAATAAATTTGTCGCCGCGATCAAACTCGTTTTTAAATAAATTAAAACTGGCCGCTCCCGGAGAAAATATTACCACGTCGTTTTTAACGGCGCAGAAAATTGCATTTTTTACCGCCGTGTTTATGTTGTCAGCTTCAATTATCGGCACATTGGTTTTTAACAGCACAAGCTCTTTTTTCAATTTTTCCGATGCCGTACCCGGCAACAATATGATATTTTTTACAAATTTTTTTATATATTTTGCTAGCCGGCGATAACTGTCTAGATTTTTATCAACGCCTCCGCATATAAGCACTATTTTCTTTTGCGAACCATCGCCACCTTTTGTTTTCAAAGCTTCCACAACGGCATCAGGATTTGTTGCGGTTGTATCGTTTATGTATTCAATCCCGTTTTTTTGAATAATTTTTTCAAGGCGACCCGGTATACCCTTAAAATTTGATATCACGCGGCGAATTTTTGGCAAAAGTACGTTATACCGGCTAATCGCCGTTAACGCGCCTAAAATATGCCTTAAATTATGCTCCCCTTCTATTTTTAAATTTTTTACGCGATAGATAAAATGATCCTTGTAAAAAATATCGCCATTTTTTACATACGCCGTAAAATCGCGCGAATTTTCATCAAACGAATAGTAAAGAATATTTCCTTTTACCGATTTCCGACTTATGCGACGCAACTTTTTATCGTCATAATTAAGAATTAAAAAATCTTCTGGTCTTTGATATTTATAAATATTTTTTTTAGCGGAAAAATATTTATTGAAACTGTCATAAGTGTTTAAATGATCAGGCAATATATTCGTGACAATTGCCGTATCGGGGCTTTTTCTGTGGCGAGCAAGACCTTCCAGTTGCCAGCTTGAAAGCTCCAAAACGACTAATGATTTTTTGTTTAATTTCGGTAAAATTTCCAATACCGATTTTTGTATATTGCCTCCCAGAAAAATTTTTTTATATTTTCCTTGCCTGTCAAAAGGAAGGGATTTCAATAATTCATAAACTAAAGTTGTCATAGTTGACTTGCCTTTCGTTCCCGTGATGCCAATAATCGGACAGGGGCAGTTGTTAAAAAAAATTCCGATATCCGTATCCAATTTTACGTTATTTTCCCGCGCAATTTTTAAATAAGGCGAATTCAATCTTACCCCCGGTCCGTAAATGACCAAATCCGCGTTAATAAAATCTTCTTCGCGATGACCGCCTAAAACATAATTAATTTTAAATTTATTTAATTGTTGGATTGATTCTTGGAGTTCGTTTTCGGTTTTTAAATCAGTGACAGTCACTCGCGCTCCGTTTTCGCAAAAAAAACGCGCCGCGCCGACTCCTCCTCCAAGAAGGCCCAAACCCACAACAGTAATCCGCTTGTTTTTAAAATCGTTGAATTTCATTATAATAAACCCCTGCTTTTTAATTCTTCGTAAAGTTCGTCAATTAACGTATCGTGCAATTCGTCTAAAATATAAGCGTTGTCTATTTTTTTTGCCATAGCAACAGCATAATGCACGCCTTTTTCCATTGCCAAATCGGCAAGTATTTTTATCTGTCTTCGTCTCGCGGTTCCCTTGGTTGCCGCAGTTTGTTCTTTTATCTGTTTCGTCGAGGAACCATTAACGGGTTTCGTTTTTGACAAGTCATTTTTTTTCTTAATCGCGGGAATCGGTTCCTGCTCTTTTCCAATGATTTTTTGTTCTAAAGATAATTTTTCATCAATTTTTTTCTGTTCTCCCTCTTTTGATTTTTGTATTTTTTCCGAAATGATATCCATATTTTATATGTTACTTTAATGAATTAAACCAATCAATGATATTATAACAAATTTATAAGTTATGATACAATACGGATATAAAAACTATGAAATATAAAATAAGTATTATTGTCGTAATTTTATTTTTAGCAATGACTTTTCTCGCCATTGCCAGCGTTTGGAACGATTCCGCTATTATGGATGAAGCGAGCCATATTCCGGCCGGATATTCTTATATAGTTAAAAAAGATATGCGGATAAACCCGGAACATCCGCCGTTAGTAAAGGATTTGGCGGGAATTTCCGCGTTAATTTACTCAAAAATCAGCAACGACAAAATAAATTTTAATGATGCGAGCCGCTTTTGGCAAAATGAGATAAACAGCCAATGGTCATTCGGTTTCAATTTTTTATATGACATCGGCAATAACGCCGATAACATAATTTTCTGGTCCCGCATTCCGTCAATTTTAATAATGCTTATTTTGGGTTTTTATATTTTCAAATGGGCGCGCGAACTTTACGGCCCAAAAGCAGGGCTTGTCGCTCTTTTTCTTTACGCGTTGTCCCCTACCGTTTTAACGCACGGACGGTTCGTGACGACGGATGTATCGGCCGCCGCGGGAATTTTCATCGCGACTTATTATTTTATCAAAGCGCTGCGAAATCCGTCTAAAAAAAATATTATTATTTCCGGAATTGTTTTGGGTATCGCGCTACTCCTGAAATTTTCCACATTTTTATTAATCCCGTTTTTTGTTCTGTTAATCGTTATTTTTACAATAAGCCGGATATTAAATTATCCAAATGCTAATAAAATATCTATTGTATGGAAAAACGCCCTTCTTTTATTGATGATTTTCGTTATCGGGGCCATTATCCTTTATCCGATTTATCAATATCACGTTTGGAATTATCCCATCGCGCCAGCAACTCAAGAAGCAAGAAATACTATTTTGCAAATTGATAATTGCGCAAACTTGAATTTGGAAAAATATCCCGTCAGCCAATTTCGCGATACGGTTTGCATTCTAAAAACCTACGGCAATCGCCCGCTCGTCAATTTTGTGACATGGATGTCCGATAAACCGATTTTACGAAGTTACGGTCAATATCTGCTGGGCTTAATGATGGTCAACCAAAGAACGCTTGGCGGCAATACGACTTATTTTCTGGGACAAGTTTCAAATCTTGGCTGGCACTCTTATTTCCCGATTGTTTATCTTATAAAAGAACCGCTAACTTTGCATATTTTAACGTTCATAGCGTTGATTTTCGCTTTAATAAAATTAGCAGTTTACAAGTGGAGAAGCTGGCGTTACGCGTTTAATTTCTGTTTGGCGGCAATGTTTAAAAATCGCCTGCGAGAATTTTCCGAATTTATTCCCAAAAATATAGCGCAAATCGCAATGCTGATTTTTATAGTAATATACTGGACAATATCTGTCCGTAGCCGGTTGAATATCGGTATCCGCCATATTCTGCCGACAATTCCATTTGTCTACGTTTTAATTAGCGGCAATACGATAAACTTAATTGAAAAAATAAAAGACCGGAAAATATATTTTCTACTTTCTATTTTCTACTTTCTACTTTTTGGCTGGTATTTATACGCCAATTTATCCGCATTTCCCCACTACCTCGCCTATTTTAATGAAACGGCTGGCGGATCGAAAAATGGCTATAAATATGTCGTTGACTCCAATTTGGATTGGGGACAGGATTTAAAACGATTAGCAATATGGGTAAATAAAAACAATGTAAATAAAATTAAACTTGACTATTTCGGCGGCGGCAATCCAAAATACTATTTGGGCGATAAATTTGAGCCGTGGCGGGGTTCACGGCCGGAAAACGAAGCATTGGGGGGCTGGCTCGCCGTATCCGCGACATTTTTGCAAGGCGGACGGGGAAATTCCGCGCCGGGATTCAAAGAACAAACCGATTATTATAAATGGCTAAATAAATACACGCCCGCGACCGTCATCGGTCATTCGATATTTGTTTATAATTTGACAAATGCAAGATAAAAGAGTATAATTATACTGTAAATTTACGGTCTGTGTTTTTTAAAAATTTTTATACTGGAAAAGGAGAAGGATATGAATATTAACTGGATCATAGATAACCAACCTATGATAATAATTCTGACTTTTTATTTCGTTTTGATGGTATTATCAATATTATTGAAAATATGCACAAGATGAGATACATAGGTAACACCTTGAAAATCAAGAAATATGGCAAATAAAAGGTGGATTCAAGATGAAGCCGTGTATTATGATAGAACGATAATCAATAAAATATACGGTTCAGGTTTTCATTTGACGAATGACCTGCTGCCGCTCTATCATATGGCTTCATATTTCAATAAATACGCTAATTTATCCCGGCAAGCCAAACAAAGAATTAAATGGTTTGATTATTACCGTAAGCGCAAGAACGCGTCTTTGACCTGCCGTTGTTTCGGCATATCAAGAAAAACATTCCATAAGTGGAAAAACAGAATTGATTCTTTTTCCAAAGTCGCTTTCGCCAGAATGTATAAAAACGCCAACTCGTATAACGCTTCCGATTTTTTAAACAGGTTAATGTATCTGGTGAATGGAAACATTGATAATATCCAAACGGATAATGGATCTGAATTTGGAAAATACTTTAATCAAGCTTGCGTGAAATTAAAGCTTGGAAGATATTATTCCCGCGTCAGAACCCCGAAAGACAATCCGGTGAATGAAAGATTCAACAGAACCATACAATGCGAGTTTATTAATCTTGGTAATTTTACTCCCGATGTTGTAAAATTCAACAGAAACGTTACTGAATGGTTAATCGAATACAACTTTAACAGGCCGCATGAATCTTTAAACTATGAAACGCCCATTAACTTTAACAATTCTGCGAAAGTGTTACCTATGTACCCGTCTGGTATAGCAAAAAATAAAAGAGGCTTAACCGCCTCTTTTTAATTTTTGTATCAGTTTTATTTTTCAAGTTTAAGATTTCGCGTCCATCATCTGTAATAAACCCTATCCGGTATTCTTAAATCAATGTACTCCAAATTTTTCCTTTCGGAAACGGTTATTTTTTTTTCCAAAACTTTTTCCAAAATTTCCATTTGATTTTCTATGTTTGCGTCTCTATCCAAGTAAATTTTCCAATTTTCGGAAGTTAAAATTTCCAAATCCGGCAATTTAAGATTTTTTATAAAAAACTTTATAATTTTAAGATTTTTCGTGTTGAAAGATTTCTGAACAGACATAATGGATGCAATGATTCCATTATTTAATATTTTATCTCCTATTTTCACGTCTTTATCGTAAATTTCATCGATTCGTAAAATTAGCGATCCGAACGATTGTGGCGCTTTGCTGAAAATTATTCCCGTATCGTCAATGTAATAACATCTGTCCGTTGGAATAAACTCCTCGGCAATTTCAATGTCTTTAATCGTCAATAAATCTCCGCTAACTTCGTTTATAATCGCTTCGTTTATATCTTTGTCCTGTTTGCGGATAACTGCTTTGCACCAAATCGCGAAAATTTCCCTTTCTTTAATCGCAATTTCTATTTTATGAAAATATTTTTTCGCAACTGACACTTCCCCTATCAATACATATTTATCTAAAATTTTTTGGGAAATTTCTTTTGATTTCGCTAAAATTATATTTCGCGGACGCCAAAAAAACAAAAAACGGCGGTTTAAATACTCGTCGACCGTTTGATCGATGTTTTTTTCGGAAATATTTTTATTGCCGTTTATAGCTATTTGATTTATTTGAAAAACCGGTGAAATAAAAAAAAGATAGAAAAAGCCGCCGCCGGCAAAAATCATTAATGCCAAAAAAAACTTCATTTTCAATGAAACTCGCGTTAGTTGCGTCGCGTATTTTTTTCGTTGATGATATATAATCATAAATGTATTCTTGATACCAGCGGGTTAATTCTTGCCGTAATTTCATAATTGATTGTGCCACAATATTCGGCTATTTCTTCTACGGTTATTTCTTCTCGATCCTGTTTACCGAGCAATACCGCTTCATCGCCTATTCGCGCATTTGGAATGTCTGTCACATCAACCATTGTCATATTCATACAAACTCTGCCTAAAATCTTGCATCGTTTGCCGTGAATCAAAACCTCGCCTATTTTTGATAACCTTCTGTCGTAACCGTCCCAATAGCCAACTGGCAAGATAGCGATTTTTGTTTTTCGTTTCGTTATTTCCGCGCATCCATAACCTATGCAATTTTCTTTTTCGGAATGTTTGAGTTGAATTATTCTCGTCTTCCATAACATCGCAGATCTCAATTCTATTTTTACACCAAGTTTTTCAGCCGTTATTTTTGCTTTTGATGACGGCCAAAGTCCGTAAATTCCTAGTCCTATCCTTACCGTGTTAAAACGAGATTCCTGAATAGTCAAAGCGGACGCGGTGGAAGCGATATGTTTTATTTGCGGATATAATCCGTTGTTGTTGCATATTTTTATCGCTAATTTGAACTTTTCCAACTGCGATTTTACCGACTTTTCATTATCGCTATCGGCAAAATGAGAAAAAATTCCGATAATTTCAATATTTTTATACGTTTTAACGGATTTTAAAAATCGCGGCAAATCTTTAAGCGCAATCCCCAGCCGATTCAAACCTGTTTCCATCTTAATGTGGATTTTCACTTTATCCGAACACGCCGCGCCCAACGCTTTAACGGTTTCAAAATCATAAACCGTTAAATGACAATTTAATTTTATTGCTTTTGGCAAATCATTGGCAAAAACATACCCTAATATCAAAATCGGTTTCGTTATTTTATTTTTCCGTAAAATTTCCGCTTCTTCCAAGGAAAAAACGCCGAGCATATCGGCGCCGTTTTTTTCAACTATCTTTGACACTTCAACGATGCCATATCCATAAGCGTTGGCTTTAACAATGGCTATAAAACAAACATCTTTTTCCAGCAAAGACTTTATTGATTTTATATTGTGAACTATGTTTTCCTTGTTGATTTCAAGCCAAGATGCCATTGATATAAAATTATTTTATTCTATCCATTCCCATATATTCTTTTAAAACATCCGGCACCGTAATGGTTCCGTCTTTTTGCTGGTAATTTTCAATAATGGCGATCAGCGTTCTGCCGATGGCGAAAGCCGTACCGTTTATAGCATGAACAAAATTCATCCGTTGTTTGATATGCGGATTATTGGATTTAAAACGAGTATTCAAACGGCGTGTCTGAAAATCCGTGGTATTGGAAGTCGAATGGGTTTCACGATATGTCCCCTGCCCGGGCATCCACGCTTCTATATCGTATTTGGCGGCAGCCGGATCGCCCAAGTCGCCGGTGCAAATATTTAAAACCCTGTACGGAACTTCCAGTGTTTGCATCAATTTTTCTTCCATTTCCAGAAAAAATTTATGCTCTTCCGTCGATTTTTCCGGATGGCAAAAACTAAACATTTCTATTTTATCAAACTGATGCACTCTTAAAATTCCCCGCGTGTCTTTCCCGTATGAACCCGCTTCCCGCCTGAAACAAGTTGAAAAACCGGCGTATCTTTTTGGCAAATCTTTTTCATTAAAAATTCCGTCCATATGCATCGCGCCGAGAGATTGTTCCGCGGTTCCCGTAAGATATAAACCATCTTTTTCTAAATGATATATTTCATCACCGCCCCTTTCCATATAACCCATCGCTCGCATCGCTTTTTCTTTTATCATTACGGGCGGTATGACCGGTATAAAACCTTCTTTACCAAGTATATCAAACGCAAACTTTATTAAAGAAAGTTCCAAGAGAACGGATTCTTTTTTTAGATATCCGAAACGCGAACCGGAAACTTCCGCTGCGCTTTCCGTGTCGATCAATCCTATCTTTTCCGCTATCTCCATATAATCTTTCGGTTTAAATTCAAATTCTCTTTTTTCGCCGACTTCCCGCAACACGATATTGCCGGATTCATCTTTGCCGATCGGTACTTCGTCAAAAGGCAAATTTGGAATCTGATAAATTAATTTTTCGTATTCCATTTCCATTATATTTAAACTCGCTTCAATTTCTTTTAGATTTTTTTTCAATTCCTGCATATCTTTTATTCGTTCCCTCCTTTCCTCGCTTTTAATTTCGTCCATATATTTGTTGACTTTATTCTGTTCCGCGCGCAATTTTTCAACTTCTTGAGTTAAACGCCTCTTTTCATTATCCAGTTCTGCAATTTTATCAATATCAACTTTAACATTTTTAAGCGCAATTTTATCTTTTACAAACTGCGGATTTTTACGGATTAAATTGATAATACTATTGTCTGTCATATTTATTTTTTCAATATTATTTTTCTTATTTATTATTTCTTCCCTTAATTTTTCCATATTTTTTTATTCCAGTTTCATTGTAGGGAAAAGCACAGTTTCCCTTATCGATGATACGCCGGATAAAATCATGAACAATCTATCTAACCCGACACCGAAACCCGCAGTTGGCGGCATTCCGTATTTTAACGCCTCAATAAAATCTTCATCTATCATTTGCGCCTCCTTATCGCCGGCTTCGCGAAGCCGCATCTGCTCTTCAAATCTTTTCTTTTGTTCAATCGGATCGTTTAATTCCGAAAAACCATTGCCCAATTCCGACCCCATTATTAATATTTGAAATCTTTCAACAAACCCCGGATCGTCTTTTTTTTCTTTCGCCAAAGGAGAAACAGAAATCGGATGGTCTATAAGAAATAGAGGACCGGTCAGTTTAGGACGCGCAGTTTTTTTATAAACCTGGTCTATAATCCGTCCTAATCCCGCTTTTTTCTCAATTTCTATATTTATTTTACGCTTATTTATTTCTTTTATAATATCTTCTCTTGTTTTGATGCCATCCAAATTAATACCCGAATATTTTTCAAATACATCTTTATATTTAAGCCGCGGCCATATTTGATTAAAATTTAATCTTGTCCCTTCGTATTCAAACTCTAATTTGCCGAAAATTTTCTGGGCAACCTTTTTATACATACTTTCCGTGAAATCCATCAGTTGATTATAGTCCCAGTAAGCGCGGTAAAATTCCAATAAAGTAAATTCCTGCAAATGTTCGCGGGACATTCCTTCGTTGCGGAAAACCTTGCCGATTTCAAAAACTTTGTTAAATCCGCCGACTATCAACCGTTTTAAATGAAGCTCCAGTGAAATTCGCAAATGTAAATCAATATTTAATGTATTATGATGCGTAATGAACGGTTCGGCTTCCGCGCCGCCGGGTATACTTTCCAAAACAGGCGTTTCTACTTCCAAAAAACCGTCTTCTTTCAAATAATTTCTGAAATTGTCAATAAAACGACTTCTTTCGATAAAAAGCTTGCGCACCTCGGGATTCATCATTAAATCAAGATAACGCTGCCGCAATCTTGATTCAAAATCCTTTAAACCGTACCATTTTTCAGGTATTGGAATCAACGCTTTGCTTAATAGCCTGTATGAATCGGCAATTAGACTTTTTTCTCCTCGTTTTGTAGTAAAAGGAATGCCATTAACTTCCATAAAATCTCCTTTGCCAAAATTATCAGAAAAAAATTTATAATTTTCATCGCCTAACTTGTCTTTTTTAAAATAAACCTGCAGTTTCCCTGTCCCATCTTCAATGTCGACGAACGTTGATCCTCCGTGTTCACGAACAGACATAATACGACCGGCTACTGATAATTTCCCGTTGATTGACAATGCTTCAAAATCTGATTTAATTTCTTCGCACGAATAATCGCGATTTACTTTCGAGGGATACGGATCAATGCCGGATTTTTTTATATTTTCCAATTTTTTAATATAACCGGCTAAAACATTTTTAAAATTATCCGACATAATCTTCCCGGACATATCCGATTTTACCGATTTTTTAAAATCCGCTTTTTTATGTTTTTTATCCATCGTAATTATAATTATCTTATATCAATTATTTTATATTTTACTTTTCCGCCGGGTGTTTCTACCTCGATTATATCATCCTTTTTTCTGCCCATAAAAGCTTCTCCCAAAGGAGATTCATTGGAAATAAAATTTTTATTCGGATCAACTTCTTCTGGTCCGACAATCGTAAAAACGTTTGTTTGATCTTTGGTTTTCACTTCCAATATCGAACCGATACCGGCAATATCCTGGTCTTTATTTTTTGCGACAATAACGCAACTTTTTAACGTTTCTTCCAATTTAATGATCTTGCCTTCATTAAACGCCTGGGCTTCTTTAGCTTCTTCATATTCCGCATTTTCAGAAATATCGCCCTGATTTTTCGCATCGCTGATTCGCTCGGCTATTTCGCTTCTTTTATTTTTTAAAAAATCCAATTTTTCTTTTATTTTTTGCAATCCCTTGGAACTGATAAAACGCTGACTCATAAAACAATTACAACTATTAATTTAACCGAATACCGGCATCAATGCGGCAAACAGCATTAGTAATAGTTATCTTTATTATACTTTATTTATGATATTTTCGTAATAAAGTAATCACGAATATACAAATTTTAAATAATATACGAGTATACTATTTGTATATTTGCATAAATTCGTATATTCGCGATTACTCTATTTGTAATTTCCAAAATACCATTCCAGCACTTCTTTCGCAACCGGCACAGCCACGGAGCTTCCTTCTCCGCCTCCTTCAATCAGTACAACGATTGCCAAATTTGGATTATCAAACGGTGCGAATCCGATAAACCAGGCGTGATATTTTCCATCCGAACCGAATTGCGCGGTGCCGGTTTTACCGGCTACCTGCCGTGAAATTCCGGAAAGAGCTTGGGCTGAACCGCGCACCACGGCTTGCCTCATACCTTCACGCGCTATGTCGATATTTTTATCGGAAATATTATCGTCAAATTCATTTGCTTTAATCGTTTTATATTGTTCATTATCTATTATTTTTTTTACTAAATAGGGCGTATGCCATTTGCCGGTTGCTATATAACTTGCAGCTGATACTAATTGTATCGGCGTTACCATCATATCTCCTTGACCGATTGAGGTATTGTAAGTATCGCCGATATACCAATCTTCATTTTTAACTTCATTTTTCCATTGCGGATCGGGAATTATTCCTATCGCTTCCCCGGGCAAATCAATGCCTGTTTTTAAACCAAAATGAAATTTATTCAAATAATATTTTATTCTATCTATGCCCAAACCCTTAATATTCCCGTAACCGCCGCCAAGAGTATAGAAATAAACGTTGGATGATTGCGCTATGGCATCAATTATATTTATCGATCCGTGTTCTTTCCAATCATGAAATGTATAAAAAACGTCGGGATTATATTGATCCGCAATCGTGATCGCGCCGGCCGCAAATATCTTTTTATAGGGAGAAATCAATCCTTCTTCAAGAATTCCTGCCGCCAAAAAAGGCTTAACGGTTGAACCGGGCGGATAAATTCCGGATACCGCCCTATTAAACAATGGTTTGGCCGGGTCATTGAAAACATCTTGCGGATTGGCAAAAGACGAACCGCCAGCGTTAAATGCGCTAAACGTATTATTATCGAAAGAAGGAAAACTTACAAGCGCCAATGTTTCGCCGGTAGCCGGATGAACAATAATTGCCGCACCCTTGCGCAAGTTCAATGATTTTAATTTACGCAACATAACATCGTAAAGTTTTTTCTGCAAATTATAATCGATGGTTAAAACAAGATTTTTGCCGGCCAATGGTTCTTTCACGACGACGGGCTTATTTTCGGAATTTTTTTGATTAGCTTCAATTTTTTGTTCCCCGGCCACACCTCGCAATTCCCCTTCGTAATAAGATTCTATTCCGTCTTTACCGATAAAATCATTAATTGAATATTTATTATCTTTTAATATTTCATCCGGAGAAATTTTTCCCACATAACCTAAAATATGAGAAAAATATTCTCCGTCAACATATTTTCGAAAATTTTTTTGCTTTAAATAAACTCCGTTAATATCGTTTATCTGCGATTCGAATAAAAGAGCCGAATCATAATCGATATTTTCTTTGATTACAACTTCGCCCAAAAAATAATTCCCTCTTTTTTTTATTAAACCGGAAATTTTATCATTTGTTTCTCCGATTATTTTGCTTAATTTATCTGTTAGCACAGTTCTTTCAGGGGAATTAACGGGAAAAAAAGCGGGAATAACGATTAGATCAAAAGAGGATCCATTGAATACGAGCTGGCGTCCGGATCGATCAAAAATAATTCCGCGCGGCGCTTCTATGCTTATGCTGCGCATTTTATTGGACTTGGCTATTTGAGAAAAATAATCATAACGGAAAATTTGCATATATAAAACCTTGCCTCCGAAAACAACAAGAAGAATTGATGTAATAATAAAAAAAATAATGATGTTCGCCTGTTTTATCGGAACTTCCACCTGTCCCATGGAATCAACCGTTATATTTGACGGGTCGAAAAAAATTTCTTCCGGTTCGATTGTTTCTTTGGAATTAAATTTAATTTTATATTTTGACAAAATATTCATATACCTTTCTTTTTCCAAACCAATAAGACAAAAAAATTATAATAATAAGATTAAATGCCAGAGCCGTAAAAAATGTATTATTAAAAAAAATGATTAAATCATTGCGGGCGATTATTCGATAATCGGCAAACTGCGCCGCAATTTCAACGCAACCCCAGATTAAAAATTCATAAAATAATAAAACTATAAATAAATTTATAAACAAACTTTTAAAATTTAAACTAAAAATCCGCTGCAAAAATAAAAATAACAAAACAGAAAAAATCAAACTTACCGTTAAAATTCCGGGGGGCAAGGCGGAAATGCGATCGAAAATCAATCCGACTGCCAATATTAACGAAAGAAAATAATTAACCGGCAAAATAAAACTTGCAGCCAGGGAAGCCATTAAAACAACTTCTGCGCCGGCAGGCAAAACCGCCACTTTAAACCAAATCAAAATTAACAATAAAAAGGGTAAAAAATATTTCACCCCGTTAGAAGTCTGTATTGCGCTGTTTGCCGTTGCCATAAAAATATAATAATGTTTTACGCATTTTCCCCGTTAATGCCGCGCATAAAAATTTCCGACGGGGTTCGTGCTAATTTTTAAGAATATAAACCCATTCAATATCCATAATATTTTCTCCGCTTTTAATCAAAATATCTTTAAAAGGTTTATCCGCGTCGGACATAATATCCATAACATAGCCGATTAAAATACCGGACGGAAAATTATCATTAATACCCGATGTTATTACCGCTTCATTGATCTGGATATCCTTGTCTTGAGGCACGAGCTCCAAAATCAAAGAAAGCCCATACCTTCCCTTCAAAACCCCCTGAACTCTCGAATTCTTGGTTATCGCATTGATGGAACTGCCCGGAGCGACAACCGGAATAAAGTGAGAATAAATAGAATTTACTTTTTTTATTTGTCCGATAAAAACACCGCTTTGAGAAATTACGGCCGCGTTTTCCATAATGCCGAAATTGTTTCCTTTATCAATAATAATAAAACCGCTTAACGCCGCCGGATCTTTCCCGATAATGCGCGCCGGCACAAGATCGTATTTCTCCGATTTTTCAAGATTTAAAGCGATTCGCAATAATTCGTTTTCAATTTTCAATTCTTCCAACTTAATATTCTTCACAACAAGCTTTTTGTTTTCTAAATGAAGTTGCTCATTTTCATGTTTTAGAGCGCTTATATGCGCAAATAAACCGAAAAAATCGGTTGTTTTTTTCGAAATTACGGAAAAAATTTTTACAGGAAAAACAATTGTCGAATCCAATGTTTTTATTGAAAAAATTGCCGAAAATTTTCCGTTTTCATCGGAAAAATTGAAAAAAAACAACGTAAAAATAATAATCAATAACGCTATTACGATAATAATATTTCGAAAACTGATCATTTTTTATTTATTTTGGCGATTCGAGGTTATCGGTATCAACCAAAATTTCGGCTAATTCGTCAAGTTTTTCCAGCACAAATCCAGTTCCCCTAACTACGGCGGTCAATGGATCGTCGGCCACTGTTACTGAAATTTTAGTTTCTTTCTGTATTGAATTTGCCAAACCCCTTAAAAGACTTCCACCGCCAGCAAGAATGATTCCGTGGCTCATTAAATCGGCAAGTAACTCCGGCGGCGTTTCTTCAACGGTGCTGCGAATCGCATCTACTAAAAATTTGACCGAACGATTCATAGCTTTTCTTATATGAACATCATTAACTATGATTTCTTTTGGAAGTCCCGTTACTATATCGCGCCCGCGCATAGGCGCTTCCAATAATTCTTCTTGTTCTTCGGTGGAACCGACGGCTATTTTGATATTTTCAGCCGTACGTTCTCCGAGAAGAAGGTTAAATTCGTCTCGGGCATATTGGATGATATCTTCGTTTAATTTATCTCCGGCTATCCTCAAGCTCTTGCTTAAAACAATGCCTCCCAAAGAAATAACCGCGACTTCCGTTGTTCCGCCGCCAATATCAACAATCATACTAGCCAATGCTTCTTGAATAGGAAGACGCGCGCCCAAAGCCGCCGCTATCGGTTCTTCAATCAAGAATACTTCGCGCGCGCCGGCATTTTTCGCCGCGTCAATTACCGCTTTTTTCTCAACCTCCGTAACGCCGGAAGGTATAGCCGCAACAACGCGGGGACGAGGCATAAAATTGAATTTTCCTTCATGCGCCTTGTTAAAAAAATATTTCAACATTTGTTCGGTAACCTCAAAATCGGATATTACTCCGTTTACCAAAGGACGCAATGCGACAATATGAGCCGGCGTACGACCAACCATATTTTTCGCCGCCGAACCAATGGCCAACACTTGTCCTGTTTTTTGATTAATAGCGACTACCGACGGTTCGTTAATAACGATTCCTTTATCTTTAACGTAAACAAGAGTATTCGCGGTACCCAAATCAATGCCAAGATCTTTTGAGAATAAGCCAAAAAATTTATTAAGCAAAATAGAAATTTTTTATTTTTAATATTATTGTAAAATATTATTCAGTTCGGCATAACTTACGATTGAAACTTTATTTTCATTGCGTTTTTTCACTTCCGCTTTTTTATTTACCGCCGTTTTAGCGCTTATTACAATCCTGAACGGCATCCCCATCAGATCCGCATCCGTGAATTTCTCTCCAGGCGTTTTATCCAGCCTGTCATCGTACAATACATCAATGCCAGATTTTAGCAAAGCCGTATAAACCCTATCAGATTCCTTGTTTTGTCCCAAACTTATCAGATGCGCCGCGAAAGGACTTAACGCCTGCGGCCACACCAACCCCTTTTCGTCGTTGTGAATTTCCGCGACAGCGGCCATTGCCCTGCCAATACCTATACCATAAGAACCCATATATACGATATTATCTTTGCCGTTACTGTCTTTAAATTTAACATTAAGAGATCTAGAATACTTCAATCCCAATTTAAACGTTTGACCAAGTTCTACCGCACTCGTCTCTTTTAATTCAATTTTACATTTTTGACAAATTTTAGCGTTCGCAAGCACTTCAATATTCGCTTTATATCCGCATTGTTCGCAAAAAGCGATTTTATCTTCCCCCGCTTCGGAAATAAGCATAAATTCGTGCGATTGACCCTGTCCCATTACGCCGCCGGACGCTTCAACCGGTACGGCTTCAAGCGATAAATTTTTAAATATCCTGCCATAACTTTCATAAAATTTTTCATAAGACTCGTCCATTCCTTTTTCATCTTTATCAAAAGAATAAGCATCCTGCATTAAAAATTCTTTGGCGCGCAACATTCCTCCGCGAGCGCGCAATTCATCTCTGATTTTTACTTGAAACTGGTTGACCAAAATAGGCAAATCTTTATAGGTCTTAATAATTGTTTCGGCTATGTATGCCGCTATTTCTTCGTGCGTCATCGCCAAAACGAAATCTTCTCCCTCGCGATTTTTAATTTTCCAAAGTTCGTCTCCGATATCCTGAAAACGACCGGTCTGTTTCCAAATTCTGGCCGGATGCACAATGGGCATAGATATTTCTTGCGCTTCAAATTGATCAAAATCGTTTCTGATTATATTTTTTATTTTTTCAAAAACGCGGAATCCCAAAGGACTCAACGCATAAATTCCGGCGCTAACCGGAAAAATAAAACCGCCCCTAAGCAATAACTTATGGCTTACGGACTTAACATCATCGGAAATATTTCTTATTGTTTTAGCGAATAAGTGAGATTGTTTCATTTCTTAAATTTCTTTATCCAATTCCTCTAGCAACTTTTTAGCGTTTTTGGAGAGTTTTTTTGGCATTTTGACTTTTATTTTTACGTACATATCGCCCCTTCCGTATCTTTGAAAATTCGGCAATCCCTTGCCCTTTAATTGTATCATTTCCCCCGCTTCCGTGCCAGCCGACATATTCAATTTTAAATTGCCGTCTATTGCCGGTATTTCCACACCGCATCCCAACGCAAGTTGCGTAAACTTCAACGTTAAATCACAATATAAATCCGCGTTTTTTCTTTGAAAAATTTTATGTGGCTTAATATGAACAACAACGTAAAGATCTCCGGCAACTCCGTTTTTTATTGCTTCACCTTCACCGGAAAATTGCAACGCTCCTCCATCTTCAATTCCGGCGGGAATATTTAACGCTATGGAATCGCGCGATTTTATTATACCCGTTCCCTTGCAATGCAAACAATTTTTTTCCGGAATTTTTCCGGCTCCTCCGCATTTATCGCAAACCGACTCTTGGATAAATGTCCCAAAAAGAATTCTGCGGTGTTCTCTTATCTTGCCGGATCCTTTGCATTTATCGCATACTTTCGTTCCCAAAGACGGTTCCGCTCCATCGCCCCTGCAAATGGAACATAAATTATTTTTATTTATTTCCACGTTGCGCGAAATGCCGCTAAAAACTTCTTCCAGCGATATTTCAATATCAACGGAAATATCGTTCCCCTTTCTGGTTCCGGCTGTTCGTCCGCGCCTGCCGCCGAAAATATCGCCAAATATGTCGCCGAGATCCAAATCACCGAAATTAAAATTAAATCCATCGCTTCCTCTTGCGGCGCGCATAAAATCTTCCCAGTTAGTTCCACCGCCAAAACCGCCCTGTTGCGCAAAATCAGCGCCAAATTGATTATAACGCTGACGCTTTTCCTCGTTTCCTAAAACCTGATATGCTTCGTTAATCTCTTTGAATTTCTGTTCATCCCCGCCCGCTTTATCTGGATGATACTGATGAGCGAGCCTTCTAAAGGCTCGCTTTATCTCTTCCTGTGAAGCGTTTTTTAAAACGCCTAAAATTTTATAATAATCTTTTGACATTTTTCCGTTTTAACGATACCTCAAAACTATATAGTTGTTGTAAACTTTTGACCGCATTTTTTACAAGTGAAATCAATAGAAACAACATTCCCTTTTTTGTCTTTTTGCATTTCATTGGTTAAATATTCATTACATAATATATGCCGTCTTTTATTAGCTTCAAAAACTACATCACCGGCATTCTGGGCCTCTTCTATGGTTGGCACATATTTCTTAAATCCCAATGATTTTACCGATTCAAAATGTTTTTTTTCTCCGGCATGTTTGGCGCAATCTTCTTGATTCCCATTGAATTTGCATCCTCCATTCCCGCATTTAAAGAATTCTTTCTCATATTTTTTGGTTATTTTCGGTTCCGTTTCTTTGATATTCATAATTATATAATTACCCGGAAATACTATTGCTAATAATATCTATGATTAGGAATAAAAATTCCGAAGCTCTATTTTATTGATTATTTTTATTTTCCGGTTCTTTATTGTCAGACGATGCCTTGTAAAGATCGGCTCCGATTTTTTGGATAGTTTGCGATAAATCCTGCGTTGTTTTTTTTATATCTTCAATATTATCACTGCTTTTGGCTTTCTTCAACGCTTCAATTTTTTCCTCAATACCTTTTTTAATTTCGGGAGCCACTTTGTCGCCGGCATCTCTTAACGCTTTTTCCGCAGTATAAATCAGAGTATCAGCGATATTTTTAATTTCGATCGTTTCTTTTTTCTTTTTATCTTCTTCGGCGTGCATTTCCGCGTCGCGCCTCATTTTTTCTATCTCTTCCTTTGAAAGACCGGACGACGCTTCAATTCTTATCGACTGTTCCTTATTCGTCGCTTTATCCTTTGCTTTTACGCTTAAAATTCCATTAGCATCAATATCAAACATTACTTCCACTTGCGGCACTCCTCGCGGCGCCGGCAATATGCCGTCAAGTATGAATCTGCCCAAGGTTTTACTGTCAGCCGCCATTTCTCTTTCGCCCTGCAAAACATGGATTTCAACGGACGGCTGATTGTCGGCCGCGGTGGAAAAAACCTGCGTTTTACTGGTAGGAATGGTAGTATTTTTATCAATCAATTTCGTCATAACTCCGCCCAAAGTTTCTATACCAAGAGACAACGGCGTAACATCCAAAAGTAAAACGTCTTTAACGTCCCCCTGCATAATCCCTCCCTGCACGGCCGCGCCTATAGCCACGACTTCATCTGGATTGATTGATTTATTTGGCTCTTTCCCGAAAAGTTTCCTGACTGCTTCTTGCATCGCCGGCATCCTTGTCTGACCACCCACTAAAATCACTTCATCAATATCTTTAATTTCAAATTTAGCGTCTTTGACCGTTTTTCTGGTAATTTCAATCGCTTTATCGATATATTCTCCCACCAGTTCTTCCAATTTTGCTCTGGTAAATTTAATATTCAAATGCTTGGGACCCGCCGAATCGGACGTAATGAACGGAATATTGATTTCCGCTTCCATTGTTGACGAAAGTTCGTGTTTGGCTTTCTCCGCCGCTTCCTTCAAACGCTGAAGCGCCATTTGATCTTTTGACAAATCAATACCTTGATCTTTTTTAAATTCATTGATAAACCAAGCGATTATCTTTTGATCAAAATCATCTCCGCCGAGATGCGTATCGCCGCCGATCGCTTTAACTTCAACGGTATCTTCCGACACTTCCAAAACGGAAACATCAAATGTTCCTCCGCCAAAATCAAAAACTACAATCTGCTCATCCTTTTTCTTGTTAAATCCATAGGCAAGAGCCGCCGCCGTCGGTTCATTTATTATTCTTTTAACGGTAAAACCGGCAATTTCTCCGGCATCTTTGGTCGCTTTTCTTTGCGAATCGTCAAAATAAGCCGGCACTGTTATTATGGCTTCGGTTATTTTTTGCCCTAATTTGTCTTCGGCATCACTTTTTAATTTCTGCAGCACCATTGCGGAAATTTCAGTAGGCGTATGCCACTTATCGCCCATTTTTATTTCCACGCCGCCATTTGCCGCTTCTTTAATGTCAAACGGCAATAATTTTTTGTCTCTCTGTACTTCCAGATCGTTAAAACGCCGGCCTATCAGCCTTTTTGCGGAAAAAATAGTATTTTTATGATTGGTAATCGCCTGTCTTTTTGCCAAAAGACCGACAAGCCGTTCTCCGGATTTGGAAATGGCTGCCACTGAAGGCGTCATTCTGTTGCCTTCTCTATTCTCAATAATGATCGGCTCGCCGCCTTCCACTATTGCTATTTCGGAATTAGTTGTACCCAAATCAATACCTACGATTTTCATATTTTATAATTAAAAACCAATTGATTTTCTTGCCCGCCAAAATTTTTATTTTGCAAAATTTGGACGAGCGAAATTTTTGATTTTTACATTCATATTATTTTGATATCCGCACTTTTGCGGCTCTTATAACTTTCCCGTTCAAAGTATAACCTTTCCTCAATTCTTCCAATATCATTCCCGATTCCTTTTCCGATTCAACGGCCTCAACGGCTTCATGAAATTCCGGATTAAATTTCTCACTGATCGTCTTTATTTCCTGAACCCCGTGATTTTTTAAAATCCCCCCCAATTGCGTTTTTATCGCCACGATGCCCTGAATCCACCTTGACTGATTTTCGTTTTCCGGTAAATGCTTAACGGCTTCGTCAAAATTGTCAATAATCGGCAAAAATTCAAGAACGAAATCTTCACGTGCATATTTTCTAAACATCACTATCGCTTCCTCTTGACGTTTTTTATAATTGATAAAATCCGCTTTGGCGCGTTTCCAACCATTCAAATATTCATTGGCTTGCGTTTGCCAATCTATTTTACCAACATTGTCGCCATTTTGCTTTGGTTCATCTTGATTCACCCCGTTAAATATCTACCCTTATATAATTTAACATAACTTCAGATAGATATTTTATTATAATGCAACCTTCGTTAGTTTAGTGCGGAAAAATTTTAAAAAAATTTTCCGCCATAGACCTCTAACGGGGTTCATTATTGCATGATAATATTTTTACCAATTCATTTATAAGCGCTATATTCCTATCATACCTCATTCTTGTCGGACCTAAAAGCGCTATTATTCCTTGTTTTTTTGACGAAATATTGTAAGAAGAAATAATCATACTGCACTTTTCCAAGAGCAATGGATTTTCTTTGTCTATATAAACAACGGTACCGTTATCGGAAACGCTATCAATGATTTTATCGGTATAATCATAAATATTTTCCAGCTTATTTACCAAATTTTGCAAAATCTCCAAATTATTATAAAATTCCGGTTCTCCCAATAAAACATCCAATCCCGCGTTAAGCAAATTGTCATCAATAAAATTTATAACAAGCGAGCTTGAATACTCGGCAATATATTTCAAACATTCGCGGGGAAAAGACATAAATTCATTGAATACTTGAGGCAATTTTATTTTATGCTCCTTTTCGCGGTCAATTGAATCAACAAACATCTTATAAGCTTTTGTCGTAGGGATTCTGCCGCCGGAAGTATACAATTGCGCCAAATAACCATTTTTTGTCAGCCACGCCATTTCCATTCTGATAGTCGCGGGACTCGCGGAAATATCATATTTTTCATAAATCAAATTCGATCCCACCGGTATGGAATTTTCAATATGCTCATCGATAACGGAAAATAAAATTTGTTGTCGGCGAGAATTCATAGTATACCTCATCTTATCAATTAGCACTCTCTTGTCAAGAGTGCTAAAATAATCAATTTCCAGATGCAAGTCTTTACTTTATTGATATTTTTGTGTACATTGTAATTATGCTTAATAAATAAAATAATAACATTAAATAATACCTATGAAAAAGAAAATTCATCCTAAATATTTTCCTAAAGCCAAGGTTCAATGCGCCTGCGGCAATTCTTTTATAGCTGGATCAACTAAGGAAAAAATAGAAACAGAAATCTGTAGCGCTTGCCATCCGTTTTATAGCGGCAAAGACAAGCTCATTGATACGGCTGGAATTGTCGATAAATTTAAAAAACGAATGGAAAAAACCAAAGTACTCAAAAAAGCGGCGACGGAAAGAAAAGAAACGAAAAAATAGCATAAATTCTTATGTTAAGAGTAATCGCCGGTTATTTTCGTATCCGCGGTTGCTCTTTTTCTTATGAGCCCCGCCAGATATCCTCGGCAGAAAAATTTCATTGAAATTTTTCTGCGTGGAACTAACAAGGATTACATATTTTAATTTTGGTCTGCCCGAAATTAACCAATTGGTTATATAGGAGCAGACTTTTAACGGGGTGAACAAAGAAATACTGAAAAAAATAAAAGAAGCCCGTGAAAATTATGAACAGATAAATAAACAACTTAGCGATCCTAAGATTGTTTCCGATTTCCAAAAAGTCAAAGAATTAACCCAAGAACATTCCAGGCTAAAAGAAGTCGTTGGCGCTTTTGAAGAAATTGAGAAAATTGAAAAAAAAATAAAAGAAGCGGAAAATATTATCGGTTCCGAAACAGATCCGGAATTAACTGAATTGGCCGACGAAGAAATAAAAGAACTGACGGTAAAAAAAGAAAATTTATCGGCAAAGATTGAAAATTTTTTCTCGCCGAAAAAAGACGCGGAAAACAATATAATAATGGAAATCCGCGCCGGAACTGGTGGCGAAGAAGCGGCGATTTTTGCGGTTGAAATTTTCAGAATGTATTCGCGTTACGCCGAAAAACGCCAATGGAAACTAAATATAATTGATTCCAGTCAAAGCGAACTAGGAGGATACAAAACGATTATTTTTGAAATAAAAGGTGGCGGAGTTTATGAAGAAATGAAATTTGAATCTGGCGTTCACCGCGTTCAACGGGTTCCGGAAACGGAAAAAAACGGTCGAGTCCACACTTCAACGGCAACAGTCGCCGTTTTGCCCCAAGCAAAAGAAATTGACGTGCAGATAAATCCACAGGATATTGAAGTAACAACCGCGAGAGCCGGCGGTCCAGGCGGTCAAAACGTCAATAAAGTGGAAACGGCGGTCAGGATTACCCACAAACCGACGGGTATCGCGATTTTAAGCCGCGCCGAGAGAAACCAACAGCAAAATCGGGAAAAAGCGATGATGATTTTGCGGTCAAAACTACTGGATCTCAAAAAACAAGAAGAGGATAAAAAAAGGACATCCGAACGAAAATCGCAAATCGGTTCCGCCGACCGATCGGAAAAAATAAGAACCTATAACTTCCCGCAAGACAGAATAACCGACCATAGAATAAAAAAAACCTGGCACAATATTCCGAAAATAATGGACGGCGACTTGGGACAAATTATCAATGAACTGAAAAACACGATATAACAAAAAATAAATCATTGAAACTATATTAAAAAGGACGGTCATTGCGCCGTCCTTATTAATAAATTATTTTTTATCATTCTATTCCCTTCCATCGTTTTTTCGTAAAATAAGCAGATCATTTTTATTTTCAATAACCCTAAATCCGCTCTTAACCAACTCATCTATTTGAATGTCTATGGCTAATAACACTTCTTTCTTGTGTATCGCTCCCAAACCTACGGGATACAACCTTATTTCTCCGCTATTTTTTAATATTCTTGCGATGCCGGCGAAAAATTTTTCCACTTGCCGTTCATTATTAATATACATTGGCAAACAGAAAAGACTTATCACCAAATCAAACACTTCGTCTTTAAACGGTAACTCCTCTGCGAGAGCGGCTACGGTTCTTTTTTTAACCTCGGGGATATTAAAAACTTTGATATATTCAATATTTTCTTTGGACTTTAAAAGCTGCTTATTAAGCTCATTGATAGATAAATAATAAATTGGATCTACCGAATAAACCTTCGCCTCAATATCCAGTTCGCTCACCTCTTTAGCAAATCTTCTCGTTCCCGCGCCAATATCTAAAATTTTTTTTTCAAATATAATTCCGATGTCCATACGGAGATTATCAAAATATTCCTTAATTGTCCGGTGAGTTATCGGTATTTCTTTCCAATGCCAATATTTATTTTGTTCATATTTAGCCATTTTTTTGCGCCTCCTTCATTTAAATATCAAAAAACTCCAATTTATATTTATAGCATATAAAAAAATAATAAGTCAATACTAGAGATTTTTTTCAATTTCCGCCGCTATGCTTTGAATGCCATTAGCGTATTTATTGCAAGAAGAAGATGAGCAACGGGAATTACCGCTATAATAGGCCTTAGCCGCGGCAATCTCAGCTTCTCTGGTTTTGGCTGTAGCGCCGCTGCGCGCTAATTTTATGGCTGAAGCGGTAAAAGCGTCTTCTATGTTCCATGGATTCGGAGGGTTATGGCCGGTAATTCTTGCCACCTCTTCTTTGTAACCCATCCAAGTTGTCGGAAGAAATTGAGCCGGACCCATTGCTCCGCCGTATCCTATGACATTTGACTGTGGACAAGAAATTGGAGTGTTGAAAGGATCAAAACCCAGTTCCATTGTAATGGCAACAAAATCATCCACGTCGCCCTTGCGATCCGAAATTTTTATGCTCGTATTGGCGGGAAAACCCCGAGCGATAAGTAATTTTTTGCGATCCACCAAGCCCATCGGTTTCATAATCAAGTCAATAGTCGCTCCGGTCACAATATTGATACCGGTTGCCGTGGCAGAATCTTTTAAATAACAACGGCCAACATTTCTTCCGAGACCGGTTTCCCATTCCAGGAGAGCCAAAAGAAAAGCCGGCCTTATTCCCGCCCCAACCGCCGCAGACTGAGCAAATTTAACGGCATCTTCGGCGGTAATACCGCTTTGTTCAAGATAGTAAATTTGGGCCCTGATAGCTCCTATATCTTGCTGAGATTTCTTGATTAAATTCTGAAATAAAATTTCTTTCCCCTGTGTTTCCTTTAAAAGATTGTCGTTTTCTTTCTTTTTTTGACCCAACGACACCTTCTGAAATTCTTGCAATTTTTTGGTTTGAGAAAAATCCCCCCTTTTTTCTTCCAAAATTTCTATCTCATTATTCAAATCAATTTTCAGCTCTTTTATCGTATCCAAACTTTCTTTCAACGATCTTTGTATATCTTCCAGCGCTTTCATTTCTTCAAAAAAATCTACAGCTTCCGACTGCGCCAAAACGATTTCCAAAAAACTTTTATCGCTGTTTTCGTAAAGATTTCTGATAGCGGCGGCAATCAATATTTTTTGCGTTTCAATTTTTTCATCTATTTTCATAATCTTGTTATTAGCATCGTCAATTTCCGTTTCCAATCCCCTAATCACAAGGTTAGTTTCCGTTATTTCAAGATTAATTTTCTTAACCTCCTGTCCGATAATCCATAATTCGTTTTGCAGTGTTTTTTCCTGTTTTTTCGCCGTATTTATTTCTTCCTGATATCCGGCAATTTGACGGCTCAATTCGTTGATTTGGTTATTCAATTCCGATCTCGTATCTTCCGTTGTCTGGGCAAAAACAGTAAAATTCGCATTTATCGGCAAGAAAATAAAAAAACATACCACAGGTATGCAAAACAAAAACGATTTTAACGTTAAACCGTATTTTATTGCTAAAAATTTAACACTGCCGTACATCGCTAAAATTATTAAAATCTTAATGATTCTATGTAACTCTATTTTTCTCCTTTCTTTTTATTATTCGCCGTATCTTTTACGCCGCCCTTATTATCTTTCGCTTCCGTTTCTTCCTTGCTTTCCTTATTTTCTTTGCCAACCACTTTAATATCTCCGACTAAACCCGTTGGAGCGCCTCCCAATTCTTCTTTTATTTCTTCTTCCGTCTTTGGTTTTTTCACCGTTACCACGACAATTTCCGGATCCTGGGCAAGAGTAACGTTTTCTGGAAGCACAATGTCTTTTACCTTAATAACATCGCCAAAGTTTCCTAATAAACTGATATCAATTTTTATTTCACGAGGCACATTGATAGGCAAAACTTCAATTTCTATGCTATCCAAATGCTTATCCATAATACCTCCGTCATTCTTTACGAGCAAAGAATCGCCCGTAAAAACAAGGGGTACCATTATTTTAATCTTTTTATCCATTCTTATCGCATATAAATCAATATGAATAATCTTGTCAGTAACGCCATCCTTAACGACATCTTGAATCAACACGTTATCATTTTTAAGTTTTCTATCCGAAATATTTAATTTAATAATCGTATTTTGACCAGCTTTTTCATAAATATTGCCAAATTCGTTATAATTTATTTCAATTGGCGTATTTTCCGTATTAAAACCATAAAATATACCGGGTATTTTGCCGGATTTTCGCAAATCGCCAAGATTCTTGCCGATATTTTTTCTAATTGTCGCATTAAGCGTTAAATTATTCACCCCGTTAGAAGTTTATCTTTATATGACCGATGTCAACTTTAGATAGACATATATTTACAACTTGACCCTTATTGGTTCATAATCAATAATCTATCACAAATTATTTATAAATACAAGTGCGGCGCGCTATCGATAGACAAGTTATACGACTAAATTTTTCGGCTTACCGCCGGAAAAAACATCTATTATATTTTGCGCCGCGAGTTCGCTCATTTTTCCACGAGTTTCGTCTGTGGCGGACGCTATATGCGGCGTAAGTACGACATTATTTAATTTTGCCAGCCCGGGTGAAAATTTCGGCTCAAATTCGAACACATCCAACGCCGCGCCTCGTATTATTTTCTTTTTCAACGCTTCAACCAACGCTTTTTCGTCAATTACCGGTCCGCGAGAAGTATTTATTAAATAAGCTGATGATTTCATTAAACTCAATTCTTTTTCAGATATCAAATGTTTTGTTGACGGCAAAAGAGGAACATGAATACTGACAAAATCAGCCGTCCTTAATAATGTTTCCAAACTAAAATATTCTATGCCCAACGCTTTTTCCATTTCTTCATTGCGTGTCAAATCATAATAAATAATTTTTACATTAAAGCCGTCACGCATTCTTTTCGCCACCTCTCCGCCTATTCTGCCAAGACCGACAATACCCAAGGTTTTTCCGGTTATTCCGGAACCTAAAAAAAGCATAGGTTCCCAGCCCTTGAATTTTCCGGCGCGCGCGAAACGATCCGCTTCCGCAATTCTTTTCGTTACCGCAAAAAGCAAAGCTATAGTATGCTCGGCCACCGCTTCCGTCAAAACGCCCGGCGTATTAGTTATTATTATTCCTCTTTTTTTCGCCGCTTCAAGATCTATGTTATCAACGCCCACGGCATAATTGGCGATAATTTTCAACCGCGTCCCGATTCCGTCCATCACCTCACCGTCAATCTTATCGGTCAACAAACATAAAAGAGCATCAACGCCTTTAGCGTATTTTATTATTTCGCGACGCGTTAATACCCGATCATAAGGACTTACGGCAATATCATATTTTTTACCTCTTAAAAATTGTATACCGACATCCGGTATTTTTCTGGTTACAAAAATTTTAAACATGGACTAGCGGCGAATATGCAAATTTTAAATAATATACGAATATAATATTTAGATTCGTATATTTAAGAATATTCGTATATTAGCGATTACTCCTTACGGTAAAAAAATTTTAAACCAACGTTTTATTTTATTAACGGCATTGCCCGAAGAAGATTGGCCATATCCCTTACCGCTCAATTCAGCATCAATCCCCCATAAAACAAGACCGACCGCCGTTGCAAAAACAGGATCATCCATTTTATCCGCCAATCCGTCAAATTCAGCCGGAAAACCGATTTGTGCGGGCAACTTCAATTCTTTTTTAACCAAATCAATAAAACCCGGTATCTTTGCTCCACCGCCGATTATTACAACACCGGCCGGCAAAAGCCGATTACGATCAATTTTCTTCAACTCCAGGGTGGTTAAATCCAAAATTTCCAAAACCCTAGCTTCTATTATACTGGCAACTTCCTTACGGGGGATAAGATCTTCTTCGCCAAAACCGAATTTAGCCAAATCAATCACGTCATTTTTGTAAATTTCCTCCGGAAGACAAGAACCGTATTCAATTTTAACTTTTTCGGCTATATCAATCGCGGTGCGCAATCCGATCGCCAAATCATTCGTAATATGCGCAGCGCCTACCGGTAAAATATTTATATGCCTGAGGTCTCCTTCTTCGTAAATGCACAATGACGAAGTCCCTCCTCCGACATCCAAACAAAGCACGCCGAGATCTTTTTGTCTTTTATTCAAAACGGCGCGACTTGCGGCCAAAATATCCAACACCAAAGCATCAATATTGATCCCCGATTCATTTACGCATTTCACTAAATTTTTAATAAACGGCGTTGAACCGTCTATAATCAAGCTGTCCACTTCCAATCTTACGCCGTGCATTCCAATCGGATTTTTAATCCCCGTTTCGCTGTCAACGGTAAACACGCGAGGAATAATATGAATAATCTCGCGATTAAGCGGCAATGATATGGCTTCGGAAGCGGAAATGACGCGCTCAACGTCTTCGTTGGAAATTTCGCCATCCGGACGAGAAACGGCAATGACTCCCTTGCTTGCCATCGCTTTTATATGAGTACCGCCTATGCTTATGTAGGCATGATCTATTTTTATACCGGATATTCTTTCCGCTTCCGCTATTGATTTTTTGATACTTGAAATCGCATCATTTATATCCACAACTACTCCCTTGCGTAAACCGAAAGAAGGCGCCATACCGACACCCATAACCTGCGGCTTGATTGTTTCCCGGCTCGCATCAACTTTTACCACAACCGTATTGACAGTGCTGGTGCCGATGTCCAATCCTACGAAAATATCTTTATTGAATTTCACGTTGTCAAATTTATTTCCATCGCCGCGTTTGGATAAAACGCGAAGTGCTGCAATTGAAAATAAATATTTAATTTGCCGATTTATTAGTTTATTGTATAATATGGGGAATAAAAAGTAAAATTCCTACGGCTAAAGCGCCAAAAGAAAATATTAAAACAATGGACGCGGAAATATCTTTTACTATTTTTACGGCCGGACTCCAATTCGGATGAACTATATCCAACAATTTTTCCATAACCGTATTTAAAATTTCGGCCGCTAAAACAAAAACCAACAAAAGCACCAGTAAAGAAAACTCCGTTAAATTCAATCCCCCAAAAAAACCGCCCAAAATTACCGCCACGGCTATCAAAACTTGAAAACGAAAACTTTGCTCCGCTCTCCAAACATACACGAGACCGTTTAATGCAAAACCAAAACTTCTTACAAAATGACGTATATTAAACATTAAAAAAATATTAAAATTCCCTTTTTTTAAAAAAATTTATTCTTTTGTTTTTTAAATTTAAACAAATAGTTTGTTCCATAAGCTCCATTTCTTCACGTTTTTGCCGGCTTCCTTCGTGCTCATATTCGAATAAATGCAATAATCCGTGAACCAAAACATAATTCAACTCTTCCCCTAAAACCGTTTTATATTTCTTGGCATTTGCTTTTACAACGCTTGGAGCGATAAAAATTTCACCCAAATAAACGATATCTCTATCTAAATTTATAAAATTGCGAACACTTGCATAACTAAACGAAATAACATCCGTGGAACCGTCAATTTTTCTGTATTTTTTATTAATTTTGGCTATATTTCGCGCAGAAATAATATTAAGATCGACTTTTACGTCTGTTTTTATACCGCTCTTTTCCAATAAAAATTTTATTACAGGAATGAACTTGTTTTCATTGATAGAAAAATTCGTTTTATTATAAATATTTAAATCTAACTTCATCAGTCTAATCTTCAAGTTTCTTTTTCAAAATATCGCCGACCAATTTTCCGTCTGCCACTCCCTTGAGTTGCGCCATTATAATCCCCATAGTTATTCCGAAATCACGCGCTCCCCGAACATCAATTCGTCGGCTGGCAGACAAAATTTTATCAATTTCAGCATTAATTTCCGGCTCAGATAGTTGTTTTGGCAAATATTTCTCCAATATATCCAGCTCTTCCTTTTCATTCAGCTCCAAATCACGCCTTCCTCCGCGACCAAAAACATCGATTGATTCTTTTCTTTTTTTGGCTTCGCGAATCAAAACCTCCAAAACCTCGCTGTCATTAAGCAGGATTGACTCGTTTAATTGTTGCGGTTTTTTATTTTTACCGGAATGATATCTCTTTTCCAATTCCTTATTTTTTACAGCCGCGAACAATAAACGCAAAACGGAAACAATTTTACTATTTTTATTCTTTAACGCGGATTTAAAATCCCGCTGTATAATTTCGTATAAAGTCATATTTTACCCAACCTCTTGAGTTCTTCGTACTCTTGACGGCGTTTTACGCGCGCAAGAGCCGATTTCCTCATTATTCTTTTAGTCAACGGCTGCTCTCTATGCTTGCGTCTTTTCGCTTCTTGTAAAACTCCGGCGCGATGAATTTGCTGGGAAAAACGACGCACTAAAGCTCCAGCAGTTTCATTTGGTTTTTTTGTAATTTTTATTTTCACTCCGTTAGAAGTTTGTCTTTACCCCGTTGGAAACACCGTTTCTAACGGGATTTGCATAACCAAACGGTTAATTTCAGACAAACTTAAATTAAAAGACATAAACCTCGTTAGTCCGGAGCAGAAAAATTTTCTTCAAAGAAAATTTTTTCGCGCAAGACTTTAAACAGGGTTCTTGATTCAAAAATTTAATAACCTCCCAATAAATGCAAATGCAAATGATCTATAATCTGCCCCCCTTTTCGACCTACATTAAAAATTAATTTATATCCTTGCTCAATATTTTTTTCTTTAGCCATTTTTTTCGCCAATTCAAATAATCTCCAAAATAAATCTTTGTCTCCCCCACTTAATTCATTGACGGATTCTATGTGTTTTTTAGGTAAAATCAACAAATGAACAGGCGCCTTGGGATTAATATCGTTAAGCGCCAAAATATACTCGTCTTCGTAAACAATATTATCCCCTCTTTTTCCAATGGCCATTTCGCAAAAAATACATAAACTCATGGTATTAATTCTATTTAATCTTTTGAAAATATTTCTTAATTTGCGGAATCATTTTTTCCAATGGAATAATCTCCTGGACTCCGGATGCCATATCCCTGATAATAATCGTGCTGTCTAAAGCTTCTTTTTGTCCGAAAATCAATGTCATTGGCGCGTTCATCCTGTCCGCGAGTTTCAACTGCGATTTCATACTGTTCTTTCCAATAGCTTCAACAACGGATAATCCGGCGCGCCTTAATTCCTCAAATAATTTGAAACTCTTTTTTCTGGCAAGATCGCCCAATTGAATTAAAAAAATCGACGGCTTTTTAATCCCCGGAATCTTTACATTATTTTCTTTCATAAGCAATATCAATCTTTCTATGCCCATACCACATCCTACCGCCGGAGTATCTTTTCCGCCCAAATCTGAAACTAGATTATCATATCTTCCGCCTCCCCCCACTGACGACTGACCCAACATATCGGCTTCACCATCGCTATTCTGAACTTTTGGAACAAATTCGAATACTGTTTTAGTGTAATAATCCAATCCCCTGACCAAATGAACATCCAGAAAATAAGGCACGCCGATTTCATCAATAAATTCCAGCACGCTCTTAAAATAATTTTTGCAATTTTCGCAAATATGATCAATAATCTGGGGAGCATTCTTCTTTAATTGCCGGCATTTTTCTTCTTTGCAATCCAAAATTCTTAACGGATTGGATTTTATTCTTATTAAACAATTTTTACATAATTTCTTGGACCGGCTGCGATAATATGACAAAAGCGCCGATCGAAAAACCGGCTTACATTCCTTGCACCCGATACTGTTTATTTTCACAACAATATCCCGAAGTCCCAAATTTTCCAAAATAAGCCAACACACAAAAATGATTTCCGCATCCAAAGCGGGATCGGTGTTGCCGAAAATATCAAAGTTAAATTGCCGATGTTCGCGATAACGTCCTTTTTGCGGATTCTCGTGCCGAAATAAAGAACCGATAGTATACAATTTTATCGGCTGAGAAAAATTATGCATTCCGTGCTCAATATACGCTCTTGCCATACCGGGAGTAAATTCCGGTCTTAAAGACAGCATATCGCCTCCTTTTGTCCGAAAAGAATACATTTCCTTTTCCACGATATCGGTATTCCTGCCCGTACCGCGAATAAATAAATCCGTATATTCCAAAACGGGAAGATCTATCCTGGAAAATCCGTAAGCGCCGGCAAACATTTCCACGATATAATTTATTCTTTTAATATAAGCCTGATCAGCCGGCAAAATATCATGCATACCTTTTACCGATTGAGTCAATGATTTCGTAGAAGTCATAATTGATAAAATAAGATAGCTTAATTAATCCCGCTAAAAATCAAATATTGCAAACCTGTTAAAAGGAAAAATTCTAATCCATACTTTTCCTATAATATATTTTTCCGATAATGGTCCCCACTGGCGCGAATCAAAACTCTTCGTTCTATTGTCGCCCATAACAAAATATTCATCAAATCCCAACTGAACATTCGTATCGGCGGCGGTGATAATATCGCCAAGATAATCTTCCATTATTTCTGTTTCCTTCCCGTCTTTTACTAAAAAAACTTTTTTGTTATTAATTTTAATGTTCTCGCCGGGAAGACCAATGATTCTTTTTATATAATACTGCGAAGGATCGTTTGGATATTTAAATACAACCACTTCGCCTCTGATCGGTTTTTTAAAATTGTAACTTATTTCATCGATAATAACATATTCGCCATCGTCAAAATTCGGTTCCATTGAAGCTCCTGCGACAAAAAACGGCTGAATAATAAAATACCTGATCGGAACAATGATTAACAAAGAAATAATTATAATTTTAGAAATTTCCCAAACATTTTCTAAAAAATTCTTAAACATATCCCGCCCTTCAAAAGTATAAAATAATTAAAAAAATATAAAATTAAAAATCTTTTTATTTTAAATAATTTTATAATATGAAGTCAAACTAAAATTATCCAGCCACGCTTAAACGCTTTTAAAAATACTTTTGAAAGGCAGAATATATTGATAATTATAAATCTAATTTATCTTTTGTGCAACACTTTTTTTATTTTAAAAAAACGTCCGCCGATTCGGCGGACGAATCATTGCTTCTTTAAATAATATTCATAATCTTACACAAACGGCAATAAAGACATAATACGGGCGCGTTTTATGGCGCGCGCGACTCTCTTCTGATGTTTGGCGCAAAGATGCGTATATTTTCTTGGAGCTATTTTATTTTGAGCAGTCAAAAAACGGCGCAATGTTTCCGCATCTTTCCAATTGATTTCATTCACATTATTTTTACACAAATAGCAATTTTTCAATTTTTTTGTTAATATTTATAAAATTAAAAAGGTATATCTTTTACATTGATCTCTTCCTCATTTTGAGAAATTTCACTTTCTTCAACGACAGGTATTGACTCATTGCGAGAATTGGTTCCCGCCGGTTTTATGTTTCCGGTTTCATTGACCACCATATTTCCCGCCGACTTCGGTCCCATTTGCATATTTTGCATTATAATTTCCGTACGATATTTTTTCGTCCCATCTTGCCCCTGCCAAGATCTTGTTTGTATTCTTCCTTCCGCAAAAATCAACTGTCCTCTCTTTAAATACATCGCGCATATTTCGGCTAATTTTCCAAAAGCTACAATATTATGAAATTCCACTGTTTCTTGCTTGTTTCCGCTTTGATCTTTCCACGTTCTATTGGTTGCCACGCCAAAAGAAACTACGGCCTGACCGGAGGGCAATGTCCTTGATTCAATATTATTTGTCAAACGCCCTATCAATAAAACTTTATTTAAATTCATAGTAAATTAAAATTAGATTTCACGTCCTAAAATTTCTTCCAACTTTTTATCAACATCCTCAAGGGTAATTTTTTCTTTTTCGGGAGCTTGATGAACAACGGATGCTTCCGGCGGAATATCCGATGCCTTCTTCCCTTCACCTTCCCTTACTCCTTCAATTTCAATAGCCGCTGATTTAATTTTTTGCGATTCATTAACGATTTTCTTGAATTCCTTTATCTGAATAATGTCAATATCGTCCGCTGTCCCAATATTGTATCTGAGTATATTCGCATTAAGCTTCAAATACTTCCTGAACTCATCCATTTTAACAGGCGCGAATTCAATCAAACTTACTTTTAAAAATCCATAACCGTAATGTTTTATCGGATAAGCAAGATTTTCGCGAATAATACCCTTTTCTTTTATCGTTCCCCCGCCCGATTTTTCTATAAAATTCTTTATTTCATTCTGAACATCGCCAAGACTGCTTTCCGCAATATCCGGTTTAATCCAATAAGAAAACTCGTATTTTTTTGTTCCATTTTCATTTTCCATATTTATATTGTAGAGTTTATATTATGCCGCAAACAGTGTCAAGTATTATAAAATTCAACAACTAAACCAATCTTAACGATAACACGCGCGACACCCCTTCGTCCATAGTCACGCCATAAAGAATATCGGCTAATTTCATTGTTTCACGATTGTGTGTGATTAAAATAAATTGTGTTTTTCGAGAAAGTTCCCGCAATATTTTCCCGAATTTTTGCGAATTATCTTCGTCAAGCGCCGCGTCTATTTCGTCCAAAACCAAAAAAGGAGGCGAAGCGGAAGCGATTATGGCAAACAACAAAGCAATGGATGTAAGCGATCTTTCTCCGCCGGAAAATAAACTCAAATCCTTGATTTTTTTGCCGGGCAATATAGCGCTGATATCCACTCCTTCGCGATTTATATTATCGTTTTCCTTATCGTTTCCGCCAGTTTCGTCATTATCGCCGTCAACCTGGTTTACGGCTGTTTTCCGCAAAAGCGAAGCCCGGCCACCGCCAAAAATAAGCCGGAAATAATTATTGAATTCATTGTTAATTACGGAAAAATAATCATTAAAATTTTCACGGATTTTTCTCTCCAATTCATCTATGACATTTTTAAGCGATGAAATGGTTTTTTTAAGATCTCCCGATTCCTTTTCCAAAAATTGATAACGCTGATCGGTTTCATGAAATTCCTGAATTGTCGCCTGATCTATGCTACCGATTTCATCGAGCCGAACTTTCAATCGTCTAATTTCTCTTTCCGAATCATCCTGATTAAACAATTCCGGAATTTTAATATCAGCCGCGATGATTTCCTGAATATTCATACCGGAATCCGCAATTTCTTTTTCAATATCGCCCAATTTCATAGAAACTTTCGCTTCTTCTATATCCAAATCGCGCAAAACGTCTTTATCTCCGCCAATTTCGTCTTCAATGGCTTTTATCCGCCTTTCCATTTCAAAAAATTTCGCTTTCTCTTTTAATTCTTGACCCTGCCTATTGGCAATGTTTGCCTGAATTTCACGCGACTCCGAAGATAATTTCGCGATTTTATCTTCCAACTCTTTTTTTTCTTCCAAAAGACCGGGGTTAACTTCCGGTTTTTTCAAATATTTTTTAATTTTGCCGTTTTTGATTTCATTATGCAAACAATCAAGCATTTCCAAACCCTCATTTAATATTTTATTTTTTTCGCCGGCATTTTGCGAATTCAACGCTTTTTTCAATAATTCCAACGATTGGGAAATCCGCGTTTTTATGTAATCAATATCGACCGGGGACACTTGCGGTTCACGCGCTATCAATATTAATTCAATTTTAGCTTCTATTTTCGCCGTCTCTTTTTCCATCTCTCCGATTTTCATCCGCAAATCATTCCATTTTTGCTGAAGACCGAAAATGCCGTTATCTCCGCTAAACATATTTTTTTCTTCCTTGCTTAAATTTTTTTTCAATTCGATCAACTCTTGCGATTTGCGAAATATTTCATCTCTGGCAGATTTATTTCTTCGATTTATTTGATTTTTTTCTTTATACAAATTTTTTGAAATAACGCCAAAATAACTTTTTTGAATATCGCCGAGTTTTTTGACAATTTCCTCTCTTTTTTCGGCCTTGCTTGCTTGTTTTCTTAAATAATTCAAATGAGGTTCGATTTCCGCCATCAATGACGCCGTCTTTTCCAAATTATCTTTGGTATTTTTTATTTTGCGCGCAGCCTCTTCTTTTTTTACTTGGTACCCCCTGACACCGGCCGCCTCTTCCAGAATAAGTTGTCTTTCCGTAGGAGAGTAATTCAATATCGCATCGGCCATACCCTGATTTATAATAGAAAAAGATTTTTGCGCCATACGGGCTTTGGTTAAAATATCCGCCACATCTTTAAGCCGCACCTTTGAATTATTGATGTGATATTCATTCTCTCCCGCACGAAAAATATTACGGCTGATAACCACTTCCGGAAAATCAATCGGCGCCGCTCCGCTGGAATTGTCCATAAACAAAGCAACCCGAGCCTTGCCGAGACGAACTCTTTTTTTAGATCCGGAGAATATCAAATCTTCGCCCTTCTTTCCCCTTACGCTTTTCATACTCTGCTCACCCATAACCCATTTAATGGCATCAACTATGTTTGACTTGCCGCATCCGTTGGGACCGACAATAGCCGTAATGCCGCCGGCAAAATCCAAAATCGTCTTTTGGGCGAAAGATTTGAATCCGGAAATTTCAAGACGTTTTAAATGCATATGATTTTATTATACTAAAAAACCGGCTTTATGAAAAGATGATTATATTTCATAAACTATACCAATCGACCGGCAAGCGCCAAAACCGCGATATTAACATACGCAAAAACTTGACTTCAAATAAAAAATTTATTATAATAAATTTTAATACGGTTCATTGACTTTTATTGGTTTTTTTAAAAATTTAAGGAGGATTTTACGATGGTGCGCGTTAAAATCAAAATCGAATTTTATGCGGCAAAATGTTATGTAAAAGACTGCTTCATTTCTTATGTGATGAAAAATTTATTTGAATACTATCTTAATATTGACACAAATATAATTCTGAAAACAGCCAATAATAATTATTGTTGGCTGCTGGAATTAAGCGGCGAAAAAAATAACATAGAAAAAACCGTGAAATTTATTTCGGAAAATTTAAAAAATAACTACAAAAATGATTTTCAATATAGTCAAACGGCGGCGGGAAGTATAGGTTTCATCATCTATCCCAATTAACAAAAAAAAGCGTGAATGCAAATTCGCGCTTTTGTAATATTCATACCTTGCTTACCATCCCTTAACCACCAATCCTTTTTTTGCCGCATCCTGTTCCGCTTCCTGCTTGGAAGAACCTTCGCCGATCGCAATCTGTTCTTCTTCCAAAAACAAACCGATTTCAAATCGTTTAGCATGATCCGGACCCCATTCCCTCAAAACATAATAACTTGGCGTTATGCTTAATTTATCCTGCGATGCCTCCTGAAATAAACTTTTTGAATCGCGGTAAAGTTTATTTTTAATTATCCCGGATAATTTTATTAAAAGATATTTCGTAATAAAATTTTGGCATTTTTCGTATCCCTGATCCAAATACATCGCTCCGATAATCGCTTCAAGGGCGTCCGCTAAAATATAATGGCGCGCCTTGCCATTATCCCTGTGTTCCCCCCTGGATACCATAATAAACCTGTCTATTCCCAATTCATAAGCCAAATCGCCAAGCATTTCAGCATTGACCAAAGACGCTCTCCAATTCGTCAGCTCGCCTTCCGGCTTATCGTATTTCTTGTATAAATATTCAGTAACCACCAATTCCAAAACCGCGTCGCCTAAAAATTCCAACCGTTCATTATGATTCAGACCGCGTTTCGGATGTTCATTTATATAAGAACGATGCGTTAAAGATTCTTCCAATATTTTTTTTTCCTTGAAAACAACGCCAAGAACACTTTCAAGTAAAGATATGTCTTTCAAGGTTAAACCAAAAATTTAAAGTCCGAAATGCAAAATAATCCCCCAAATTATCAATTATCAATTTTCAATTATCAATCAATGTTTAAATTTTCAATTTAATAATTTAAATATTGAAAATTCATTGAAAATTAGTAATTGAAAATTGAAAATTAAGAATCAATTTTATATCTCGCGCTTTAAATTTTATTATTATCTTATTTTTTTATTTCTTCCTTATTTTTATCAGTTTCCACCTCTTTTTCTCTTCTTTCTTTCGCCTTCTCGGTTGAATCGTCTTTCATCGGCTCCCCGATTTCACGATAAATCGTGCCAAGCACCCCGTTTATGAATTTTCCGGACGATTCTCCGCCGAATGTTTTTGCGAGTTCAATCGACTCGTTTATAGCGACTTTCGGAGGCACTTCTTCGCGATTAGCGAACAAAAGCTCATATATGCCGATACGTAAAACATTGCGATCGATAAAAGCAATCTGCTCAATCGGCCATTCCGGAGCGCCCTTTTCGATAATGCCATCAATCTTCTTGAGCCGTTCGACAATTCCCTGAATAATCCCCCAGACAAAAGACGCATCTTCCATACCGGGACCGAATTTATCAATATTATGACTTATAATTTTTTTTAACTTGGAGTTTTCTTCAATATTTTTAATCTTGTACAAATCATCCATATTTTTTGCGTTGCGAAAATTATTAAAATCCCACTCATAGAGCGATTGCAATACTATAGATCTTGATAAATGCCTATTGGCCATAATGGTCTAATTTTCTTGGGATTTTTTAGATAATTCTTCGGCCGAAAGCGATTTTTTCATTTGTTGTTCTTTCTCCTGACCGGCCAATTCTTTCGCTTTTTTCTTATGTTCTTTTTTTTCCAGCTTCGCTAACACATTTATGACTTCACGGCCTTTATAAAATCCGCAATTAACGCAAGTATGATGCGGCAAGATCGATTCTCCGCATTTTGAACAAACTCCGAAAACCGTCCGCCTTAAAGCGTGATGCGATCTCCGGCTATTCCTCTTGGATTTTGTTTGTCTGCTTTTTGGTACCGCCATAAAAAATACATTATTATTTTTAATTATTTACAGTATAACCATATTCTTAAAAAAAAACAACCCCGAAAATTAATATTTTCAGGGTTTTATATTTTATTGTTTCAAAATGAATCTTCCATAATCAATATTCGCCAACCATTTTTTTTCTTGTTCTTTATCGCGAAAAGTTATGACCGCAATCCATTCAAGCGAACTTGGTCTCAATGGTAATTTTTTGCCCTCAATTTCCATAAGACCGCGACTGCGTTCTCCGCAAACAAGCACGTCAACCATCGGCTCATTCACGGAAAGATTATAATTCTCAACCGCAATAAACGATACGTTTGTCTCTTTCGTAAATTTCCGAAAAACCGGATCGTTTTGTATTCCGATCTCCAGCTTTAATGACGGCAAACGCAAATTAAAATCTTCCGCAATACCAACCAATCGAGCTTCTTGATAAATAACGAAAACAACGGGTCTTTCGTCGCTAAAACTAAAAAGCCCCAGGCTCCATAAAATAAAATAAAAAATCGCGCTTGCTGAAAAAATAATCGAAAGCCATTTGGCGGAAAATCTCCTGAATTTTTTATCTAACTTTTCATCATAATCATTTGAAATAAATTTCTTGCGTTCTTCAAAACATTTTCTGCCAAGCAAACCGCCGTCAAATTGCTTTTTAATTTCCGAAAATTGAGCAGCCGCTTCTTTTGTAACATCCACGTCCCTATAGCTCAACCAATCCCTAAGACCCGCTTCGCCCGCTTCATCTATGTTATACAATTCCATCATTAAACGAATTTCATCTTCTGTCAGATGCGGCTTTTCCAATTCTTCGCTCATAAATTATTTTCTCCTTTTTTTATTTTCAAATAACTTTCATTTCACTATAATACACGATCACTTCTTAATCAATGATTGAAATAGACTTTTTAGCGGCTCGAATGTTTCACGATGCAGCGGACAAGGACCGTTTTTTTTCAGCGCGGTAAAATGTTTTCTTGTGCCGTATCCTTTGTGTTTATCAAATCCGTACCGCGGATATTTTTTATGCATTCGCGCCATCAGCCGGTCGCGCGTTACTTTCGCTATAATTGACGCGGCGGCGCAAGACATTGTTTTGGCATCGGCTTTAACGATAAACTTTTTTCCATATCCGTCAAAGTTTTCATTGCGGAATTCGTTGCCATCAATAATTATGAAATCCGGTCGGATTTTTAACTTTCTTATCGCTTTCAACATCGCCAGTTGCGTAGCTTTATGAATATTGATTTTATCTATAATTTTTTCCGAAACGCTCGCAACAGACCATATGATTTTTTTATTTCGCGTCAATAATTTGTACGCTTTTTCCCTTTTCTTCGCAGACAATTTTTTGGAATCGTTAATTTCTTGAAAATTGTCCCGCCATTGAGCGGGATCCGCCTCTGGCGGAAAAATTGAAAATTGAAAATTAGCCGGAAATATTACCGCGGCCGCGGTAATATTTCCGGCTAATGGCCCGCGTCCGACCTCATCAACGCCCGCGATAAATTTATATCCCCTTTCCCGCAATTTAATTTCTTCGGCAAAGTCAGGTTTTTCCCTATTTTTATTTGACATAAAATCTATTGTATGTTATTATTATATACTGGGTATGGTTTTTTAAAAAATTAATACAAAGAAAGGAAACAAGAAATGAAAAAACTACTATGGTTAGTTATATTGGCGCTAACATTGAGCACCGCGACAACGACTTCGTTGATTTATGGCGGCGGTCTCACCGACTTCACGAAAACAGGAATGACTTTCGTTGAAAAAGGACCGAATGGTCGGGTTTTAGTCGACCTAACTCCTCTTTTTAGGGTTTCCGGATATTCTTCGCAAAATCCGGAAACGAAAGAATTTACCTTAAAGGCGCTGGTAATTCCGCCGCAAGAATATAATAAATACACCGGGGAGAGATTAACCGCGCAAGAAAATACAATGGAAGAATTAAAAAGACGCGGCGAAATCGGCGAGATAGCACTACCTGCGTTTAAGATAATTTCCGAAGTAAGTAATGAAAAGGGTGAAAAAATTCTGGTTACAGAAGGATTTAAGCTCTTGAGCAATTCCGTGATTGTTATCACGGAAAATACCACGCAAGAAGAATTGCGCCGGTTGGTAGAAAGTTTAACCCCCGGTTGCGTAGTTGAACAAACTGCGGGGGAAAACGCATTTGAGATAATAATGTCTCTAAAATGCACAGTTAACCCCCTTGAACTTGTAACCGCACTTTCCGGTCGCGACGAAATAAAATTTGTCGCTCCGCTTTTTGTACAGTGCGGACCAGATGGCGAAACATTGGGAGAGAACCCGGAACCGCTCAAAAAAGAACTGCCGAAATTCAATATATAACAATGGGCCTGACGCAAGTCGGGCCTTTTAAATTTTCAATTTTTATTTTCAGTATACACCAATCTCTTTATTATACTCGCTTCTTTACCCAACCGATTTACCGCTTTTATTTCCAAAACATTCACGCCGTCCGAAAGATTGATTTCTTTGTTAAAATAACCGTTTTCGTCAACGGTGATGTTTTGCCCGTTAATTTTCACGAAAGAATCGTAATCGGTTCTGCCAATGACATTTATTTTTGATTCAAAAACTTCCGCATCTTGAACCGGATTTTCCATAATAAGATTTGGCGGGGAAACCAAAAAACCGACTTCATAAATAAAATAACTTACAATAAATATCACGGCTGCGACTATCGCAAAAAAACTGACTGCTTTTGGCGTTATATATATTTTACCGAAAAATCCGCCGTTAAAACTTTTTTTTTCCACATTGTCATTGTTGTAAATATTATAAAAAATTCTTTTTTCTTTTTGGTAAAAATCCACGATTTCCTGGACCGGAAGTCCTAAAAATTCCGCGTATTTTTTTAAAAAACCACGCACGTAAACATCGGCCGGCAAATTATTATAATCCCCCTCCTCTATTCTCTCCAAGTACTTAACCGATACTCCGATACATTCGGCCGCTTCTTTCAAGCTTACGCCCTGTTTTATCCGCGTTTCCTTTAAAAGATCTTTGGTATGCGAAGGACTTTTTATATTTTTTTTATTATTCAGCAAAATCATTTGTTCAAAATTAAACAACATCCGCTAATTCTCGTACTGACCGCGATCAATATCGCCACTTTCTTTTTTAACAAACACTTCCCTCGGTCTTGCTCCATCGACCGGACCGACAATTCCTTTTTCTTCAAGTAAATCAAGAAGGCGCGCAGCCCTGGCATAACCAACACGAAGCCGTCTTTGCAAAAAAGAAGCCGACGCTCTTCCCGCTTCGATTATCATTCTTTCGGCTTCTTCATAAAGATCATCATCTATCATGCCATCGCTAAAAGAACCTGTTTTTTTATCCTGAGCGCCAAGAACATTTTCGTCATAACAAGATTCAGCGTCCCGCCCTTCTTTCAAAAATTTCACGACTTTTTTGACTTCTTTTTCCGAAACAAAAACTCCCTGAAGACGCCGCGGCTTCGAAGCATCCCCTGATAGATAAAGCATATCTCCGCTACCAAGTAATTTTTCCGCGCCGGCCATATCCAAAATAGTTCTTGAATCGACCTGGCTTGCCACTTGAAAAGCGATGCGCGAAGTGATGTTGGCCTTAATAAGTCCGGTAATCACTTCAACGGACGGCCGTTGAGTGGATACTATCAAATGAATTCCAACCGCTCGCGCCATTTGCGCCAAACGAACAATCGCTCCTTCCATATCCCTACCGTAAGCCGCCATTAAATCGGCCAATTCATCTATAACAATCACAATATACGGCATCCGTTCATTGTGTGTATCTTTATTATAAGAAGCAATGTCTTTCACGGCGCATTCTTCCAATATACGATAACGCGACTCCATTTCATTGACTGCCCACTTTAAAGTATTTATGGCTTTTGACGGCTCAACCACGACTGGAGTCAAAAGATGCGGAATATTATTATAAAAAGTCAACTCAACTCTTTTTGGATCAATTAAAATCAAACGCAACGTTTCCGGAGAATTTTTATAAAGCAAACTCAAAATAATATCATGAATGCACACCGATTTTCCGGAACCGGTTGCTCCGGCTATCAAAAGATGGGGCATACGCGCAATGTCGCCGAAAACCATATGACCGCTTACATCGCGTCCGATAGCAAACGATAACACGGAAGAATTTTTCTGGAATTGCTCCGTTGACAAAAACTTTTTAAGCCGCACAATAGCCACTTTCTTGTTCGGAACTTCAATGCCAACCAACGATCTGCCGGGAATCGGCGCTTCAATTCTCAAGGGATGCGCAGCGAGCGCCAAAGACAAATCATTTTGCAAAGAAACAATACGAGAAATCTTTACGCCGATCGCCGGCTTTAAGGTGAATTGGGTTACAGTCGGACCGACATTAACATCGGACATTTCCACTTCTATGCCGAAATTTTCAAAAGTTCTTTTTATTATATTCACATTGGCGTTAATATCACCGATCACCGGCTTTCCGGTTTCATCTTCCAAAATATCAATCGGCGGAAATTTAAAATCAACATTTTTATTCACATCAGAACGCAAACCCATTGAATTCATATCTTCTTTTTTTTGCGGTTCATTTTCTCCATAATCATCTCCGGATTCGCCGTCGCCCACTTTACTGACTTCAAATCTCGGTTTTGGCAATATGGAATTTAATATTCCCGAAATTCCATTCCGCGGATTCGCCGATTCCGCGCCATTTTCGCCAAAAGACAACTGTCCGCCTTCCGATTCTGGCGCAATATCATTTTTTCTTTTTCCGAAAATCCAAAAAGAATCGAGAGAAATATTTAATACCAAAAGAAGCGAAATAAACATCAATGAAAATAAAATAACAAGCGACGCGCTTACACTAAAAAATCTTTCCAAAGGCATCTTGAAAATCAATCCCAGAAAACCGCCGCTGTTTTTTTCCCCCCAAACAAAATCCAAAATGGATAAAAAACTCAATGTCAAAACGACTGATCCGAAAAACGCGGCTCGTCCCCAATTAAATTTACGCAAAGAACGAAAAAAGGTAACGGCTAAAATAAAAGATAAAATCGGCACAAGCCAGTAACCGTTTCCGAATAATTTTTTTGCCGCGCTGAAATAAAGATAACCGGCATATCCGGCTCTGCCCAAAAAACTCATCGCGGAAATTACCGCTAAAGTAAAAAAAACGATAACCAAAATCCCCCGCTTCGTATCGGACGAAAGACCCTTTTTTTCTTCATCCATTTCTTCTTTTTTTCTTTTTTTCTTTTTTCGGAAAATTGACATAAATATATAATAATCAATAAATGCCTAAAATTGAAAACTACCTATTTCAAATCAAAAATAAGACTTTCAAAACCAGCAGTATTTACCCAATAATTATTTGGACTATTATTAAGAAATTTATTTATTTCTTTTCTTTGCGTAATTATCTTATCACCATACCCATTGTCGCTTAACAAAATATTAGAATATTTGCCGTCTAAAAATGAAATATAAGAAACCCCGTTTTTTTCGGTTAATCTTAAAATTTCTATCAATTCAGAAATTTGTTTATCTTGCCCGCCGCCGGAAGTATTCAAATGCTTTGCTTCGCAAAGCAAAATTTTATCTTTAGCTTTAATTATCAAATCAAGCGTTTTATTTTGTTTTTTTGTTTTTATTTTTACACCTAAATTTTCACGAACATTTTTCAAGTTAAATTTTTTGGAAAATTTAACTACGCAATAATCTGTTTTTAGAAAATCATCCCAATTAAAAAACTCTTTGAATCCTTGTTTTTTCAAGATATGAACGAGCTTATTTTCTCCGCACTTTCCTTTTTTTCGAGATGAATTGGTGTCCAATATCGCCTGCACCCACTCTTCCGGTGTCATTTCGTTTAGCGTTCTTTTGGCAAAATATCTTTTGGTTATTTTTTTATTATTTTTAAATTTTTCCATTTGACCAATTTTCAAAACAACTTTTACATAGGTGAAGATTGTCGTCATTTGTTGGTTCTTCTATATTAAAAGTATCAAAATTTTTATCTTCATTATAATTTCCTTTTTTATCTATATTGTATTTAACCCAAACTTTTTGTAAATTAAACCTTGAATTTTTATTGCAATAATAACATTTTACAAAATTTTCTTTATTCATATTTTTTTATTTTTTATGTTAATTATTCATATTTTGCTCCATTATTCTTATGAAATTAGACAGAGATGTGGCATCAACACCAGTTCTGTAATACCAATCCTTATATTTTTTCCAGCCAGTTCTTGTTCCATGTTTATTAAATTCCTCGAATTCTTTTTCAGTTAATAAAACATTTCTGTTGCCATTATTATTTAATAAATTTTTAATTTTATTTATTTTTTTACCATTAGCCTTATCTATTAACGAAATTATTTGTTCAGCAAAGCGAGTGGTTAATGGAATTTCATTTTTTGTTGTCGACGATGTTATTTTAACGCTAATTTTGCTTCTATCTATATTTTGGGAGTTCTTATCGTCTAAATTTCCACCTAGACACTTAAATAATATACAAGCTTTGTAAAATTCAATTTGATAAAATTCAGTAGTATTTATTCTTTTCAGTACTTGTTTGCATATTTTTTCAATAACTAAAACTTTTGTACTTTCAAAATCAAAAATTGCTAATTTATTTTTCTTTGATTTCTCATTACTTTCGAAATATCTATGTGCATTTTTTGCTCGCTCCAAAGTTCCAATACCTATTTTACAAACATCTTTAATATTGTGCTCAAAAATATACAAAATTTGTTTTTCAGTTATCTTGCTCATATTTTTTATTTCTTTAATTGTAAATCAGTCGATACAAAACACCTTCACAACTTATAATTGACTAAATAGAAGCTTGGTATAAATCTTCAAAATTGGCGTTATTTTCAGAAAAAAATTTTTCCTTTATTTCTTTTGTAGCTTTATTTTTATGCAGATATGGTGGATTAGTACAGACAAATTTATAATTTTTAGGTGAATTTATGGAATCGTTGAAAAAAACATTTATTTCATCAATGTAATTTTCGTCGCAATCAAAACCTATAAATTTTTTACATTTATTATTCTTTGCCCAATTTAATAAATCTCGCTTTCCGGCGAAAGGATCGGAAACATTTTTATTTTTTATAAAATCACCAAATCCTTGCAGGATATAGTCAGAGTTCGTAGTAAAGAATTGTCCCAAACTTCGTTTTTTGATAATAGCGTTCATATTCATATTATACCAAAAATCCGCGAAGCGTGAAATGGGGAAAAGATATAAATAAGATTATTGGCGTTATTATCGCTTTGTATAAAAAATAGTCCCCCGCAATAATGCGGGGGACTATTTTTTAAAATTTCGTAAATAATCATTACTCTTCCCTGGCCCATCCTTTTAATCCCGTTCCCGCGGGAATCAATTTTCCTATAATTACATTTTCTTTCAATCCGTACAAATAATCTTTTTTTCCGACAGTGGATGCTTCAATGAGAACCCTTGCCGTTTCCTGAAAAGATGCCGCCGAGAGAAAACTGGATGTCGTTAAAGCGACTTTAGTTATTCCCAAAACAAGAAATTCACAAACGGCAAGCTTGCCTTGTTTCTTTGCGACTCTTTCGTTTTCTTCATTGAAACAATCCTTTTCCACTATATCGCCAGGTAAAAGATCGGTATCTCCGACATTTTTAATTTTAACTCTGGAAAACATTTGTTTAATTATGACTTCGATGTGCTTATCGTGTATTTGATCGCCGGCCGTACTGTATATGCTCTGGATTTCACGAAGAATATAACGCTGAACCTCTTCTTTGCCGGCTATCCTGAATAATTCTTTCAAGTCAATATTCCCATCGCAAAGCATCTGCCCTTGATGCACCAAATCGTCTTTGGCAACCATCAATGTCGTCTTGGCCGGTATTGTGTATTTCGAAACGGAAGATTTTTTATCGCCGGATTTATCTTTATCCGTTGATTTTACCATAACGATTTTTTGCTTATTTTCTTCCGCAATAGAGATAACCTTGCCGTCGCATTCCGCGATTGTAGATTTGCCTTTCGGAATTCTGGCCTCGAATATTTCTTCCACCCGTGGCAACCCCTGCGTGATATCGGCTTCACCCGCAACTCCTCCGGTATGAAAAGTTCTCATCGTTAATTGCGTTCCCGGTTCACCAATAGCCTGAGCCGTTACAATGCCAATCGCCTCTCCGACATCAATCAACTTATTACGTCCCAAATCCTGCCCATAACATTTCTGGCATACACCATATTTTGTTTTGCAAGAAATCACGGAACGCACAAGAATCTTTTCTATTCCCGAATATTCTATTTTTTTAGCCATTTCCTTGTCAATTAAATCGCCTTTCTTAACTATTATTTCATCGTTTTGATCTTTTATATTTTCCTGAGCGTATCTTCCCTTGACTCTGAATTCAAAAGCGTATCCATTTTCATCGCCATCTTTTTTCCATAGATTAATTCCGTCTTTTCCTCCGCAATCCTCTTCCCTAACTACAACATCCTGGGATACATCAACCAATCTTCTTGTAAGATACCCTGCGGTCGCTGTTTTAAGAGCGGTGTCCGCCGTCCCCTTTCTCGCGCCGTGAGTAGAAATAAAATATTCCAACACGCTTAAACCTTCTTTAAAACTTCCTTTTACCGGAAGTTCAATGGTATTGCCGGAAGGATTAACCATAAGCCCTCTCATTCCCATAAGCTGCGCCATAACCGGCCAAGATCCTCGAGCTCCGGAATTAACTATCGTATAGATAGGATGAAACTCGTCTATAGTCGCGGAAACTTCCTTAGCGATTTGGTCCGTAGCTTTAAACCAAATATCGATAGCCAAGGATTTTCTTTCGTCATTAGTCAAAAAACCCTGGTTATATTGCTCTTTTATCTTAGCGATATTTTCTTCGGCTTTTTCCAATATTTCCCGCTTTTTTTTCGGAACCTGCAAATCATCCATTCCCCAACTGATACCGGACTTAGTAGAATACTTAAAGCCCAGATCTTTCAGCGCATCTAAAATATCGCCTGTATTTTTTACGCCATAACGGTCAATGATATCGCTTATCATAAGCTTCAATGATTTTTTGTTCATTTCGTTATTTATAAATTCCATACCAACGGGCAGAACTTCGTTAAACAATATTCTTCCCAAACAAGTTTCTATAATCCGGCTGCCAACGGGAATTGATTCGGCATCTCCGCTAATCCGTTTTGATATTCTGACTTTAATCTTCGCTTTTATATCTATTTGCCGAAATTGATAAGCCAAAACAGCTTCTTTTTCATCGGCAAAAATTCTGTCTTCACCCTTGCGTCCGGGCTGAATCTTGGTCATCCAATAACATCCCAACACTATGTCTTTATGTGGCACCGCTACTGGTTCGCCGGTAGACGGTTTAAAAATATTATTGGATGCCAGCATAATATCCCGCGCTTCTTTTTGCGCCTCTTTGGTAAGCGGAAGATGAACCGCCATTTGATCGCCGTCAAAATCAGCGTTAAAAGCGGTGCAAACCAACGGATGTATTTGAATAGCGTCGCCTTCAATCAATATCGGTTTAAACGCTTGAATGCCCAAACGATGTAAAGTCGGCGCTCTATTCAAAAGCACATACTTTTCCTTAATGATTTCTTCTAAAATTTCCCAAACTTCCGTTACTTCCTGCTCAATCAATCTTCCGGCTCCTCTGACATTATACGCCAATTCCCTTTCTATGAGTTTATTTATGACAAACGGCCGAAAAAGTTCCAAAGCCATTTTCTTCGGCAACCCGCATTGAAAAAGTTTAAGATCCGGTCCGACAACTATGACCGAACGGCCGGAATAATCAACGCGTTTTCCCAAAAGATTTTGACGAAATCGTCCGTGTTTTCCCTTTAACATATCGGCCAATGATTTTAATGGTCGCTTCTGACCGGTCGAAGCGGTTACGGTTCCTTGCGTATGGCGCGCGCTATTGTCTATTAAAGCATCAACGGCTTCCTGGAGCATTCTTTTTTCATTACGACAAATAATTTCCGGAGCATTCAGCTCTATTAACTTTTTTAAACGATTATTTCTATTAATAACACGTCTATATAAATCATTCACATCGGAAGTGGCATAACGCCCTCCATCCAACTGAACCATTGGCCTTAAATCCGGCGGTATTACGGGAATATGCGTAATAATCATCCACTCCGGCCGAATATTGGCCCGCAATAAACCTTCAATCAAACGAAAACGTTTTAATATTTTTTTATCTTGAGTTTTTTTCTTTAAAATTTCTTCACTTACTTGATCGCGAAGTTCCGTCAAATTTATCCCTTCTAATATTTTTCTTATGGCGCCAGCTCCAAGATCAGCCTCGAAAATATGAGCATACTTCAAGCTTAAACGATAAAAAGACGATTCGCTTAAAACTTTTAGCGGCTTTAATTCTTCCAACTCTTTTTCAACTTGATCTTTCGATGCCTTTAATTGATTTTTATCTTTTTGCGTTGTTTGCTGTTTTAATTTAATTTTATATTCCCTATCCAAGGAAACAAAAGCTTCCTGCCTCGCTTTTTCATCAACCTTCATAACAATATAACTCGCGAAATAAACGACTCTTTCCACCTCCTGCAATGATATGTCCAATAAAAGACCTATGCGCGAAGGCACTCCCCTTAGAAACCAAATATGGGCAACCGGCGAAGCAAGTTGAATATGCCCCATTCTTTCCCTTCGAACCGCCGCTCTCGTTACTTCAACACCGCATTTATCACATACAATCCCCTTATACCGTATTCTTTTATACTTACCGCAATAACATTCCCAATCTTTTTCCGGACCGAAAATTCTTTCGCAAAACAAACCGTCTCTCTCGGATTTTTGAGTCCGGTAATTTATAGTCTCCGGCTTCAATACTTCTCCGTGAGACCAGCCCAAAATAACTTCCGGAGAAGCTATGCTTATTTTTAACGCTTTAAAATCAACTAATCTGGACAATTTTTTTATAAATGCGTAAATCCACTGTAATTGCCGAAAAAACTTTAAACAATTACGGCGCCTACAACATAAACTTTACCCCCATTAGAAATTAAAAATTTGCGCTGTCATAATAAATTTATATTTTAAATCCCCGTAATTAATCTATGAAATTTCTAACGGGGTTTATAAATTTCTACTTTTTTGCAATAGTATTTTTAACGGATTCTTCATTAGTAATCACTTCGGCATTTAAGCATAATCCCTTTAGCTCATTTAATAAAACATAAAAAGATGCGGGAATATTCGGATTCTTGATTGTTCTTCCTCTTATTATGGAATCATAAGCCGCGGCCCTGCCTAAAACATCATCCGATTTTATCGTAATCATTTCCTGGAGCGTATGCGCGGCGCCATAACCCTCGAGAGCCCAAACTTCCATTTCACCGAATCTTTGTCCGCCAAATTGCGCTTTTCCGCCCAACGGTTGTTGAGTAATAAGAGAATAAGGTCCGATTGAACGCATATGAATCTTATCTTCAACCAAATGATGAAGTTTCATCATATATATGTATCCGACCGTTGACGCCTGATCGAATAATTCGCCTGTTCTGCCATCATAAAGATTCATTTTTCCGGATTCATTAAAACCGGCGCGTTTTAATTCTTTCTTAATGTCCTCCTCGGGAACACCGTTCAAAGCCGGACTCAAAGCCTTGTAATCAAGATATTTAGCCGCCATACCCAAATGAGTTTCCAAAATTTGTCCTATATTCATTCTAGAAGCGACGCCCAACGGATTTAAAATGATATCAACCGGCGTTCCATCTTCCATATAAGGCATCTCTTCAACCGGCAATATTTTTGATACCACTCCCTTATTTCCGTGTCTGCCGGCCAATTTATCACCTGCCGCTATTTTTCTTAATTGCGCCACTTCAACTTGAATGGATTTAATCACTCCGGACGGCAATTTATCTCCTTGATCGCGCGAAAGCACGCGAACACCAACGACCCTGCCACGTTTTCCATGAGCTAACAGTAAGGAAGTATCTTTAATATCTCTCGCTTTTTCTCCGAAAATGGCGCGCAAAAGACGCTCTTCCGGCGTTAAATCAGCTTCACCCTTTGGCGAAATCTTGCCGACCAAAATACTTAAAGGAAAAACATCGGCTCCTATTCTTATTATACCGTCTTCATCCAAATCCTTTAATTTCTCTTCTCCGACATTGGGAATATCGGGAGTTGTAATTTCCGGTCCTAATTTGGTATCTCTGACATCGCAAATAAAATTTTCGATATGTATTGAAGTGAAACGATCGTCTTGCACTAATTTTTCCGAAATGATTATGGCATCTTCAAAATTAGCTCCGGCCCAGGGCATAAACACGACTAAAATATTCTGACCCAAAGCCAGCTCTCCTTTATCGGTTGACGCGCCATCAGCTATGGCATCTCCCTTTTTCACCGCATCGAATTTCTTAACCAACGGTCTGTTGTGAATACAAGTAAATTGATTGGAACGGCTAAAAATATTCAAACGATAATTCGTGAATCTGCCATTTTTATCTTTTGATTCTTTATTTTCTATCAAAATATGGCTTGCGTCCGCTTCTTTCACTATTCCATCTTGCGAAGCCGCAATAATTTGTCCCGAATCCATCGCCGATTTTTTCTCAAGACCGGTACCAACTAAAGATGCCTGCGGCGCAATGCAAGATACAGCCTGTCTCTGCATATTCGATCCCATCAAGGCCCTGTTGGCATCGTCGTGCTCCAAAAAAGGAATCAATGAAGCGGCTACGCTAAATGATTGTTTCGGAGAAACATCCATAAAATCAACAGCATCACGGTCCACTATCCCTGGTTCACCTTTAATTCTAGCTGCAACTTTTTTTGTTAAAAAATGGCCGTCTTCATCGTATTGCACGCTGGCTTCGGCAATGTTATATTTTTCGTCTTCCAAGGCATCAAAATAAACGATTTCATCGGTTATCTTGCCTCTGGAAACTTTACGATAAGGAGTTTCTATAAAGCCGTATTTGTTGATCCTTGAATAACAAGCAAGATGGCTTATCAATCCGATATTCTGACCTTCGGGCGTTTGAATGGGACAAATCCTTCCGTAAAAACTGGGATGCACATCGCGAACTTCAAAACCGGCGCGCTCTCTCATTAATCCTCCGGGACCCATTGTCGAAAGACGCCTTTTGTGTTCAAGCTCGGCTAACGGATTAATTTGGTCCATAAATTGCGAAAGTTGCGAAGAAGTAAAAAATTCCTTAATCGATGCCGTAAACGGTCTTATATTCACTAATTGAGCGGCGGTTATGATTTCCACATCCAATGTACTCATCCTGTCTTTAATTATTCTTTCCATTCTCGTCAATCCTATTCGTAATTTATTTTGCAAAAGTTCGCCTAAAGTCCTGACCCGCCTATTGCCCAAATGATCTATATCGTCAGGCTTGGCATTGGGATCATTATTTAATTTTATAATTTCGCTTATGATCGCAACCAAATCTTCTTTATTAAGAATCCTGCCTTTTTCTTCCGATGTCTTGAGATTCAAACGTTGATTTAATTTATATCTGCCGACTCTGGAAATATCATAACGGCTGAAATTGAAAAACATTCCTTCAATCAATTGACGGGCATTATCTGCCGTAGCCAAATCGCCGGGGCGAATTCTCTTGTATATTTCAACAAAAGATTCCGCTTTGTTTTTCGCTATATCCTTATCCAGTGTAGATTTTATAAATTTAACATTCGGATTTACATCAACATCCTTAAAAGCTTTTTGTATTTCCGCATCCGTTTCCAACCCGAAAATTCTCAATAAAGAAGTAGCGGGAATTTTACGTTTGCGATCGATACGCACATAAATTACACCCGTCAAATCTGTTTCAAATTCAAGCCACGCGCCGCGATTCGGTATGATTTTCCCTCCGAAAAGCTGGCGTGTTTTATACGAATTCGCGGAAAAGAAAACCCCGGGGGATCTTATGAGCTGCGACACAACGACCCTCTCCACTCCATTAACAATAAAAGTGCCCCTGTCAGTTATAACGGGAAAATCGCCAAGATAAATATCCTGCTCTTTTATTTCACCGCTTTTTTTGATAAGCAAAGATAATTTGCATCTCAAAGCGGCCTCAAAAGAAGCATTATGCTCTTTCGCTTTAATTTCGTCGTATTTCGGTTCATCGAAACGATAACCGCCAAAAGTAAGCTCCATTATTTTCCCCGTAGTATCTTTGATGGGAGAAATTTCCTGAAATAATTCTTTGATTCCCTCTTTAACAAACCAATCGTAAGAATCGGTTTGAAGACTAATAAGGTTGGGTATGGGATAAATTTCCGTACGAAAATTTGAAAAATGTTTGCGCATAATTATTATTTACACAATGCGAAATGCAACGGAAAACCACGAATTTATTGCAGGTAATCCGCGATTTTATTTCGCAAAAATAGGCACAAAAACATCCCAAAGAATAATCAAAACCTTGGGTTGTATTTTATTTATTTAATAATAAATTGCAAAAAAATTATTATCCAAAAAAATTAAATATTGATGAATGCGCAATTCATAACCGCCGATAAATAATGCAAAAACAGTATAAATATTATTATATTCCCACCGAAAAATTTGTCAAGAGCAAAAACATTATTTCCGTCCAGCGCATACTATCGACAAACTATTATGGTTTACTATACTGATGATGTCTTTCGGTTCTATACATAGAATCGTTAGGGTTATACGTTCAAGGGTCACCCTCTTAATTGAAGGTGGCTTTTATTTTTTACTTTCGTATCAACACCGGCGTTTTCAGGTCGGCGAAATTATAAACTTCTTCCGCGTCGCCGATGCCTAAACGCACGCAACCGTGCGACACCGCTTTCCCCATATCAGACGATGCTTCCCGAACGCCGTTAATGAACGGCAACTCATGAAAACCATTTTCCGTTGAACCGACATAATAAATACCCATCCAAAAAGGCATTTTCCAGCGCTGCCCCGGAATACCTCCGTAAGCCACCGGCCATTTGCTTAAAATAGAGAAATTTCCCGCCTTGGTGGCATGACTTGGACGCCCGCTGGAAATTACGTATTCTTTCAAAATTTTATTCTTCTCCCATATCTTCATTCGCTGCGCGCCAAGATTTATTTCTATGCATTTAAACGGCGTTTCCCCGCAGGTTTGAAGTTTCTGCAATGCCTGTTCATCCATTATTGTTTGCGAAGCGCCACTCTGTGGCAATTTTTGCGGTGAAATCTCCGGCAAATCAATCAGATAAAATTTATCATCGAACTTCGAATCGGATTTGGCTACTTTTACGACGCCGATTTTATCCCAACCGAATAATCGAAAAATTTTATTAACAACGGAAGCGCTGAATATATTGCCGCTGTTTTGAAAACGCAAATCATAAATTCGACCGCCTTCCAATAGAATTAACGGCACAATCGCCAATTCTTTTTTTGACGATGACCAAATAAAATCAACCGGCGTATCGGGATTGATTTTAAAATATTTTTCCAAAACAGACGCTTCTTGCGGTTCGTCAAACGACAACCTTATAATTCCGGACGAATCGATATCCGTTGAAATCAACTTTATTTTCGCATCTCCCGGTTGAAAAAAGGAAAAAATCATACCGGAGAAAACAAGCATTGAAATTAAAACCGAATATTTGAAAAAATTCATTTTATTTTTTTTAATTTAAGAATAAACTTTAATATTTTCCAAAAAACCCATAGCCATAAAACTAGCCAACAAACTGCTGCCGCCATAACTCAAAAAAGGAAAAGTTAAACCCGTTATCGGAAAAAAACCTATATTCATACCGACATTTATTATAATCTGAGAAAACATAATCAAACAAATTCCGGTTACGCATAAACGGGCAAAATTATTTGAAGACGATAAAAATATTTTAATCATTCTGTATAGTATAAAAATCAAAAGCAATACTAAAAATATAGCTCCCAAACCGCCCCATTCTTCGACAAAAGAAGCGAATATAAAATCGGTGTGGGCTTCAGGCAAAAATCCGAATCGCGCCTGCGAACCATGCCCCAAGCCCTTCCCCCAAAAACCTGCCGATCCAATGGATGCCAATGATTGAATTAAATTATAGCCATGCCCCAGGGGATCGATATCCGGCTTAAGATAAAAAAGAATTCTGGCTTTCTGATAATCTTTCAAAACGAAAAACCATCCTATCGCGGCCGCTATCGCGCCGCTTCCGGAAATGATTCCAAAATGATACGGTTTTATTCCGGTAATCATAATTATGCCAAACCAAAGAATGAACAAAACCGTTGCCATACCGAAATCCGGCTGCGCAAAAATCAAAAAACCGGGTATACCGACATATATGCCTGAAATTATAATATGCTTTATTTTATACATTTCTATATGCCGGACGGAAAAATATTTCGCCAGCAAAAAAACCAAAATCAGCTTGGCAAACTCGGCCGGCTGAAAATTAAAATTAACGATCCTAAACCAACTCGCCGCGCCACGAATTTTAAAATTCACCAGTAAAAGAAAAATCAAAAGTATGACTATAACGATATAAAGAAATATAACCGTAAATGAATGATTTTTAAAAATCCGGTAATCGATAAATCCGGTTAAAAAAAACATAATGATTCCAATCCCTCCCCATATCAATTGTTTTTTAAAAAAATCCAAACTCGTATCAACGCTATATACAGTAAAAAGCCCGATCGCGAAAAGCAAAATAACGGCCGAGAAAAGCAACCAATCAAATTTTCTGAAATATTGAGATATGGAAATCATATTTTTTTTAATTTTTCTTTCAAGTACTGCCCCGTGAAAGATTCTTTAATGCCGGCAACGTCGCGTACCGTTCCTTCGGCGATAATTCTGCCGCCCTTGTCCCCTCCCTCCGGTCCCAAATCAATAATCCAATCCGCATTAACCAATACATCAAGATTATGTTCAATGATCAAAACGGTATTTTTCTTTTCAACTAATTTTTTTAAAACTCCGAGTAATTTTTTAATATCATCGAAATGAAGACCGGTCGTCGGTTCATCCAGAACATAAAGCGTTTTTCCGGTTTCGCGCCGCGAAAGTTCCGTCGCCAATTTAATTCTTTGAGCTTCTCCTCCGGATAAAGTCGGCGCCGGCTGGCCCAATTTAACATACCCCAATCCGACTTCGGAAATTATTTTTAATTTATTTTTAACAGCGAAGATATTATTAAAAAATTCTCCCGCTTCATCAATACTCATACTTAAAATTTCAGCGATATTCTTCCCGCGATATTCAATCTCCAAAACGCTTTTACTGAATCGCGTGCCACTGCATTCTTCGCATTCCACGTAAACATCCGGCAAAAAATACATTTCAATCTTTTTCATTCCCTGCCCTTCGCATTCCTCGCATCTACCTCCCCTCACATTAAAACTGAATTTTCCCGCTTTATATCCGCTAAGCTTAGCTTCCCGCGTTTGAACGAAAAGATTGCGAATAAAAGTAAACATACCGGTGTAAGTGGCAGGATTGGAACGGGGCGTGCGTCCAATCGGAGACTGGTCAACCACCACAATCTTATCAATATTTTCCACGCCCCTTAACGCTTTATGCGCGCCGACATTTGTTTTTGCCTGATAAAATTTCTTCAAAAGAGCGTTAGCCAAAATGTCGTTTATCAACGTGCTCTTTCCGGATCCGGAAACGCCACTGATACAAACTAGTTTGCCGATCGGTATTTTAACGTCAATATTTTTTAAATTGTGTTCGGCGGCTCCGATAATTTCCAAATAATCACCGTTTGTTTTAATGTTTTTTCCCGCGAACGAAAAAAATTTCCGCGAATCATTTATCCCAACCGTTTTCTTTCCGGATAAATATTCTCCTGTTAAATTATTGTCTCTTAAAAGCTCTTTAGGCGTACCGGCAAAAACAACTCGTCCCCCCTTTTGACCGGCGCCGGGACCAATGTCAATCACCCAATCAGCTTCCCTGATTGTCTGCTCATCGTGCTCAACCACTATAACGGTATTGCCAGCGTCGCGTAATTTTTTAATCGTATTAATTAATTTCCCCTGATCTTTCTGATGAAGTCCTATTGACGGTTCGTCCAGCACATATACGACTCCGCTTAAACCGGAACCGATTTGCGTAGCCAAACGAATTCTCTGCGATTCTCCTCCCGAAAGAGTGGACATAGATCTGCTAAGCGTCACATAATCAAGCCCGATATTAAGTAAAAATCCCAGACGCGATAAAATCTCCTTGGCAATGGGACTAATGATACTTTGCTCGCTTTTGGAAAATTCCGACAACCTTTCGGTAATATCTTCAAAAAAGGCGACCGCTTCCGAAACGGTCATTTCCGAAATCTTGTCAATTTCCGTATTATTAAATTTTACGGCTAGGGCCTCGCGGCACAATCTTTTCCCGCGACAAAGCGGACATTCTTTTACAATCATATATTTTTCTATTTCCGAACGGGTAAAATCAGAGTCCGCTTCGCGGTATTTTTTTTCCAATTGGCTGATTACGCCGTCAGCGCCGTTTTCTTTTTCTCCGTAAAAAAGCAAATTCAGTTTCTTTTGATCTATTTTTTTAATCGGCGCGTTCAAAGAAATCCCGTATTTTACCGCGAACTCCGAAATGAAACGCCAATACCAGTTTTGCTTCCCGATTCCGTGCGACATAAAAGCCAAAGGCTTTATGGCACCCTCGGCTAAAGTTAAATTTTTATTCGGTATCATTAAATCAGGATCAATTTCCTGTTTATTGCCGAGACCGGTACATTCCGGACAGGCGCCATAAGGACTATTAAAGGAAAAAAGACGCGAACTGATTTCCGAAAAATGAAAATTACACATAGGACAAACAAAAAACTGGTTAAAATTAAAATCTTTTTCAATTTTTTTAAGTTTATTGCTTATGGAAACGATCAAAAATCCTTCGCCGATCTTAAGGGCCGTTTCCACCGAATCAATAATTCTCGCTTTTTCAATTTCTTCGTCAATAATCAAACTATCAATAACAATTTCTATATTGTGTTTTTCATTTTTATCAATCGTAATTTCCGACACTTCCCCGATTGAATAGATAATGCCGTCTATTCTGACGCGCAAATAACCCATTTTTCCTATCTTTTCCAAAAGACCCGCAAACTCACCTTTCCGGTTTTTTATTACGGGGGATAAAATTATCACTTTTGACGGCCGAGGAATTTTCAAGACCGCTTGAACAATCTGTTTAGCGCTTTGCTTTGTAACATTTTTCCCGCAAATCGGGCAATAAGGAATTCCCACTTTAGCGAATAAAAGGCGCAAATAATCATAAATTTCCGTACTTGTTCCCACGGTTGAACGCGGATTATGAGAAACGGAACGTTGATCAATAGAAATCGCCGGAGAAAGACCCTCTATCTTATCCACATCCGGCTTATCCATAACGCCCAAAAATTGCCTGGCGTACGCCGACAAACTTTCAACATACTTTCTTTGCCCTTCAGCGTAAATGGTATCAAAAGCCAAAGACGATTTTCCCGAACCGGAAAGGCCGGTAATCACAACCAATTTATTGCGCGGAATATCCACATTAATGTTTTTTAAATTATGGACCCGCGCGCCGCGAATTTTTATGTAATTACTTTCCATATTATAAATATTAAATACTAATTTTATCCAAATACCGTATTATACTATCCTTAAATTTTTCCTTGTCAAATTCCATTGACCTTTGCTTGATAATGTCGGGATTATAATTTTTATAATTTTCTAGAATCCGGCGAACGCCATCGGCCAAAACCGCCGGTTCCAAATCGTCAAAAAATTCACCCGTCATGCCCTCGATAACGCTCTCCGTCACTCCTCCCCGTCTAAAAGCTATCACCGGTTTTCCAAATGACATCGCTTCAACGGCCGTAATTCCAAAATCTTCTTCCCCGGAAAAAATAAACGCTTTGCACTTAGAATAATATTCAGCCACATCTTCATCTTTAAGCCAACCTAAAAATTCAATATTCGGTTTGGCCATTCTTTGAAGCCGGCGCCTGTCATCGCCGTCGCCGATAATCACGAGAGGAAACTCTAATTTATTAAACGCCTCTATAGCGATATCTATCCTTTTATAATAACGAAGTTGGGAAACAATCAAAAAATAATTATTTTGATCAGACCGGATATTTTCACATCGATAATTTTGCAATTCCGCGCTAACGCAAGGCGGATAAATCACTTCCGCGTCGCGCCGATAAAATTTTTTAATTCGTTCTTTGGTAAAATTTGAATTGGCTATAAAATGATCCACCCGCGCTTCGCAATGCCTGTCCCATATTCTCATATAATGCAAAATTATTTTAGTAAAAATCCCTTTTAATCCCCTAAAAGAAGAACGCGATTTTCCATATTCATAATAATAATCCCAAGCAAATCTCATTGGCGCGTGGCAATAACAAATATGCGTTGTTTTCGGTTTTGTTATTATGCCTTTGGCAAAAGCGGAACTGGACGAAATAACAAGATCGTACGCCGACAAATCAAACGATTCAACCGCCAACGGCAAAAAAGGCAATAAATATTTCGGTTTTTTCCAAAAATAGGGAATTTTTTGCGCAAAAGAAGAAATAATCTTTACATTGGGAAAAAATTTGTCGGTAATTTTTTTATCATAACAAATAACATAAATCGGCGCTTCCGGAAACATTTCGTGAAACGATTTCAAAACTCTTTCCGCGCCGCCGAAACATAAAAGATAATCATGGATCAAGGCAACTTTTTTATTTTGTAAAAAATTTATTTTATTATCTGCCATAAAATTTTACGATAATAAAATTTTCAACGTCTCCCGTGCGCATTTTTCCCAACTGAATCTTTTTACATTTTCGTATCCTCTGTTTATCGTATCATTTCGCAAATTTTCATCGGTCAATAACGCGTAAATTTTATCCGCAATATCATTATAATCATTCGGCTCAACATATAAAGCCCCTTGTCCGCCAACCTCCGGCATACTGGAGGCATCAGAAGTAATGATCGGCACTCCCTTCGCCTGCGCTTCCAAAATAGGCATACCAAAACCTTCGCAAAAAGACGGAAACAACATCATTGAAGCGTTCTGAAGCAACGCTTCTTTTTCTTCTTCATTAAGATAGCCTGTTTCCACAATATCATTTTTGTATTTGGTATTTTGTATTTGGTATTTGATATTTTCATAGCCAAAACCAGGCGATCCAACCAATGTAAGTTTAGATGATAACTTATATTTTTCCTTAAATATCTCAAAAGATTTAATGATTCCGAAAGTATTTTTTTTAGACTCTATCCGTCCAATATATAAAATGTAATTTTGGTATTTAGAATTTGGGATTTGATATTTATTTGGAACTTGAGATTTGGAATTTACAATTTCCGCTCCATGATATATTACCTTAATTTTCCTTTCATCAATTCCATAAAATTTAATTAAATCTTTTTTGGTGCTTTCCGACACCGCAATAATTTTTTTCGCGCGCTTGACCGAATATTTTGTCGCCCATCGCAAATATTTCCCGAACCAAAACGGATAATATTCCGGAAAATATTCATACTCCAAACCATGTACAACCGCAACGGAATTCCGCGGATGAAAAATCGGCAAAATATGCGCCGGAATAAATAAAACATCGCATTCCTTTTTTAACATTTCCAGCGACAATCTAAATTGCGTCCACAGTATCGGACATTTTAGAATTCTAATTTCAAAATTAGACGGTAAATTTAATGTTTGAAATTTTTTATTTGGTATTTTGTATTTATTTAGAATTTGGGATTTAGGATTTGGAATTTCACTATTTGTATATAACAAAAAACGATGCTCTCGCGCCTCCGTCAGCATCGCCAAATGCCTGATTAATTGAAAAGCGTATTCCTCTACGCCGGTTCTTTGTTTTTTAAAAGCGGCGATGGCGTGAATACCGATAACCAAACGAAAATCCTAAATCCTAAACAATATTAAATACTAAAATTCCAAATTCAAAACATTTTAGATTTTAATCATTTGAATTTTGAATTTGTTTAGAAATTAGAAATTAGAAATTACTTTTTAGACATTATACTTCTCTTGTAAATCTCCAAATTATCCAAAACAACACCCGTTCCTTTTGCCACGCAAAGCAGCGGCTCATCAGCGATATAACAAGGAACGCCGATCGCTTCGCCTATTAGCTTGTCAATATTGCGCAACAAAGCGCCTCCCCCGGAAATAATAATGCCTTTATCAATAATATCGGCTGACAATTCCGGCGGCGTTTCGCGAAGAACTATTTTTATGGAATGAACCATTTCTCTCAACTCATCAATAATCGCTTCCGTTATTTCATTGCTCCTTATTTTTATGGCCTTGGGCATACCGGCAATCAAATCGCGGCCGCGAACTTCCATAGCCATTTCCTTGTCTTTTGACAACGGAATCGCACTTCCGATTGCAATTTTTATTTCTTCCGCTGTTCTGTCCCCAACCGCTAAATTATATTTTTTCTTAATATGCTCCGCGATGGCGGAATCAATTTTATTACCTCCAACACGAACGGAAGCCCATGATACTATACCGCCAAGAGAAATTACGGCTATCTCCGTAGTACCGCCACCGATGCCGATAATCATATGGCCGGAAGAACTATTAATCGGGATTCCCGCGCCAATAGCCGCCAACACCGGTTCTCTTACCACATAAGCCGCTTTAGCGCCGGCATTGATCGTCGCGTCAATCACAGCTCTTTTTTCAGTTGACGTTATGCCGGCCGGAACCGAAACCATAACTTCGGGTTTAAAAATTCTTATTCTGCCTCCAACTTTATTGATAAAATAACGGATCATCGCTTCCGTTACTTTATAATCCGCGATCACCCCGTCTTTTAATGGTCTGTAAGCGATAATGTTATCGGGCGTCCTGCCAACCATTTCTTTGGCGTCATTTCCAATAGCCAAAATACGATTTTCCGGCATACTTACAGCAACAACCGACGGCTCATTGATAACCACGCCCTTGCCCGGCAAAAAAACAAGAGTATTAGTGGTGCCAAGATCGATTCCAATTTTTTTTACAAAAAATGACATAATCCATTAAAATAATTTGATAAGTTAGTCGTTAATTCTTTGTATGTCCGCTCCGATGGCGCGCAACCGTTCGTCTATTTTTTCGTACCCCCGATCAATCTGATAAATATTTTCAATAATCGTTTCGCCTTTCGCCATAAGTCCGGCAATTATTAAAGCGATGCCAGCCCTTATGTCAGGACTGAAAACTTTGGCACCATAAAGTTTTACCGGCCCATTAACGACAACCCGATGCGGATCGCATAAAATAATATTGGCGCCCATTTTATTCAATATGTCCGTGTAAAAAAGCCGACCTTCATAAATCGTTTCGTGAACCATACTTAATCCTTTCAATTGCGTTAACAAAACGGTAAGAGGCGGCTGAAGATCGGTAGCCAGCCCCGGGTACTCATGTGTTTTTATATTTATCGCTTTATGATTATTTTTCTGCCGCCCGACTATGGCATAATCATTTCCCAATGAAAAATTAACGCCTATTTCTTTAAATATTTGCCATAATACTTCAAGATGCGCCGGATTCATCTTTTTTATTTTAATATTGCTATTGGTAGCCGCGGCTAAAATAGCGAAACTTCCCGCTTCTATTCTATCCGGCATAGTTTCGTAAATTCCGGATTTTATTTCTTTTACCCCGTCAATTATTATGGTTGAGGTTCCGGCGCCCTGAATTTTAGCTCCGCATTTATTTAAAAATTCCGCCAAACTTTGAATTTCCGGCTCTTGCGCGGCGTTTTTCAAAACGGTCCGGCCTTGAGCCACAACCCCGAGTATCATTAATGTTTCGGTCGCGGTAACGCTTATTTGTCTAAAAAAGAAATCGGCGCCGCGAATTTTTTTAGCGCTGATAACATATTTATCTTTGCCTAATTTCACATCCGCGCCAAACGCCCTAAAACCGTCCAAAAAAATATCAATCGGGCGTTTTCCCAAAAGACAGCCACCCGGATGATAAAATTCAACCTTGCCCATTCTTGCCAAAAGAGGAGCGACAAGCGTTATCGAAGCGCGCAATTTTCTCGTTTTGTCTTCATCTAATATATTTGACTTAACATTTAAAGCGCATATATCATATCCGTTTTCTCCTTTTTTATTCACTTTCACACCAAGATCGCTTAAAATTTCACCCATCCTGACAATATCTTCAATATTCGGTACATTGCGCAATTGCCAAAGTTTTTTTGATAAAAGCGCGGCGGCGAAAAATTTCAGAGCCGCGTTTTTCGCGCCCCCGACTTCAATTTCCCCGCTAAGTTTTTTCCCGCCTTTTATAATAAACTTTTCCATCACCCCAATCCTATCATTATTATTTTATTTATTCAACCCAGTTAGAAATTTCAAAAAAATAAAAAAAGCGGCTGTTGCCAACCGCTTTTACTCCTATATTTTTTCGTCTTTATTTTATATTTTTATTTTCATCACCTCTTCAGTCGTCATAATTATAACACCCGCGTCTTCCATTTCCTTAACGGCTTTTCTACCGCCTTCAGGGGTTAATGCCCGGCAAGCGTCAAGCAATAAAAAAGTTTTATATTTCTTTATTGCATCAATAGCCGTTAGTTTAACACAAACTTCTGTCGCGACTCCGCATACAAAAACCTCTCCAATGCTGAATATATTTAGAATATCGTTTAATTCAAACCCATTCCACGCTATTCCATCAAAAGCGGAATAACCGTCTTCGCTGGGATTAAGACCTTTATAAATAATAACGGCGTCTGAAGGAACATTTAAATCCGGATGAAATTTAGCGCCCGGAGTATTTCGCACGCAATGAATGGGCCATTTGTCAAAATGTTTTGAATCTTCCGGATGCCAATCGACCGCCAGAATAATAATCCAGTCTTCTTTATCTTCACATTGATCAATTATTTTATTGGTTGGTTTTATTACTGCGTCGCCATCTGGAACCGGAAGCGCGCCGCCCGGCATAAAATCGTTTAAAAGATCAACTATCAATAACGCCTTTCTTGTCATAAATATTTCCTCCAAAAATTTGTTAATTTTCAATGAACTTTAAATTTTAAAATATACGATTTTTATAAAAATGTCAGATTGCCAAAAAGCTCGATCTCTCGAGCTTTTTGCGCGAATATACTTTTATAAGTGCAGGAGTTTATCCTGTCGGAAAAAAATTTATAAATAAATTTAGTCCGACAGAATGCTCGATTTTATAAATAAAATCGGCATCGGCCAATCGTTTCAATCAATAAGAATGCAAAGCATTCTTATAAACTAAAACTAGTAAAATTGATCCATCCGCAGCTTCCGCTACGGATGCCTTGTTACGACTTAGTCCTTGTCACCGATCCTACCGTCTCCAGTCCTAAAACTGTATTCGGGTATTACCGGCTCCCTTGACTTGACGGGCAGTGAGTACAAAACCTGGGAACGTATTCATCGCTGTATGGCTGACCAGCGATTACTAGCGATTCCGGCTTCATGGGGTCGAGTTGCAGACCCCAATCCGAACTGAGAGATGCTTTGATGAGATTAGCTTCGCCTTACGGCTTTGCAACCCATTGTACATCCCATTGTAGCGCGCGTGTCGCCCAGAGCATCAAGGGCCATGCTGATTTGACGTCATCCCCACCTTCCTCCCCGCCCAAAAACCGCAGGTTTTTGGGCAAAAAACCCTAAATTCCAATCTTTAAACTCTAAACAAATTCAAATATCAAAATTCTAAATTCAAAATGTTTTAAATTTTGAACATTGGAATTTTAAGATTGTTCAGGATTTAATCCGCCAACTGGCGGATCGGATTTAGGATTTCCCAAAGCCTGTGAGCTTTAGGCGGGGCAGTTTTCTGCGACACATGTAACGCAGAATAAGGGTTGCGTTCGTTACCTAACTTAATAGAACACCTCACGGCACGAACTGACGACAACCATGCAGCACCTGTCCACAATGTCCTTGAAGAGGCCCCGTATTTCTATGGGGTTTCATCGTGGCGTCTTGCCCTGGTAAGGTTCTTCGTTCAGAATCGAATTAAACCGCACGCTCCACCGCTTGTGCAGGTTCCCGTCTATTCCTTTGAGTTTTAGCCTTGCGGCCGTACTTCCCAGGCGGGATACTTAACGCGTTAGCTTCGGCACATGTAGGGTCGATACTACAAACACCTGGTATCCATCGTTTAGGGCGTGGACTACTGGGGTATCTAATCCCATTCGCTACCCACGCTTTCGTCTCTCAGTGTCAGCAATACGCCAGCCAAATGCCTTCGCTTTTGGTGTTCCCCAGGATATCAACGCATTTCACTGCTACACCCTGAGTTCCATTGGCCCCTCATATGCTCTAGTTTACCCATGTCTTCAGCATGCCTGAAGTTAAGCTTCAGGATTTCACCAAAGATGCAATAAACCACCTACAGACGCTTTACGCCCAATAAATCCGGACAACGCTTGGGGTCTCTGTATTACCGCTGCTGCTGGCACAGAGTTAGCAACCCCTTATTCAATAGGTACTATCAATGCCGCTCCTCGCTACGCTCGGACGAAATTTCTAATTTTTAATAAATCTTTAATGAATTAATTGTTTTTAAAATTAAAACATTGAAAATTGAAAATTGTCCCGCCATTGGGCGGGATCCGCCTTTGGCGGAAAAATTTAAAATTCCATACCGAACACAGTGAGGAACGGCTATTTATCCCTATTAAAAGCGGTTTACAATCCGAAGACCTTCATCCCGCACGCGGCGTCGCTCCATCAGGCTTTCGCCCATTGTGGAAGATTCTCGACTGCAGCCTCCCGTAGGAGTTTGGGCAGTATCTCAGTCCCAATGTTGGGGGCCATGCTCTCACACCCCCTACCCGTCATAGCCTTGGTGGGCTATTATCCCGCCAACAAGCTGATAGGACCTAGGCTCTTCCCAAAGTGGCTGTATTACTACAACCTTTAATAAAGATTTTAACCTTTATACCATCCGGCATTAGCCCAAATTTCTCTGGGTTGTTCCGGTCTTTAGGGTAGATACCAGGGTATTACTAACCCGTTTGCCGCTCGCCGCTCCTCGCTGCGCTCGTCGCGGAAATTCCAAATCCCAAGCGCCAAATCCCAAATAATATTCAATCACTAAAATTCAAATATCAAAACAAGTGTTTATAATTTAGAATTTGTGATTTCGAATTTATTTAGAATTTGAGATTTAAGATTTAGGATTTCCGTTCCAAACGCAATGAGGAACGGCTCGCTCGACTTGCATGCCTCATCCACGCCGCCAGCGTTCGTCCTGAGCCAGGATCAAACTCTCAATAAAGAATGAGTTTGTTGACTCAATAAAATAATAAAGACACAAAACGTATCTTTATTTGTGATAAAAAGAAATAGTTCGCGTTTTTTTAAAAAATAAAAAAACGCATTCTTCCTGCACTTATAAAAGTATAATTTTATAATTTGCAATATTTATTTATTAAAGTACCACATACTATTCATTGTAATTTACTTCGGAAATCTGTCAAGCATCAATGTATTAAGTATATGCCCATCCTACAAGCCCTTGTAAGTTTTTTCATTTCTTAATCTAATATCATCAATAATAAAATCGCTATTTTCACGATGAAAAATTATTCTAAAATTTCCGATTCGCAAACGATAAAAATTTGTTGACCTGATTTTCTTAATATCTCGATTCTTCTCACCCGTAATCAACTTACTTATCCCGTCTACAAGAACGACCCGTTCCTTCTTGCCCATTCTTTTAAATAGCTTCTCTATTTTATTCATCTATCTTTTTTAGCACTCTTAATAAATTCTTAGCATTCATCCCATTGCCTTTATTATCTCTAATTGAATTAAATATCACTAATTCTTTTTTCCGATACTGTTTTTTCATAATTTCCTTAATATCTATGGGCTGTATTTTGATTATATCGCCCGAATAGTCCAAAATAAATTGAGTAGTGTTAAATCTCTTGCGCCAAACAGCCGGCAAAGTAATTTGCCCCTTAGTTGTCGCTTTAACAATAGTGGTCATATTTTTAAAAACTTATAATCCGAAACTTATAATATTTTTGGAAATTGCAGATTATAAATAATAAATTAAAAGTAATACTTTCTTACATTTCTATTTTATGCCATTATTTTTCCAACGTCAACTGAATATGGCTACGACATACCAATAATCTCGGGTTTGTAAATATGTTTTTTTTTGTTGTGCAATTTTATGTTATGAATGCGCCTGTCTGCTTAGAAAATTCTCCAAACAACATTTTACTTAATCACCCATATTCTTTTTTTTCGCCACCCTTCTATTTCAGCGTGATTGCCCGAAAGTAAAACGGGCGGAACTGCCCATTTCTTTTTTTTGCCCGCCTTGAATATTTCCGGTTTCGTATATTGCGGAAATTCGGTAAATCCCATAATCCTGTTTTTGATTTCTTTTTTTCGCGTTTGAGCGGATTTTTTTTGCAACCATTTGGTTTCATCGCCTATAACTCCCGAGATCAAGCGTGCTACCGTTTCAACAATCGCCATTGCCGCTAATTCTCCCCCCATTAAAATGTAATTACCAATTGATACTGTTTCATCGGCGATATAATCGGCTACGCGTTCATCAACCCCCTCGTATCTGCCGCTTATTGCAATAAGCCGGTCCAATTTACTCCACCGTTTCGCCATACTTTGATTAAATATTTTTCCTCGCGGCGAAAGTAAAATAATTTTCGTTTGTAAATTTTTGATTTTCCCAGTTTTCCGAACAGACATTTTTTGATTTTTTATTTTTGTTACGCATTTCCATATCGGTTCAATTTTCATCACCATCCCCGGACCGCCGCCATAAGGACTGTCATCAACTATCTTGTGTTTATCCGTGGCATAATCACGAATATTATGCAAATTTATTTTAATCAATTTCTTTTTTTGCGCGCGTTTAATTATGCCTTCTTCAAAATAAAGTTTTACCGCTTGCGGACAAATTGTCAGAATATCAAAAATCATACCAATTTTATCAATCGAAAACCGCGCTTCCATAAAAAATAGTAACGCGGTTTTCTTATTTAAACTGTAATAAAATTTTACAGCTTTAATTCATCGACTACTTCATCAACTCCCTTGGGCACTCTTGAAACTCTGCCGCCTTCCGGTTCTTCTATCCTAAGATTGACTCTGGCTTTATTTTTAAGACCGATAACCCTTAAAAGGGATCTGATAGCCTTAACCGTATTGCCTTCGCGGCCGATAATTTTACCCATATCTTCCGCATTAAGTTTAAGAGAAAGGAGAACCCCCATCTCGTCAACACCCCTAGTCACACTAACATCATCCGGGTGATCCGCTAACGCCTTAACGACAGATTCTAAAAACTGTTCATCGCTGTGTTTTGTAACCATTGTATTTTGAAACTCTTGTAGCCAATAAAATGGACTAACCGAGTTTTCTGATTATACTTATTATTTTCTGATTTTGATAGCAGTCGACCCTTTAATGCTACTGCACTCACAATAGCATAATACTACTGCGAATATTTTATTATAAACCTTTTACATTTTTTTGTCAATATTTCCAATCGGTTTGTCGGCTGGTTTGTCAACCGGCTTATCATCTGTTTTTTTTTCTTCTTTCTTAATTTCCGGCTTGCTTTCCGCACCCTCTTGCGCCTTTTTCTTTTTAGGACGCCATGCTTTTATTTTTTTACCGCTGATAACATTTTCTTGAACCAGTAGATTATAAACGGTCGGCGAAACGCCTACTCCCATTGAAAGCCAATAATTTATTCTGTCTTTTTTCAATCCCCTCTGTTTCAACAAAGGATTGTAAAAACCCAATAATTCTAAAAATTTTCCTTTTACCGGTTTTGCATGTTCAACTAAAACAACCCGAAAACTCGGGAAATTTTTTCTTCCAACACGTTGTAATCTTATTTTCAGCATATACCCATAATATCAAAAATATTTTTTGTGTCAACAGAAATATCCGATTTCTCACATCAACACAGCGGTATATTTACATTTTCCTGACAATGCAAAGCGGCGTTTGTTCCGATGACTGCCCGAGCGGATTATCGCTGAATACTTTTTTACAAAATTCGTCGGGGATATCTTCTCGCGATTTACCCAACACGGCAACGCCGAGATCGTTAGCGTCAATAATGACAACATCGTTCCCGATCGCATCTCTTATTTCGCCGGCGACTTTCGCGGGATTAGCCGGCCCCAATTTGGCATACTCGTTATACGGAGCCAAGGTGTAAGAACAGGGACCGTCAATCGCATTTATATTTTTACCGACAAATTTGTAAAAAAATCCCTTGATCCCGAAAAGTTTCGCAACGGCGGCGAAAAACGCGCCTAAAATAATTCTTAATCTCCCCGCTTCCCTGATCGCCAATTCCATTGTCCAGGGACTGCCCAAACCAATGCCATAAGGAGATTTATGCACGAATTTAACTAAAAATTTTGCCAGCCGCGACGGCTTAATGTCGCGTATCGGATAAGCGCGGCCCTGCATTATGGCTATTATCCGTTCGCTGATAAAAAGAAAATCGCCGTTGCGCAAATGCGGTTTGGCGTATTTTTGGCAAACATCTAAAATACCGTCATTTTTTGTTATTATATGAGTCTTGATCGGAAATCGGGCGTATTGATAATTGTCCAATTCAATAATTAAATTTTTGCCGAAATTCGGCTCCAAATCATTCAACGCAAAAATATTCATTTTATTGGCTTAAATACAAAAGACATTGAACATAAACGCCGCCATCTGACCAAAAAGATCCGGGCGGACAAACACCGCCGGGTTCCAAAAGATAGTTAAGATAAGCGCCGGTTTTTCCGACATAATAAGTACCCGGATTTAAATATAAGAATCCGCCATACCCCCTGCTTCCTCCGGTCGGATCTGATGGTTTTGAAGGCAAATACGGAGACAAAAAAGCATCTACTGTCGCATTCGCCGAATATGAACCCCATCCTTGGTAACAACTGGTAGTTACGCAAACCCATTGGGAACCGGTACTCGGAAATGACACATTATTACCAATGCCCAAATTAAATGCGGTCGTTAACGCGTGAATAGACTGAATCCTAGAAACATTTCGCGCTTTTAACCGCGCCGAATTCAAACTCACCAGCACAATGGTAGCCAATACTCCTATAATGGAAATAACTACCAAGAGTTCAATTAAAGTAAACCCCCCCCCATTATGTCTTTTTGAAAAAATATATTGCATATTTTATTTTTTTATATCGCTTAATTACATTTTATCACAATTTCCGGATTATAAAAACTGATTCTTATAAGCTAAAGTTTTTTTAGTTCAAAAATCATAAAAATCGGGATTTTTGAATACCCCTTGTAAAAACCGGGACAACTATTTTTAATAACCGATTTTAATGGTTTTGGTTCAATAAAATCCGTGATCATAAACCCGCTTTTCAGAATATCGCCGATAATGTTAGATAGGGGCCGATGATAGTAAGTAACCTTAATGTCCGGGAAGTCAATGGCATTAAACTCATTAAACATAATATCATTAATTTTTTTGGTATTAAGGTAACTACCAAAAACTTCACACTTCCCGTCTTTATATTTTTCGTATCCAAGCAGAGAAGAATACTTTTCTTTCGAACGATTTGTTTCGGCTCCCCAGCTTACCGGATGATGCGTGGAGAACAAAAATGTCCCGTTGTTTTTTAGCGCATTGCGAATTCTTTCCAAGGTTTTTATCCAATTACTGATACAGTGCACATCTGTAATATTCGTAAGAACGATCTACAAAAGTAGAAATTGAATATATGGATTAGGGGCGAGATTATCAGCGAAGTGAGGTTGAATGAGGTCGGGCCTCGTTCAAGATCTATGGATTAAAGATGAACGCACGATACTGTCCCGCAAACATTTACAAAAGTAGAAATTGAATATATGGATTAGAGTCCATCCAAATAAATGATGGACTCTAATTTTAGATTACCTTATTATTGCGAGAAATCAAGACGAATGATAAAAAACTTGATTGGAGGCGCAATAAAATATATAGTGGAAATATGACGCGATACAAACGTTTTATTTTACTCCTATTTATGTTTGCGCTGTTTGCCGTTGTTTCTCCCGTTATTACTTTTTATGTCCAGGGATACCGTTTTGATTTTAAAGAAATGTCTTTTTTCCGCACCGGAGGAATGTATCTGAAAACTACGCCCAAAAAAGCGCGGATTTTTTTAAACGACAAGGCGCTGAAAGACGGCACGCCGTTGCTTATAAACGGACTTTTGCCCAAAAATTTTCATGTCAAAATTACAAAAGAAAATTTTTATTCCTGGGAAAAATATATGAAAATCGAATCGGGACTGGTCAACGAAGCGAAAAATATAATTTTGGTTCCGGATAAAATTCCGGAAAATCCGTTGTTTTCTCCCGCGGCAAAATTGTATCCGTCGCCGTCCGGAAATTACGGATTAACGATCGCGGAAAACAATATTGTACTGGTTAATAAACAAAAACAATATTCAATCAATCTGCAAAATGCCCACCAAAAAGAACAAATTACCTATACTCTGGAAAATAATCAAACGGCTTGGACCGATAACGAAACGAGAATTATCGCGCATTATAAACAAGACAATTACATCCTTGATTTCTCCAAGCAAACTATTACTCATTTTTTCATAAAAAAAAGCGAATTAAAAAAAAGCGATGCCGATGAATTTATTCAACCACTGCAAGTGCAATGGCATCCAACAATAGATAATTCCGTATTGTTCATATACGACGGCCGGCTTTACGCGTATGATCTGCGCGATAAAAAATCGTCAATTCTGACAGACAATGCGATTTATTACAAAACGGTATCGTTGACGCTTAACTCTTATATTTATTATATGGATAACTTGGGATTAATACGTAAATATAATTTCATTACGCAAAACGACGAAAAATTATCCGAAATACCGTTAAATTACAGCGATGGGGACGAATTATTGATCGCGCCCAACCAGAAAAAAATCGCATTTTTTGATAAAAAAAACCGTAAATTGTTTTTAATGTCAAATGGGGATATAAAAATAATAAATGATGCGGATTTCGCGCAATTCGCATCCGATTCAAAAAAAATATTGTACGGCAATAAAAATAAAGTATGGATATTTTTTATGGAAGATGACGACGAATACCCCAAAAAACGCAGAGGAACAACAGAAGAACTGGCAAGCTCCGACAATGGCGATATCAATAACGCTTTTTGGCGCGCGCCCGACAACCGTCATCTATGGATAGCGGCGAACGATCTTTATTTTACCGAATTGGATAATCGCCCGCCCCGCAACACTTATACGATTTTAAATAATATTTCTTCCGATATTTTTATAAACGAGAATGAAATTTATTATTTGCGAGGCAACGCTCTTTATTATTCCGATGTATCCCCGCAATAGGATATTAAAAAATCACCCCGCAATACTGCGGGGTGATTTTTGATTACAAAAATTAGTGTAAAAATTATCTCTTTGACCACTGCGGCGATCGGCGCGCCCGTTTGAGTCCGAATTTTTTGCGTTCGCGCATTCTCGGGTCTCTTGTTAAAAATCCGACTCTTCTTAACTTTTTTCCGAAATTAAAATCAAACTTAACCAATGAACGGGCAATTCCGTGCCTTACCGCTTCCGCTTGCGATGAAATTCCCCCTCCCTTTACCAAAACGGAAACCTTAAATCTGTTGAATGATTTCATTTTTCGCAACGACATTTCACTTACGGAAAGAAGCTCCGGAGTAAGAAAATATTCCATATGCTTTTTCCCGTTTATCGTAAAATTTCCGCTTTCCGCCGATTCCGAAGGATGAACGGTCCATAATCTCACTCTCGCGACAGATGTCTTACGGCGTCCCACCGCTTCATAATATCGCTTTTTTTTATTTAACGCGTCTTTCTGATCTTCGGCATCCAATAACTCTAAATCATCACCCTTATCTGCCTGCTTGACGGGCAGATCTGCCTCGCCGGATATTTTAAGCGAAGAAACTTTTTTAGGCGCAATAATCTTTTTGGTGCTGTCTTTTTTTTTCGCCTTGACTATTTTCTTATTGGAACCGATATTTTTATTGTCATCAATCTTTGTTGGCATTATTTTTTTGGAAAACCGCCGTAATAAAAATACGCCGGATTCTGTTAATTTTTATCATTAATTTACGCTTGCCTGCCGACAAGCATGGCTTTTTTATATAATTTTAATCTTGCTATGCGCCGCGAACGCAATTTATTCTTGGGCAACATACCTAAAACAGCCAACCTCAAAACTTTTCCGGAATCTTTCTCGAACATCTTGCCGTAAGACGTTGCTTTTATTCCGCCGGGAAATCCGGAATAATGATAATATTTTTTGGCAACTTCTTTGTTGCCGGTAACTTTAATTTCATCCGTATTTATCACCGTAACATTGAAAATATTATCTTTATATGGCACGAAATCAGGCATATTCTTGCCAACAAGCAAAACGGCGATTTCGCTCGCTAATCTCCCCAAAATTTTTCCGGACGCGTCAATTGTATAATCTTTTGACATAATAATTATTAGACAAATTCCACTATAGCCATTTTGGCTTTATCGCTTACCCTGTTTAATATTTTACTTATTCTGATATAACCACCGCGCCTTTCTTTATATTTTCCGGCAATATCCATCGCTTTCTTCACCGTGTTTTTTGGCAACAAGGAATGCAACCGCTTTATCGCCTGAAGATTCCCCTTTTTCGCGACGGTTATCAATTTTTCCGTCCGGCTTCGCAACGCTTTGGCTCGCGCCTCGGTAGTGATTATTTTTTCTTTATCCAGCAACGCCACAACCAAGCTTCTAATAAAAGCTTTACGTATTTTATTGGTTCTGCTGAATTTTTTCCCCTTTATCCTGTGCCGCATATTATTTTTTTATTTTATTTTAACGTCGAACCGAAGTAACCTATGGCTTTTCGTATTTCCTTAATACCCTTGTCTCCCAAACCATCAATCGCGCGTAAATCACCCTCTTCTTTCTTTATAAGTCCTCCAAGAGTTTTTATCTTATTGAAAACTAAAATATTTATTATTTTACTTGGTAATTTCAAATCTTCCACTTTTATTTTTGAAGAATCTTCTTTGTTTTTTTTCGTTTCTTTATCTTTTTTATCGTCATCTTTATTTTCACCCTCTTTCACCGCGCTTTTTTCGGTTTTCTTGCTTCCATCTTTTTCTATTTCCGCCAAAACGCTAAACTGCTCAACCATTTTTTTTGACGCATACTCAAAAGCATCTTCCGGATTAATCGTCCCGTCAGTTTCTATTGTAAATATTATTTTATTATAATCGGTTCTATCTCCAACTCGCATATTTTCTATTTTATAATTTATCTTCCGAATAGGAGTAAAGATGGCATCCAACGCGATAGTCCCCACTTCTAATTTTTCCATTTTTCTTGTTTCTTTTGGAACATAACCAACACCCCTTCCCGCCCAAAGCTCCATTTCTAATTCACCTTTTTTATCCGTTATGGAAGCTATATGCAAAGAAGGATTAACGATTTCCACATCAGAAGAAACTTTAATATCCTCGGCTTTAACTTCTTTCTCGCCGCTAACTTTCAATGTCATCATAACCGGCTCATCGGTAAAAACTTTCAATCGAACCTGCTTCAAATTAAGCATTATCTGAATTACATCTTCAAAAACATTTGGTATCGCGGAAAACTCATGTTTGACTCCCTGAATTTTTACGGTGGTTATTGCCGCGCCCGGTAAAGATGAGATTAAAACCCTTCTCAAAGAATTGCCCAAAGTATTTCCATATCCAGGGTAACAACCGTTAATTTCAATAACGGCCGTATTATTTTTCGACTCGACAACTCTTGGTTTTTCCGGCAATGATACGTTAAGCATAAATAAATTTCGCGCGAATTTTCCGAATCAAAACAATTAATACCGAAAAAACCGCGCTTAATAAAATACTAAAATAAATTAAAATTACCGCGAATAAAATTCAATGATTTTTGACAAATCGACTCCGGAACCAATCTCGCTTTCCGTCGGCTCTTTTTTAACAACGCTTTTTAACGATTCCCCGTCCAATTCCAACCACTCCGGCAAATTATGTTTTTTTACTTTCTTTTTTATTTCCTCAATAACCGGTTTTTTCATTTTCGATTCATTGAATACAATATTGTCGCCTTTTTTTACCAAAAACGACGGTCTGTCCGTTTTTATTCCGTTCACTTTAAAAAATCCGTGAAGAACCATTTGCCTGGCCTGTTTTCTTGAACTCGCCAATCCTAATCTGAAAATCACATTATCTAAACGCATTTCCAAACGACGCATCAATAACGCAGCGCTTACACCGCGTTTTTTTAAAGCCCCTTTGACATAGATCCCGAATTGTTTCTCGCGCAAACCATAAATTCTTTTAAGTTTCTGCTTTTCCTTTAATTGAAGTCCATATTCCGATAATCTTCCCGGACGCTTTCTGCCATGAACCCCCGGAGCCGACGGTTTTCGTATCATAGCGCATTTAGGCGTAAAACAACGATCTCCCTTTAAAAAGAGTTTTATTCCCGCCCTTCTGCATTTCACGCATTTACTATTGTTCATCATAATATTTATAAAAATTATATCCGCCTCGGTTTCTTCGGACGGCATCCATTGTGAGGCAAAGGCGTAATATCTTCAATTGAAATAACGTTAAGTCCGCGCGAAGCCAAAGACCTGATAGCGGAATCCCGTCCCGCTCCTATGCCCCTTACGAAAACTTCTATGTTTTTAATTCCGGTTTTTGCTATTTTTTCCATTAGTATTTCCGCTACCCTGGAAGCGGCAAACGGAGTGGATTTTTTCGCGCCCTTGAATCCGACTGCGCCTGCGCTTGCCCACGAAATCACATTTCCGGAAGAATCAGTAATTGTAATAATGGTATTGTTATAAGACGCATGAACATAAGCCCGTCCATTTACGGTTCTTGCATAAGAGGGGGATTTTTTAATAGCGCCGTCTTTTTCTTTCTTAACATCATTGTTCCCCTTTTTTGATGCTTCTTCTTCTTTTTTAATAATATGTTTTTTACCCATACCAATTTTCTCAGCGAAGCAAGTCCGAAGGACGCAGCTGAGATGTTAGAAAATTGAACACCCGGCACATATTCCAGCAACGAATATTGATTATTTACCGTATGAAGGCGAAACCGCTTCGCTTTCAAAACATTGTTTGCCAAAATACGTGGTTGGAATATGTGCCGGGTAAAGGTTTTGTGATTAAATTTTTCAATTCTAAATAATCAGAATTGAAAAATTTATACAAAGCCCTTTATGTCTTTTCCGCCGATAGTTTTCTGCCGCTGCCCATCGTCTTACGAATATTTCCGCGCACGGTTCTCGTATTGGTTCGCGTATGTTGTCCTCTGACCGGCAAATTTTTTATATGCCTGATCCCGCGATAACACTTTATATCTTTCATTAACTTTATATTCAACATTATTTCTCTCTGCAAATCCCCTTCTATTTTATATCTTTTTTCCACGATATCGCGCAATCTGTTTATTTCCTCGGCGTTTAATTTTCCGGATCGCGAATTAAAATCAATATTTGCCTGTTTTAATATTTTTTGACTTAAAGACCGCCCTATTCCATATATATAGGTTAAAGCTATTTCTATTCTTTTGTTTTCAGGAATATTTACACCCGCTATGCGTGGCACAGTATTAAATCCTAAATTCCAATAATTAAATTTAAGAAAGTTTAGAAATTAGAAATTAGAAATTAGAAATTAGAAATTCCGCTAAAAACGGCTACCCTTGTCTTTGTTTATGTTTTGGGTTGGAGCAAAGAATGTAAATTTTTCTTTTACGCTTAACCCACTTGCATTTATCACAAATTTTTTTAACCGATGACCTTACTTTCACAATATTTACAAAAATTTTTTATTTATATGTTAATACGCAATCACATCCAATAAAACTAACACTATAATCTGCGCACTATCCTGCCCTTTTCCTTATTGTATTCATTCATTTCAACCGACACTCGATCTCCTTGCGCCACCTTAATATGATTAATGCGCATTTTCCCGGAAAGATGCGCGATGATTTCACCGCCTCCATTCAATTTGACCTTAAAAAAAGCGTTGGGCAAGGCCTCAACAACTTCGCCTTCCATTAAAACTATATTTTTATTTTGCATTCATTTGATGCAATAAATAATAATAATGAAAAAATCTTCATTATTAAAACATCCATCGCATTTAAAATAAGCTTAACAAATGTCTTATAATAAGTCAACTATTTTTACTATAAAATTAAGCGGAAATCCGCATTCGTCGCTATCGCTCAATAATTATTTCAATCCTGCTTTCTTTATTTGGCGTCTTATCTACCCAAAACGGCCAGAAATCCACCCTGACGCTCTCAACACCCTTTATAGAATTAAAATATTGCCGCAAATCGCTCTCGTTTTTTTTCAAAACATCCCGCTTTATTGATAATTCGTCGATTTTCCAGGCAACACTTTCCTCGCCGGTTGCTTTTATTAAAACTTTTTTATCCGCGCCATAAGAAACGGCAAAAGAAACTTCCCTTTTATCCGCTAACATATCCATATCCTCGGACATCTTATTTTTGATAATAAAATCGAATAACCGATTAAAATCTTCTTCGTTAAACGCGACTCCTGAAAGCTCCATATCCGCCGACAACAAAAAATCGTCAGCGACATCGCCGACCTTTACTCCTGCAGATTCTTTAATTATTTTTTCAACAAAACTTTCCTTCAATAATTGCAAATTTGAAGGCACTTTTTCGTTTAACTCATTTGTAAGCTCCGACTTTAAATTTGAAACAACAACTTCCCGCGCTTTGGCGATATCTTCAATTGTTGCAACTTTAACCTTGCCGATTGATCCGCCCTTAATAGGCTCGTTTGTTACGGCGTAAAGCTTATCGTATTTAACCGTTCCCTGCCAAGCCGGAATTGTAAATCTGCACGGGCTAAACGCCGAACAATTAATGTTAAAATCGCTTCCCGCTTCGCTGGCCACAATCTCCACATCAAGAGTCCCCGGTAAAATTTTACCATCCTTTATGGACGCGCCCGGCACTATGACGGATTTTTTGCTCCAAAAAATTTTTCCCGTTTTTTCTTCCTGAAAACGCGACGGAATCATCGGCTGGGAAGTTGAATCCAATTCATTATATACGGTTACCAAGCCCCTAGCTTTTTCTTCTATTTCTTTTTCTCCGGAAGATAAAAATAATTTTTCTTCAGTTTTTCGAACCGTTAAAATTTGACCAGGAATTTTATTGCGTTCAAAATCCACGGCGCTGATCGTCGAATCAACTGCAATAGCCACATCAAAAGGAACCGGCTCCAATTTCCTAAAAATATGCAATTCGGCTTTTGGTAAAATGAAAATTGCCATTCCTGCCAATGATGCCGAAGCAATTACGATCAATAATGGGAAAATAATGCCTTTCATTAAAACACGTTTTTTTATCATTTTACGCGCCATACTTTCGGAAAAATATGCATCATTTTTCGTTCCGCCGAAAATCTTTTGCGAAGGAACATTTTTAGCTTTATTATTAAAATGTTCTTCAAAATTTTCTCTGTCAAAAAATTCCTCTTCCAATTTATTTTTTTTCATATCGGCTGATGTTTCATAAATATCGCGACTATCTTCATTTTTTGTGATATCCTTTTTAATCCCCGACAAAATTCTGTCATCTTCATCCGATAATTCTCCGCGTTCTTCTTCCGCATTGGTATGGGAAGAATATTTTTTCAAAGAAGCGAATGAAGACAATGCCGGTCCTTTGTCCGGCAATAGCCTGATAATATCGGAAATTTTCTTAGGTGCGACGACCGGCGCCACATTTGTTTCTTGTTTTTTCCCGCCGGATAATAAAATATCTTCAAGAGAATCTTCTATCTTATAATCACCCGCGTCTTCTTCCGCGATTTCCTCAGGAATAGCGCTTAACGAAACAAATCCGACTCTTTCCGATAATTCTCTTTTAACCCTGTCAGAATTGATAATAATAATATTTTTATTAAGATTGCCGGCTTCTCTTTTTAAAAGTTTCAAATTAACTATGCTGTGCCAAAACAACGCATTTGACGGAATGAATAAAAAAATGTTTTTCGCTTTTTCAGAAATTAATTTATCTATAACGGAAGTTACAATGTCTCCCGAATCAATATTTATTAGCTTACGCATAAACCCGACGAACTTGTTAAAAATCGCAAACCGCGACATCTGATTGTTTGCAAATCTCAACAAAAACGCAGTATTATAATATGATTACTGACTCACTATTCTGGAAATTCTGCGCAAATTTTGATTGATAGGATCTTCGTATGTTAAAAAATCCAAAGATAAAACCGATAAAGCGCACAAAGCCGTAAATTGAGGACGATTGAATTCCGGAGATAAATTCATAATATTTAAAAAAGATTCCGGCAAAAGCAAATTAACAACAAGCCGCCGGGGAAGAGAAAGATTCTTGCGCCAATCGCCGTCTTCAAGTGCCGTTTTTAAATCCGGCAACTGGGATCCCGCTCCATACAATAAAATATCGCCTGGCAATATTTCCTGCTTGGATATGTTCGTCAGGGAAAGTTCCATAGCATTGAGCCAAATATCCACATCCCTCTTGATAATACGCGCTATTTTTTTAGTAACAACCCGGCTTAAAAGATTGTTGCCGTATTTTATTTTTATGGCTTCGGCGTCATTATTATCAACGCACAATTCATTGGACAATCTTTGATTAAAAATCTTGCTTCCGAGAGCAATGGTTTTTATAAATCTCACCTTGCTTTCCTGAATAAAAGTAATATCTGTCGCGAAATCGCCTACATCCAAAAGCAAAGCGCTAATCTTATCATTGGAACCGACGCTCAAAGCTTGCGCAACGGCATATGGTTCGGCGACAATAAAAGATAATTCCAAATTCAATCTGCCTATAATGTTATTCAAAAATTCCAAATGTTCTTCCGTGCTATAAGCGTTAAAAATACTTATCACGATTTCCCTGCCGGAAAATCCTATGGGATTAGTAACCCTGTAACCGTCCACCTTGATTTCTTGTATGCGGGAATTTATAAGTTTGACGTTAAATTCCGAATAACCGGTTTCATCTCTGACGAATTTTCTTATATTGTCCCACGCGCTCCATTGCGTTTTTTGTATAATATTTTTCAGTTCAATCAAATTTATTTTTTCTTTCGCGTCTTCCCGTATATACCTCTTGGTGATACTGTCTCCGTGAACCAAATCTCCGGCCGCGCCCAAAACCACCTTTAATGGCGCGCGAATTTTTGTATTTTTACAGGCTTCGCTGATAGATTTTTGCGCCGCTAAAACAATTCGCGATATTTTATTTTCTTCATTATTTGAAATATTATCGCTTAACGAAGATTGCCTACTTTCACCGAAACCCAGTATATCAACTTTTTTCCCATCATCACTTACTTTAAAAAGAAGGGATTTTATAGAGCTGCTTCCAAAATCCAGCGCCAAAAAATAATTGCCGCCGATAATTTGACCGAATAATCTGCTAAAAAAATTCTTCATTAATTATACGCGATAAATGCTTATGGTAAAATTCCAGCTAAAATAAATAATAAATTCGTACTTATTATAACACAAATTCGGCTTTGTCAAAAATTAGAGTTGTGGATAGCAAATCCCCCGTTTATCAACGGGGGATTTGTTGAAAAATATTTTAATCGTATTTGACCGCCGCGTTGAGCTTCAAATCAAACCTGAACAGAAAGATCGTATGATTGATTTTCTTCCCATGTCAATAACGTTTTCAACGGTATCAATAATCTTTGTCAGTGTTTTCCCCCTTCCTTTAGTCACCTTTGCTTTGTAATATTCGTCTTTGTATCTTGTAAATACTTCCTTTTTTGTTTCCATTTTCATATGGAAACACGGTATCTTAATTATTAGATATCCGGTAGAAGTTCGGTATCATTTATTATTAGCTGAAACGTCCCTTTTAATTATACTTTATTTTCTGTTATTATAAATAAAAGCAGATATTAATTATAAAATTTAAAAAAACATCACCAAACAAAAATGAAATCATCAAAATTTAAAACATGGATTATTGTTGTCATTGCGGTTTTGGCGTGTTTGTTTGTTGGTATTGCAATTTTGAGTGTCATTTTTTTACAAGGAAGCGACTTGAAGTTATCTTCACCTTTGGAGTCGGGCAATGCTGTTTTTAGAAGTTTAAGCAACACCGTGACAGCAATTAAATCTATCGGTAAACAGGCGATTAAGAAAACAGATGCAGACAGACTTGTCCCGCTTGGCATAAATAATCCTTTTTCTTATCCAGAAATTGATTTTTCCGGAGAAAATTGTTTGAAAACCAAAAGCGTTTTAACGGCATCATCCCAATCAGGTAAAAGTTATTCGGAAGCGCACATAAGTAAAAGAGAACTTAAAAAATGCATCCCCGTCGCAACAAGCTATATGAATAACATTAAAGATATGGGGATAAATGTTATTTCGCAGCATTTTCTTAGAAAATACGATAACAATGGAGCCCCTTTTTTTGGGGTTGAGGAAAAAGGTCACATAAATCAAGAAATTGCTATTCAACTGTATGTCGGAAACTTTGATAATTATTTTTGGGCGGCGATAAACCCGCTTTCTGAGAAAGGTTTTGTTGGAGATGTGGACGCGGAAACACATCAAATTCTCGCGGAAAACAAAGTTTCAAAAAAAGCGATATATCTTCCTGCATCCGAAAAAGGTTTCGCTGAATGGCAAAAATGGCTTCAATCAATGTTTGATTATTTAGACGACCACAACGCGACAAATAAACTCGCGTATATTCAAGTCGGAAACGAGTCTGACGGCGATTATGCTAAAATGGACAAAGTTGAGCGAGACGATAGGGATGGTTTTTATTGGTCTTCTTACGCCAAGCTAATAGAAAAGTCTTACAGCATCATAAAATCAAGAGCACTAAAAACAAAAATTGTCATCGGATCAAGTGGAGCAGGATCTGTTTTGTTTAACAGTTTTCAAAGACCTGTATTGGAATATTTGGCGGGTAAAATAGATGGAGATGGGAGTATTATAAATGGAAGTAAAAAGTGCGGAGGATCGGGCTGTTTTGATGTTTATGATTATCACGACTTTTCGGGGTATAAAGAATATAAAGGGAGAACGGCTTGCCAGCCAAGAAATTGCGTTGATGCCGTGTTGACTGTTGAAAAAACTCCTGAAAATATAAAAAAAATGCTTGGCGAGAGCGGTTTTACGGATAAAAAATTGGTAGTTCAGCAAGGCGGAACTTATACAGGACAAGACG
>LBUF02000012.1 GCA_000992445.2 Parcubacteria group bacterium GW2011_GWA2_38_13b
AAGAAACACCGCCTTTTTCCGCCGGCAAAAAAAATGGCTCAACTTTGGCCAGCACGCCGATTTCCGGAAAGGCGTGAAGCCAGCGCTTGAAATCGCTGGAGGTCAATTCCCTTTCTCCTGCATAAAAAATCGCCACTTTCTTTTGTCTCATATTGATTTTATTATATCGCACTAAATGCGCGCTTATAATAACCGATGTATTTAAATTTAAGCTTTATCGACCCTTAAATTAAGGTTTAATTGTTATTAACTAAAATACTTCTCCGCGCTTTGAAAAACTTCCTTAACCCATTTTACATAATCTTCGGCATCTTTGGATGAAATCAATGCGCCGCCGCCATAAAGATCCCAATTTCTCTTGGATCTCATTTCATTTGCTAAAATTTCTATCTCCGCATCATTAAGATAAAAAGACAATTTTTTTATTAATTCAATATGATGACCCCTTCTTGCTTTCACCCTTAATCCGTTTTTCGCGCAAATTGCTATTGCTAATTTCAACAAGGGTCATAACAAAAACGAAACGACACCTCTGGGATATTGGAATCGGCGGCGATTTTAAGATCGCGCAATGCCGACTTATGATATTTTTCTATCTGCGATTCAGATGATTTAAAATGCTCAAGCATTTCAGATTAATTTAATTATTTTTTTGGAAAATATATTTTTAATAAAATCGTCATTTGTTTTTTTGCGCGATTTCAGTTCTTTTTCCGAAATGTCAATAATATTAATTTCTCTTCCGACGACTTTCTGAAGCGGCAAGATCGTTCTTTTTGCCTCAAGCGGGGAATGATCTCCTATCAAAAGAATGTCAACATCGCTTTCCTGTCCGAAATTTCCCGCCGCGTAAGAACCAAAAATATACGCTTCTTTTAAATTTTCAAGTTTGCTCAATTTTCCTTTAAGCAAATTAACTAGGCCGTATTTAGCCTCATACGATCTCTTTAATTCCTTAAGAAGCGGATATTTTTTATTGAGACCGTAATACTTTTGATTGCCGTGCTCCTCTGAAATTAAAATCCCTTCTTTTTCCATTTCTTTTAATTTGCGATAGAGATTTCCCGGATCCGCTTCCAATATTTTGGCCAATTCGTTAACATAATTAAACCGGCTCGGATTTATAAAAAAATATCCAAGCATATTTATGGCTATTTTTGAGCGGATTTGAATCATAAAGCTATTGTATGTACTTACAATAATCATTGTATATAATTACAATAATATTGTCAACCTAAACCAACAAAAGCTGTCCCGGGTAAGATATGGTATAATTCAAAATATTAATATTAAAAAAATAAAACAATGATTGGATCTGAACACATTGCCAAGAAAATAAATGAAAAGATTCAGGTGTGGGTAAAAGGCCGGACCAAATTAATCGTGGCTATTGACGGCTATGCCGGATCGGGCAAGACGACCGTGGCTAATTTTATTGCTAAGCAAAATAGCGATGTACTAATAATTCACCTAGACGATTTTATTCATCATTGGAAAGACAGGAAAAGAATGATTGAGAAAGCCAAGGACAAATCGCGAGTCTTTGAATATAATTGGTATCGCTATGATGATTTGGAAAAGCTGGTCCGAGAATTCAAAATAAAAAACAAGGGATCAATAAAATTTAAAATCTACGATTATGATAAAAATGATTTCGGTCCGAAAAAAACTTTTGACCTGTCTAAGAAAATTTTAGTGATTGAGGGAATCTTTTTATTCCATCCAAAGCATAAAATAAGCAGAGGGTGGGACAAGACTGTTTATCTTGATGCGGATTTTGCCAAGGCCGATAAAAAAAGAATTGCCCGAGAAAATAAAAAATGGGGCGAAAACTATACGCCGGAGAGCCATCCTGATAATTGGACAAGGTATTTCAAGAAAGCTTATCGCCGATATATTAAGAAATACAAACCGCAAAAGACGGCGGATATGTCATATCCGGTTAAGCGCCGGGTGTAAAAAATTGTAATTTTATTGTTTCGTATTGATTTTAATGTATCACACGAATGTCTATCGATAAAATAAATTTCGATTACATCAATTTCAGTTCATGCGAAAGGTGCAATTTTTTTTATCACTAATATTTTTTAAGAAAATTTTGCAATAATCAAATGCTTCTTTAGGCGGCAAAAGTTTGGGTTGCGTATCTAAAATTTTATACGGGAAAACATAAAATTGCTGAAATTCTTTTTTTAATACCGCGCCAACGCCTATTCCTTTGTTCGTTTCTTCGCCAAGTTGATCAAAGATAAAATTTCCCAATGAATAAAAAATCGGCTTGTTTTTATAAATTTCCAGCGATTGAACAACATGCGGATGATGACCGAATATCACATCCGCCCCGTTATCAATCAGCTGATAAGCGATTTTTTTCTGGGTATCGGAAGGGGTCTGGGCATATTCATAACCCCAGTGAATGTTGACCGCCAAATAATCATTGTCGCTTTTTAGTTTTTTTATCATAGGATAAAAATCGTTTAAATCAATAGCCCCCACTGTATCATCAATGCCTATAAACGCCGCTTTCTGACTCCCCACCTTTTTTATAATATAGCCGTTTTCCAAAGAGTGTCCGCCGCCAAAATAACTAATCCCGTATTTATCCAAATTTTCTCTGGTATCGTTTAATCCTTTTTCATAGCAATCCAGAGAATGGTTGTTCGCCAAATTAACCAGCGTAATATTATTTTGAAAAAGCAATTTGGCCGCGGATGGTTCAAACCGGAAGGCGATAAGCTTTTTTTGGCAATCACTGACGGCAGTGATCGGCCCTTCTAAATTCAATACAATGAAGTCTGTTCCTTTTAAAAAGTTTCCCTCAGCTCCTTTAATTAGCTCAAAGGGATCTTTGTCTTTTTGAATTTTTTCTTTCACCCAACGGTCAAACATGGCGTCGCCAAAATTCAAAATTGAGATGCCTTCATTTTCCTCCAGAAATCCTTTCGTAAAGTACGCGAACAAATAACTGGTAATATCGTCTGATTCGAAATTCCCGGACAGATTGGCGGAATTAGCATTTTTATATTTTATTTTTTTCGCTCCCCGTTTTTCCAAATATTTCAGCAATACATAAATCGAAGGCGGACTGTCTATTTCCAGCCGTAAGATGCGGGCATAGTCAAAATTTGTTATCGCCGCAATGCTTGTCTCATCATGAAACTCTGCGGCAGTCGCACCCAAATGGTGCGAAAAATCAACGCTGGCCAAAACTAAAGAATCGTCGGGAAGAATTTTGTCAAGCGCTTGGGACAGATTTTCCAATTTTTTTTCAGACGCGTTTCTTTTTATGACTATGGGGATAAATTTTGTGTCGGGAAAAAAATATTTGATATAAGAGACAAGCGAGGAAATAGAATGCTCTCCTTCAAACGCTTTCTCATTGGGCGCGGCCGCTTCATTGTCAATCAATTTCACAATATTCGTTCTATCCGATTGCAAAAACCCCCACGGGGTTTTATATGGATATTCGGAAACAGAAATCTCGTCTCCTATCCCAAAATGATCAGGACCGATTAAAACCACAGTCCCAAACTTCTTGTTTTTTAAATTCGCAAAATATTTGGAAATTTCAGACGCGGCCAATAGATGATGGGATAAAATTCCGCCAAAAATTTTTTCGTCCAACTTTTTTTCGGCCGGTATTTCCAGATCCCCGTAAAACTCTTTGCCGCTATGAGAAGCAAAGTGGAAATTATTGGACAAAGTCTCATCTTGCGGGATCTTTTCATTGTTAATATCAATGATTCTTTCTTTATCATTTTCAAAGATTTTCAAATGACTGGTTGGAAACCCCCTCCAGATAATCGCGGCAAAAAATGCGACGGAGAAAAATAATGCGCCAGTCGCAAAAATCATTAAACCTAAAAAGGCATTTTTTTTCATTGTCTATTTAACAATTATTCCTCCCCATTCCACCACCGTAAAACCTTTCCTTTTCGGAATTTGCGGCAAACGTTGTTCGGGCATTTCTTGAAATTGATCAAGGCCTTTAACCGCCATAATTATCCGCAGAACGGCATCTTCCTTAACCGATGTTATTTTCAAGGGCGCCAGTGCGTCCACAATATTTTTAGGCAGAAAGAAAATTTGATAAAATGGTTTATCAATTAATCGGCCTAGCCAATATTCTTTAAAATCATTAATTTCTTTTTCATTCATTCCAAGCCTCTTTAGTTTTTCGTCAAAAAAGGAACCAAGGTCATGTTGTCCGACCACCCACCCTTCGTCATTTTTAAATTGTCCTAACGAGATGCCCGACCAATATAAATAATCATATGTAATTCCCGTTGCGTTATCAATAATTTTTCCATCAGGATGCGCCGTAACATCCCAGCCCCCCGGCGGATATTCCGGTATAGTTTTAGTAAATCCGCCGATCGGGTCAACTTGAACATTTAACTTCGTCTCTCGCTCGGGATACAGATAAATAACCGGCTTGCACATTTCAGCGGCAATATAAAATCGCTTATTTCTGAATACCAGCCACCTCCCCAGGGGATCCCGCCAATACAGCAGAGGATGAAAGCCAATAAATTCGTCATAGGTATATTTGTTTTTCCCCAAGCTGCCGCCAGCTTCCGAATTAATGTACGCAATCGTACCTTTATCGTTATACAGTTCTTCAAGGCGAATATCCTTGAGATTTTTGAATTCGTATATATTTTCTCTATTTTCCGCCGCGCCGGTTTCGGTAAATCTTTCGACCGGCTTTATATTCTCCTTCTCTAAGTCAATGATTTGAAACGCCAGGCAAGCGCCGCCGCAACGCATTTCGCGGTAAGTGTATTCTTCTTCATTCTTTTTTCCATCGTCAAATACGACATCCAAGTGTCCATTCTCTTTGTTTAAAAATGGAACTTTTATGTCGTATCCCTGGGCGGTATGATTCGGCAACTCTATTATAACACAACCATCGTCGGCCAAAACAAACTCGCCTATCCCTTCTATCGTGAAAAGCTTTTTAACGATTTTAACTTCTGAAAATAATTTTATTGGTCCGACTGATCGCTCTAATTTATGAGATGAATTTGGAAAATCAATCTCTTGCGACAAATCCGATATGCCTTTTATACCAAACTTATTATCCTCGAGAATAAACTCTTTGCCGTTCAAAATAATATAATGAGTAAAATCGCTGCCGCCCATCGTCGGCGTTTCCATTAAATATAGGTCCTGCCCGCCGAATTCACCGTTTATTATTTTTCCGGCGCGAAATTTCTTGGTCTCATAATCTCCGCATCCGTCGCTTTTTTCGCAAAGCGGAACCAACTTTGAAAGCCAATCAACCTCTATATCGTACGCATTGATATTCTTATTCTCCGACTCAATTTGCATCAATTCGTTATTTGGCTCTTCATTGACATTAAAAACAGGATCGTTGGTTGCGCTGTTACCTACAGCATTATTAATAGAGCCGTCCACAGCAGCGCTTTGTTTAGACTCCTTGTTCGAATTTAAAACAAAAAAGTTAATTGATAAAAAAAATCCCGCCAGTAATAAAAAAATACCGGCGATAATAAAGTAATAAAACTTAATCATATTAAATGTTTCTTTCTTATTTAAATTATACCAATTTTACTGCCGGACATCAAATTAAACTGAAAATGTTTTTTATCTGAAAATACTCGGATTGATTTTAATGATTTTATCGTCATTGAGGTTTGGATTGCCGCGGCCGTCTGTATTGGATGTTGAAATATATAAAAATCCGTCAGGACCTAAAACTACGGCTCTGATACGGCCAAACTCCTCATGAAAATGTATTTTTAATGAAACTTTTTTCTCATCCGTGATCCGAGCCTCATAAAGCGCTTCACCGCGCAAACCGCCGAAAAATATACTCCCAGCCCCGCCTTCGCCAAGGCTTCGGCGGGCAGGCAAAAAAGCAGCCCCGGCCGGCGCCCATGTCTCATCCGGACCGGAATTGACAATAGGCGTCACCATGCTATTTTTTCTTTCATCTCCTTCAATTGTCGGCCAGCCGTAATTTTTGCCAATTTCTATAAAATTCAATTCATCAAGACCGGAAGAAGCGCCGGACCGGCCATGCTCGGTCGCCCACAAATTTCCTTTTTCATCCCAGACTAGGCCTTGAGAATTTCTATGGCCGTAAGAATACACGGCGTTTCCAAAAGGATTATCCGCCGGGATCGATCCGTCGTCTTTTACGCGCAAAATTTTTCCGGCCAGGGATTTGGCATCTTGCGCCAGATTGCCATTGCTCGCATCGCCTGTCGTAATATAAAGATAGAAGTCCGGCTTGCCCGCCGTAGCTTCAGCGGAGGCGGGACCAAAAGCGATTCTCCCTCCATCATGATTGGTCGCGCCCGGAATATTTTCAAGAATGACCGTCCTTTCTGAAAGAGAGTCATTACTAAAAACATACCGCTCCACTCTGTTTTTTAAAACTTTATTTTCCTCAACCGTCAGATAAAGATAAATCCAATGATTGTCGGAAAATTTCGGATGAAGCGCTAAACCTAAGAGTCCGCCTTCGCCGCGGTGTTTTACTCCTTCAATGGGGTATGATTTTTTATCTTTGCCGATTTTAAGCAATGTCCCGCTTCGCTCGGTGACCAGCATATCGCCGTCCGGCAAAAAAGCTATTTCCCACGGAATATCAAGATTCTCCGCCACCACTTCAATATTTTTCTTTTCGCTGTTTTCATTTTTTACTTTTTGATCATCAACGCTCACGCCTTTCGGGAGAAAAGTGGCCGTCGGCTTGAAAAAGGTTTGAAAAATTTTCTCGCGATTAAAAAAAGCAACAGCCGTCAAAACGGCCAAAATAGTAAAAATAATCAGCAATATTTTTAATAACCGAGTCATAAAAAATCTGTTGTTATTCCAACGATCGTTGGCATAACAGCACTTTTTTAAAGGTCATTAATTTATTATTTCGGCCGGGTATCTACGATCCTTTTTTCTTTGAGCTCGGTCTCCATGCCGAGCATTTTGGTCAGCTCGTCCAAATTATAAAAGCGGATTTTCGGAGCGACAGATAGGCCGAAAAATAATCGCTGGCCAAGCTCATGATCGATTTTTTTCTCATCGCTCCCCTCTTTGGCCGCGATATTGATGCGGATTTCATCAAGCTCAAAAGGATCGTTATTGACTTTGCCGATTTCTACTTGCCATTCAGCAATTTCCGGAAATTCATTAATGATTGAATAAAAAGCGTTGAGATTAACAAGCTCGCCTTTGATTTTTGTCAGATGAAATTCTTTGTACTCTGATTGCCGCTCAATATTATAACTCAATCGCGGGACAGTGCGGCCGCAATATTGGCAAGGCGCGTATTCAATGCCATCGCAAATGTCGCCCGTGCGATAGCGAATCACCATGCTCCCGCGCCAGCCAAGATTGGTGTAAACCACCTCTCCTTTTTCTCCGTCCTTTACGCGATTACCGTCCTTGTCCACCAATTCAATAAACTCAAGATCCGGATACAAATGATAGCCGGAATTTTCATGGCATTGCGCCCAAGCGGTCTTCGCTTCCGTAAGAGCGTAGGTGGCCAAAATGCGCGTATCATTAGCGCTCAATGATGCGAGCAATTCTTTGAGCTTTGCGCGAAGTCCGGGGCTCAATCTCTCTCCGCCGCTCACGAAAATCTTAAGCGCGGAAAAATCTTTTTTCTTTTCGGCAGCGATGCGCAAAAGATGATACCCGTATCCCGGAATGGCGATAAAAATCGTAGCCTTCATTTTTTCCACCGCCGCCATAATTTT
>LBUF02000013.1 GCA_000992445.2 Parcubacteria group bacterium GW2011_GWA2_38_13b
GGCGAAGAATCACCTGAAGGGTGATTGTGAATTAAAATAACGCTCGCGGCGTTTAATTCCGTAGCTGGGTAGAAAATTTCTCTTGGGTGCAGTAATGCTTTATCTAATAGTCCAACACTAACGATTTCCTTTTTAAGTAGGGAATTTCTAGCATTAAGGTATAAACTCGACCCCGCGGCAAGCCGCGGGGTATCTGGGCGAGTGGCGAACCGAGAAGTGTCGGCTCCGCCGACAACATTACAGACTCCTTCATCCCCGTGGCAAGCCACGGGGTTTTCGGAGTTGCGGTATAAATAAATCGTTTTCGTAGCGGAGCGGAGAAAACACCTTATTACCCCTCTTTAATTAATGGAAAAGAAATTTGAAAATTTTTTTAAAACAATTGGGCGATAGCCCAAAAAAGAAAAGGAATATTTCAGATAACGTTTACGCATCATCTGAAGTTTTCATCCCGACTTAGTAGGATAAATTTTTGATTTCAGACAATGTTTTGTTTAATTATCTCCGCCTAAACCTTCATCGGACTAAGGGATGAAAATTTGGGTCGAGAAAATTTTTCACTACTTGAAATATAAATAATGAAAAATTTTGGAGCCAGATATGCGTTGTTAGCCGATGTATTTTTCCGCAACCTACTCAATAAATTCTTTTAAATTTAAAAATTCAATTTTGTCCCTGGTCGCTTTAAGGTCTTTTATGGTAAAGCGGTGAGTCTCATCGTCAAAAGCCTTGCAGCAATCCTTAACCAAAACTATTTCAAAATCACGGTCGTAAGCGTCCTGAACAGTGCTGCGAACACAAAGATTAGTCAAAATGCCAGCCACAACAACCTTTTTGATTCCTTTCAGCTTAGCGTCTAAATTCGTCTTAAAGAATGGACTGATTTTATATTTTGTAATAATAGTGTCGGACTTTTTAATATTGAGACCGTCAATAAATTCAACATTCTTTGAGTTTTCAACAAAAGCGTCTTCAGAACCTCGTTCCACATGTTTAATGAAGATTATTTTATAGCCACCAGCTCTGCAGAAAGCAATAAGCTTGTTTATCTTAACCGTGGCATTGGCTAAGTCGCCGACAAAATAATCAGACTTGGTATCAGTCCATTCTTTTTCCCAATCAACGATGAGCAAGGCTTTGGTGTTCATAGCGTAGAAATTGAATTTTTAAATTTAAAATATAAATAAAGAAAGGTTGCGGAAAAATATTTCAGATAATGTTTCTCGATATCCGACGTTTCAATGAAGTGAAACGAAATTGAAATGTAGCTTTATCTCTTGCGGATATCGAGTGTTATATGATGTTTCATTTTTTATTTTAACTCCTTAATATTTAAAGCTATAATTCTCTTAAACTCACTTTTTTTACAATCATCTTTTGATAATATTTCAGAAATCTCCCATTTACCACCATATAATTTGTTAGCTTCAAATAAACTATTCGCCAAACTATTCGTTGTTTTAATAAAAATACTCTTTTTATTTTTGAAAAATTGCCATACCGTTGGATCAATAAGGGTTATATTTTCACTGTAATCTACTGCTAATATATCATGACACCGTTTTGTCTTTAGAATATTTTTGCCTTTTAAAATATATATTTTAGCTAGAGGCAATTTTTCAAAAATCCAGCAACCAGCCAAACGAGCAACCTCACTGCAATTATCTACCGATGTCACATAAAGAGGTTTATTGTTGTTTTTATGTAACAATTGAACAATTTTTCTCTGAATTTGGCGAATAGTTTCTTTTTCCATATTAAAATAAAAAATGAAATTTCACATAACTCGTCTCTATACGAATTGAATGTATAATATCGACCTTTTGTTGCATATTATACGAACTTAATGTATGATTAAAATTACTAATAATCATCATTTACTAATTTTATTGCTTTTTATAAAAATATGCAAGAATATTTAGAAGAAACGAGACAGGAATTAAGGTTGAGAAATTACAGCTTTAAAACTATAAAAGCCTATCTCGGTTGTTTAAAGGAATATTTCGATTTTAAAAAATTTAATTTAGAAAAAATAGACGAGGAAAACATAGGACAGTTTTTATTAAATAAACAAAGCAAAAACTATTCTTCACAAACGATAAATCTTTACTTAAACGCAATAAAGTTTTTCTACCGCGAAGTATTGAAAATTCCTCAAAAGATAAATTTGAAATTCGCCAAGCGAAGCAAAAAACTGCCGATCGTTCTATCCAGAGAAGAAATTAAAAATATCATTGGCACAATCAGAAATCCAAAGCATAAATTGATAATCTCTTTAGCTTATGGCGCCGGCTTGAGAATCAGCGAAGTTGTTAGTTTAAAAGTGAAAGATCTCAATTTAGAAGAATTAACTATCCATCTTAAAAACGCCAAAGGGAGGAAAGACCGGATTACTATTTTTTCCGAAAAAATTAAAAACGATCTCCAGAGATTAGTGGTTAGTAAAAATTTAGACGACTATCTTTTTGAAAGCGAACGAGGCGGAAAATTAACCGAACGGACAGCCCAAAAAGTTTTTGAAAACGCGCTCCGAGGAGCCGGTATCAAAAAAGACGCCACTTTTCATTCATTAAGACACAGCTTCGCGACGCATTTATTAGAAAATGGCGTTGATGTCAGATATGTGCAGGAACTTTTGGGGCATCAGAATATCAGAACTACCCAACTTTATACCCAAGTAACAAATCCAAAACTTAAAAACATTAAAAGTCCCTTATAGAACAGGGGTAAATTCAGAGTTTCTAACCAAAAGTTAAAAGAAATTGAAAGCACTTTAGATAATTTATAGAAAATGACCCTAAATTTTTTGTGAAATTTCAATCAATGTTGGGTTTTGTTCAAAATGAATTTTGACATCATCCAGCAAACGCCACCAAATCAGACATTTTGAAAATCGTTTTGCTTTGCTCTGGATGGGAAATATTTGACCCACATAATAAAAAGCGCTAAAATTAATTTTAGCTCCTTTGGATTGTTGAAAGGCGAAGCCCTCCCTACCCTACGCGTTGTTGGACTATTTATTAACTCTAAGTGTTAAAACTATTTTATTTGGTCTTGTAATCGCCTGTCCCGCCCTTCGCCACGTAACAATCCAGATAAAATCTTCCTCACAGGGCATCAGCAATCAAGCGATGCCCTCTAATTTTTTAAATTAACTTGGCGGCGTTTGTTTATTTTTTACCATGATTCGCAACCGCGCTCAACGCGCCCCACAGGCCGAAAATTGAATACCAGACCAAATCAATCGGGAATTCAATATTGATACCCAAAAACTCCGGGTCCACATATTTGGTCCAGGCCGCGAATAAAATTGAGAGCAAGCCAACCGCCAAAGCAAAAGGCTTTTGAAAATTTTCAGTCGCGACATAGCCGACGATAAGACTAATCACGCCGACCACCATCAAAGCCCAACACTCGGCCGCGTCAAACCACCAAACCGAGCCAAAAATAGAATCGCTCGCGGTCGGACCGGTGACGCCGACAAATCCGAGAATGGCTAAAATAATCAAAGCCAACCCGCCGAATTTCAAAAAAAAATTTGCGTTCATAAAAAATAGAAAAGACATTACCCTTTAATTATAGCGGAAACTTAAGCACAAGCAGATATTCTTGAACGGGAGCTTGCGCAAAAATTAAAATAGTATTAGGGTATTAATTGAATTTGGGACGATAAAATCCTTTCTAACAAATGATGGATAGACTCAAAACCCCCTGCCCTGTAATCGGCTAAGGAAACAACTTACTCACCTCAAATGTTTTATCCTCCAAATTCATCCACTGGTCAGAGGTCTTACTAACTGTAAAATTCCCTCCCCCAACAGTTTAGAGACCAAATAATGGGACATGCTTTCAAAGTATGTCCCCAACTTTTTGCCACACCAAACACAAAGGCGTTTGTTCGTTGGTTTGACCTAAAGGGTTGTCCCGAAAAATTTTTTTAACCAATTCAACCTCAATTTTTTCTGACCAGCCCAAAACATTCACGCCTAAATCATTGGCGTCAATAATGGCGCACGGCAAATTATATTTTTCAAAAATTTCTCGCGCGACTTTGACTGGATTAAGCGGCGGCAATTTGGCATAAGTGTTATAAGGCGGCAAAGTGTATGATGTGGGACCGTCTATGGCATTGATGTTATGTCCTGCCGCGCGATAAAAAATTCCTTTGAAGCCCAGAGGTTTGGTAATGGCAGATAAAAAACTGGCCAATAAAATTCTAAACAAACCGGCTTCGGAAATAGCCAGTTGCATAGTTTCAGGAATGCCCAGCCCAATGCCAGAAGAAGTTTTATGCACGAACTTTACCAACAACCTGGCCCAAAAGCCGGCTTTAATATCTTTAATCGGGAAAGAGCGGTCCTGCATAATCGCCACAATTTTTTCTGAAATTGCCAGAAAGGCAATTTCAGAATTATGAATTATGAATTCTGAATGTTGAATTTCAGACATTACATATTTTTCAACCAAATCAAATAATGATTCGCCCGGCATAATAATATGCGTTCTAATCGGCAATCTCTGATATTTTCTGCCATTTATTTCAATTTCGCTTTTCATACCGCAATATTAATCATAATTTCCAATATAATCAAACACTTAAATCCAGTAACTTTTATAACCTTGTGATACTCACTTTGTTGATAAATTTCTCGGCCGAGAAATTTATCAACATTATAACTTTAATCGTTTTTTAATCTTCTCTGGCACAAACGCCAACTTTTCGACCACTAATATATTTACCCAATCCGCTAAACCGGATTTGAAAATATAATTATATAAGGCCTTATAGTAATCACTTGAACTTATCCAAACGCTTTCTTGTAATTTATTAAAGCCATTCTGCTGAAGAAAATTTCTAAAATTATCTCTGCCATGGTTATGTTTCTCAGGAATATCATACAACACAATCAAATATTTACCTTTTGGCATTTTAGTCATTTTTTGCCCAATCAAATTTTGTGCTTTCATTAGCCCCTCTTCAGTCAGCACCAAACTTTTGTCAGCATTGCGGACAATATATTCTTTTTTTAATAAATAATATATCTCTTGCCTTATTTTCTCGTCAATTTTCCGCCGCTCGCGCGCGCCATAGCTTTCATAACCTGACCACAAGTGAGGCGTTTGGCCCAAAGTTAAAACAGCGCCCGCGCTCCAGCCAGCTATTTTAGCTAATGATAACAAGACATTGCCAATGTTCCTGTCTCGACTTTTTAATGACATAATAAATTTGATTTAATCTAAATTTATTGTAAACAATTATATCTCAACACACTTGTTGATAAATTTCTCGGCCGAGAAATTTATCAACATTACATATTTCATTAATTTTATTCCGACTTTCAATCTAATTGCTTGAGTCGTATAATATATAAGATATGGATTTATCGCGTTTAGTGCAAGAATATTTGGAAGACCTGCAAATTGAAAAGGGCCGGTCGCGCCTGACTATTGTTAAATATGATTTATATTTGCGCAGATTCTTGGACTGGACACATTGCGCAAGCCCGGCCGATATCACGCAAGACATTATCCGCCGCTTCCGTTTGCGCTTAGCGCAAAAAATTATCAACCATCCGGGCAAAGGCAAAGTCGGCGAGGCGCTCTCGCGCGGTTGCCAAAACGGACATTTAATCGCGGTCCGAGGTTTTTTAAGATACTTGACCAAACGCGACATTGCCTCGCTGGCGCCCGATAAAATCGATTTAGCGCGCGTGCCGGAACGGAGCGTGAATTTTTTGGACGCGGAAGAATTAGAAAATTTGTTAAACGCGCCTTTCCAAAAATTTGGCCAAAAACCGCTGGCTGTCCGCGACAACGCTATTTTGGAAATGCTTTTTTCCACGGGCTTGCGCGTGTCAGAACTGGCCAATTTGCAAAAAGGACAAATTCACAATCGCTCCGATGAAATTTCAGTTAGAGGCAAAGGTGGAAAAACGCGCGTGGTTTTTATTTCTTCGCGCGCGCGGACCGCGCTCCAAAAATATTTACTTTTAAGAAATGACGATTGCCCTTTGCTTTTTATTCGCTGGGACAAAGGCCGCGGGACTTTGAATAAAACGCAAAAAGCTTTATCGTCCCGCAGTATTGAGCGGCTGGTTAAAAGTTATGTGGCTTATTGCGGACTTGGCAAAAAAATTACACCGCACACTTTGCGCCACAGTTTTGCGACTGACTTGCTCCAAAACGGCGCGGACTTAAGAAGCGTGCAGGCGCTCTTGGGGCATTCCTCCATCATGACCACGCAAATTTATACTCATGTCACCGACCAACATCTGGCCGACATTCACAAAGCTTTTCATAGTAAAAGAAGAAAAAAATAATTTAATCCAAAATTTCTGCTTTCAATTTCTCCGCTTCATCGGAAAAAAACCGCTTAAGCTCCTCCACCGTTAGCGGCACGGCCATTTTTGGCAAAGCCGCCGCGCGCGACTTTGGCTAATTCACTGCCCAAAGTCAGGGGCTCAATTTTTACGCCAAACTTTTTTCAGCATTTTGGCGCAATTTGTCCAAACTATATTTTGGCAACAAAAAATATAAATCCGTGAAGTCCTTGGGTTCAAACCGATCCAAAAGCGCCATAATTTTATTGGTCGCGATATCCTCTTCGCTGTCTATTTTTAAATTATTTTTATTCATGGCGTCGTTCAAAACTTGATAAGGAAAAGCCGCAAATTCCACTTTTGCCTCCGCGCCATCCGCTAAACTGAAAAAATATTGATGGCCGTCATAGAGCCGCTCTAGCCGAACCGCGGCCGACTGCAAATTATTTTTTAACCGTTGCGCTAATTCTGCTAGCGCCAAGCTGTCTATCTTTCTTTCAGTAAAAAAATCCAAATCATCAGACCAGCGATGGTGCAAATAATATTCGGCTAGCGCCGTGCCGCCCGTTAAATAAAATTCCGACATCATTGGTTCGGTCGCCAAAAAAACCAGCGCCTGTTTTTGCCATGGTTTTAAAATTTCTTGTTCCATAACAATAGCTCCAAAAAAACTCGGCGTTTTCAGGCAATTTAATTTCCGGCAGATATTTTTCGAGCGCCGCGCGCGCTATTTTGCGCCCCTTTAACCCCTCGCCGGTCAACATTCTTTGCAACAGCCATTTTGAATCTGCGGCCGCTTGTTGTTGATAATTTTTATCATCATAATCCCAAGTCATACTGATATAATATAAATAAATTATTTATTTTTGTCCAGACAAATTTTCTATCAATCAAACATTTGCCAAAGAGCTATTTTTAAGATATTATTTTCCTGTTACTGGTTCTTTTTTGATTTCGGCCCCGTAGCTCAACTGGACAGAGCGAGTGGCTTCTATCCACTAGGTTGCAGGTTCGAGTCCTGCCGGGGTCAAAAAATTCAGAGTACTTTGTAATTTGTATTTTGTAATTTGGTTAGTTTCCAACTACAAATTACCCATTACGAACTACTTGCATCTGGTGGCTATGGTGTAGCGATAGCACAGAAGCCTGTGGAGCTTTTAGTGAGGG
>LBUF02000014.1 GCA_000992445.2 Parcubacteria group bacterium GW2011_GWA2_38_13b
ACTTTAGTTTCGTCAAACCCATTCTCTAAAATACTTTCCCTTTCTTCCGGCGAATTAGCTTGATGATAATAAATACCATCAAAAAAATTATCGGGGTTGCTTAAAAAACAAGCATAACTCCTACCAGAATACTCTCTATCTAAATAACCCTCATATTTTTTATGAAGTTTTTTTATTTCTGATTTTTGTGTCTCAAAATTTCTAGTCATTTTTGAAAATTAAAATATATTCGTGTTTAAAAATATAATAATCGCTTGAAAGCGCGCGATATCGCCAAATCCCTTCTTTATTTTGTTTGGCGCGATTACCTGCCATGTTTTTAATTATAATACTTTTCAGCGTTAATCCCAATTTTTGCGCCTCATTCATACAATAAAATCCCAAAGGTATCCATTTGCCCGCAGTATATTTATCGCCGATAACAATTGCTAAATATCTGCCATTTTCTAAAATTTCAATGGTATTTTTTAAAACCTCTGCAAATTTCCCTAAAAATTCTTTTAGCGATTTTGCGTTTGATAAATCATCTTTCAAATCGCTAAATTTTATTATATCGGCATATGGCGGGTGCAAAATTGCCAATTGGACATTTTTCTTTTTGTGATTTTTTAAAATTTCTTTTACTTTTTCAAAAGTTTCAATTTTTGTGCTATCGCCAACAATCGAATCAGAAAAATTATTTTTTGGCTCAACATTTTTACCGACATAATCAACAAGCTTTTTTTGAATATCAACGCCGATAAAATTTCTATTTAGACTTTCCGCTTCATAAGCAGTTGTTCCACTTCCTAAAAATGGATCAAAAACAATTTCGTTTTTCTTCGTATATCTCAAAATAAATTGGTGCGGAATTTGCGGAATAAAATTACCATGATAAAAACCGTTATGTTTTCCTGTTTTATCTCTTTCGGGAATAATCCAAAGACTATCAGTCAAAATTTCTGATTCTTTCCAATTATCTAAATTTAAATCATTAAATATCGGCATAATTACTTTATTAAATCATCAACGCCAACCTCAAGCGCCTTGGCGATCTTAGTTAGTGTTTCGATTGTTGGATTTATATTTACGCCATTTTCAACCTTAACAATGGTATCGAGCGATAAATCAGCAAGACGAGCTATCTTCTCGAGAGAGTAGCCCTTTTTTTGCCTCGTAGCTTCCTTAAATTGGCGGTGTTTTTTGATTGATGTTCGAACATTTTTTGACGAAAATCCTGAAAACTAATTTGGACTCGGCGGGGAAAACTATTTTTCTGGGGGAATGGAATTGCCCCGCCTCGGCTTTCTTCCCGCCCGCAGGAGGGGTCTGGGGAGGAATGCGGGCGGGTTTCGGACTGGGGGTTTTCGGAAATTCGGCGGCTAATGAAAATCTAGCACAAAAAATACAATCCGAGTAATGCGTAGAATATCCCAAACACCCACGGAATCAAAAGTTCAACATGGGAGAACGAATAGTATTTTTTGTCGTCCTTGCCCTCGCCCAAAACTTCCCATTCGTATTTATACAACGCAAGCGGTAAATTTTTTTCAATCTCGTGAATTACGGCAAATTTTCCCGTGTTCAGTTGTTTGTACGATCTAATCAAAAACCAGAAAACAACACAGATGATTATTCCGAGAAGGGCAAGGACGGATTTTATTCCTGCTAGATTTTCAAAAAACTTTATTTGAAATGATAATCCTATGAGCGAAATTAGAGCAGTATTGATAGTTATGAAATAGTTGTTTGCGTGTTGTCGCCTATTGCTAGTTTTCTCTACACTCTCAACATAGAGCTTATACTGCTCAAATAAGTGTTCTTTGTAGTCATTTCCATAATCTTTTTCATTTTTTGAAAACAAATCGCTCATAGGATTATCTATTGCCCTTTAGAAGCAAGCCAACATTTTCCCAAGTCCATGTATATATTTTGTCGGTACTTTTCACACCTACTGGAAATGTGCAATTTTTATCTTTCCTACCTTTAACGAGAAAATATGGCTTGCCTAATTCTTGGGCAATTTTTATTTCCTCGGCAACTCCTTTTGCGGTGTGAGTCCATTCACCACAAATTACAACGACTTGTTGAGCATTGATTATTTTTTGTCTAACTTTTGCTTTCCAATCACCTAGCAATGCTTGTTTGACGGATAAATCGCTTATTTCAAAAGGAGTGTCGTCGTGCTTTGCTTGACCAACAAAAAGATGTTTCAAATCTTCGTCGTGATCAAAATCAAAACTGATAAATACTTTTGTTTTAGAAGTGTAGTAGCTCATATCTTTTATTTAGGAGCGAATTCTTTCTGAAAATATTTCTTCATCTTTTCCATAGCTTCATCAACTTTTTGTAAATTTTTAGGTGTCTTCATGTTTTCTCTCGCATACTCCATAATCGGTCTAACCGACTGAATTTTCCTTCCGAATCTTTCCATGAGCCAATCATGTCGTGGAAACATCCAAACATGAAAATGGTGGGACGTATCCTCCTCTTGTATTAGATAAACAACTTGAACACCACACGCTTTTCTCATCGTTTGACGTAGGTGGGATAAAAATTCGATAAAATCTGTTTTTTCTTCATTAGTAAATTCATCTACGCTTTGCAAATGTCTTTTGGAAGCAAGAATCACAAATCCGGGGATAGGAATTTCGTAGTCTTGATGTGCGTCAAAATATTTTGTTGAAGCGATAGAACCACCAGGACTTTCAACTTCGCCTTTCTGGATAGCACACCCAAGACAGCCGAGTTGTTTTTTATTGCCCTTAATATCAACAATTTCTCGCTTCTCATTTGTATTGGCTACGCTGATAAGTTTGAAACTTGTTAAAAATTTCTGAGTTTTTTCTACCAGATCCTCTGTGTCCACATACTCAATAAAGTTTTTTGTAATAAATTTTAGCGAACCAGATATTTTCGCACCAGTTTTGCTAAAACAGACAATCGGAACAGCATAAGTATCTGCCCAACCGAGTTCTATTCCTAATCCAGTTGCTGGAAAAGAAACTTCAGCAAAAACGACATCGCTATTTTTGATAACATCTTTTGTATTAATAGTTGATGATTCGTCCTCATGCGGAAAAATAATCTCGTGTTGTTTATTCAAAACACTTTCTCTAACCGGCTTATACAAGTCGTTTTTGTAATCAAAATCTCGCGAATGACAAAAGTAAATTTTCATAATTATTTCAAAAGTTCTTCCATTGGAACGCCTAACGACTTGGCGATTTTTTGAATTGTTTGAACGCTTGGCTTAGTAACAACACCGCCCTCAATTTTGGCGGAGAGGGTGAGATTTGAACTCACGAGAGGATCTCTCCTCTACTGGTTTTCAAGACCAGCGCTTTCAACCACTCAGCCACCTCTCCAAATATTTGCCGTTTAATTTATTTTTAAATTTTCATTCACCCATTTTCTCCCCCGTCCGGATTTAAGAAAATTTTCTCTTTTTCTCGCCTCAGTATAATCATTGCATACTTCTTGATGAATTAAAATCCATGGACATCCTGATTTCGTAGATTTTGTCTTGCCTGCATTATGCGCCAATAGACGTTTTTTAGAATCATTTTTTCTGCTCGAACCAACATACTTTTTACCTGTTATATTGCTACGCAATATACAAATACAAGCCATAATATATAAAATTTAAGTTTTTCCGCCAGAGGCGGACCCGCCCCTTGGGCGGGCAAGACTATCCCTTTAAACCACTCAGGCACCTCTCCATAATACTTATAAATAATATGCGCCCGCGAGGAATTGCCAGCCCAAGGCTGGTCCGCCTTGGGCGGAAACCTGCATATCAAACTTCTTGAGTTCCTTATTGGTGCCCTCGCGAGGAATCGAACCTCGATTGCAAGCTCCGCAAGCTCGCGTCCTATCCGTTGAACGACGAGGGCAATTTTAAAATCTTATTTTTTTCATCAACGCTTCAAATAATGACTCTTCTTTTTTTACTTCCGGCAGATATTTTTTTAGAAAATTCCGCACAATAACCGGATCTTGATTTCCAAGCGGCAGCGCCAAATCGACATACATTGTTCCGCTTCTTTTGAAAAAAATTTCTTTTGTTTCCGGCGGATCATAAAAAAGCCAAAACGATTTCATTTTGTCAAAAGCATATAATTTGCCGTCAATGCATATGCCCTGATTGTCAATTTTTAAACGCAAAAGACGCGGCTTTTTGACTGCGTATAAAAATACCACAAAAAATATTAAAAGAAAAGTGGCGAAAGTGAAAAAATCCCCGTAAATAATAAAATAAATCTCAACTGCCGCGGCGATAAAAAATAGAACCGCAAACCACGCCTTGCTTTTGGAAAAATATTGGAATTCCAATGCTTGCCATTCCATCGCGTCGTTTCGCGGTGAATTATCATTATTTATCAATTTATCGCTATTGCGGTCATCAACCGCGCTTCTATGAGAGAAAACAACATCGCTTTTACCGCGATCCGAACCTTTTAAATCCACGATTTGTTCATCAGACGATTGCTTCATAAATAAAGATTAACATAAAAAATGATTTCTAAAAAGTTATGAAACTCCCCGCGGCAAGACCGCAGGACATTAATCATTCTTAAAGATTCATCACCCGTAGCCTTCTGCCGTTATTCCCCTTCGTCCCGATGAAATCGGGACTTTCGGGGCATCACCCTTCGCCATCCATACCTGTCTGGCGAAGGGTGATAAAAATTTGTGCAGTATAAAATTATTATGATATACTATTTATATGGACATACTGGCAATTTCTCAAACAGTTTTTTATATAGCCGCCGCCTTGGCAGTAATTATTCTTGGCGCGCTTTTTTTAGCCGCGGCTTACTATTTAATATCAATAGCCCGCCATATTAAAAAAATATCAAAAAATATCGGGCAAATATCGGAAGATACCAAAAAAGGTTTGGAAAAAACCATTGAAAATCTTTCGGCATTGCCTTTTATTTCTTTCTTTTTTAAAAAAGCGTCCGATAAAAGAGACGCTCATCAAAAAGGTCGCAAATAAAAAATTATAACCATAAAATCCATATGATCAAAAAAGCAACCAGTAAAATAAAAATCGTTGAAGGGGCTTTAATCGGAGCCGCTTTGGGATTTGCCGCCGGAATGATACTGGCGCCGGAATCCGGAAAAGATTTACGCGAAGATATTAAAAACAAATCAGCCGATTTTTATAAATTAGTGTCTTCCAAAATCAAAAAGATAAAAAAAATGACAGAAAAAGAATACAAAGCGTTTATTGAAAAAGCGGCTGAAACATACGGTAAAACGAAAAACCTTTCCGCGGAAGAAAAAACGGCTCTTATCAAAACCGCCCGCGACTCGTGGAAACATTTTAAAAAACACTTTTAATCGCTGAACTCTGCGAAAACAGTCCCGCAATACTGCGAGGCTGTTTTTATAATCTCTTAAGCCGCAGAGAATTTAATACGACCGAAATGGAACTAAATACCATTGCCGCGGCGGCGAAAATCGGGTTAAGTAAAATACCCCAAAAAGGATACAAAACCCCGGCCGCGACCGGTATAAAAGCGGAATTGTAAAAAAACGCCCAAAAAAGATTTTGTTTAATTATTCTCATTGTCCGCCTTGAGAGTTCTATTGTTTCGGGAATAAGCATTAAATCCCCCCTCATTAAAGTAATATTGGCCGATTCCATAGCGATATCAGTTCCTTCGCCCATAGCAATGCCGACATTAGCTTGCGTAAGCGCGGGAGCGTCATTGATGCCGTCTCCGACCATTGCCACGATTTTTCCCTGCTTTTGAAGTTCCCGCACTTTTTCCGATTTTTTATCGGGTAAAACCTCACTCATCACATTTTCTATGCCTGCCTGGCGCGCGATAGCGCGCGCCGTGCGATCATTATCCCCCGTAAGCATCCAAACATCAATATTATTGCTTTTTAAAACTTTTATCGCTTCTATTGATTCTTTCTTTAAAACATCGGCAACGGCAAGCGCGCCTTTGGCAACCTTATTCGTAATTAAAATCATTACCGTTTTTCCTTCGCTTTCAAACTCCTTGATTTTCTCTTCGTATAAAGAAATGTCGGCTCCCGCCTCCCGCGCCAAAATCCTGTTGCCAAGATGCGCCTCAATTTTTTGCGATCCGATCAGCAAAAATCCGCGGAGCCCTTTTCCGGAAATCGCCTTAAAACCCTCTAATTTATACAAATCAATATTCTCTTTTTCCGCCTCGTTTATTATCGCCCTGCCCAATGGATGTTCTGATCTTTGCTCTAAGGAAGCCGCAATCCGAAGAACTTCCGCTTGTTTTTCGTTATTTAAGGCAATGATGTCGGTTAATTGCGGTTTTCCTTGAGTAAGAGTACCGGTTTTATCCAAAATTATCGTATTTATTTTATTCGCTATTTCCAGCGAAGCGGCGTCTTTTACCAAAATCCCCCTGCTTGCGGCGCTACCCGAGGAAACCATAATGGCCATTGGCGTGGCAAGACCCAAGGCGCAAGGACAGGCAATGATTAGAACAGCCACAAAATTAACAAGAGCAAAACTAAAAGCGGGCGCCGGCCCTAAAAAATACCATAAAACAAAAGTGGAAACGGCTATCGCCATAACCGCCGGAACAAAATACGAAGAAACTAAATCGGCCAAACGTTGAATCGGCGCTTTTGATCCCTGCGCTTCTTCCACCATTTTAATAATTTGGGAAAGCACCGTATCTTTTCCTATTTTTGTCGCGCTAAACGTGAAAGTTCCGAATTTATTTACGGTACTGCCAATCACCGCGCTACCGGCTTTTTTATGAACCGGCATTGATTCTCCGGTGACCATTGATTCGTCAATCTCCGAATCGCCTTCAATAATTTTTCCGTCAACCGGAATTTTTTCGCCGGGACGAACCACTATCAAATCCCCGACCGCAACTTCCGAAATCAATATTTCAATTTCCTTTCCGTCTTTTACGATTTTTGCTGTTTTGGGCTGAAGGCCGATTAATTTTTTAATCGCTTCTGATGCCCTGCCCTTCATCAATATTTCCAAATACTTTCCCAAAAGAATTAAAACAATAATAATGGCCGAGGTATCAAAATATACTTTCGGCATTATTCCGCCCTTGGTGAAAAAATCCGGAAAAACGGTAATCGCGGCGCTATAAAAATATGCCGATAAAGTTCCTATAGCAATCAAAGTATTCATATTGGCCGTGCGGTATTTTATCAAAAGTTTAAGTCCGCTGTAAAATTGCCAACCAATCCAAAATTGCACTGGTGTTGTAAGTATTAAAAGCG
>LBUF02000015.1 GCA_000992445.2 Parcubacteria group bacterium GW2011_GWA2_38_13b
AAGTTCTGCGCGTTCCGCGTCCCGTCCCGCAGTACTGCGGGACGGGACGCGGAACGCAATTCTAATTTTAACCGATTAAGACAAACTGTTTAATATATAAATCTCCCCTGCCATAAACCAGCCCAAAACAAAACCGGCAACGAAAATCGCGCCGAAAATAATCAATATTTTTTTAGCGGCAAACGGCTTAAAAAATTCCATAATATTTATATTTTGTCATACCCTAAAAATTTTCGCAAGGCGCGAATCAATCGTCAACAAAAACATCCCAACTCTGTTTAACGGAACCTGACGCATTATTTTGTTTTAACGCGCCAACCAACGGCGCAAAATTTCCCAAATCAGTCCTTTTTTTCCGCTTTACATAAAAAAACAAATACGCCGCTCCGCCGATGAAAAAAGCCAAAAAAATAAATAAAGACATTTTTCGCGTTGGCAAATTATTTCCGACCGCGGCCTGCAGCATATTTTTTGACGGCACAAACTTGCTTTCTTGATTTAACTGTTTATTGCCCGAAATAGCATCGCCGTTGCCGGAAAGCGGCAATTCTTTCAAAACACCGCTGTAAGTTTCATTGCTCCCGAGAATAACAAGATTTTTCTTTTCCTTATTTGCGCCGCCGGCATTATCGCTATAAATAACATTTTGATATGCCTCGCTGAAATTTTCCACAAAATAAGAATTTATCGGTTTCGCGCCCAATGATTTCGTAATTTCCGCTTCCAGAATATTCGACGCGCCGGGCGTGGAAAATTTTGACCAAAAAAAACTACCGCCCATCAAAACGCCCGATATTCCTTCTTTCGCTTTTTCGTAAAAAATTTCATCCGCCACAATGCCGTTGGGATAAATAAGCCGTACCGTGTCTTTATCATTATTCAAAGCGATGCCGCTTATATCGCGCGATATGACAAGATAATTTTTCGGAGAAATAAATGTCTTTTCCGGAAAAATCCACGGTTTTGATCCGCCGTCCGCGATATCGTCAATTTGCCAGCCGCCCAAATCCGCCAAATAATTTCCGGAATTGAAAATTTCAATCCATTCCCCCTCCTCATCTTTTTCTTTGGGATCCGGCAAAAATTCGCTGATTGTCATACCACCGGAAACAACTTCCGCGCGCGCTTCATCCGATGCTTCTAAAACGCCGTCGGAAACCGTCAAAGTGACGATATACTTTCCAGGAAACTGGTAAGAATAACCGAATTTTTCTTCTTTTATAATTTCGCCATTTCCCAAATTCCACTCAAAAATCAATTTATCGCCGTCGGCATCAAATGATTTTGAGCCGTCAAATTGTATTGTTTCGCCAAGAAACGTAAAAACATCATCGCCGGCATTGGCTTGAGGCGGATGATCCACGGGAGAAGATACGGGAGGCTCAACCTCCTTCGGTGCCGAAGGAGGTTGAGCCTCCTCGCCAGTTTGATTCTGTAATCCCGGACTATTTTTCGCCAGCGGCGTTCCATTAATTTGATTTCCTTCCGCATCAACGCCATTACGAACCGCGCCGTCGTTTGACCGCCAGTTTGACGGTTCGTCGCCGGAAACCGAAGAATCAATTCTTTCCATAGAAAAATAATCCGGGGACGCGCCGCCGGCAAACCATCCGCCGGCCGCGTTGACGCTGTCAATTACGGCGCCCGATCCATCTTTCAAAACCAAATATTCTCCGCTATTGGAAAGCCCGGAACCGCTAAACGGTTTCGACGCCTGACTCGCCGCAATATTCGCGACAGTATTATCGTCAGTCCGTTCAATTAAATAAAAAAAGGCGGGCTGAATAACCCCCTCCATAACGACAATCAAAACATCGCCTCCCTGCTCATAAATTCCCCAACCGGCTAAATCAATCGCGTTGCCGGTATTATTGTATAGTTCAATCCACTCATCGCCGCTGGACGACTTTGTGCCGCTCCACGCTACTTCATTAATTACCGCATCGCGCAAACTTGCGGCATTGGCAAAACGCGCAAACCCGATAAAAACAATAATTGATAAAAATAATGACGCTGTTTTCATATAACTCTTATCCTACTCACAATAAAAACAGTGTCAATATTAAAAATCCATTTAATCTAAAATATCAATCTTTTCTAAATCATCAACCGCCCATTCATTCACATATTTTTTATAATTTCCCTTGTTATTATCAAAATAATCCATAATAAATTTCCTGTCAGTAATGGCCGGGAAATTATTTTTACCAATATAATCCAAATAACTTGACCAACGATAATTTTCTAAAAATTGACTTGCTTTATTCCAATCAGAAATTCCATTCTCTTTCCACTTCGGTTCCGCTAATTCCAAAGGATTTAAATGTATATAACGCGAAGTGTGCTTTAACTGTTCGTCGTTTTCTATATGCACGGCTTTAAAACGACCTTGAAAAAGCGTACCACTACGTTCGTATTTAATATTAAAAAACATAGAATAGCTAGTAGATAATTTTTGCATAAATTTTGAAATAGCCCTTTCTTTTAATGGTGTTAAAATAAAATGGAAATGATTAGGCATTAAACAAAATGCAATAATATCCACTAAACAATCTCGAGGCCCGACCTCACTCAGCACTGAATGAGGTCGGGCCTCGTTCGAAATTTCTTTCGGAACTTCGTTAAAACGACGCGTAAAGTTTATTGATAAATTTGTCTCGTTAAACTCAAATAAACCATGAATAAATCTAATGTAATCACTATTTTTAAAAAATATTTGACGCTTATCAACGCCACGATTAAAAATATGATAATAATTATTTTGTGTAAAAATTATTTTTCTCATAAAATAAACCACTACTGAATGAGGCCACCACTGAGTGAGGCCACCACTGAGTGAGGCCCGACCTCACTCAGTGTTATACTACTGAATGAGGCCCGGCCTCATTCAGTACTCGTTCAGTAGTATAACATAAAGAAACACCCCCGCAAGATTGCGGGGGTGTTTCGACATTCCGGTCTCGGAGTTTCAAGCCACCGACCGGATTCAGATCAAAATACTTAGTAAGTCAGAGTCGAACCGCCTAACGGTAAGCCCGCAGTCAATGTAGTGATACCGAAACGAATCGTATCATCCCAATTGAAGTCGGCAATGGCACCAATCTTAATATTCAAGGTATCGGCGCCATTGGAAGTATCATTAGAACCGCTGGTATCACCCTTAACAACATAAGTCTTGGACTCGCCCGCGGAAATGGTATCGCCGATTAAAGCGTCAACCGCCGTTCCACCATCATTCGCGCGAGTAGTCACGAAAGCTATAGCATTACCGCCAACACCGGCATAATCAAAGTCAATAGTGGCATCAGCCAAGAATCCGGAAATTGTCATCGCCGTAGTGCTGTCAATATCAGTAACAGTAACCGTAGTATCGGTAATAGCAACTCCGGCCCCTGAATAACCCGTAACGGTTATAACATCGCCTGGCGCGAATCCATTCGTACTGACAAGCGTCAAGGTCGTGCCTCCGGAAGCTAAATCAGCCCCCAAAGCGCTTTGACCGCCAAAGTATAACTTACCTGTTCCTGGTTGCATTGGCGAATAATAAACGGTCAGGACATCGGCAGCCGCTATAGTTGAAACAGCAGGCGTCCAAGTAATCGTAGCGATATTGGAAGCATCTGAAGAACCAGTTAATTTTACTTCGGAATACACAGTACTTTCGGCAATTATAATCGTTGAACCGACAGGAATACCGGCGAATGGATTAGCCGATGTGGAACTAGCGGTAGCGGTAGTTGTTGAAGCGCCAACCGCGGAACCACTCACATAAGGCGCGTAAGCCACCGGAGTCGTAAGATCAGTGCTTCTGTAAATCGCGGCGTCGCTGGAAGCGGCATTATCCAGATTCACATCACCGCCGAGCGTAAACGCGATTTGATTTAAAACCACATCGCTTTGTGCGTTAGCCGCAACACTAAACCTGTAAACCTCTTCAGATGTTGAACCTACGCCCGTTGCGCTACCGGAACTGACTTGAGTTACGGTCGGAACAGATTTGTAAAGGTACATTGTTCCGTAATTAGCGACTGTTGACGGAGCAGGAGTGCCAACTGTGCCGCTAATTGTTTGCGCCGAGGACAAACCAACCGAATTATAATTATTCGTGGAAGTAACATCGGCGATATACAAAGTCGGACCGTCAGCGGAAATCGCGGTACCACCGGAAACAGTGCCAATCAAATCAGCTTTTACGGTAATAATCTTGGATGTACCAGCCAGCAATGTGAACAAACCGTCATCACTCTGGAATGTCGCAGTGGTGCTGGAAATATATTGTGTTACGCCAACCTGCGTGCTGCCATCATAAAGTTTGACATTAACAAAGTCAGCCGCGACTCCGGCAGTAGTAGTGTCAAGCGTAATCACAACTTTCTTAACTTTCACATCTTCCGGAACACCCGCTTCAAATTTAATCTTGGAGAAGGTGACATCCGTCTTGCCGCCCGTACCGACAGCTATATTTTGATTAGTCGGGGTACCGGCATCAACGGAAATAGTAACTGAACCGGAACTGGCAATAGACATACCCTTACCAGCGTAAGGGGAACCGGCCGCGCCGCCATTAACAGCGGTTGCGGAACCGGTGCCTGCGCCCACAATTTGTGAAGCGCTGTCCGTAATACCGAAGAACCAAGGACCGGCAGTTGTTCCCACCACATCAGCGTAAATGTCAATCGTCGCCGTAGAATCTTTGGTAATTGTGAAATCAAGACCGTCAAATAATACCCAATCAATTAAGTTCGCTGCCGCGGCGGTAATCTGTTTAGGACCGCCACTAGTAATAGCACTGCCATTAACCTTAATTCTCACATTAGAGAATTCAGCTGAAGCGGCAGTAGTTGTGGCGGAAGCCAAAGTCGCGCTATCGGAAACCGCAACGCGAACCGAAGTAACTTTGATATTTTCATTATTGGCGGTGACAAGCATTCTGCCTACCCATACTTCGCTGGCGCCCGTAACAACCGACTTAGCCGCCGGTGTCGTGGAAGCCGCAATAGTAAAGGTTGGAGTGCCTTTTGTCATCGCGCTGGAAATCGCGTCGCCCGTTTCTGTAATAGCCTGTAAAGAAGAAGCGCCAGTTGTAGTTAATTCACCCGCGTCAGTGATTGTAGCGCCGCCCGCCCAACCAGTAACATCACCAACAGTCAAATAAAGACTATTTGTCAATGCCGAACCGGTAGGAACGGTAAGAACTACTGTTAATGTCTTAGTGCTATCTTTCGAAACGCTGAAACCGGTCAAATTGAATGTCGCGATACCTGAAGCCAATGAAGTGGAAGCCAATAAAGTGGCGCCATCATATAACTTCAAATTTGTGAAATCAGTGTCATCAACCGCAGCTTCATTACTACTACTAGAAGCATCCCACAATCTCACCCTGACCATCGTCACATTCATCGCTTCATACAAAGAAGTCATTCGGAATTTGAAAACGGTAAGATCGGAAAGACCAAGAGTATAAGTTGTGGCAACCGGAGTTTCCGGAGCGTTGGCAACAGTTAAAGTGCCATATCCATTAACAGTAAGCTGATTGGAACCATTATCTGTGCTGTCAGCATTATTGGTAATATTGGCAACCGGAATCTTATCGCTAGAACCGGAACCGCGAACTGTCATATCGGAAGTGGTATCAATATAGAACCCGAATCTGTCGGCATCAGTGGCTGTAGTAGAAATATCGGCTTTAATCTTAATTACCGTATTGCCTCCGCTTAAAACACTGAATAACGGCGTAGTGGCACCGGATGAACCGAAAGTAACCGCTGAACTGCCGATAGAACCAGTGGCAGCCGCAGTGGTTGACTCACCTATATACAGACGGACATTACTGTACTCCGTGGAACTGACTTCCGTATTATCTGTATTTAAAGTGATCTTAAGATAAGTAACATCCACACCCTCTCTGCTCGTAGTAGTGCTGAATTTGAAAGTATTAACCAAAATATCAGCAGCGCCGGCAACAGTATTGCTGCCGTCAGCCGGATTAGTCGCCGTATCAAAAGCAATCGTTAAATCGCCCTGAGTGATATTACTGGCCGTTGAAGGGCTGGTAACGGTAGAAAAGGTAGCATTGCTGTCACCCTTGATAACCGTTATACCGCCGGAATTGGCGCCAACCGCCTCCACATCCGTATCTTCGAAAACCTGGAATTGAATAGTGCGAACACTGGTAATACCGGACGCAATATCAGCATAGATATAAACATCTTTATTGCTTCCGGAACTGACAGTAAACAACGGCGAACCGATAAAGGTCGCTTTTTCGTCAGCACCCAAAGCACTTACGGTTAAACCAACCTGCACACCGTCAACTTTCAATTTCAAATTCTTTAAATCAGAAGAAACAGCTGAACCGGATTCCGTAAACACAATCTTGTTCACGGTAAACGCTTCGCTAATAGCTTCATAATTGAAACCGGCAACCAACTGATCGGTTGTACCGGAAACCAATGTTCTTGAAGAAACAGCGCTGGAAGCCATTACTTCCATCCTACCGACAGTTACGCCGGCAACCGTCATACCATTTCCATAAATCGGGAAAGTGGCAGTCGGAAGAGTACCGGAGGAAACAGCGACATCGGAAGAAACGGCAACACCGAATTTAATTATATTGCCCGTACCGGCTTGCCCGGCGCTGGTGCCGGAAGGATTCAAAGAACCCTTAACGGTCAAAACCTTGGAACCATTCGCCGGAATCGTCCAGCTCAAGCCGCTAAATGTGGCTTTATGGGTAATGGTGTTAACCGATTGGTTGGAACCGATCTGCGTGCCGCCGTCAAACAATTTGACATTCAAAAGATCATCATCTTCAGAAAGTCCGGAACGGGTAACTGCTACTGAACTGATAATATAGCCAGTCGCACCGGCGGAAAATTTAATCTTTGTGAAATCATTATTGTATGTGCTCGCGGCAACATAACCTGCCGCCGGAGTTGTGCTATCAAGCGCAATGCTCGCTATGCCAATATCGGCAACATTATAATTCCCGATATCAACAGAATTTATCGTATAGATTGAATCCCAATCATAACTGGCCGCGAATGCTTCCGCGGTCATATTTAACCACTCCTTTAATCCGGCATCACCGTCCGGCACGAGTTTATAAACTTTCGTGTCGCCGTCGGTGCGAACCAATTCGGAAGTGGTATAGGAATCCATCGTTGTTTGATCAACGCTCTTTACGTTTTCCCATTTTAAATGTCCATAACTTTCAAACACCTGCGGATTAAGAACTATTCTCTTAAATTTCTTTGCGCCGATCAATTTAACGATATAAACATCAAATTGCGCCAATCCTGAAGCATTCGGATTTTTGATAACGTCGCCGTCCGCGATTGTTACGGCTGAAGCCGTCAGAACAAACGCCGGAACAAGCATCGCTACTCCCGAAAGCCAAAGAATGGTTGTAAGCGAAAGAACCACAGAAGTAACTTTTGAAAGTTTTGTTTTACTTATGTAATTCATATTTTTTATTTTTTAACTTCAAATAAACAAGTTCCAAGTATCAAAATCATTTTAATGTCCCGAAACAAATTCAAGACAGCATAATAGATATTGAAAATTGAAAATTGAAAATTGAAAATTTTATTTTATATTGAGCTACTATCGACCGGGGCCGATTTTGAACCTCTTGTTTTCGCAAGAAATCCCATAGCTCTCACGCCTTGTCCCGCAAAAATAGGGACAGGGCGTGAGAGGCACATTAGACCTAATAGCCCTCCTTCTACTTCTACTAGCCGCCATTCTATATGGACAGCCCTAACCCCTTTGCCATAAGTTCAAAATTAACTCAAGGCAAAGGGGTTAGTATTTCATTTCAATAAACCAAAACCTCCTTTCAAGCAAAAATACCCACTTGCATAAAGGAGTTATAATGATTTTATTTAACTGAAATAACTAATATCATCTATTATTTTATAATTATAATATTATTTCAATTTTTAAGCAAAGTCAAGGGGTGGGGATAAGTTTATTGAAGCATACTTTCCGCAACCATTATCGCTCTCAACGCCGCATCATAATCTTTTTCGTTAAACAATTTTTCCGCTTCCTTGGTAATCTTAAAAACCTCGTCATTTCCAGACTCATAAGATATAACCCAAATACGATTTATTCTTTCATTAAGATTAATGCGGAAATCTGCAAAATCATCTTCCTTATTATTCAATGAAGAAGCGTATGAACTTATTTCATTTTCTTCATTATTATTCTTATCGCTATTATCATCGACAACTGCACTACCCTTCTTGTTTGTTAACTGAGAAAATGGGGAAATTTCCTTATTATTTACTATTTCCCTATTATTTTCCTCATTTCCCAATTCAGTTTTACCTATTTCCCTATTATTTTCCTTATTATTAACTGTCCCAACCGTATTTGAATGATCGTAAATATTTTCCTTTAAAATTGAATAATTAAATAAAAAAATTCCGAAAGCAAATATTACTAAAAAGCCGGCTAAAACACCTCTTGAAATCGGTTGAAATAATATTCGCAAATCAAACGCACGCGCCAGCCAACTTTGCGCCGATTGTCCGCTATTTTCTTCCAACAACAAAAACAATCTGGATTTATCGTTGTTTTTCCAACCTTCATCCAGTTTAATCGCTTTTAAGGCGCTGATTTTTTTAATAATGTTTTTTTCGTTCATTTTGATTGAATATAAAAAACCCGTTTCTATTATAGAAGACGGATTTAACGGGTATTTGTTACAATATCCGCTTGTCCGCTCCCCGCCCCGCAAGTAATGCGGGGCGGGGAGCGGACACTATTTACGGTAAATTTTCGCGTAATTCCTTTATCGCCCGATGCAATATTACCCTTATTGCCCCTTCCGGCTTTCCTACGATTTCCGAAATTTCTAAAAAAGACATTTCTTCAATATACCGCAACATTACAACTTCGGCGTACTCATCCCGTAATTGAAGCAGAGTTTTTTGCACGCGTAAAATGTCTTTTTCCAAATCAAATTTTTTGGCTATCTCCGAAATATCATCAACAACCGTATCATTATATATATTACCATCTTCTCTTAAATCGTTTTCCGGAAATACTGTTTTGGATTTCTTGCGGTAATAATCAACGGCTAAATTCCGCGCGGTTTGATAAAGAAACGCGCGGGGATTACGCACCCGATCCCGAGGCCCGACCTCATTCAACGCTGAATGAGGTCGGGCCTCGTTCGCCTCGTTCGTATTTATCTTTCGTACGAAACGAACAAATGTTTCTGAAGTCAAGTCCTGCGCCGTTTCCACGGAACTTGTTTTAAGCAATAAAAACCGATAAATGGAATCGGCGTATTGATTATAAATATTAGATAGGTATTTTTGGTTATCCGTAATAGACAATTTAAGTGTTTTAATTTTTAAATTTTAGTTTTTAGATTTCTTGATACCAACTCCACTCCGCATTGTTAACTTCGTATACCGCCTCCCACTTTCGTCCCGATTCTTCAAATTCTTCCACTGTCATATCAAGCCAACGAAACTGACGAAAACCAATAACTTCATAAACCTTGTAATCTCCCGCTTTTTTGATCAACTTTGATTCTTTGTAATTTTTTATAATATCTTCTAAAACTATTTTTACATTTTCCCATTTGAGATGCCCGTAGAAATTGAAAAATTTCGAATCTTGCAAGTGGCGACGATAAGTGTTTTTTACAATATAAACTTCTGGACGATTTTCGATGCGGATAAGATCGCCGTTTTGGTGCAACCAGGTCGCGCCAATGGCGCGACCTGGTTGCACCAATCGCACCAACGACACCGAGTACGAAAAAGTCCACAACGGATCTCTTTGCGAAAAATCAGAGAGTTTTGTATGGCTTGCCGGAATTATCACAACCGAACTAACATTGACGTTAAAATCGGGGATTTCCACAAAACCTTTGCCGTTTTTAATTTTCGTTTCCAAAATATCAATTTTTCCGGAAAGATACGTTATTACAACCGGAATGCGAAAATAATAATCGTTGCGGCTACTGAAATCAATGCGTAAAACGCGCGGATTTTCCTGATCGTATTTTGACGGCAAAAATCTGTGCCATTCCGGAGCCAAATCGCGAACCGCGAAACCGGCGTTAATTCCGGTTTCGCTCACCGAATATGTTAATTGCGGCACGATATGAAACGATGAATATCTTAAATCCGGATGCTGAAATTTATAAATGTGCAACCTGGTTGCACAGGTTGAACCTGTGCAACCAGGTTGCACAGGTTGTGCATTCGAAAACGGCAACGAAGAATTTAAAAATAACGCTATTGTCCAGTCCCGAAAAACATCGGAAAAATTTTTATCAAAACCGTTTTTTTGAAGCGCGTAATTTATCGCTTTTTCTCCGACAAAACTCGCCTGCAAAATATCTCTAATGACATTTTCCCCATATTGTTCCGCGAGATAATGAATAAACAAAGAAACCGATGCCCTGTCGTTTGCCGTTTCTTCCCATATACCTAACGCATCGGTCGGAACAGCCAGAAAATTTTTAACGGCATTCTTGAGATAATCGCTTTTATCCTGTCCGGAAAAAGTTATGGCGTATTCCGACATTGCTTCATTTAACCATTCTTCTTCATCTAAAACACGCAAACGTTTTTTTTGGTTAAACATAATTAAATGCTGAAATTCGTGAGCCAATATCGCCGATGCCGTGTCGCGGATAACATATTTCGCGTTGATATAAACCATTTCCCGCTGATTGGAATTTGAATATTTAAAATAGTCGTATTCGTCAATTTCACGAAAATATCCGTTAATCTCGCTTTTCATATCCGTAATGTAAACGGTTATGCGCGAATCATTATCAATGCCCGGCATCCATTCATCGCCAAATAACGACTTTATTTTAAAATAAATTTCCGAATCAAAAACCACGCCCAATTCGGCCGTTTTGGTTAAAAAAATATCTTTATCTTTTTCGGACAATTTATCATAGTAATCTTTCTCAACAAAAAATTGCGCGCGCGTGGAACTTGTTAAATTAACGGCTTCTTCCAAAGTATTTCCCGTTGGCTCATATTCGGAATTAACATAAAATTCCTGGCTGGCTTCGGCTGAAAAAAGCGGGTATAAACCCACCCCAAAAATAACAATTATAAAATAGAATAAGTATTTCTTCATTATATTCCGCGGATATTTAATTTTTTCTCATTGATTTTATATAAGACGCGAATTCTTTTCCTATCTCCGGATGCTTCAATCCAAACGCGACATTGGCTTTCAAAAATCCGATTTTAGAACCGCAGTCATAGCGCGTTCCCTCAAATTCGTAACCGTAAGCCAAATTATTTTTTATAAAACCGGCGAAGGTTTCCGTTAATCCCACTTCTCCGTTTTTGCCCGGTTTTGTCTTTTTAATTTCCCGAAAAATATCAGACGTGATTATGTACCTGCCTATAATGCTTAAATTTGAAGGCGCTTCTTTAACGCTCGGCTTTTCAACTATTTTTTTCAATTCAAAAAGCCGTTTATTCTGATTGTCCGCGTTTACGCCGTCAACGATTCCATAAAGCGAAACCTTATCTTCCGACACCCGTTCCAACGCCAAAACCGGACACTTATGTTGATTATAAACATCAATTAATTGTTTCGCGCACGGTTTCTTAGAAACAACTATGTCGTCGCCGAACATCGCCAAACATGTTTCATCGCCTATCAAATTTTGCGCCTGCATAATCGCGTGAGCATTGCCTTTGGGTTCTTTCTGTCTTATATAATAAAAATTAGCCATATTTTGTATATCGCCGATCATACCAAGCAAATCATTTTTGCCTTTTTCTCTTAACCTGTATTCCAATTCAAAATTACGGTCAAAATAATCCTCCAGCGCGTGTTTGCCTATGCTGGTAATAAAAATTATATCCTTGATGCCCGACGCCACCGCTTCTTCCACTAAATAATGAACTACCGGCTTATCAACAATCGGCAACATCTCTTTGGGCAATGTTTTTGTAACCGGCAAAAATCTCGTTCCAATTCCGGCTACGGCAATAATGGCCTTCATAATAAAAAATTCTAAATTCTAAATAATATCCAATTACCAAATTTCAAAACTGTTTGAAATTTAAAAATTGTAATTTATTTGAAAATTGAAAATTTATTACTCTTTTAAAAATCTCAACTTAAAAATTCAACAAAATTATAATTCAATAACGGAGTTTTCCCCTATTATCAATTTATGTCCGGAGGGAAAAGTTTCCGTTTTTGGCGTTATCAAAACATTTGAACCGATTATGCTATCCACGATGCGCGTCCGGCAATGGATGTCAACGCCGTCCATAATAATAGAGTTTTCAATTTCCGCGCCGTAAATTTCCACATTATTGCCGATGGACGCGAATGGCGCGATATAACCGTCGGTAATAACGCAATTTTCCCCGATAACAACCGGTCCGCGAATCATACTTTTGCCGAGTATTTTCGTCCCCTTTCCAATTCTTACCTTTCCTTGCACAATAACTCCATTGTCAATTTTTACGTCTTTTTGAATTTCATTATTTATTGAAAATTGTCCCGCCATTGGGCGGGATCCGCCTTGAGCGGAAAAATTATTCAATATAAGCTGGTTTCCTTCCAATAAATCCTCCGGCTTTCCCGTATCTTTCCACCAACCGGTAATTTCTTCGTAACCGACTTTATATCCTTGCTTAATTAAAGAAGTGTGCGCATCTGATATTTCCAATTCGCCGCGCGCCGACGGCTTTATCTTGTCCACCGCCTTAAAAATGTTCTTATTGTAAATGTAAAGACCAGTAACCGCGAAATTACTTGCCGGTCTTAACGGTTTTTCGTCAACTTTGATTATTACCCCGTTTTTAATGGTTGGCACGCCAAATCTCTGCGGATCTTTAACTATTGACAATGCTAATAAAGCATCAACATTATCTTTTTTAAATTTATCAATCAGTTTATCCACGCCTCCGAGAACAATGTTATCGCCAAGGTAAAAAATAAAAGACGAATCGCCAATCCAATCCCTCCAAACCCTCAAAATATGAGCTACGCCCAAAGCGCCACCCGTTTGCTCGCGATATGTAATTTTAACCCCCCATTTTTTACCATCGCCGATTACCGGCTGAAGTTCGCGCTCTCCAATATTGATATTAATTCCTATATCTTTTATGCCAACATTGGATAAATGCTCCAACGCGTAAAACAACATCGGTTTTCCGGCAATTGGTATTAAATGCTTATTTATTGTATTGGTTATCGGCCTAAGCCGCGTTCCACGACCGCCGGCCGTAATAAGAGCCTTCATAGGATTTAAGATTTTAAAATATATACACTTCCCGCACCCTTGCCTTCATTATACACTAATCCATCGTCAATTAAACTGCGCAAATGGTTTCGTAATGTTCGCGATGTAATATCGGGAAACGCTTTACTAATCTCTTTCATACGCAACTTATCCTTATTTTTAAATAAGCCGATAATCTTCTTCCGGCTTGCGGCCAATTTTTCATTCTGATTCTTAATCGCATTATTTCCATACGCGACTTTAGGCTTGTTATTTTTAACAATGTTTTTTTGCGATCCCAATTTTTCCGGCAAAATGGAAATTATATATTTTAAAACGCGTTCATATTCCACAATTAAAATTTCGCAATTTATACTTTTAGTTAAATTCAAATCTTTTGCCAAATTTAAAAAATTATTCAAAATGCCAATATCCTTCAAAGCGGAATTGTCAAAATGCGGATTGGATTTCGCGAATATATTCAAAGCCTTTTCCTGTATTTTATCTCGAATAATGCGACCGCCGCGAAAATTTTCCGTAACGCGGAATACGGCCGCCGTTAATTTCCTTATTTCCTTATTATTTTCCTTATTAAAATCCATAATTAAAATATAGCAATAATCATAGAAAAAAGCAAAATAAACGTTTTGAGACCCAGTCTCCGCTATTTAATTTTCTGCGGCGATGAACAATCATCCATTGAAATATAAGGCATAAATAAAAAAATATAAAGTTAATTAGAGGAGACCCGATCTCCTCGCATTGCGTTTCGTAATCGACCGCTTTAACCGTTTAAATAATCTTTTAACGCTTCGCGCCAATTCCGCATTAACGGTAATTTTATATTCAAAAGCGCCGACCATTTCGGCCTTTTTGCCGGACGCGGAAATTCCCTTGAAACACATGGCGTAATTTCCTTATTTCCCTTTATTTTTTCCCTATTAATAAGGAAAATTTCCTCAGCAAAATCATACCACGAAATACCCTTTTCCTTATTTGCCGTTTCATTGGTAATGTGATAAACCCCTGACACATAATCGCCTTCCAATAATTCACGCGTTTTAATAGCTAAATCATAAGTATAAGTCGGCTTACCGTATTGATCATTAACAACTTGTATTTGATCGCGTTTTTTGAGTAATTCGGATATGGTATCAACGAAATTCCTACCACCTCTGCCATATAACCATGAAGTTCTTATAATATACCACCTAAAGTTTCCGTTATTTAGAAACTTAAAATTAGAAATCAATCGTTTAATATATTTTTCGCCCAAAAATTTTGATTCGCCGTAAATATTAACCGGATTACGCGGTTCGTCATCTTCTTGATATCCGCCCCGTTTATTTCCGTCAAAAACATAATCAGTGGAATAGTGGATAAAAACCGGAACTTTTTTTTGCCGCTCCCCGTCCCGCATTACTTGCGGGGCGGGGAGCGGCAATAACGACAAAAATGTCCCCATTAAATATTTAACCGCTTCGCCGTTAACTTTCATCGCTAAGTCACGATTTATTTCGCAATCATCAACCGCAGTATAAGCCGCGGCATTAATTATTATATCCGGCTTTAATTCAAAAATCCGTCCGCAAACTGATTTTTCATCCGTAATATCCAAATTTTCTTTATCCCATAATACGGGTTTCAGATTATTAAAAACTTCAGCAAGCTCTTGTCCCAGTATGCCTTTAGCGCCGAGTATTAAAATTTTATCCGACTGGATATTGTTTTTCATAATACTTCCTGTATTCGCCGTCTTTAATCCTTTTCCACCACCATTCATTATTGCGATACCACTCAATCGTATCTTTAATCGCTTCTTCAAAACGTTGTTTTGGTTCCCAGCCAAGCTGTTTTATTTTTGACGAATCAAGCGCGTAACGGCGATCATGCCCCGGCCTATCCTTGATGTATTCTATAAAATTCTCGTCAAAATTCAAATAATCCAAAATTGTTCTGGTAACATCAAGGTTGGTCCGCTCGTTATCTCCGCCGATATTATAGATCTCACCGATTTTACCATGATGCAAAACCAAATCAATCGCTTCGCAATTGTCCGAAACATTAAGCCAATCGCGAACATTCATTCCATCGCCGTAAAGCGGCGCTTTTTTCCCTTCAATTAAATTTAAAATAAAAAGCGGTATAAGTTTTTCCGGATACTGATATGGTCCGAAATTATTCGAACTTCTGGTAATCACCACCGGCGTTCCAAAAGTAATCCAGTAAGCGCGCGCCAGAAGATCAGCCGCTACCTTGGAAACGGAATAAGGACTATTTGGCTCAAGAACATCTTCTTCTTTGGAATAACCGTCTTCCACTGATCCATAAACTTCATCTGTACCGATCTGCACAAATTTACCAATATTATATTGACGCCCAGCTTCAAGTAAAACCCGAGTCCCCAAAATATTCGTTTGCAAAAATTCCTGTGAATTCGTTATGGAACGATCAACATGCGATTCGGCGGCAAAATGAACGATCGCATCCGGCTTACGACCGACAACTTCATTAACCACCGCCGCATCGCAAATATCGCCACGCACAAAACCGTAACGTTTCTCGCTTAATCCGTATATATGTTCAATGTCACGCAAATTATCCAAATTGCCCGCATAAGTCAACTTATCCAGATTGATAATTTTATAATCAGGGTATTTTACCAAAATATGACGAATAAAATTTGAACCGATAAAACCGGCGCCACCAGTAACTAATATATTCATAATGTTTAATTTAATATACGAAATATTATCACGACAATAAATTACTTTATCATTTTATATTTATTTCAACAATATTGACATACTAAATTTATTTTGCCAAAGTAGTTATATAATGGATTCGCGTTTGTTATTTAATAATTATTTTTTTGAGGAGAAAAAAATTGAAAATATACGAAAGATTTAGTTATGGAATTTTTGATTGCGACGGAACGCTCGTTGACAGCATACCAACATACAACAATCTTTTGAAAAAAATATTAAAACAGAAATACAAAATTCCTATAAAAAATAAAGAAAGGTTTAACGAAAAATTCGAAGACGGCGTATCGTTCCAAGAAATGCTCTTAAATATCCTGCAAAATAAAGCGCCGTACCTTATCGCAAGGGCAGAAAGCATGATGGTTAGTTTCTTCGAACAAGCCGATAAGCAAATTGATTACAAACTTTTTCCGGACACTGAAAAAACGCTTGACGCGCTGTTTAAAAAAGGGTTAACGCTTTTTATTTCAACCGCCTGCGTAAATCACGTGGTGAATAAAAAAACGCGCGACATTAAACATTTCTTCAAACACATTATGTCTTCGGAAAAAATTCCGAAAAGTGTGGCGCACATTGAAAAATTTATAAAATTAACCGGCAATACCAGAGATGAGTTTTGCAAAAAAGCGTTTTTTGTCGGCGATACCAGAAAAGATATAGAAATCGCCAAAGAATGCGGCATCTACGCCATCGGCATTACCAATACCGTCAGCGCCGAAAAATTAAAAAAATTCGGAGCAAACATAATAATTAAAAACCTATCGGAACTTTTAGAAATGGAATTTCCAGAAAGTACTTTTGATACTGGTATTTTCAAATCAAAACAAAAACACTCTCGTTAAAAAACGCGAGTGTTTTTTTTAAATAATAAATCCCGTTTATATGCGCTTTGTTCAATTGAACAAAGCGCATATAAACAATAAATGATATCGCGATAAAAAACTTTTTACCTATTTTTTGTCGTCCAGTCAAAACCGATTCCGGGATCATCAAATGAAATCCGTTCTTCGTCCGGATTTCGCGAATCGTATGCTTCGGTCGTATGATAAAAAAGACCAACTTTTTTTTCACCCAAAACACGATAGCCGTGAGCGACACCCGGCGGAATGACAATCACAACATGGTTATTTTCACCGGCGTAAATTACCTCCGTTTCGCCTTTTGTTAACGATTTTTCCCTCAAATCGTACAAAACAACTTGCGCCGTTCCGGCCGCCACAAACCAAAAATCCCATTGTTTTTTGTGCCAATGAAACGCCTTAATAACGCCCGGATATGTTTCGGTATAACTTGTCTGTTTTATTTCCTTAAATACTCCGTCGCCTTTCTTTAAAATTTCCGTGAAAAAACCGCGGTCGTCGCTGTTAATTTTTAATTGCCTTACAATAACTCCGGTTATTTCCTTTGGTTTATTTTTGAATTCCAATTTGTCATTTTTCATTTTGATTTTTTATTTTAAATTACCATACCGCTGGAAATCAATATCGCCGCCAAACCCGCAATACCAAAAAAAATATCGCGTAAAAAAATCACCAAAGTCAATTCGCCTTGCATTTTACTTTTAAAAATATCCCACCATACGAAATAAACAATCAAAAGTAAAGATCCCGCCGTCCAATGATCCGCGTATACGAAATGAATCAACCAAACGAATTGCGAAATAACCAAAGATGAAACAAAAACATAAAACGACAAATTTCGCGGATGAAACCACCGCAAAACGCAATAACCGAAAAATAACGCGCCGAAAAATACAAAAATTACTGTTAAAAATACCGGCAAATAAAAAAAAGAAATCAAACCGTAAGAAAAAACCAGCCAAAAATAAAATAAAACAAAACAAATTAAATTTTTGATTTCTTTTTTGTTTAAATATGATTGTTTAAGGCTATTCGGCATTGATTATCATCTTATTATTTTTCGCATCCACTTTCACTTTATCGCCGTCTTTAATTTTACCGTTAATGATTTCTATCGCCAGCTTATCTAAAATTTCAGTTTGAATCAAACGCTTAAGGGGACGAGCGCCGAAATTCGGATCATAACCCTTTTCCGCCAAATATTTTTTTGCCGACGCGGAAACTTCAATTTTTATTTTTCGTTTCGCCAATCGTCCGGAAACAAACACCAGCTGCAAATCCACTATTTGCTCGATTTCTTTTTTGCCCAAACTGCTGAATATTATAATTTCATCAAGCCGATTTAAAAATTCCGGCTTGAAATTAGAACGCAATGCAGACATTATTTTATCCTTAATATCTTCTTCTTTCGTCTCTTTGCCGCCCTCTTCATCTCCACTAAATCCCAATGTTGCCATTTCACGCAAAAGCTCCGATCCCACATTAGAAGTCATTATTATGATAGTATTTTTAAAATTCACTTTTCTCCCCTTAGCATCAGTCAAATGCCCATTATCTAAAACTTGAAGCAAAATATTAAAAACTTCCGGATGCGCTTTTTCAATTTCATCAAACAAAACAACGGAATACGGTTTTCTTCTTATAATTTCCGTCAATTGACCGCCTTCTTCATATCCGATATAACCAGGCGGCGAACCAATCATACGCGACACCGAATGTTTTTCCATATATTCCGACATATCCACCCGCACAATCGCCTGATCGGAATTAAACATAAACTCAGCCAAAGCTCTGGCCAATTCCGTTTTTCCCACGCCGGTCGGACCCAAAAACATAAACGATCCGATAGGTCTGTTCTCCTCGGCAATACCGGCGCGATTACGGCGAACGGCATTGGAAATAATTTCCACCGCTTTATCTTGACCGATAACTCGTTTTTTTAAAGATTCTTCCATTTTTGCCAACTTTTCCGATTCTTCTTCCAGCATTTTTATCATAGGAATCCCCGTCCAACGAGCCACAACGGCAGCTATATCCTCTTCGGTTACTTCTTCCTTGAGTATTCTTCTGCCAACTTGCAATTTTCTTAACTTAATTTCCAGGGATTTTATATCCTTTTTTAGGGCAGGAATTTTACCATAACGAAGTTCCGCCACTTTATTCAAATCTGATTTTCTTTCGGCAATTTCCGCTTCCGCTTTTAATTTATCTTCTTGTTTTTGCGCTTCTCTTATTTTAATTATTACCGCTTTTTCGTTATTCCATTGCGCCTCCAACGCTTTGCTTTTTTCCTTAAGATCGGCAAGTTGCTTTTCAATGCCTTCCAATGTTTCTTTAGCGCTTTTATCGCGTTCCTTGGACAAAGCCTTTTTTTCTATTTCCAATTTCATAATTTGCCTTTTCCAATGGTCCAGTTCCTGTGGCATACTATCAATTTCCATTTTCAACGCCGATGTAGCCTCGTCAATCAAATCCACCGCCTTATCGGGCAAAAATCTGTCCGAAATGTAACGCGAGGAAAGATTAGCCGCCGACACAATTGCGCTATCCGCGATCCTGACCCCGTGATGCACTTCGTATTTTTCTTTTATACCGCGTAAAATAGCAACCGTATCTTCCACCGACGGCTCCACGACCAAAATCGGCTGGAAACGCCTTTCAAACGCCGGATCTTTTTCTATATGTTTCTGATATTCTCTCAAAGTTGTCGCGCCAATCGCGTGAAGATCGCCCCGCGCCAACGCCGGCTTAATCATATTAGAAGCGTCTATGGCGCCTTCGGCCGCTCCCGCTCCCACCAAAGTATGAAGCTCGTCAACAAAAAGAATAAATCGGCCGGCCGATCTTTCAACTTCGCGCAAAACCGCCTTAAAACGGTCTTCAAATTCCCCTCTAAATTTAGTTCCGGCGACCAAAGAACCGATGTCCAAAGAAATTATCGTCCTATTTTTTAAGCTTTCCGGAACATCGCCAGCGACAATTCTTTGCGCCAACCCCTCTACAATAGCGGTTTTTCCCACTCCGGCTTCACCTATCAAAACCGGATTATTCTTGGTGCGACGCGACAAAATTTGCATTACTCTTCTTATTTCCTGATCGCGGCCGATCACCGGATCCAATTTTTCTTCACGAGCCAGTTTAGTCAAATCCTTGGCGTATTTTTCCAAAACCTGATATTTGCTTTCCGGTTCCGCGTCTGTCACCTGCGCGCCGCCGCGAAGATCCGCCAAAACCCTTAAAACATCTTCGTAGTCAATGCCTTGTTTTTTTTCCGCCACCGCTTCGCCGCCTCCGGAAATATCGCCAACGCTCAAAATGCCGCTGAAAATTTTCGCAGTCCGCGTCGGCGTTGAAATCAAAGACAAAAACAAATGCTCAACGCTGATATACTCGTCTTTCAATTTTTCCGCCTCCCGCTTGGAACGAGCGAGAACTTTGGCCAAATCCTGCGATAGATAAAGATGACCAAAAGGCATATCGCCGTAAACTTTGGGCAATGCGTCAATTTCCCGCGCCAAACGATCTTTCAATTCATCCGCGTTAACGCCCAACTTATGTAAAACGGAAACTACGAGGCCTTCTTCATCGGCGACCAACGACAAAGCCAAATGCAAAGCGTCAACCTGCTGCTGCGCTTTTTCCTGAGCAATTCCGTGAGCCTTTTGCATCGCTTCCTGAGCTTTAATTGTAAACCGTTCTATATTCACCCCGTTAAAAGCCTATCTTTACCCTATTAGAAACGATGTTTCTAATAAGATTTATATGCTTCAATATTAACTTTAAATAAACTTATATTTTACAATACAACCCTCGTCAGCCGATTTACGAGGTTCATACTATTTTATTATATTATAACAAAACCAAATATTCAATTGACAAAAATAAAAAAAATTCATATTATTCACTATAAGTTATTTAAAAAAATTAAATACGAAAGGATATTGCGAATGAAAGAAAAAGAAAAACAAGATAAACCGTTCTGGAAAATTCACGCGCGAAATATAATAATAATAATAACCGTAATAACATTTTTGGCGATATTCGTGGCAAAAAACAAGCCAGAAGAAACCATAAGCGAAGATTCATTTACGGAATTTCACGAAGATCAGCAAAAACAAAAAAACTCAACCTCATCTTACAATGAATTATTGATTGAATTGGAAGAATGCGTGAAACAAGGATCGATTAAAACCATAAATGTTAAATTTATACCGAATAAAATCAGCTACGAATTCTCGTGGTATAACGGCGAAAAAAAAATTCCTATATTAAAAAGCTTGGCGGAAGAATATTATCTTCCGTTTCTACGCCAACACGCAATTAACATAATAGCAGATGACACGGATCAAGGCGGCGGTTTTTCCGGATATATAATATGGATAATGCTTATAATGTTCTTTCTATTTTTTATAATGAGACGGGGACAAGAAAGCGCAATGAACCCTGCCGGGAAATTCGGCAAAGCGCCTGCGAAATTATTCGAAGAGGGAGCGACAAAAGTTACTTTTAGCGATGTCGCGGGATGCGATGAAGCGAAAAAAGAAGTCGAAGAAATCGTAGAATTTCTGACAAACCCGCAACGTTTCACAAAAGTCGGAGGAAAAATTCCAAAAGGAATTTTATTGCTTGGCCCGCCGGGTACGGGCAAAACATTGCTTGCCAAAGCGATAGCCGGAGAAGCCAAGGTCCCATTTTATTCCATCAGCGGATCCGGATTCGTGGAAATGTTCATCGGCGTTGGCGCTTCGCGCGTGAGAGATTTATTTGAAAATGCAAAAAAAAACGCGCCAGCCATTATTTTTATTGATGAAATTGAATCTGTGGGAGGAAAACGCGGCGGGATCTCTTTGTCAAATCATAATGAAGGCGAACAAACGCTCAATCAATTACTCGCGGAACTTGACGGGTTTGAAGAAAATTCAGGAATAATTTTAGTGGGAGCTTCCAACCAACCAAATAGCATTGACGAGGCGCTGATGCGTCCCGGCAGATTTGACAGGCAAATAATACTGGGATTGCCGGACATGAAAGGACGCGAACAAATACTTATGGTTCACGCCAAAACCAGAATTTTTGCCCCGGAAGTTAAATTGGAAATTATCGCCCAAAGAACGCCCGGATTTTCCGGAGCCGACTTGGCAAACATAATAAACGAAGCGGCTTTGCTAACCGGAAGAGATAATAAAGATTTTATTAATATGCATTATCTAGAAGAGGCCATCGATAAAATAACAATGGGTCTCAAACAAAGAAGTAAAAAAATGACAGAGAAAGAAAAAAAGGTGGTCGCGTATCATGAAGCGGGACATACGTTGATCGCAGAACTTCTTCCCAATGCCGCCAAAATCCACAAAGTATCTATCATACCAAGGGGCATCGGGTCATTGGGACAAACAATGACACTTCCCGAAGAAAAATATTTAATGACGGCGGGTGAAATAAAAGACAACATATCGGCAATGCTTGGAGGACGTATCGCGGAAAAAATTATTTTTAATGAAATTTCAAGCAGCGCCGCCAACGATATCGAAAAAGCCACCGAACTTGCCAAATTTTTTGTCTGCAAATTGGGTATGGACGAAACCATAGGACCGCGCTCATACGGAACGGCTCAAAAAAATTTCATAGGGCCGAACTGGACAAAATCCGAACATAGCGAAGAAAAGTCCCGGGAAATTGATAAAGCGATAGATAAATTACTTGCGGAATCTTACCAAAAAGCCGAAAAAACTTTAAAAACCAACTTGGAATTATTAAAACTTCTCGCCGAAGAATTGTTTCTGAAAGAAACGCTCGAACGAAAAGATCTCGATAAAATACTCAATAAAATAATAAATAAATAAAACAAAAAACAAAATCGTCCGCCGATTCGGTGGACGATTTTTAATTTCCCGACTGGCTATTTTTACCAAACAAAACTATTCTTTAATCCCCAAAATCTGCGAAATTTTCGGCTTATCAAAACCGATAATTATTTCACCGTCAATGTCAATTACCGGCACGCCCATTTGATTTGTTTTTTTAACCATTTCGTCCCGCGCTTTTTCATCATCCGCAACATTAAAATCCGTAAATTCAATATTATGGCTTTTTAAAAAATCCTTGACCATTACGCAATAAGGACACGATAAGGTTGAATAAATTAGTATTTTATGCATTATATCTTGAAACTTGGAACTCGTAACTTGAAATTTTTATCATATTTCAAGTTTCAAATTTCAAATTTTAGGTTTTAAGTTAATTATTACTCTAAAATTTTACACTTATTAACCAATCCTGTTTTTGACCAAAAATATCCCAATCCTAAAAATCGACCCGATCCGCTACTCCCCAGAAATAAAAACAGCAATAAATAAACAATATGCTCGTCCAAAAAAGGATTATTTTTGGGAGGCAAAAGCGATAGCCACATTAAAAACATCAGAACCGCTCCGGCATAACCGGCAATCCGAACGCCAATGCCCGAAGATAAAGAAAGTCCGATAAGTAAAAGTCCCGCCATAAACGCCCAATCAATAATAGCATTTCCCGCTAATCCGTGAAAAAAATCGCTAAACGGACCGCTAACGCCGAAATTCAAAAAACCGGCGGTCGGCGACGCGCCCGCAAGCCATGATTTTTCCGGCACTGTGGCAAACCCCAAGCCAAAAAATTTATCAAAAAAAGCCCACAGCATCATCCATCCCATTACCAACCGCAAAAGTCCGATAAAAATATGACTGCTTTTCATATTTTATAAAACAAAAAGTTTAAATTACGCTAAATTAATATAAATTTACACGTAAATTAAACGTATGTGTGATTAAGTTTTATTTATGCCGCGCAAAAGTGCCATTGCTCCGTAAATGCCACCCGAATCTTTCAGGACGGCTTTTTTAATCGGAGGAATTTTCAGAAAAATTTTATTGATATTTTTCAAATAAAATACGGCTCGCGGAATGGAAATGCCGATTTTCTTCATCATAGAACCGCCCAAAACTATAATATCCGGCGACCAATGAACGATTGTATTGTTTAATCCGTAAGCCAATGATTCCGCCGTTTTATCCCAAATTTCTTTATCTAAAATTTCGTACGGTTCTTTTTGATAACGCTTTTTAAAAGCAACGCCGGAAACGCAATTTTCCAAAGACATAATTTTACCATTCTCGTTGCAACAAGGAATAATTTGATGGCCCGGCTCGAAACCCATAACGTTTTTATCAATTTTGCCGCCAACAATACGCGTCCCTCCGACTCCCGTGCTTATTGTCATATAAACCACAATATCTTTATTTTTTCCCGCCCCGAAAACCGCCTCTCCCAATCCCGCTAAATTAGCGTCATTTTCCAGATAAACCGGCGCGTCAAAAACTTTTTCCAATTCTTTTTTTAATGGCCCATTTATCCATTTCCGCAAATTTGGCGCGTTAACTAATTTTTCCTTGTTTTTATCCAATGGACCGGCAACGCCCCCGCAAATCGCTTTTATTTTTTTTCCGGATACTGCTTTCAAAACCGCTTTTTTCAAAACAGCGATTCCATCTTGAAAATTTTCTGGTGTTGGAATAACTTCCAACGCGCCGATTTTTTTCAAATCAGCGGATAACGCAATACGCATTTTTGTCCCCCCGATGTCAAAAAGTAGATACATAAATAAGTTCTAAATTATAGGTTCAAGAATTGATTTCTTAAATTCTTCCACCATCGGCACTTGTTCCGGCTCAACGCCGTATTGTTTGGCCGTATAATAAGTAATCCAATCCGCCAAAACCAGCGCTGAAAAAATCTTAAAAAATCTCGGCTTATCCTCGCTTAAACTTATAATTTCGACCGGCAAACCTCTTTTGCGGTATAATTCCGACAAAACCTTCATTCTTTTTACGATTTTCGGGTGATCATCGCCATCTTTTATAATAATGAAGTAAAATTTATCCGACAGACCGCGAGTACCTTCTTTAACGTCAAATCCGGTCATTTCGTTATGGTTAAGTTCCGGAAAAACATTGCAAAAAGCCGGTATTTTTCCGGTTTCATTGAATTTTATTTTCCAATTATAGGCGATGGAAAAATTACGGCGGGAAGCGTAAATAACCGGATTTTTTCCTTTAAATTTTTCCGCTAAATTTTTACCGGCATCTTCGTAAATAGCGGGATTTAAAGAATGGACCAAAATCGCGCTTTCTTTGAGCGCCTTTATTTGGCCAATAATTTTAAGCAAAGCACGCAAACTGAATCCCAAAGCCATACGCGGCTGTATCTTAGTATCGGGCATTTGAATATACGGAACGCGATGTTTTTTGGCAAGTTCTAATAATTTTCCGCCTATGGAAATTGCCGTAGCCGGCAATTTCTTTTTTATCGCCGCCTGAAACGAATCAACCACTTCTTCGGTATTGCCGGAATAAGAACTGAAAATCATCAATGTCTTTTTAATATCTTCTTTCGCAATAAACGGCAAACCGTAGTCATTATGTATAACCAAATCCAGCGCCGGATCATACGACATTAAAATATCGACCGCCAAATGCGAACCGCCCATACCGCAAACAATAAATTGCTTAAATTTTTTCAAATTAATTTTGCCCGAAATTTCCGGCTCATATTCAAACTGTTTATTAAAATTCTTGATTGATTCGTACATAAAATTTGAATTAAAAATTTTCGCCGCTTAATTTTTCCAATAATTTTTTAAAAAGATTCTTGTATTCGGCGAGATGCAAATAAATTTCTTCAGCGGATTCTTCTTTATAAAGATGAACGCTCTTATTCCTATCATCAATCATCTGAAGCCACAAAACATCGTGATTAATAACATTTAATTGAAAAGCGGTTTTAAAACAAGAACGCGGAGATTGACATTCAACCCCCTCTTTTTTAGCATACGCTTTTATTGATTTCCAGCATAAATCAAAACACAATTCAAATCTTTTAATGGCCGAATCTCTTACGACTTCATCTTTTTTAAAAATCAATATTTCTTCTAATTTTTGCAATGATTTTTTATAATCTTCTAAAATTAAATTCATAGTTTTTGAAAAAATAGGTTTATTTATCCTATTAAATTAATTTATTGGCTCGCAAAATTTTAAGGCCTCCTTTTTGAATTTATCGCTTACTTGTTTAAAATCAATAAAGTCAATCTTATAAAGCATTGGTATCTTTTCCAGTTCTTCATCTATTAAAATTTTAACTTCCGGCGCGATTTCTTTTTCGCCTTCAATGCCAATATCAATGTCCGATCTGACAAAATTATTACCTTTAATCCGCGAACCGAAAAAAAATAATTTATAATTATTAACATCCAAGTGCCTTGAAACCACTTCAAAAATATCTTTTTTTAATTGGTCCACTGAATAATTCTCCAATTTCATATTATTCACGGTTTAACAACAAATCAACTTCTTTTTTTAGGTCATCAACAGAAAGAACGCCCCTGAATTTCTTATTATTGATGAAAATTGTCGGCGTGGAATTAAGCCCTAATTCATTGGCTTTATCCAAATTTTTCTTAACGATTTCCTCGTATCTTTTTTCATTCAAACATATTCTTAAAGCGTTTTCGTCCAAATTCAATTCTTTAGCATAACCAATAAAAACCTCGTTGGGATCTTGCGATGTCTCCCAGTTTTTTTGACGATCAAACAGCATATCGTGATAATCCCAAAACTTTCCCTGCGTTTCCGCGCATCGCGCCGCCATAGACGCGCTTAAAGAATTTTTATGTATGGATAGCAACGGAAAATCATAGAAAATATGTTTGACTTTGCCACCATAGTCTCCTATAAACTTATTGATATTAAAAGAAAAAGAACGGCACGCCGGACACTGAAAATCGCTGAATTCACGAATAACCACCGTCGCTTCCGCCGCTCCCCTTCGCGGATTTTGAGCGTCCAATTCAAAGGTGAATTCGCCCGAGCCGCTATTTTGGGCAAACCAAACAATTATAAAAATTATAAAAACCACTGTCGCACTCAAAAGACCCCAACCGATAATTTTTTTCCTTTTGCGCGCCGTAAAAATCGTTTCCTTGCGCTCCTCCTTCATTTGCCTTTTTAACGCTTTTCTTTCTTTTTTAGTCAAATTTTGCAAATCTAAATTTTCCATAATTTATATTACTGCAAATATTAAGCTTATTTTATCAATTTGACGGCTTCATCCACCAGTAAATTTATATCTCCCCTGACATTTTTCATCTCCGTCGTCAATGGACCTAATTTTTCCGAAAACGCCTCTGCGCTTCCAAATTTTTTATGCACACCAGCATATATATTCTTAAAATAAAACATTATACCGGATGCTCCAATCTCTCCATAGTAAACTTTATCTGAAATAATTTTTGAATATGCCCCTGGATTACACTTAATAGAAACTGTCGCAATATCGAAATCAATATTATAACTGCTCATAATTTTTATCAATCTTTCCATACTCTCACCGCTACTTATGTATTCGGTAACAACAAGCGTTTTACCCAACTTATCTTTATTATTTTTAATTAACTCATTTATAGAAAATTTTTTCTGCTGATTAACTTTCTGCCAACCGTCAATTTCCCGCCCGCTGGCAACAAACAAAATCTTAGCTAATTTTTCATTATGAACGATTCTTGTTTTATTTATAATCTTCCATAAAATCAATGATACGAGGCGTCCGCTTACGTCATCACTGACTACACTTTCATATTTTCCTATTTTTTCCTTAAGACTTACAATTAATTTTAACACAGATTCCACTCCTTCTTTTTCCCAAAAATCAACCGCTTTAAAATTTCTCATCAATCCCACAATATCTATTCTTCGCAATCTTTCTTCTGCGTTTATACCATTCTCGTTGGATGCAATTATCTCTTGTTTACCTATTTTCATGCAACCATTTTATCGCAAACAAAAATAAAAAAACATACTACAACAAAAAAAACCCGATTGGACTTCTTTTGTTGTAAATTTTATTTATATGCGCCTTATTTTGCCTCCAAAAGTTTTTTTTCTATAATTTGCTCAAAAACACCAAATGGCTGAGCGCCGGCTAATTCCTCTCCGTTAATAAAAAATGTCGGCGTTCCGGAAACTCCGGCCGCTCTTCCGTCGTTCATATCTTTCCTAACTTCAACGGCGTATTTGCCGGAATCCAAACAATTGTCAAATACCACGGAATCCAGCCCCAGAGATTTGGCGTTTCGCTTCAAATCAACGACTCCTATCATATCCTGGTTATCAAAAATCATATTATGCATTTCCCAAAATTTTCCCTGCTCGCCGGCGCATTCCGCGGCTTCAGCGGCTTTCTGGGCATTCAAATGCCCGGGTAAAGGAAAATCGCGAAAAACCAATTTCGCTTTTCCGGTTTTTAAATAAACTTCTTCTATCTGCGGCAAAGTATTTTGATAAAAAGCGGCGCAAAACGGACATTGAAAATCGCTAAATTCAACAATGGTCACCGGCGCGGCGGGATTCCCCCTAAAAACATCGCTGTCTTCCGCGAGACGAAAATCATTATTATCACTACCGGCAATGGATGCGGTATTAACATCGTTTACATTACCATTGTCTTTGTAAATTATCGCGCCGCTTATCATAACGCCGGCTAAAATTATCGCGGCGACTATAAACAGATTATCTTTCATAAACATGTGTTCCGCCGTTCCCCCGTCCCGCAAATATTGCGGGACGGGGGAACGGCGATTATTATTAACATTTAAAGTATATTATAACCACAACTAAAATAAAAGACCTCTTTTTTTTAAGAGGCCTTTTTGATTTATTCAACAATCATTTCAGCGTTTATTTCAACGTAAATACCAGATTGCTCCACGGTTCTTTTAAAACCATTCATCTCCCAAAGGAACTTACCGCTTAGTATCCGATATTCACCCATAGTATTATTTGACATTTTCGCGTAAACATTGAAAAATTCTTCCGCGTCTTTTTCCGTATTCCACACGATCTTGATTATGCTGAAAAATTTCAACATATCCGCATCGGCAAAAAAGATAAATTTATCTCCAACCCAACCCTCTGTCGCCATTAACGCCTCTTCTTCTAAAATTCCGCCATTCATCAAAAAAAGCGCTAAATCCATTTTTCCAAAACTACCCTCTCTAATAAGATTGAAATTTCCATCGGGAAGCGGCAATGAAATTTCATTTTTTTCGCATTCTTTTTTCGGAGCCAAAATATAATCAGCCAATCCATCTTTAACGGCATATTTTATGAATTCGCCGTTTAAATCCGCCTGCCTATCCATTGTCGGAAGAACAGTAAGCTGTTTCAATTCTGGTTTTCGCGCGGCTACGGATGCTCTTATGCCATTTTTAAAAATACCATGATTGATTCCCGTGCCGACAATCATTTTATAATTTTTATTCACGTCCAAAAATTCAAGAATGGAACAAGCCATAATCCCATTCATCAACCAATAAGATAAATGAAATTCTTCCGCGGTAATATTGCTATGCCTTGTCCCCATATTAAAATCTGGCAACAAAAACTCGTGAAGATTTTTATTGCAAAGAATTTTAAATCCGTCCCGCGGCAAGAAAGATTTTTCGCTTTCTGTTAAAAACTTATAACTTTCATCGAGCATTTCTTGGGTCGGAAACATCTTTTTATCATCCGGCCAATTTTGGTTAAAAATCTTTTTCCGCAAATTTTTCAAAGTAACCGTGAACTCCGGTATTATTTCGCCCAGAAACGGCATCGGTATGCTAATCGCCAATGGTCTTATGTTTCCTTCGGCGATAATTTCAAAAACTGGCACAAATTCTTTTGTTCTGTCCATAGTATATTTCACAGAATCCAAAAATTCACTCAAAACAATTTCTCCCCTACTCAATCTATCCAGTAGTTCTTGATGGCCATAACAATTTTTGATAAAAAATTCGTGCGCCAGAACCGTTTTGCCAATATTCATGCTACCTACCAATTCCGCCAATTTTTTTTGAATAATATGATGGCCAATATTATTATGGCTTTCCAGGGAATAGATTATATCGCTTTCCAAAACTTCCTTTTCAAATTGTTCCGCGCTGATGAATTTTCCAGTCCGGCAATCCAAAATATCATATTTGCTAAAAACAGAATCGCCCGCCGTTACGCAATACGAAAAGAATAACATAATAATTAAACTCAATGATATTTTTCTAAACAAAACCTTTCTCCTTTCTGAAAATTATATAAATACAAAAAATTATTATTTTAAAGGACTAAATAATATATTAACATAACACAACCCCGAATGACATATTGCAAAATCACAAATAATATGAATAATATTTATAAAAAATCTTCCGACTTTTTGCCGGAAGATTTTGTTTTTATGGATTTTTAACGCTTCAATGTTTTTAGCGCCTCTTTAAAAATTTCCCCATAAACCGGATGAGGCCACAATAAATCAATCCACCCTTCATAGAAAATTTTTTGATTCATTAAAACATACGCGATCTGGATTATTTCCGTAGCGCAATCTCCGAAAAGCTGGACACCGACAACTCTATTATCGTCGGCATTTACAAGCATTTTCACCTCGCCCGCTACTTCACCGTCGCAATGAGATCTTCCCATTTGACGATAAAGATATTTTGCAATCCTAATTTTAATTCCTTTTTCAGTGGCCAATTTCTCGGTCAAACCGACAACGGCAATTTCCGGATCGCTAAAAATAACATAAGGAACTAAAATATTTTTACTTAAACATTGAGAAACTTCCATGTCGCGATAAACGCACAAAAAACTGTTCGCATCAATACAAGACATACAATCATTATTATCTTGCAATAAAAGATTAACCGCATCCACCCCTTCTTTATCGGCGATATAAGCCGTCCCGCACACGCCTTTTGCGTCGCCTATAAACAAAATATTCTTATCGGCAATGTTTTCCGACTTTAAATCGCCGAAAATTTCCGAGTTTACCGTTCGTCCGGCCGCAATTAAAATTTTATCAACTTCAAAAAACTGATTATCAGACAGTGCTGCCGTTATTTTTCCGGAACAATCTTTTTCGATGTCTTTAAGCGAAGCTCCCGTGATAACATTTATTTTCTTCGGTGGCTTCTTAAATTCACGCATTATGGTGCTTCGCGAAAAATCTTCGTCTAAAATTTTAGGCAGAAGAGTTGAAAAATATTCAACAAGAATAACTTCTGCGCCAAGATTCGCGAAAAGCGACGCGAATTCGCATCCCATCGCTCCCCCGCCGACAATCAAAATTTTATTCGGCAATTCTCGTAACTTAAAAATATCATCGCTGTATAAAACCGCATTGCCCTCAAATTGATTGAATTCTTTAAATTTTTTAGGCTCGGAACCGACGGCGACGACAACGCCTTTTTCATAATTCAATTCAACTTCCGCGCCCTCGCTTTCTTCCACTCGTACCTTGTTGCCGGAAAATATCGCAGCTTTACCATAATACAGGTCAACACCAAGCGATTTTATCGCGCTCTCTATGCCGCCGCGACCCACCCCCACAACCGAAACGGCATTTTCCAGCATTTCAGACCATTCTGCGCGAATATTCCCGCTAAAAATTCCTTTACTAATATTTTTTTGCGTTTCTTTAAAAGCTTTCGCCTTATTTATTAAAGCTTTAGTCGGGATGCATCCCTTATTAAGACACACTCCCCCGATTTTTTCTTTTTCTACGAGCGCGACTCTCGCGCCCAACCGTTTCGCTTCTTGCGCCGCCGCGATTCCGCCGGGACCCGCGCCGATTACGACAATATCGTACATTTTCATTTTTCATCCTTTCATATAAAATAAAATGCTGTAAATTTTTATCTATTCTATTTTCAAAGAATTATAAAATAATAAAACAAAAACCGATAAAAGTCCAATAAAATTTGAACTTTATCAACAATAAATGTTATTATTAAATTATGGTAATGAGGTCAAAAATAAAAATAATAAAATACGCGCCTCCGCCTCCCGAACTTCCCATTTACAAAAAGATAGATCCGCGCCTCTGCTCTTTTTTCGGACGCACTAATTATGAAGCGTCGCTGGAAGAAAAAAAATTCGTCTTCGGCATCAAACGGGCCGACCGCCGCCGCCATCTTTATATTATCGGTAAAAGCGGCGTGGGAAAATCCAAAATGCTGGAGCTGTTGATGCGTCAAGACATCGCCTATGGTCATGGCGTTTGCTTAATAGATCCCCACGGAGATCTTATTGATAATATTCTGGACTTCATCCCGAAAACCAGAATTCAGGATGTTATTGTAATCAATCCGGCGGATACCGCCTACCCCGTATCGTTTAATCCCCTAAAAAACATTGATCCCGAATTAAAACATCAAATTACCCAGGGGCTCATTGAAGTCCTGAAAAAACAATTTGGCGCCAATTGGACGCCACGGCTTGAGCATGTTTTTCGATTCACTTCTCTCGCCCTTCTGGATTATCCGGAAGCCACGATGCGCGGAATGATTTCAATGCTCACCGATCGCGAATACAGGCAACGGGTGATTGAATATATTGAAGACGATATGGTCCGCCGATTTTGGGCGATTGAATTCGCAGACTGGTCGGAAAAATTTGACACGGAAGCGATTATTCCCCTTGTAAACAAATTAGGACAATTTTTGTCAAATCCCCTTCTTCGCAATATTTTCGGCCAAAAAGAAAATAAAATTGATTTTGAACAAATAATGAATAACCAAAAAATCCTTCTTGTATCGCTTTCCAAAGGAAAATTAGGCGAAGAAAACGCAAGTTTTTTCGGTTCAATGTTTATCACAAAAATCCATCAAGCGGGTATGAGCAGAGCCAATATTCCGGAACAAGAACGCAAAGATTTTTATATTTATGTTGACGAGTTCCATAATTTAATGACCGACACTTTTGAAAATCTTTTTTCCGAATCAAGAAAATACGGACTCAATATGACCGTGGCCCACCAATATATGGCCCAGCTTCTTCCCGAAGTTATGGCAACGGTTCTTGGCAACATCGGCTCTATAACGGTATTTCGCATCGGGGGAGAAGACGCCAAAAAACTAGAAGATGAAATGACACCCATTTTTAAGGCAAAAGATATGATAAATTTGGGCGTTCGCGAATTCTACATAAAAATGGCGATTGACGGAGAAACCTACGATCCGTTTTCCGCCGAAACTCTTGATATTTTACCGCCGCAACATCAATCATACGCCAAAGAAATTATAGATTACAACCATAAAAACTATGCTGTCAATGTTGAAGAAGTAAAACGTAAAATTGCCGAAGAAACTCAATTAATCAAAAATACCGCGGAAAAATCCGAAGAAAATTCAAATAAAAAAATAAATAACGCGAGGGATGTTTCTTCAACGCAACAAGAAGAACCGCTTATATAATGAATGAAAAGAGTCTGACTACTATAATCTAATTATTCTATTAACCTTAAACGTCCACCTTTTGTGCAATTGCACAAAAGGTGGACGTTTAATAACAAAAAAATTAGTTGTCTTCTGAACCAATAAAAACGGTTGCGAAAATACCGATTACCGCCAAGAAAGACATCAGGCAAACCAAACAAAAACTTTTAATTAAAAACGCTTCCACAAAATTAAGGTAAAGGGTGAAAAGCAAGCCGACCGCCGATAAATAAAAAAGGGCTTTTTGGTAAAAATCTTCTGTCGCGTCAATGACCGGCCGCAAAAATTTTATCAACGCCAACGAAAAAACGGAAACATAAAAAATAATTCCCAAAAGCGCCACCGGCACGCCAAAAATTTCAGAATAAACGCTTTTGTTAACCTTATCGCAATCCAAAGCATCGCTAATGGAACAAAATTCTCCCCCGGCAAGTTCAAAATGATGAGCCAGGGCGTAAACAGATACGATTATTCCGAAAACCGCAAAAAATAAAATTAATTTTATCGCAATATTATTTTTCATTATAACTGGTTTAAAAACCGGTTTTTTATTTAAAATCAGCCAATTCAATAATGAACTGGCTTTGGCAATTCTGACAAATTTTTACTTCATTATCCATGAAATTGTTAAACTTTTAGCTCTACGCCTACTTTACCGGCAATAATTTTAATCCATTCTTCGTGACGCTTTAATCTTTCGCCCATAAAAAGCTGCTCCTGATGATAGTCGGTAATAATTTTAGCGAATTTATCAACGGTATCAGTTAAATTTCTAACACTCGCTTCTAATTTATCAAGTCTTTCTTTAATCGCTTTTATGTCATCCTGCGTGGCAACAATGCCCATAAGATTTACCAAATCATCTTTGGTAGCCACCGATTCAAATCTTTTATCCACCGATTCAAATCTTTTATCCACCGATTCAAATCTTTTATCCATTCTGTCAAATTCTCCCTTCATCATACCCGCTAAATATTCAATTGTAATTTTCTTTTTTGGCATAATAATAGTATAGCAAATTATTCATAGCCGCGCAATTTTTTTACGTAAATATTCTTATCCGCCTTATTTTAAATAAAATTATTAGATGCTCATTTTTCAATAACTTCCACGCTTTTTATAACAATATTTTTTGTCGGCGAAGATAATTCTCCAGAACGATTGGCCGCGACCGGCGTTTCGGCAATTTTATCCAAAATGTCAAAGCCATTCACAATTTTTCCGAAAATTACGTAATTTTTCGGCAACGGATAGTTCTTGTGCATTATGAAAAACTGACTGCCGTTGGTGTTCGGACCGGAATTCGCCATTGCTAAAATTCCACGTTCGTAATCGCGCGTAATCGGCTCATCGTTAAATTTATATCCTGGTCCACCCGTTCCATCGCCCTTCGGATCGCCGCCCTGAATCATAAAATCTTTTATTATGCGGTGGAATTTAATCCCGTCGTAAAATCCTTGACGCGATAAAAACACAAAATTATTAACGGCTATCGGCGCCTCGCCGACAAAAAGTTCAAACGCCATATCACCCTCCGAGGTCTTAATAACGGCTTCGTAATTTTTATTCGCATCAATTTGCACCGTTGGCGGTTCAACCCACGATAAATTTTTTGGATTCATAATTTCAGTTTCGGTGTCCGTATTATTGGTATTGCGATTGCTAAAATAATACGCCGTGCCGAATACGAAAATAATTATTAAAATGGTTGTAAAATATTTCATTTTTATTAACATCAAAATTAGATCAAGCATTAAAATAAAAAAAATGATTTTAATGCATATTTTTGATGCCTAAAAATTATTTTTAAATTACTTAATTATACCAATATTATTTTATTTAGTTAAACCACCTCCTCCTGATAGCACTTCTCACAGTAAACTATTTCCTTCCGTTCCGGCGCGTACGTCGTCTCAAACTCGTTGGGGCAGTGATTATTATCGTGATGGTTGTGTTTTATCGTATTCTGATAAACTTTGTTGTCGGAATGCGTTCCGGCGCATTGACACTTTCTGCGCCACAATCTTAACGGGTTTCTTTGTTTGATTCTTTGGTAATGGCGGCAGTTGGGACATAATCTGGGTATGGGAATATTATTCTTTCTATAAAATTCCAATTCTCTATATATTATCTTGAAAGCGGTGGAACATTGCGAGGATTGTCCGCCTTGGGCAGATGCATTAGAGCATTCTATTATTTCATCGGTTATTGAATCTTTTACATCTTTAATATGATCGGGTATTTGTTCTGTTTTTAGAGTAATTTGGTAATTCTTTGTTTCCGGGTCTTTCCATTGATATCCCTTATTTATGGCTTGTTCCTTGGTTAAAGAGAAGTATTCCTGGGCTACTGTTTCGTTGTAGGCAAACGGAGACAGTTCCGGAGGGAAGAACTCGCCGTAACGATAGATTATTTCTCGCGCTTGAGTTTTTGAATTTTGGTTATTGGAATTTATTTGTAATTTAGGATTTAGGATTTGTGATTTTCGAGATATATAGGGCATATCGTTCATATGCTTGATTATCTTCGGCACCAGTTCTTCGTATTCTTCCTTGGTGTATTGTTTGTTGAGGATGCAATATTGCTTGTTACGGAGACCGACGCAGGCGAAGAGGTAATGGGAGGAGTGACAATTTACGGAATATTGAATTTCGGATCCCGTCCAAACAAAAACAGAAAAAAATACTTTAAAAGCATCAATTCCCACCGAAAAATTTTCATACATAAGTTCGCAATTGAAATAACAAGAACAATCATAAACATCTTTTGTATTCTTCCCTATCCTAAAAGAATACTTGCTATTTTCAGCGCCACCGACAAAAATATCAAAAACATACTTGCAATTATTCGCATCAATAATATTGTCCCCCGTTGAATTTATCGCCCTAATTGAATTGACAAATTTATGCGGTATTTTTAATTTTTGTTTGTTAAATTTATTTTTTAATTCAATAAAAGACCGAAAACTTCCTAAATTAAATTGCTGAATTTTCTTTTTATATTCTTCTTTTGCGTATGGTTGATTAAAAATATAATACTGCTTATTCCTTAATCCCGCGCATCCAAAACACTCCGAACAATTCCTGCAATCATACAAAAAATAAGAATCCATGCAATTTTCACAATTTTGCCCAAAAAACAATCTATAAGAATTTTGACAAAACGAACAATCATAACTTAATTCTAATTTTACGATAGTGTATAAATCCATTGAATCTTTAGAATCAGCGACATGACCGGAATACAATATGTTTTCATTGCCGGAACCGCCAAAAACATAGTAACAATTATTACTATTATGCAACCAATTACAATAATCACTATTAATATTCCCGCTGCCGTTTAAATTGGGGAAAGAAACATTTGTTAATAGATTTTCGAGTTGCTCGAAAAATGGTCTGCCAAAATCATATTCCTTTCCATAATCCAATGGATTCCGATTATCTTCTTGCCAAAATTTTTGATCCCAAACTTTTATTGAGCTGCCATTTGCGTACATTGAAATTATTTCTTCCTTATGGTTTGGAGCATCGCATTTTCTTTTATATAAACTTCTTTCATTTCTCCACACCATTCTTCTCTTCATTCTGCATTCCGGGCAAAATGTCGGCAGCGGAACTTGAATTTTACCGTAAAACACGAAGTCCTCCGGTTCTATCGTAAAATCAGTTTCACAATTTTGACATTTTTTATTTTCGGAATTAGACATATATTTTTCATTAAAAAATTATTCCAATATCGCCCTAATCCTCCTCACTCCCGCCGAGGAACTTTCCTCTTTTTTGATTTTAAATTTCCCGAGCTCTACCGTACGGCTGGCATGAGGTCCGCCGCAAACTTCTTTAGAAAACTTACCGACGGAATAAACCTTCACGATTTCCGGATATTTTCCTTTGAAAAATGCCAACGCGCCGGATTCCATTGCTTTTTTATACGGCATTTCTTCCACTCTTACTTCCAAATTTTCCGTTATTTTTTCGTTAACCAAGTCCTCAACTTTTTTTATTTCTTCCGGCGTCATTTTCCTGTCAAAAGTGAAATCAAAACGCAATCTTTCGGCGTTGATGTCCGAACCCATCTGCCTAACTTTTTCTCCTAAAACAACGCGCAACGCCTGATGCATAAGATGGGTCGCCGTATGAAATTTTGTCGCTTTTTTAATTTCTTCCTCGCTTCCCGCCTTCAATTCCCCTGTGTCCATAATCAAACCATGTCCGCCGAATTTTTTTTCCAGTCCGGCGCGAGATTTTTCCTGATGCTTTTTAAATTCTTCCTGAAATTCTTTTGCATCAATAAATAATTTTCTTTTTTTTAATTCCTCCCCGATCATTTCAAATGGAAAACCATAGGTTTGAAATATATAAAACGCTTTTTCTGCGTCAACTGCGTCTATTTTTCCCAACTCTTTCAATCCCCTTTCTAATGTTTTGCAAAATTTATCATTTTCTTCTTTTATTGCATTAATAATTTCGCCTTCTCTTTGCTCTAATTCCGGATAATATTCTTTGTAATTTTCAATAATCGTTTTGACTATTTCCTTATGCCAATTTTCCGGCAATTCCAATAATTTCGCGTATCTGATTGACCGCCGCAAAAGACGGCGCAAAATATATCCCCGTTCAATATTGCTCGGCAAAACGCCGTCGCCAATCAAAAATACGGATCCGCGCATATGATCGGCAATAATTCTAAAATTTTTGGCATTATCTTCGTATGATTTACCGCACAATTCTTCTATTTTTTTTATAATCGGCGAGAATAAATCGATATCAAAAATATTCTCGACATTTTGTGAAATCATCGTTAATCGTTCCAAACCCATACCGGTATCAATGCCTTTTTTCTTTAATTGCTTGAGTTTAACTCCGCCATTCAATAAAATATCCCGCGAACTATCGCAAAAAAACTCATTAAAAACCACGTTCCAAATTTCCACATCCCGTCTTTTTCCGTTTTTACAATAAATTTCCGTAGTCGGACCGCATGGACCGGAATTTCCAGTCGGTCCCCAAAAAACATCGTTGATGCCTTCCTCGCGAACATCGGCGACACCCAATAACCGCCATATTTTTTTCGATTCTTCGTCTTTTGGCGCAATATCGGAACCGCGAAAAACAGTCACATAAGATATCGCCAACCCCATTTCCTTAGTAATGAATTCATATGCGTATCTTATAGCTTCCTTTTTCCAATAACCGCCAAATGAAAAATTTCCAAGCATCTCGAAAAAAGTATTATGCGTTTCATCGCCCACTTCATCAATATCTGACGTACGCATAGATTTTTGGATTGAAACGGTATTAAACGATCCGAAATCCTTTATTGAATCAGCTTCTCCAGTATAATACGGCTTGAATTGCTGCATTCCGGCGGTAGTCAAAAGCACTGATGGATCATCAGGAATCAAAGAAGAAGACGGCACGACTTTATGCCCTTGCTTCATAAAAAAATCCAAAAATTTTTGACGAATTTCTTTTGAATTCATATTTTTGATACTAACATTAAAAAAACATACTTTCAACCACACGATAAAAACACTCCCCGCAGTATTACGGAAAGTGTTTTAAGATTCTGAAACTTACTGCACTCTCTTTATCTCCCTAAAATTTCGTTTATCTTATCGTTCGTTTTGGAACTGGCTATACCCGTCCCTTTCGTAATATCAAATGGGGTAAGAATATCGGAAGCGTATTTTTCCTGGAATCTGATCAACGCTCTTTTGGTAGCGGGACCGAACCAGCCGGAAACTATGCCTTCGGGATAAATATCGCTTCCTTGCGATTTCAAAAATATCTGTAAATAATTCACCTCGTCGCCTTTGCTATTATATTCCATTCGTTTGGAAAATTTATAACTTGCCGGAATTTCAACCGCCTTAGCGCTCGTTGCCACGGATGTTGAAACATCGCTTTTCTTATAAACGGCAAATTCCGTAACGTTCATTTCCACCACATCGTCCCAGCTATAACCGTAAGAATTGAATGTTTTCACATCCGGAATATGGCTTATCGCGCCGTTAATCAATCTATAAACTTTTGGATCGCCGATTACGCGCATTAAAGTCATATCCGTATAAGCATCCCTTTCCGCTTTGGTAATAATTGAAACTTCTCCCCAATCAAAACCATACGACGTAAACACTTCCGGATTTGGAATATGCCGTCTCTTACCATTGGAAGCAAGAATATAAACTTTCGGATCGCCTTCGGCTCTGAACAGAGTAGTATCTTTTGTTCCGCTTACATCGGAAACGCTTACCTCTTTAACATCTCCCCATTTATATCCCGAGGCGTTAAACGCGGCCGCGGTCGGTATCCAACGTTTTTTGCCATTCTTAATTACATAAATCTTTGTTCCGGCAACAGAGCGAATAAGCTCGCCCGTCTTAAATGTTGTCGTTGTTGTCTGGGTTACCGTTTCCGTTTCCGGAGCGGGAGTTGTTGTCACAATTGGAGTTACAGCGCCACCACCGCCACCTCCGCCACCGCCACCGCCACTACTGGTCGGCGTTATGGCATTAGAAACAGGAGACATATTGGTCACCGTATCGCCTTTATGACCGGAATCAACCGCGGTATAAATATAATAATAAGTTGTGCCGTTGGTTAGTCCCGTATTCGTATAACTGCAAGTAAACGGCCCTGGTTGGGAACCGGTGCAATATGTCGCGACGCTGATAGCCGCCGCATTGGCTTGCAAAACGTCAAGCTGTGTTTGTGTTAATGAAGAAAAACTATCTGATGTGTCCCTGTAAAGATTGAAATAACTGCCGTCCGATTCGTTAAAAGTATATGTCCAGCTGGCGGTCACCTGGCCATCGGCTTGCGATACAGAGGGCTTGGTTGTCGGCGCTATTGGAGTCAAATCGGTTCCGGTCGGCGTGCCGAATGGCGAAAAGTGAGTAGTGGCAGTGGTAAATTCAATCTCAAAGTCATAGTAACTCGCGCCGGTATAAGTGCCGCTGGCGCTGGTAATATTGGTAATGAAAGTATCAATACTTTCATTTTCCCAAGAGCTTGAAACCGTATCTTTCACTTTCACTTTCTTGGTTGTGGAAGAAGACGACCAAGTGTTGCCGCTCGTATCATCCCAAGGCGCTAGTTCCACTTCTTTCAAAGACGCGGGATTAAGCGCGGTATTTCCCGCTGAAATATCGGTAAAATCAGACTTATCATAAAGCAATGAAATATCAATGGAACTATTGGTATTGCCGACTTTCGTCTTCTTGCCGGAAGAATCAATCTGATAAATGGTAATTTCTTTTTCTTCCGGAGAGAAAACCTCGGTTGATTGCGTCTTATGGATTGAAGGCATTGTTTCAATCTCCACCACAAAGTTTTCGCCAGAAGAACCAAGATCAGACGGCTCAATTACCATCTTAATATCATTAGTGGAATCCTCTATGATTTTGCCTTTGCCGGCGGAAATAGTGGTTGAAGAAGGCTCCGGCTTGCTAAAACCAGTGATGTTCGCGGTAGCCGCCACATCAACTTTCGCCGTATTATTGGCGCTGGTGCTGCCTGCCGCCACGCCTTGCGATTCAACAAATTTTCCGTCCGGAGTCATAGCGGTAATATTCCATTGAGTGCCGCTCGGAACATTCATACTATAAGATCCATTATCTCCAAACTCAACATTATCCATAACGATTCTGGTGCCACCAACTTCTTCGGCTCTGACAAACGCTTCCGTAGCGGCGATTGACTTAGCGGTATCCGTATAAATTTTACCTGAAACGGAAGAATCGGCGGCGGAAAGAACGATTTTATTCGCGCCTGACAAATCAACGGCTGCGGTAATAGCGCTTGAATGCTTATAACCCATATAACCGGATTGAGGCGGTGTTTCAACGATCAAAGTATAAGATCCGCCGGTAGGAACGGAAATACTGAAAACGCCGCTATCGCTCGAACCGATTTTGTCATCATTTCCTCTCTTAGTATTAGGGTCGAACACCTGCACCCATGCTTCGCTTACAATAGTTGAACCGCCAGGTTTGTAAACCGTACCTTGAATAACAAAAGTTGAAGTGACAATGATCGTAAAATCAACCGTCTGATTATCGCGGGAAATGGAAACTCTGCCGCCGTCAGCCCCAATCTGACCAAAGCCCGGAATATGAGCAACCATTTCGTAAGTTCCATTAGGCAAATCAAGGGTACCCGTGGAAGAATTATTTATTTGAATCTTATTTCCCTTAAAAGTTATCGGATCCCAAGCGTCCACAAATGCTTCTTTAACCGTGAAAGCGGCGCCATTAGAATCCTTGAAAGCAATATTAATGGTCTTGGTATCCGGCGTTACAAGAGTAAGACCAGAATATTCCGTCGTGCTGGCATTGGCATCCTTAACATTAATACCAGTTACATCGTCAAGCTCGCCAACTCCCGGAATATACGCCCAAACATTATAGGAATTAGCCGTGACATTCGCCGGAACTTTAATTGAGAAGGTGCCATCGGAACCGGTCGCCACTTCGTTATAGTTGCCCGTGCGGACACCGGTGGCAGTCACCACTTCTTCGGCTCCCACCATAGCGCCCGATACTTCATATCCCGATTTACAGCCGGCGAGTAAAGCGCCCGCGGAATCCACTTTTTGGGAACTGCAGACATAACCGGAAATCGTTCTCATAGTAACGGCTCCGCCGCCGCCAGCTTTGAAGTCCTTGCCAGTCAAAGCGTCATTGGCGGCAATTGTCAACGAATAAGTAGCAACGCCGGTTGAAGTCATAATTTGACCGTAACCCGGAGCAAACGACTTGAGTGTCCATATTCCTGTTGGAAGAAATAAAACATAAAAACCCTGCGCGTTTGTCGGCGCGAAAATTGATTGCTTGGTCGTGTTATTGAAAGCGTCCACGCCTGATCCTGGAATTGGTTTACCTGATTCATCAAATACGCTGCCCTTAACGGAATTATCGGCTTTGCTAAATACGAAGTTAACGCCGGTAGCCGGAGCGGTAATAGATTTTTCCGCGCCCGAAGGCATACCGGGCATCGCCGCGCCAATCTTATAAGTGCCGGCAAGAACATTTAACATATATGTGCCGTCCGACAATGTCTGGGTATTAGCGCCAAAACCGTTTGTACCTCCCGGATCATAAGCCCAAACTTGCACGCCCGAAAGTCCGTTGCCGTTTTGATCTTTAACACTGCCGGTAATGGTTTTATCGGGAACGGTTAAGGAAAAATCAACATTGGCGACATTAGCGGTTGTCACTTTAATAAATTGCGAAGCTGGCGGCATAAACGGCATTGTCGGAGGAGGTCCGGCCATAAACGAATCTTTCGGGAAATACGGCCAAAGATTAATATTCCAATCGCCGGTCATCACCGACAAACTGTATGCCTGCGATGTGGCGCCGGAAAGCGTCACTTCTTTTTCTAACCAGCCATTGGGACCGGAAACATTGACCACTATTTTTTTATTTTGAAGGGAATTCGCGTAAGTCAAAGTTCCGGAAATGGTTTTATCGCCGGTCTGCAATTTAATTGTTTTATCTCTGACAATAGGACTGACATCGGTTAATTTCACTTCAACCGATTGGCTGCCGAAGAAATCGCCAACAGAGGTTGATTTTGCTTCAACGAAAATCCAATAGGTTACGCCAAGATCGCTGGCTGTCGGAAGACCGGTAAATGTAAATTTGCCGTCCAAACCAGTTGTTTTTTCTAAATGCATGCCTCGCGGACTGTCCAAAAACACTCTTACGCCAGCCACCGCGGTGGTGCCGTCGGATTTCGTAACGGTTCCGGTTACCATTCCGGCGCCGCCTTTTTCAATCGGAAATCTCATAGAACTAATAGGACCTTCCAGCGACTTGCCATCGGCATTTTTAGTATTTATCGTTGCCTGATGTCCGCCGATACCGTCAGGATTGGTAGTGCTGTATGTCACCTGTGACGGATCACCATTCACAATACCTTTTAACATAAATCCGAGAAAATCATTAGTCATTGTGCTGGTTCCGGAACCGCCAGTCGCAAGCGTCAAAGTAACGGTATTATTAGTCGTACTCACGCTCACGGCGGAAACGGTAATCACTCCCGCTCCCGGACCATTTAAATCCTGATTCATAAAGGCCTCCGTATCAGCGCTGGCAAGAGCGGCGCTAAAAACATCAAAACCGGTCGGAAATTGAATCGATACTTTTCCGCCGTGATTGATCGCTTGCGTGAGCGGTATATTCACCATATAATTTGAAACTTGTCCGGAAATACTATTCATTGGCCAAACATTGATAGGCATAAACATCATCGTATTAACATTTGTCGGCTTGGAAGTATCGCAACTTGAACAGGGACCTCCTGAACCAATCGCGCCGGAACCCTTAAATCCTTCCACAGTGCCCGTAAAACTATTATTATTCGCGTCAATAGAAACTCCATTAAATCCCTTGACATTGCCGGAAGCGGTAATCTTGAATGAATTACCTGAAACCAAACTTAAACCGTCAAAATGAACCTCGTTCATAAACGGATCATAATGAAAATTGGCGCCGCTCAAACTAACCACGGTGCCTGTTGGGCTTTCCAATGTCCAATTAGAAGAGTTAGTTACCGTTGATTCCTTAATCGCTATTGCCGTATTATCAAACTTCGGATCGCCGAATCCCACTCCAAGATGGAATCCGTCCGCGAACGCCCATTTGACTTTCGGCGCCGCAGTGGCAAAGGTGCCGCCAGTGCTGTCAACGGTATTAAAATAATAATTATAATCGCCGCCAGCCACCGTATCTTTATCGCCGTCAAAGAAATTGCCGGCATCATCTTTAATCAAAGAACCGGAAACGGTTAATCGGTAAGTTTTTGACGCTTGCAAGGCGGAACTTAACATAAACATACCACCTCTCCACATCGGATCATAATTAAAGTCGCCTGAAACCGCCAAACTATCCGTTGTATTCGTTAAAGTGACGGAAGTATTATCCAATGTTGAAGGATCCATATCCTCGTCAAACCTGAAACCGATTTCATAAATTCTGCTTATTTCCGCTCCGGCGCAAGGCGAACTAACGGTGCCGACACCGCTTGTGCAAAGACCCTCCGATTCAAATTTATTATCCATAATCTTCGGAGGAGTGCCATCCACTCCCGTACCGGTAGTAAAATCAGAATACCAAGAACTCATTATATTGGCGCCGCCGTTGCTCTTTACATTAGTGCTTATTTCTATCTTGTATTGCGTTGAAACGGCAAGAGTTGACCCTGTCTGGAATTTAATGAAAGCCGCTTCCTGTTCCGATGAATAGTAAACGCTCGCCGGCACTAAAGAATTATCGCTTACTTTCTTTACCGTCACATTGGTGGAATTAATAGTTGTGGAATCCATTGCCTGTGAAAACTTGCAAGCGGCAAAGGTCAGATTGGTCGGAATATCCATCGCGCCAGACCACGGCAAACAGCCCCAAACCTGCGGAGCGAAGAAATTAGTGCCCATTCCTCCTCCTCCCAAACCGCCGCCGCCGGACATCTCGCCGATAAATTGAAAAGCGACTGACGCTTGCGGCATAGAATAATTATTGCAAGCCGCGTCAGTGCAGGCGTTGACATAAACTTTATAATTTGCATTAGGCATCCAAGAATAGAAAGTCATCCAAGTTGGCGGCGGAGTCGCCATCGGCAAATAAGCGAACCGGCTGTCGTCAAAAATCGCGTAAGAACTTGATGAACCGGAGTAACTATATGACGTTGTGCCGACGACCGACGCGACTGGCGTATTATTGATCGGATGATAATTTCTAATTTCATAACCAGAAGTATTGTCTAACGCGACTGAAAACGCGGTATCAACGGTAATGGTTTTGGTTGTACTATTGTAATCCTGGATTGTTTGGTGCTGACCGGCTCCGGTTCCTCTGATAATATGGAGTTCTTTGCCCCGATAAATATTAGTAATCGCGGATAAACTGCCGTCAGCGTCAACTAAAATTGTCGTAGAACCGGAATCAGCCGTGCCTGTTGCTTCGGAAAGCGCGAATGGCACGGTTTCCGGCAAAATAAATATATTATAGTATCTGCCGCTGGCCGCGTTGTCATCAGTGAAATTCGCCTGAATGTCCATCTTGTCAATTCCCGGATTGGTCGTATCCGGATCAGTGAAAGCAATGGCAGTCACCGGTGAAAGTCCGACAACCGGAACTTGTACTGTTATTGCGGAAGAATTATCAACATTGCCGTTGATATCAGTAATAGAATTTGGCGGATTAACGGTTTTGCCAACCGGATCAACAAGACCGGTCGTGCCCAATGTCACTTCCAAAGTTGATTGGGATTTCCAGCTAATCGTCGCTTCCGCGCCGTAATTTCCGCTGTTGGAAAGAATAAGGTCAACATTCGCCGAAGCAATAGTAGAAGCGCTCATCGGTTCGTTGAAACCAAAAAATATCTTATCGTTGGCATTGCCCGCGCCGTTTGAATTGGCGTCAAAAACCAACCAAGCGTCTTTTAATTGCGGTCCGGTATAATCAAGCGTGCCGGAGTTCGTAATATTGCCGCCTGATTTAGTTTTAATATAACTCATATCCGTCCATATCCGATCGCCTTCAGCCACTGCCGGAGTAGAACCGAGAATCACCCGCAAAGTATCGCACGCCACGATATTTTTAGACCATTTAACGGTCGGGGAAGCGCCCCAAGCCGAAGTCCTTTTTATATAAGTAGCCGGATTTTCGGCCCAAAGAGCGTTATTGATGACACCCCCCAAATTGGCAGCAGTCGGAATCTCTGAACAATCGGTTGTAATACTGTCCAACGAAGTATCCATTGTCTGATTAAAGACAATGGAAAGAGTGTCTCCGGTATCCGGAGTGGCCACGCCCTGATTTGTAAACCTGACCGAGATTATCTTTGGCACAGAGCTACTTATCGTAAACTGACTATTAGGAGCGCTATTGCCGACGTAATCGCTTACAGAAGCCGTGGCAGTAATAATATCGCCATTGACCGGCAATGTTTTGCCGAATGCCGGCGCGTCCAAAGTAATTTCTAATTTCTGATTACTGTTTAACCAGCTAACCATCGGATACTGACCATAACTCTTGGAGACCCCGTCGCCAATCCGCAAAGCCGTGTCTAAAATCCAACGCTGGGTGGAAAAATTGAAAATACTTCCCGGATCAATCGCTTCGGAAAATTCAATAATAATTTTATCTCCCGGATTAATGGTCTCGCTGGCTCCCATAACGCCGGAAGAAGAACTCATCCGTTTTACCGAAGCCAATGAAATAGTCGGCGCGGTCGCGTCCGCGAAGTCGCCGGAATAACCGGTTTCCAAAGTGGTGTTTCCGGCAAAATTTATCTGGGAAATAGTACCCTTTAGCGCTGTAACATTTAAAGTATCGTTGGTTGCCACCTTGCCGGAAAGAGCCAAAATCGCGTCTTTGCCGTCGGCGGAAACAAAATCAATTCCGGAAATAACAACTCCGCCGCTGCTCGCGTCCGTGAAAGTAAACGCCGAAGTGGCAAGTTGCGCGGAAGTGGCGTAATTCGTAGCCATGAATGTTTGAGACGGATACGCCAAATTACTCACATTAATTATCGGTTCGGCAAACCTTAACCAAATCTTTGATGCAGTAGGATTAGTGGAAGTTTTTAAAGAAGTAACTGTTGGACCGGAACTCCGGAAAGTCACGACAGAAGTGGAAATAGAATTACCGTTGGCATCTTTAACATTGGCAGACGGCGTGACAGTATGGCCATTGGCAACCAATGTGCCTGATGGCGGAGTTCTTAATTGAACGACGAGACCGGTATTGCTGGAAGCCCAGGTTATATCGGAGGAAAGTAAGTTCGTGCCACCCCAAGTTGTGCCGCCTCCTCCAACCGCGAACAAAGTATCCATACTGGCGTAACTTACCATAGCGGTATCAATGGCTTTGCTAAAATTAAGACGAATAGTATCACCGCTAGTGGTAGCTCCCGAAGTATCGGTGTCTGTCCAAATAAGCTTAAGTAAAGAAGCTATAGAAGTATTAATCGTTTTAATGGAATTAGTATAATCAATGGTATTGCCGGAAAGATCGGATATGCCACTGCCTGACCATGAATCAAACCAGGGTTTTATAATATAACCCTCGCCGATATTGGAATAATTGCCCAGTGTGATGATGGCTTGAGTGCTGGCAGTATTCCAAGCCATACTTGAACCGTCTCCCCAATAACCCCATTGACAATTTTGAGTTGTGGTATAATTGCCCAACACAATATTCGCGACATTGCATTCCGCTCCGTAAAGCGGCTCAAATGACCAGGGATCATTTGCCGACCACTTGTTCATTGCTTCGGAAAAAGTCAAAGTAACGGTATCGCCATTATTAAAGGTATTATCCGTTCCCCGATTGGCGGAAATTTTCGTGATAGTCGGACGAGTGGCATCAATATTGCATCTTACTTTTCCGGAAACCGTACTGCAATCACTGCCTAAATTCGTGACAGCTTGCCCCAACAAATCAACCGGTCCGCCGGTGCCCGGCGTTGCCAAATTAACATAAGAACCGATAGTTCCGGAAGCAATGGTCAAAACTACCTGCCTCATACCCATATCAAGCATCGGCATTCCGGTTCCGGAAGTAGCTATCGTGGCGCCACTCGCGAAAGTGTAAGAAGTTGTGTTAAGAGCGGTGGATTCATCTAATGGTTTGTCAAATTTAATTCTAACTTTTTTGCCAATATCATTCACGCCGGTAGCTTGCGCCATATCAATCGCCACACCCTCAACGCGAGGAGGCGTTCCGACTTCAATCGGCATATCCCAACAACTCATCTGGATTCTACCGTCAAGATCGGTTGGTCCCAAAGTATCCATCTCGCATTTCACTTTCAAAGTATCAAAATTCATTGAACTATAACTGAAATTCTGGCTCATACTGTCCTGGCCAACGATATTGGCGCCAGAAGAATAAATCAAGGCAATCGCGTTATTCGCCTGTTGAGTTATAGAAGTTATTGTAGTAGTATCGCCTCCGGCTTGAGTGGTTAATGTGTAATAACTCGCTTTTTCCATAGACACTTTTTCCATATTTTTGGAATAAACGGCGTAAACTCTTTTGGGATCGCGAATTTCATATCTGCTCGTTGAACTGATGCCGGAGGAAAAAGCGGAACTTACAGTCAAAGTGTCTGTGCCGTCGTTAAAACCGTTATTAGCAATCGCCTTACTTTCGCCGACATTGGTTCCTTCCGTAATATAAAGCACCATTCCGTCAAAAGCATTAGTCGCCGATCCATTTAACGCATCATCCACTAAAGTTGTAGTAGAACCGCTATCCGCTTTGCCGTAAGCCAAAACTTTTTGGAACGCGCCTTCAAACATTGGCGTTTCCATAAAACCGCCGGTGTCCCATTTAATATCCTTGGTTGCGGCTGAAGCCAAAGCATTGCCGAAAATATCCGTCACGCCGGTGCCGACAATAATTTGGTCATAACCGGAAGTTTTATTTGGATCAATGGTCGCGTTCCATAAATCCAATCTTATTGTTTTCGGATCCCAGGACTGGCGGGTAATATTGTAATTGGAAGTCGCGCCACCCTGCACTAATATTGTAGCAGTGCCATTATAAGGATCCGTTGCATTGCCGGTAGTTAAAGTGTAATTGGCGGCGTTTGTTCCGGTTGTCGCGTCTATCGGCTCGTTGAATTGAATTTCCAAGCCGTTTTGTCCCATCGGATTTAACCAAGAAATTGTCGGAGCGGTTGAATCGGCTGTTCCCGTGGTATAAACATCGTAGCCCGTTTGCGTGCACGCTTCGCTATTGCGATTATAAATAGCGTTGGCAGCACAACCAAAAGTAAGTTGACCCGAAGCGGAAATAGAAATATTTCCGGACAAAGTCAAAACCGCCTGCTTGCCTCCGCCGTCATGAGAAACGCTGGAAATAGTCAATCCGGCAGTCCCGCCGATAACAAAATCAGCCGCTGTCAAAGCGCCCTGTGAACCCCATAAACCCGTCGTGGAAGTTGCCGGATCAGCGGTAAAAATATCCCATTGATCAAAAACAACCAAAAGTTTATTGGAACCATTCTTGTATTTCACCGCGGAAAAAGCCGGCGCCGCCGCATTTGCCGTTTTTAATGAAAAAATTTGGCCCAAGGGAATACCCAATGACCAAACAACCATTGATAAAGCGATAATAGCCACCATTGAAGTCGTCAGAATTTTTTTCTGCTTCTTGGGCGGTATATTGGTGTAATAAAACACTGTCCTGTAAAATGTATGCATTTATTTTTTTACAGAATAAACTCAAACACATCGCAATATTACGTGGTATTTTGATTTATATCTATAAATAAAAAAGGCGCAAAAACGCCAAATAATTATTAACTATTAAAACAATAGACTGGTTGCGTAATAATTTTCGTGGCGAAATTTTCAGATTTTGAGCGAGACGAAGCAAAAATTTTGAAGAATATACAAGTATATATGCTAAGAAATATTTGCGAAGTCGTAGCCAAAATATGAAAATTGCAGCAGAAAAGTTATTGCGCAACAAGTCTAATAAATAAGTTAATGAGCAATTATAAATTATCTTAATTTTGGAAAGTTTTTTTGAAATAAGCACTGTTAAAAATTTATTTTATAAAAAGACAGGTAAAAAAACCCGCCTTTTTTTTAATTTTACCGCACATTAAAATCATCGTTTAACTTTTCTTCTTCCGCGGAAACCGGAACGGAAAAATTTTCTTCTTCAACTTTTTCATTTTGCGCGCTTATATTATTTTTTGCCGCGCTCTGTTCCGGCCGCTCCGATTGTTCCGGCGTCTCGAAAATGAATTCCTGCCCCGATGTTGATTCCGTTATTTCGCTTTTATTGTTTTTTTTCTTCATCAATAAAATCGCGACGATGGCAACAACAATAATAATGGCAATGCCGCTATATAACATAATGTAACTATTTTCAAAACCAAAAACTTTCCCACCCAAAACCTATCCCTGCCTACCGGCAGGCAGGCACATCGGGTCGGGAGCGAAAAATATCAAGTTGAGAGAAATAAATTTACACAAAAATTAAAATTATACTTTATTATACAACACAACGTAAATTTTAAAAAATAAAAATTGGGGATAACTCAACAAATTTTATTTTGCCGTTAAAAACCTTCTCGCGAAATTATCAATATCTCCCGCGCCAACGAAAACAATACTTGATATTTTATGGCTATCAACTGTTAAATATTTATTGATATAAAATTTAATTTTTTTCTTCGACGCATAAACCACATTCGCATCGGGATATTTTTTATTTATCGCTTCAACGAGAATTTTAGAATTTAAAATTTTGGATTTGGGGTTTGGGGTTTGGGGTTTTTCCCTTCCCGCCACTTCATAAACATCCGTAATAATAACCAGCATTTCACGCGCTATTTCTCCAAACGCCTCCACGAAATCGTCAAACAATGTTTCCAAACGCTTTTGATGATGCGGCTGAAAAACAAGGATCACTTCGCCTTGCCGTTTTTCTGTTTTCATTTTACAAAACAATGCCTCGGCCAAGGCCTTTATTTTTTGAGGATTATGCGCGTAATCGCTTATCACTAACGCGCCTTTATAATTTCCGATTTCTTCAAACCGCCGCCAAGTTCCGCGAAATTCCGCCAGCGCCTTAAAAGAAATTTCATCGGCTATGCCTAATGCCCGCGCCGCTGTTAGCGCCGCCAAAGCGTTATAAACATTGTGTTTGCCGAAAACTTTCAAAATTTTTTCTAATCTTTTCCTATCCTCCACTTGTTTTTCGTAAGAAAATTCACGCTTTTCCGCGCCTTCAAAGTTTTTTTTCCAAACGGCATTTTTTATTTGACTTTTTTTGTTCATAATGCTATAATATTATATACCCTATAAAGTTGTTTAAAAAAATAAATTAAGGAGATAAGTCATGAATACGGAAAAATTCTATCAATTTCTTGCAACGATGGCTATCGGCTTTATGCTGATTCTAGCCATCGGTGACCGATGGGACGCGGTTACGGTATTTTTCGCGATACAAAGTTTTTCCAGTTTTTTCGGCGTTTTCCTCGGTATCGCCGGTTTTGTCGGAAGAATAAAATACAGAATCAGTATACCGTACTACATTGATTTTCTTATTTTTGTAGTAGGATCAATCAATGTAGCGAACAAATTTTTTGCTTTATTCTAGAAAAAATATGTCGGACGACTTTTAACTCGTCCGGTTTTTTATTTTGTGAAAATTTTTCTTATATTTTTATCGTCGCCGTTAAAAATCAATGTGCCATTCCGCGGCAATTTTTTTATGTAATCCTTATATGTTCCGACAATATGTCCCATATCTTTGTAATAATCCATATGATCTTTATCAATATTATTCAAGACAATCATTTGCGGCGAATAATTCAAGAATGCCGCCTTATATTCGTCGGCTTCAATCAAAAGCCACTCGCTTTTACCTTTACGGAAATTATTCCCTGTATACGAACGAGGCCCGACCTCATTCAATATCGAATGAGGTCGGGCCTCGTTCAACTCGTTCAATTCTTTCATTTTTGTCCCCAAAATCACCGTCGGGTCCATCCCCGCTTTTATCATAATCAATGCCAACATCGCCGTGGTCGTGCTCTTGCCGTGCGTTCCGGAAACGCAAATAGTTTTATATTTTTTCGTCAATTCCCCCAACGCCTCAGGATAACTCAAAATCTTTTTCCCAATTTTTTTCGCATATCGCAATTCCCAATCACTTTCCGGCACCGCGGAACTGTAGATTACTCTATCCACTTTTTTAATATACTGTTTAATCTTTTCTTTTCGTTTTGAAAATTCAGTAATTGTCAGCCCATTGGCTAATCCGCCCGCGGGCGGAAAAATTGATTCTTTGCTGAAAGCGGGAAAATTGAAAATTATTGCTCCGCATTTCTTAAGCATTTTTATAATGTCACTTTTTGCCAAATCACTCCCCGAAACCTCCCATCCTTCGCTCAAATACCATTGCGCCAAAGCGGAAATACCGATTCCGCCGATACCAACAAAATGAACATTTTTAACAGCAATTTTTTTAAAAATTTTATTTTTTATTCGCATTTTTTTTAATTTATCTCGATATTTTCATTAAATAATTTAAGCATTATTTTTATGCGTTAATTCCATTTCTTCTTTCAATTCCCTAATCCTGTCTTTTATCATTGCGGCGCGATGATATTCTCCGGAATCAGCCGACAATTTCATCTGCTCGCCAAGAACCCCAATCATATCTTCGTATTCTTTTCCAGTAATGAATAATTTTTCTTTTTCTTCCAAACGTTCGCGGATTTCTTCATTTTCCTTCCTTGATATTTCATCCACCAGCCCGCTTCTTTGCCATTCAAAACCCGTATAAATTATTAAACGATATAACTCCTCCGCTCTTTTTTTCTCCGACTCCGTTGCTTCCAAAGATTCATTTACAACGATTCTAAGCTCGTGAGCGCCGCTTTCAATCATTTCCAAACTCCACCAGGGCCTAGCCGAAGACCACCAAAATTGATCGGAATGAAGCGCGGAATCAAGAAACTGCCTGGTTTTTTGCGCCTCATTTCTACCAACTATCTCGATAGCCATATTAGCCAATTCCCACTGATAATTTTGTATCGCATTTTCTTTATTGTGCCACCTGAGAAAAGGCTGATTGATTTTGAAATCTCGCGGCACAGAAGCCCACGTCGATTCTCTCGGGCTTATAATTTCCCGCTTAGTGAATTTCTCCAAAATATCGCTAATGGCAAGCGGCGCCATCCTTTCTTCTTTAAGCAAATCAAATAAAAGATTTTCCAGTCCGGGTCTGTGATGACCAAATGTTTCGCCGTCCATTGCCGTTATCGTGTATTCATTTTTATCTAAACGTGGCTCTAAAAATCGCATAATTACCGAAAAGGTGCTTATCTGAGAACCGGACAAAATTTTAAAAGAAAAATTCCGTTCCCTGAAAAATACATAAAAATCCCGCAATCCCTCTATTTCATAAACCGTATCTTTTTGAATTTTCCCGTCTTCTGGGAATCCCATCTCATCAATAATGATCCATTGATATCCAAGCCGCTTGGCGACTTGAACTACTTTTTTTGAATAAGCCATCTCCGGCGAAAAAAAACCTCCCTTTTTCCATTTTTTGCCGAAATATTTATTTAATCCCTCTTCATTCAATAAAATTTGTCTTTCTATTTCAGACTCCGGAAGCAAAGGAAGAAATGCGTGATATTTGGCGCTGCCGGTAAGCTCAATATTTCCTCTCTTGACAAGTTTATTTATATTATCAATAACATCCATCCCCCCGTTTTTTTCCAAAAGTTCGCAAAGAATACTGTTTATATTCAACGATAAACGGGCTCTTGGTATTTCCAATAGTCCCTTAAATATTTTTCTGTATGATTCATCCGCAATTCTTTTGATCCAAAGAGGCTTTTGAACCGGCGGCTGATAAATATGTAAAAAATTAGCCCAGCGCATTTATAAAAATAATTATTTTAAGCAATCGGCTGATTATGCAATGAAATTGTTTTTTTAAAAAGTTCAACGTATTCTTTTGCGGAATTTGTCCAGGAAAAATCCGCTTTCATCGCTCTTTTTTGTATGCCTTCCCAAAATTTCGGATATTGATAAGTTTCCAAAGCCCTTATAATTGTTCCATAAAAAGCATGATGGTCAAATTGCTCGAAAACAAAACCGGTGCCGATCTGTTCACGCGGATCGTAATCAACGACACTATCGGCAAGCCCGCCGGTTTTCCTAACTATCGGCACGGCGCCATAACGCATCGCTTCCATTTGCGTCAATCCGCATGGTTCGAATTTTGACGGTATTAAAATAGAATCCGCGCCAGCAAGTATCAAACGCGGCAAGGTTTCATCATAAGTAAAATGACCGGCTACTCTTTTGGGATATTCATTTATCAGGTCCTGAAAAAAAGACATAAAATTGGCGTCTCCCGAACCCAATACCATAAGCTGAAAATTAAAATTATTCAATAAAGATCTGGCGGTATCAAAAAACAATCCAAACCCTTTTTGGTCAGTCAAACGGGAAATTATACCCAAAAGCGGAACATCTTCTTTCTCTTCCAAGTTAAATTTATTCTGTAAAATAGCTTTATTACCTTTCCGCCGGCTGATATTTTTAACATTGTAATTGATTTTGATATTCGGATCTTTTCCCGGATCATAATCTTCGTAATTGATGCCGTTCAATATGCCAAAAAGGCGCGATCGGCGTTCGCTCAATAAATCATTAAGCAATTCTCCATATTCCGGCATTATTATCTCCCTGGCATAAGTCGGCGAAACGGTATTGATCGCATCGGCGCGCATAATTCCGCGCCTCATAAAATTCAACTTCAAAAGCCGCGGATTATCAAATTCCGGAATTTCTTCCTGACCGGAATCAAAATCCATATCACTGACAAAATGATGATCAAACATTCCCTGATAAGAAAGATTATGTATGGAAAAAAGAACGGCAATCTTTGAAAGCGCCGGATCGTCTTTATAAACCGTATGAAGATAATTGGGAATCAAACCGGTCTGCCAATCGGAAGCGACTATAACATCCGGCTTCCAAACCGATTGTTTTAAAAATTCCAAAACTCCCCTCGAAAGAAGCGCCCAACGCACCGCATCGTCCGAATAACCATAGGTATTGGCGCGTTTTTCATAATATTCCTCGTTCTCCAAAAAATAAGCTTCAGTCGCGCCTTTTTCATTATCATACCGCAAGACGTTGCAAATAAATAAACCTGTCTGATCAGCGGTTGCGGAAACAATTTTCAATTCACGCAATTCCGATTTAAAAATAAATTTCTCAACGTCCATCGAAGCATATTTTGGAATCATTACCCGCGCGTCGTGTCCCAAATCGCGCAAAGCCTTCGGCAACGAATACATCACTTCGCCGAGACCGCCGACTTTCATAAACGGCCGCGCCTCCGGAGCGACAAAAAGAATATTCAATTTTTTGTTTTTTGAAAAATACTCCATGGAAAAAATTAATAATTAAAACAATGATTACAACATCTCTATTATAGTATAAATACCGGCAATAATAAACATTGCGGCCAAAAAACAAGACAGCCATCTGGGAAACCAAAAAGAAAAAATCGGCGCCACTTCACCGTTTTTTTTAGCTTTATAAAAAAGAAAAATTATAATCACATAAGCGTAAACGCCGAGCGCTCCGCCCAAAAAACCCATTGCTTCGATAAAACCGACAATATTAAATAAAAACAAAGCAAGGGGCGGAAATAAAGTCAAAAAAACACTGATGGCGCCCGGTAATTTATAATCATCTAAAAAATTCCTCTTCAAATCATCGCCTATGGCGACAAAAGAAGTAAATAACGCAAAAAACCCGATTAACGCCGTAATTTTCACCAATCCGTTCCCAAAAACATTTTGCAATCCGGATAAAGCTTCTTCGCTCGTATCAATCCCGGCGATTCCCAATACCGCTACGGCGAATATCACGTAAACAATCATTGGAATAAAAGTTCCAATAAAAGCTATCTTCCCGAAATGTATCCGCTCGCCTTTTTTAATTTCTTTTTCTAAAATGTTTTCCAGCGACGGAATCATAGAAAATCCGCCCATCGCGAATAAAATAATTCCATAGGGCAAAAACCATTCATTCCAATTTACGGAACTAAAATTATCGTAACTGACGTAATCGCCCAAAACCCCTTTTACCAAAAGCCAAAAAACCGCAATCACCATAAAAACCATACAGATTGCTTCCACTCTGCCGACATCCCTGAACGGCCTTATGACTACACAACTTCCTAAAACGAAAAAAGCGATTCCCCACCAAAAAACCGAGCCCCCCAAAATCGATCCCGCCAAAATATTAATAAACTCACCGCCCACGATCATATAAATCAAAAGGGAACCCCAAGCGCCGACCACTCCCAAAAAAAAAGAAAAATGCTTCCATTTTTTTCCTAAATATATTTCCGCGTATCCGGGCAAACGATGAGTTTCTTTGGTGCGCAACGTAATTTCAAGATACATAGCATGCAATAAAGCCATAATCAAACCCAAAACCAAAATATAACCCAATGCCAACCAAATTCCCGATTTCATCGCCACATAAGGAATACCGAACATACCGAGACCGATTATGGTTCCGGCAAGACTGCCGATAGCCAAAAAATACGAATACCAATGACTAGTCATTTGACTTTTTGACATAATTGCTTTAAATATAAATATAATAACGGCAATGAGTTTTTTAAAAAATAAATTAACTTATCGGATTTTAAAAAGAAAGGAGTCGTATCATTATGTTATTTTTGAATTTAATGTATATTTTATTCTTTGTTAATAGCGCGATTATCAGCATTATCAGTATGTGCATATACGGAAAAACCTGCCAACGCAGCAAATCATGGGCGAATTTAATGGAAGAAGCCCAAAAAGATAAATTTTCCAAAGAATCATTACGGGGACTGCGATTAACAATAAAAACTTCAATCATTTCCCTTATTTTACTTGCGATAGCCGTATCTATACGACTGGTTTTCCTGAGCGGTTCCACGATTCAAAATGATCCTATTGTTGTCGCGCCGATATTCGCCCTATTCAATGTTTTTAATCTTATAAAATCCGTTTCCGCGAAAAGATATTTGCAATAATATCAAAAATCGCCTATCGATCCTTAACGTTATGTTAAGGATTTTTTTTGTAAAATTTCCCTAAAAACTATAAAAGGGAAAATAGCAATCGCGTTAAAAACCCTTACCATGCGTCGCGGCTCCAAGCATAATCGCCACAACCATTCCATACCAATTTTCCTTATTATTTTCGGCGCGCGCGGTAATTTTCCGGAAATCATATCTATGGCGCCGCCAACACCGATTGCCAATTTGACCGAAGGCAAAAGCGACAAATTATCGCATATCCATTGCTCCTGAAACGGCGCGCCGAACGCGACAAATAATATATCCGGCGCGAATTTCCCTATTTCCTTATTCAATTCTGCCAACATTTCCCTATTTTCCTTATTATTTTTTCCTATTTCCCCATTATTTTCCCTATTAAATTCCACGCTTAATAAGGAAACATCCAATCCAACATGGGGAAAAAGTTTTTTTAATTTTTCTTTGGCTTTTTCGCGCGATTTTTTTTCCGCGCCGATAATCATAATACGCAAATTGCCATCGTTATCGCTGCTCCTTGCGCCGTTATTACCGCCCCGCAATACTGCGGGGCGATTCACAAAACAGTTCAAGTCTGCCAAAATATCATAAATTAAATCAACGCCGGTAATTCTCTCTTTTAATTTCCCGCCCAAAAATCGCGAAGCCAAAATAATGCCAATCCCGTCAGCCACCCGTAAATCCGCTTTATTTAAAATATCACAATATTCTTTGTCTTTGCGCGCTTTTAATGCTATTTCCGGATTAACGGTCGCGATCCAATGCTGGCGGCCATCCGCTAAAAATTCGCTAATTTTCCCCAGCACCTGTTTTTTTGTAAAATTATCAACATTAAGACTGAAAATGTTTACCATATTAATTTAATGATACCATAAAAATTAAAATTCTTAAAACTTAACTAAAACTTTGAATATAAATTCCCAATAAAAAAATCCCGTAATTTTTGTCTCCCTTGCCCGTCTTTGGTGGGCCTATGGGAGAAATTACGGGATTGTAATTATAAAACATCTATTAATTTTCTATTACTTTCCCTCACCTCGTTTTCTTCCATCCTCCTTGCTTCTTCCCACACTAACTTGCTCAACTTACGCATATGCCTCGCCGGAGTATTGTGTTCATTAAACAATTTCATATTGGAATCCTTTACAACCAATACTCTGAAATGTTCTTTTCTATTATAGCAAACATTGCATTTAGAAAATTTAAAATTCAATTTATAATCTTGGTAGGAAGCGTCCACATACTCATTGTAATGGCTTGATGTAAACATAATCCCGCCTTGTTTGATAAGCTTTATGATACTATTGGGATTTAAAGTAATATTTCTATCCAACTCTTCTTCTTTTCTTTTCCACTCGATTTTCGCCTTTTCTTTGAGAAAATTCCTTAACTCCATAAGATCGGACCCGCATAAAGTTTTTATTACTTTATCGTCTTTCCGTATTCCCAAACATAAATTAGATTTAGTTATCGCATAGCCATCAATGTCATCCGACATATACCACCAGGTATAATAAGCAAATGATAGTTTAACAATTTGATTGTTTTCATCATAAGTTTCTGCTTCGGCGAAAAGATCAAAACAATCATTTTTATCCAAATCCCATGCAGGACATCCCCTTAAAGGCCGGAATATTATATTCCTCGATCTTTCACGCCAAGGAACCTGTTCAAAAAAATACTCTTTATTTTCAAACCCCTCAATTTTCCATTGCAACTTACCATTCTTCGTAGATTCGGTAATCTTTTTAATTATCGGGTCCATAAATCCTCCTTCTTTTTCAAAAAACTGTTAGTAAATTTAATTATGGTATAATGGATTTATGAAAATCATTGAAGTTATTCCATTAACCAAAATACCACTGCCCAATACTCAAATATTAACATACTTTACAAATAAAGTCAATATAAATTGGGGCAGTCTGGTAATGGCGCCGCTCGGTAAGAGAAAAATTCCGGCTATTGCGATAAACAGCCGTTCGCTGGAAGACGAAAAAATGAATATAAGAAAAGCCAGGTTTCAATTATCCCCCATTAAAGAAGTTCTGAGCGCAAAACCCGTTATATCGCCGAAACAATTTGAATTGGCGTTTTGGATGCACGAATATTATTATGAACCGTTAGGACTAATACTCAAATCAATGCTTCCAAAAAACATTGATTCAATCCCTCTCCATTCGGGAGATGTCCCGCAGGGACATAATTTTAAATTTCTAATTTCTAATCAAACTCCAAATTCCAAATTGCAAATTCCAAAACTTCTGCAATCCGACATAAAAAACAACATTAATCCGTCCCTAAGAAGAACAGTTCTCCTGCAATCTAATATAAGAGACGGCGTCCACTATTTCCAAAAAGAAATCGAGAAAACTCTTGCGGAAAAAAAACAGGTTTTAATTTTGGCGCCGGAGATTAATATTTTAGAAAAAATAAATAAACTATTGCCGCATAATTCCGTAACAATCACATCAAAAACTTCTCAAAAAAAATCCCGTAATTTTTGTCTCCCCCCGCCCGCCATAAACGGGCTTACAGGAAAAATTACGGGACAAAGATTACAAACGCTTTTTATCGGCAAAAATCAAAATACAACCATATCTTTTTAAAACTTCCCTTAACTTAATCCCCATATCTTCCCATGAAAAATGGGAAAATTTCTTGATCCTTAATTCCCATTGTCTGACAATAATCCTGTCTACGCCTTCAACCTCGAGAAAAATATCCCTGGCAAGCAATTCTCCCACAAAAGGATGCTCTGGATCCACAAAACAAACTGCCTCAGAAAGAGACAAAATCCCTATGTCAAAAGATGCCAATCTCATTTTCATTCCCAGCACAATAACATCGGGATGCTGAGCCGGAATCGCTCTAACAATCCTAAAAGCTTTCGAATTCTTTAAACGCCAAAGTTTATTTACATAGATCTCTTCTTCTAACAACAGATCATCCCGCCGCGCGCTCGCCATATTATTCTCCCTTGAAAGCTAATTTTTCAAAAAACCGTTAATAATATAATCAAAATTCCTACTTATGAATTGTCGGAATTTCCAGCCAATTTTAAAAAATTTTCTTCTCTTCTATAATTTTATAATAACACAAAAATCATAATAAAAAAATACGAATTTCTTATAAATTAGTATTTTTAAAAAATCTCGCAATTTTTATCCGCCTGTGGCGGGAATTACGAGGTTAAAACTAATCAAATTTTACTATCTATTCATTTGGCGATTATATTATTCTAAAACTTTAATTTTGGACATATAATAAATGCGCTCCCAAATCATTGTCTTAATCGTATCAATATGATACGATTAAGACATATAAATGATACGGAAATGATCAATTTATCATTAAAACAACGAAAAATTATTGGCATAATCCTACAAAAAGGATCTCTGCAATCATCAGATATTTACGCTGAAATGATTAAAAATAACGAGGATATTTCGCTTGTAACCATAAAGAGAGCATTGTCAGAAATGGCTAAAGCGGGATTTTTGACAACAACGGGACAAGGAAGAGCCATTAATTATAACATAAGCGCGATCGGCAGAATTTTCGCCGACATTAACGCGAAAGAATATTGCGCCATTGAACCGGATAAACGTTATGGAATGAACCGATATAATTTTGATTTGTTCACGGGTATGCCGACGGATATTTTTTCCGAAAAGGAGTTAAAAATTTTTGAAGCCGCGACTGCCGAATATAAAACCAGAACACAGAATCTACCGACAGCCATTCAAAAAAAAGAATTGGAAAGATTGATTATTGAACTTTCGTGGAAGTCCTCAAAAATAGAAGGCAATACCTATACGCTTCTTGATACGGAAAAATTAATTTTAGAAAACCGAGAGGCGGCCGGACACGACAAAAAAGAATCCTTAATGATCTTAAATCATAAAGACGCTTTTAATTATATCCATGAAAATCCGAAACAATTTGAATCGCTTACCAGAAAAAATCTGGAAGAATTGCATGCGATTTTGGTCAAAGACATGAATGTCGGATTGGGTTTGCGCAAAAAACCCGTCGGTGTAGTCGGGTCAAGATATCAACCGCTGGACAATGTTCATCAAATAACGGAAGCAATAAACATTCTGTCCGCCACTATTTCTAATATAGCAACGCCATATGCTAAAGCGCTGACAGCGCTTATTGGAATCAGTTATATCCAACCATTTGAAGATGGGAATAAAAGAACGGCACGGCTTATGGCAAACGCCCTTCTTTTGGCGCACAAACGCGCGCCTCTTTCTTATCGCAGCGTTGACGAAAGTGATTATCGCGAAGGAATGCTGGTATTTTATGAACTGAATTCAATAATTCCAATGAAGAAAATTTTTATTGAACAGTATGAATTTGCGGCGAGAAATTACGCCGTGAAGTAAATTTTATAAAAACCGTTCGCAAATAAAAATATACGGGTCTTACGATTCGTATATTTTTAAATATTCATATATCCGCGATTATTCCAATAAAAAAATCCCGTAATTTTTATCCGCTTAGCGGAAATTACGGGATCTATATTTATAAACTACAACCCCCAATCGCCAAAAAATTTCCTGAATTGTCTAGATGGGGCATCTAATGCCCCAACGCAAATAATCGCTCCTGTTATAACGATAACTCCCCATACTACTAATCCTATTAAAATACCCATACTATTCATCCTTTCTATTTTTCAAAAAACTGTTAATTATATTGTTATGCTATAATGGAATTATGCAAATCATTGAAGTTATTCCCCTAACTAAAATTCCATTACCTAATATTCAAATATTAACATACTTTACAAATAAAGTCAATGTTTTTTGGGGTAGTTTGGTAATGGCGCCGCTCGGTAATAGAAAAATTCCGGCTATTGTGATAAACAGCCGTTCGCTGGAAGACGAAAAAATGAACATAAGAAAAGCCGACTTTCAATTATCCCCCATTAAAGAAGTTCTGAGCGCAAAACCCGTTATATCGCCGGAACAATTGAAATTGGCGATGTGGATGCACGAATATTACTACGAATCACTGGGGTTGGTAATGAAAATAATATTGCCAAATAACATTGCTTTAAATCTCAAATCACAAATACTAAATCCTAAGCAAATCCAAAATCCTAAATCCCCCGCCTTCTCCGCCCATCTGGCGAATTCGGCGGGCAAGCAAATTCCAAAACTTCTGCAATCTGACATAAAAAACAGCATTGAGTATTTCCAAAAAGAAATCGAAAAAACTCTTGAAGAAAAAAAACAAATTTTAATTTTGGCGCCAGAGATAAATATTTTAGACTATTTACAAAAAAATATTACACAATACTTCAATATAGGGTTCCCGAAACCCTATATTGAAGTATTGACATCAAAAGTACCCCAAAAACGATCTCTGGAAATTTGGCGAAAAACCGCCGCCGGAAAAATTAAAATAATTTTTGGCACGCGAAAAGCGCTATTTTTGCCTTTCCGCAATTTAGGACTTATCATCCTTACCGAAGAACATAATCCGCATTATAAATCCGGAAACCGGCATCCAAAATATCACAGCCATAAAACAGCCGCGAAATTGGCGGAATTATTTAATGCGAAAATAATAATGCAAAGCGAAACGCCAAGTATGGAAATGAAATTCCAAATCCTAAATCCCACATCCCAAATAACCAATAAATCCGAAATTCAAAATTCAAAATACAATTTAAAATCTAAATTCCAAAATCTAAATTCTGAAATCATTGATATGCGGGAAGAAATGAAGGCGAAAAATTATTCCATTTTTAGCCGAAAACTCCTTGAAGAACTGAAAAAATCTATTGAAAAAAAAGAGAAAATCATTCTTTTCATCAACCGCCGCGGAGAAGCAAGCGCGATATTATGCCGCGACTGTGGCTATATCGTAAAATGCGGAAATTGCGAAACGCCGATGGTAACACACGTAAAATCCCAAATTCTAAATCCTAAATCTCAAATAAATTCCAAATTCCCAGCCCAAGGCTGGTCCGCCTCGGACGGACAAATTCCCCCGAAACAGTCCGCCGATTCGACAAACGCTATGGAGCAGGCAAATTCCAAACAACTATTTTGCCACCACTGCGGCGACAAAAAAAACACGCCGGATTTTTGCCCCAACTGCCGCGGACACAGAATAAAATTCTTAGGTGGCGGAACGGAAAAAGCAGAAGAAGAACTGCGAAAAATATTTCCAGAACAAAAAATATTGCGGCTGGACAGCGATACGGCTAAAACAAAAAAAACGAAAAAAGATATACTCAAAAATTTCAATGAAACCGGCGACATTTTGGTCGGCACGCAAATAATGGCATCATCCGACATATCCACGGCTGATCTTCTGGGAATAATAAATTCCGACGCTATGCTCAATATGCCGGATTTTCGTAGCGGCGAAAGAACCCTCCAAATGATAATCTCCCTGCTAGGAAAGGTAAAAAACAACAGAAAAGTAATATACCAAACGTACTCGCCGGATCACTACGCGATAAAATACGCGCTTCAAAATGATTATGAAAATTTTTACAAAGAAGAATTAAAATTAAGAAAATTATTTAATTATCCCCCGTTTTCGCAAATCATCAAATTAGCTTTTTCGCATAAAAATAAACAAGTTGCGGAACAGGAAGCAAAACGGCTTTATGAAAAACTTGCGGTTTATAAATCGCAAAATGATGAACAAAAAAATATTACAACACATACACAACATACTTACAAACCCGAGATTATTGATATGTCATCCGTGATCGGACCGGTGCCCGCCTTTATACCAAAACGAAAAGACAAGTATTTATGGAACATTATTTTAAAAATTCCGCCGGAAAATCAAGAATCAAAAAATAAAATACTGCAGCTTATTCCGCCAAACTGGGAAATCGATGTTGATCCCGAAAATCTATTATAAAATTATTCCTATTTTTATTTACTAAACGGCAATTTACGATTAAGATACTAATATAAACAATAAATCAATGCCCGAAGAAAAAATATTAAAAATAGAAACCGGCGCCGAAAATCCAATTTTACGAAAAAAATGCGAAAACATCCGCAAAATAACTCCTGGAATAAAAAAGCTTATCCGGGAAATGGTAAAAATTTCCCTTAAAAAAGGCATCGGTCTCGCCGCCAATCAAATCGGAAAATCCTTGCGGCTTTTTGTCGTAACATTGCCGATAGGAAAAGAATATTACATCAATACTTTTATCAATCCGGAAATAATCAAAACGGCCAGAGAACAAATTATTGACAAAGAAGGGTGTTTAAGCTTGCCAAACTTTACAGCCGGCATAAAAAGATTTAATGATTTAACTTTAAAATACCTCGATGAAAATGAACGCGATAAAAATTTAGAAGCATCCGGTCTTCTGGCAAGAGTTATTCAGCACGAGATGGATCATCTGAACGGAATATTGATATGCGATAAACAAATATAATACAAAATTTTATGAACCAAAAAATTATATTTTTCGGCACCTCCGATTTCGCCGTTCCCGTTTTGGAAGCGTTGATTAAAAATAAATACGAAATTATCGCCGTTATTACCCAACCGGACCGTGAAGCCGGCCGGGGATACGAAAAAAATATTTCTCCCATCAAAGAAACAGCTTTGAAATACGGCTTAAAAATACTCCAGCCGGAAAAATTGAAAGACGAAGAATTTATTAAAGTCATGGAAGAAATATCGCCAGGATTGAATATCGTCTGCTCTTACGGAAAAATTATTCCAAAAGAAATTATTGAAATACCGAAACATAAAACCATCAATATCCATCCGTCTTTATTACCGAAATATCGCGGCTCTTCTCCGATTCAAACGACTATTTTAAACGGCGATAAGGAAGCCGGCATAACCATAATGCTAATGGACAAGGAGATGGATCACGGAGCGATAATTGAAAACCGAAAATCGAAAATCAAAAATCAAAATATCGTTACTTACAAAGAATTATCCAAACAACTTGCGAAAAAAAGCGCGGAACTGCTTATTAAAACTCTTCCCGAGTGGCTGGATGGAAAAATAATTCCGCGCGAGCAAAATCACAACGAAGCGAGTTTTACAAAAATATTCGTCAAAGAAGACGGGAAAATATACTGGAATAAAACTTCCGATGAAATAGATCGCCAAACGCGCGCTTTAAACCCGTGGCCAGGAACATTTTGTTTTTGGCATAATCACGAAACGGAAACTACAACGCGCCTCAAAATCATAAAAACCGAACTGCCATACACAACATCCTTAGCTATGGCTGATATAATACCCAATAAACAAGAAGGGACTGTTTTTAAAACCCCGTCGGGTTTAATGGCCATCGCAACACTGAATAATCATATTATAATCAAAGAAATACAACCGGAAGGAAAAAAAATAATGGCAGGAAAGGATTTTCTGAACGGATATCCGGAAATAATCGGCAAAATACTAACATAAAAGCCGCCAAGTTTTCCCTGACGGCTTCTTTGATGCGTTAATTAACGCATCAAATCTTTTTTTATTTTTTCAAATTCCTTCAAATTCCTTAACTCTCGATACGTCCAACGCTTTGCCCACCCCATTTTATGAGGTTTACACAAAGCGCAAGATCTTTTTTTATTCTTATAAATTTTACGCATCTACTATTCTCCTCCAATTTTTATCCTTACGTCCACGCATATAATTTTATCAGCAAACGCTTTTATCGGATTGATGTCAATTTCCGCTATTTGTGGAAAGTCGGAAACAAGTTGCGAAATTAGCAATAACGCGCACCGCAACGCCTTAAAATCAACCGGCTTTTCCCCGCGGACGCCTTTCAAAATTTCGTAAAATCTTATTGATTTCGTAAGCTCGTCCGCTTCTCTGAAAGAAAGCGGCGCTAACGCGAATGCGATATCGCATTCCGCTTCGGTATAAATTCCGCCCCGTCCAAAAGCGATCAAATGACCAAATCCTACTTCCCTCTTAACGCCAATCAATACTTCTTTGCCACCTCCTATAAACTCCTGAATCAAAACACCCTTTATGTTAACATTGGATTTATATGTCTTGGCGTTAATAATAATTTCATTATAAATATACATTGGTTCCGTTTCTTCGGAAAATAAAATCGCCTCTTTTACGCACCCGGCATCCGATTTATGAAGAATGTCCGCCGATTCAACTTTTAAAACAACTTTACGAACACCATCTGCTTTAAAAGCGGCGAAATATCTTTCGGCTTCATCGCTGTTTTGCGCCAAAACTGTTCTTGGAAATTTAAACCCATACGCTTTAAGAACTTTCCGCGCGTCTTCTTGAGATAAAAATTCGTTGTTATGCCCGCGGATAATTTTTTCCACTTCCTCTTTATGTATTCCTGAAAATTTAACAGGATTAAATATTTTAAAATTCTGATTATCTTGATATCGTTTTATAATTTCCGGATACTGGCGCATCTTCCCTATTATTTTTACAGCTTCCTCGGGGTACAAGAATATCGGCAATCCCGCCCTGCTGTAACGTTCGCGCAAATCATAATTAACATCCGTCATAGTAACGACAAACATCGGTTTATCCGGGTTTACGCGACGCGTAATGACTAACGAATGCGCAATGTCTTGCAAAACTCCCTCAAACGCCGGTTTCGGCATCGTGACTAAAACAATATCATTATCATCGGTATCGAAAAGCAACTCGATAACCTCTTGAAACATCTGGCTTGATCCTCCACCGATTATATCAACCGGATTATCAACAGCGCACCAAGCGCTGAATTTATTAAGAATCTGATGCAATTTTTCTTTTGTTGTTTCGGATAATTGGGCTAAAGTCAACCCGTATTTCTCAAAATAATCCGCCGCTACGACCGCCGGTCCTCCGGAATTCGTCACAATGGCTACTCTATTTCCGGAAGGAATTGGAATTTTTTCAAAACAAGCCGCAAGAGTCAATAACTCATTTATGCCATCAACTCTTATAATTCCCGCTTTTTTAAATAAAGCGTCAACCGCGACATCGGAACTTGCCATAGCTCCGGTATGAGACAACGCGGCCTTTTTTCCAAAATTTCCCCTGCCAGATTTCAAAGATAAAATCGGAATATTTTTTTCCGCAAATCTCCGAGCAACATTAAGTAATCTGTCGGCATCAACGATACTTTCTTGATATAAAGCAACAACTTTTATTCCTTCAAGAAATGTCTCGTTGCCGATTATTGTTTCCATAATATCAACTTCGTTAATATCCGCCTTGTTGCCGATTCCGCATATAAGACGACACCCTATTCCGAGGTCTTTGGCAAAATCAACCATCGCGGCCGTAATCCCGCCGCTTTGACTTAAGATAACTACGCCCCCTTTTTGCACATTTACTACGGACATTATAAAATGCAAATCAATAAAAGGGTTGACGAAACCCGGGCAATTGGGACCAACAAGATTCATCTCATATTTTTTTATTATTTCCAGAAGTTTCTTTTCCCGTTCAATCCCTTCGCCGCCGACTTCTTTAAATCCGGCAGAAATCATTACGATATTTTTTATGCCTTTTTGACCGCATTCTTCAATCATCTTTAATACCGCTACAGCCGGAATGACAACAAACGCAACATCGGGCGTTTCCGGAATATCCAAAACAGTTTTATAACACTTCAAATTAAAAATCGTGTCCTGTTTCGGATTAACGGGATAAATTTTCCCCTCATATCCGAATTCTATGGCGCGCGCAAGCATAGCGCCTCCGTGTTTTTTCATATCGCCGGTCGCGCCTACGACAGCAATGGATTTCGGAAAAAACATCTCATACAAATTCTTTCTCATTATTTTCTCCTCGCAATAAATTGTACTTGAAATTTCAAAAAACTTTTTCAGTAAATAATAACATAAAAATGATAAAAAATCAATAAAAAAATAGCCGTTGACGTTAATCGCCAACGGCTATCAAACTATTCTCCCAATAATTCAGGATTGGTGTCCAAAATGTCGCTCATTTTGTATAAATTTTCGCAACTTAAATCTTGGACCTTTTCGGCGCGGATTGCCATCACTTTGTTAAATATCCCGTTGGAGATATCTTCCATCACAAAAAATCCATTATTGCGCAATTTGCCGTTAGTATAAAAAACTACACTACCTGCCGGCAAGGGATAAAACGCGATCCCCATGATGCCATAAAGCACGGCTAATCCAATAACTTTTTCAAATTTTTCTCCTGCTTTGCAAATTTTCGTCACACTCATATTTATTCCTCCTTTAAATTCCGCAATTATTCGGATAAATCAGCTCATTTGGAATTATTTATGATTTACCGCGACCGTCGCGCTTGCATGCGCAACGATTGTGCCTGCCGCTTCCATTCCCTCTGCCGCTTTTTTCGCATTTGAAAGTTTTATCTTCTCTTCTATTAATTATTTTAATTGTGAAATAACTCCGCCGCCGAGCAATTCTTCGCCTTTGTAAAATACGGCTGACTGTCCGGGCGTTATTGCCATCTGCGACTTTTGAAATTTAATTATACACCCATTATTATTTTTTGTCAATAGGGCTTTTGCCGGTTTATGCTGATACCTGATTTTCGCCATAACTTCAATTGGCAATCGCAACGGCTTGTTTATCCAATTTATATTTTTAATAACCGCTTGCTTGCTAAAAAGCAAATTTTTGTTTTTTTCATTTATCACGGTTAAAATATTTTTTTTTGCGTCTTTTTTACAGACATACCATGGTCCCCCGGCCAATCCTATGTCTTTCCGCTGTCCTATTGTATAAAACGGCAACCCCTTGTGTCTGCCTAAAATTTTTCCGCCGACATCAATAATATTTCCAGCGCGCGGTTTGACATATTCATTTATAAATCCACTCAAATGATCGCCGACAAAACATAAGTCCTCGCTGTCGCGCTTCTGGAAAACCGGCAAACCGAAGTCCTTAGCGATTTTCCTGACTTCCTCTTTTTGATAATCGCCCACCGGAAATAAAAATTTCGCCAATTGTTTTTGTTTAACGGCCCACAAAAAATAACTCTGGTCTTTATTTTTATCCTTCGCTTTTAAAAATTTATAATTATTAGTTTGGAATTTTGAATTTTTATTTTTATTTGAAAATTGCCAGCCCGAGGCTGGTCCGCCTCGGGCGGAAAAATTGAAAATTGAAAATTCCCGCCGCAGGCGGGCATAGTGTCCTGTCGCAACATAATCCCCGCCAAGCTTGCTTATTTTTTCCAAAAGCAATTTAAATTTAATTTCCTTATTGCAAACCACGCAAGGATTGGGCGTTTCGCCGCGCCTCAACGATTTAACGAAATAATCCGCCACCAATTTTTTGAATTCTTTCTCAAAATTAAACGAATAAAGTTTTATTCCAAGTTTATCCGCCACTGCCAGCGCGTCGTGATACGCCTCTATTGAACAACATTTATTTTCGCCTGCCGCTATCGGCGCGGTCCAAAATTTCATAAAAACTCCCGCGACATCAAAACCACGCTCTTTCAAAAGCGCGGCGGCAACGGACGAATCAACGCCACCAGACATTGCTACAAAAACTTTATTTTTCTTCTTTTTATTTATAACAACCATAAAACATAAGGCAGCCCCGTAGTTGTGCCGCAGCATATACTACGAAGCAACGGACGAATCAACGTCGCCGGACATTGCTACAAATACTTTTTTCTTTTTAACCGTTAACATAATAAGTCATCATTATTAATCCTCCATTCCTTAATCGCTTTTTCCCACCGTTCAAATGTGCCGCAATCAAACCATTGCCCCTGAAATTTGCATCCGTAAAGCTTATTTTCCAAAGCCAGTTTCGGAAATAAATCCTTCTCCACCATACTAAAAACCGGTTTATCGTAAGAATAATAATTGAATATTTCTTTTTCCAGCAAATAAAGACCGGAGCTTATGTAATTTGACGGCGGATTTTCGGGCTTTTCCAAAAATTCGCAAACTTTATGCTCATTGTCGCAAATCACCACGCCGTAAGAACTGGGGTTCGGCACCTCCACCAACGCCAATGTCGCCGCGCCGTTATGTTCCTTGTGAAAATCCATCATTTTACGCAAATCAAAACTTTTTAATTCGTCTCCATTGCTCACAAAAAACGGCTCATCGCCCAAACTACTTTTCACTTGATAAATACAGCCGAATGTTCCTAATGGCTCATTTTCCACGATAAACGCAACATTCAAATCAAAAGCAAAATCCTTTTTCCATTTTTCAAAATCAGCAATATGGTCTTTACTGATAAGAACAATAAATTCGTCAATTTGATGCTTCAAAAATCCATCAATAAGATGACTGATAATCGGTCTTTTTTGAACGGTAAGCAGAGGTTTTGGCGTTTCCAATGTTACCGGATAAAGCCGCGTTCCTTTGCCGCCGGCTAAAATTATTGCTTTCATCCCGTTAGAGTTAAAAGTCATAAAGTTTGTAAAATTAAAAATTTATTGATTTTATGAACTTTATAACTTTTTACTTTTAATTATTTTTAGTTAAATAATTCTTTTATCTTTTTATCTTTCTATCTTCCCAGGTATTTTCGCCAAAGAAAATTTTTCCTTAATTTACGTAACCGCAAGACGTATATTTAAATTATTCCAAAGAAATATCTTTTATTGCGTCTAAATCTATACTCCTTAACCACTCTTTTATTTTATTTTTATAACTTTTTGATCCACCGAAAAAATCGTATAAAAATTCTCTTTGCGTAACAGATGGTAAATTCTTTACGCCCAAGTAATCTAAATGGCTAGACCAACGATAGCTTTCTAAAAATTTTATCGCCTTTTTATAATTTTTTATTTTTCGCTCTCGCCAACTATAAAATTTAAAATCTAATGGGTTAAAATGAATATAATAAGGCAAGTGGATGAAATGGGCTTCATTCTTAACTAGAACGCGCTTATATCTGCCCTCAAATAACGTCCCCTGTCTTTCATGTCTAATATTAAAATATCTTGAATACCCCATATTTAATTTTTTCATAAATTTAAAAACTCCATTTTCTATTAATGGTTCTAAAAGTAAATGATAATGGTTATCCATTAAACAAAAAACTAAAATATTTACCAAAAGTTTTCTAGGATCTCTCTCCTTTTCTTTTTTTCCCATCATATCAATAAATTGTTTTTTGATTTTAAAAAAAGCATAAAATGTTGTTTTAACTAATTTCTGATCATTGAATTCAAATAAATCATGAATAAATCTAAATCGATCCTGATCATCAAGAAAAATCTTCCTTTTATCTACTCCCCGACTAATAACATGGTAAATTTCTGCCATAATAAATATATAATATTTTAATATTTACGTAACCGCAAGACGTAAATATTAAAAACTAAATAATTCTTTGGTTTTCCGAATCATCTCCGCCAAAGAAAATTTTTCTTTTACGGCGATATGCGCGTTATCGCCTAAAAATTTCCGCAAATTATTGTCGTCTGCCGCTTTTTTAATCGCCGCGACGAGTTCTTGCGGATTTTGCGGTTCAACTAAGATTCCGCTTTCCCCGTTCTCTATCATTTCCGGCACGCCACCGACTTTCGCCGCCACAATTGGAAGTCCCGCCGCCATCGCCTCCAAAACCGTCCAGGGCATCCCTTCTTTTATTGAAGGCAAAACGAACAGATCAAACGCTTTCAAATATTTATGAGCATCTGCCATACTGCCCGAAAGCAAAAAATTGTTTTCCAAATTATACTTTTTTATCATTTCTTCCAATTTTTGCCTTTCCGCGCCGTCGCCAATGACTACAAACATCAAATTATCGCTATTCAAAATGCGCGCCGCTTCAATTAAATATACCAATCCCTTATTCAAGTAAAAATTCGCTATTGTCCCGATCCAAAACCTATTGCCGTTATCTCCAGCAAACGAAAATTTCCGCGCTTGCCGCTCCCCGTCCCGCAAATATTGCGGGACGGGGAGCGGCAACGACAAACGCGACAGCGCTTCCTCTTTTGATAAAAATTCTAAACTACCTACATCTATTCCGTTATAAATAACTTTAATTTTTCTTTCCGGACAAATCTTTCGCTCTATTGCCGCTTTTTTATCCGCTTCGGTATTAACCACAATAACATCCTTCAATCGCGCGGTTAAACATTCCATCAAAACATAAAGCCATTTTTTAATAAATGATATTTTTTCATTAAAAGCCCAGCCGCCTATCCTGTATATTATTTTTGGCGACGATTTCCAGCGCCTATAAATAATTGCCGCGATACTCCCGACAACCCCCGCCTTTGAACTATGGAGATAAACAAAATCCGGCTTTTCTTTTTTTATCAGCCGATAAACCTGTAAAATTCCCACAATATCAAATAACGGATTTATATTCCGTTTAAGATGCGACAATCTTCTTGTTTTCACGCCCGCTTTTTTAAGCCGCTCCAATAATTCCCAATTTCCTTTTGGTCCGGCCGCCACCGTTATATCGTATTGCCCGGAATCAAGATTAACAGCCGTTTCGTAAACATATTTCTGCGCCCCGCCCATCTCCGATTGGGTTATAATAAAAAGTAATTTTTTCGCCATGAAAATATTTACACAATAACCAAATAATGATAGTTTAATACTATCAGCCATATGAAAAATAATAAAGAGAAAAACAATATAATCGCGGTTGTGGGCTTGGGATATGTCGGGCTTCCTCTTGCTTTGGCTTTTGACAAAGCCGGTTTTTTTGTCATTGGATTTGACATAAACGAGAAGAAAATAAAAAATTTAAAATCCGGCATTGACTCCAATGAAGAGATCTCCAAAAAAGAACTTTTGAAAAGCAAAATTAATTTCACCGCCAATCCAAAACTGATTTCGGGAACCAAATTTATAATCGCGGCAATTCCGACTCCGATAAACGAGTTCAACGAACCGGATATGACGCTTTTGGAACGCGCTTCCGAACTTATCGGAAAAAATATGCGCAAGGACCAAATTGTTGTTTTTGAATCAACGGTTTATCCGGGAGTAACAGAAGATATTTGCGCGCCGATAATGGAAAAATATTCCGGTCTCAAATGCGGCACGGATTTCAAAATCGGCTACTCGCCCGAAAGAATGAATCCGGGAGACAAAAAACACAATGTAGAAACAATCATCAAAGTAGTTTCCGGGATGGACGAAGAATCTTCGGAAAAAATCGCTAATCTTTATAAAACGATATGCAAGGGCGGAGTCCATAGAGCCTCGTCAATCAAAGTGGCGGAGGCGGCAAAAGTCATTGAAAATGTCCAAAGGGATATGAATATAGCGTTAGTGAACGAACTTTCCCGAATTTTTGACAGAATAGGATTGGATACGCACGAGGTGCTGGAAGCCGCAGCCACAAAATGGAATTTTCATAAATTTACGCCCGGACTGGTCGGCGGACACTGCATCGGCGTTGACCCTTATTATTTGACGCATCTCGCCCAAAAACTCGGCTACCACCCCCAAGTGATTCTAGCCGGCCGCAATATCAATGATTCAATGGCTTATTATATCAGCTCAATAATGGCGAAAGAATTGAAAAAACTCGGCAAAATTCTGAAAAAATCAAAAGTATTAGTAATGGGTCTGACATTCAAAGAAAATGTTAAGGATTCGCGCAATTCAAAATCATTTGATGTTATCAACGGTTTAAAAAAAAGCGGTATTGAAGTGACGGCACACGATCCCCTTCTGGAAAACGAGGACATAGAAGAATACGGGGAAAAAAATATCCGCGATTTCGGAAAATTGCGGGAACGGTTTGACGGCGTTATAATTTGCGTTCCGCATAAACAATTCCACGGCCTTAATCTGAAAGATTTCAAAAAAATACTTGCCGAAAACGCTATCGTAATTGACGTAAAAGGCGCGTTTAAAAATTTATTTAAAAATTCTCATTATATTTACAAAAGACTATAGCGTGAATCCTAATATCAAAATCCTAAATCCTAAATAAATTCCAATGACCGAAATTAAAAATTCAAAACATTACGATCTTGAAGAACGGACACTTGAGTTTGCAAAAAAGGTTAGAAGTTTCATTAAGAACTTACCCAAAACCACGGGAAATTTTGAAGACGAAAAACAGATGGTTAGATCTTCCGGTTCAATAGGCGCAAACTACATTGAAGCGAATGAAGCATTAAGTAAAAAAGATTTTGCGATGAGAATAAAAATATCTCGTAAGGAAGCCAAAGAAACGGAATACTGGCTAAAATTAATTGATGTAAATAATAGCGCTGAATTGGAAACGGAAAAGCAAAAACTTATTAGAGAAGCCGTTGAGTTGAGAAAAATTTTCGGCGCCATTTTAGAAAAAACAAAATAGTTTTGGTTTTTGAATTTAGAATTTTGAATTTATTTAGGATTTAGGATTTGGGGTTTTGAATTTAGAATTTTGAATTTATTTAGGATTTAGCATTTAGCATTTGGGGTTTAGAATTTAGAATTTTGAATTTATTTAGGATTTTTATGAAATATATCATCACTGGCGGCGCGGGATTCATCGGCTGCAATATCGCGCGCGAACTCGTCCGCCAAAAAAAACAAGCGAAGTCCCGTACTGACCAATGGTCTAGTACGCGGATAATAATACTGGACAATCTTTCCACCGGAAAAATGGAAAATATCGCCGATCTGAAAAACGACGTGGAATTTATTGAGGGGGATATAAGAAATTTAGAACTTCTTGAAAAAATATTCAAAGGGGCTGATTTTGTTTTGCACCAGGCGGCGCTTGGTTCGGTGCCGCGTTCCGTTGAAGATCCCATAAACACTCACGAAAATAACGCGACCGGCACCCTGAATGTTTTAATAGCCGCGCGCGACAATAAAGTAAAACGGGTAATTTTCGCAAGCTCATCGTCCGTTTACGGCGGAGCGACCAAAGGAAAAAATAAAGAACGCTCTAAACCAGACCCCCTTTCTCCGTATGCCGCAAGCAAGCTTATGTGTGAAAATTATATGACTATTTTCAATAATATTTTTAATTTGGAAACGGTTATTTTAAGATATTTCAATGTCTA
>LBUF02000016.1:0-2020 GCA_000992445.2 Parcubacteria group bacterium GW2011_GWA2_38_13b
TCAGGGATGAAAGAAAACCATTCGGGAAAACTGCCGAAGAATATGAAAACCGAAAGAATGCCGCCGACAACCATCTTGCGTTTCATAGTTTTTATTTGCTTCTCCCTTTCAATCTTCTCTTTATCCAAAATCTCTTCCGCTTCCCCTTTTTCTTCAATTGTTTCTTCTTTATTTATTTGAGAACCGATATTAAGTTTATAGCCAACAGATTCAACTACCTTGGCAATATCCGATTCGGAAACAACTTGTTCGTCAAATTCAACAAGCGCGGATTCCGCGACAAAATTAACCGAAGCCGAACGCATGCCCGCCGTTTTCAAAAGCGCGCGTTCAATTGTCGCAACGCAACTGGCGCAATGCATTCCATAAATTTTATATGTTTCTTTTTTCATATTAATAAAATATTACTCAATTAGAGTCCACGAAAATAATCTTTGCGCATCGCCGATGTTTTTTATGTTTAATGCTAAATTCTGCGGATATGGCGCAATCGGCGCAAAAACCAGCACACCTTCCCGATGATGGCCTCCCGCTTGCGCGCCTTCCCAACGCAATGGTTTGTATTCTTTTCCGCCGTCGTCAATAAGCGCGGCGATTTCAGCCAAATTCTGATCCAATTCAATCGAATGCGTATTCATAACAACATTAAATTTCCATTCCGCTGATTGCGGTGCAAGATCTGTCGGGGTAACTGCAACAATAACATTTGCCTGACCATCGGTTTTTGTCTCCCAGTTCTGCGTAGAATTCTGTTTTTCCGTTTGATTATTGCTAATCTCCTGTTCCGCAAAACGGCTCTGATAAACGACAAAAAATCCTCCAATAAAAACGACTGCCAATAAAATTATTATTATCGTTTTATTCACAATTGTTTTTTTTCCGCCCGAAAACGGGCTTGCTTGCCTACCGGCAGGCAAGCCTTTGGCTGGAAATTTAATGATTTTATCGGTAATAAACACGATGCCTAAAATATTAGAAAAAAGTCCGATCCAAAAAATTTTGATTTGATATTGAGCAACAATAGAAAGGACTCCGGCAATACCGAGTATTGGAACAATATTCGCCAAATAATGCGCGCAGCAAGAAATCATCGCCAAGGCAGAAGTTGTTCCGGTTGCCGCTACGGTCTTACGTCCCATAATCACGCCCCTATTTTTCACAAGTTGTTTTAAATAAGAGTACAGACCAATCTGAATGCCAAATCCGAAAGATAAACTAATTAAAAAATACCAATAATTTGAAAACTGAAACAAAGCGAATCTGAAACCGGATACGGCAGAAACTATAACAAAATAAAGAAACAGAAGCGATAAAATCGCGGCAAAAACATTAAGTAAAATTCTCGCCTTTTGTTTTATATTCACAATTAATAACGATGCCCATTATCAATATTTACTTATTGATAAGACTGGAATTGTGCATCCACACGAAATAGAAAGCAAAAATCCAGGAAAAGACAAATACATAGACCGCGCCGAGCATAAAACTGCCGAAACTAAACCATACAAAGCCCGGTAATGTTTCAAAAAGCCGATGGTGAAGTTCAATGCCCTGAACGCTGCGAAGCGGCAAAAATCCGCCAAGTACGCAAAGGACATACGCCGCTTCGGCGCCCAGAACGCATTTCCAACCGTACGATTTAAATGAAAGATTCATATAAATTTTACTGATTTATTAATAATCCCGTATTTTTGCTTAATGGCAACAGCCTCCGGAATGTTTAGATTGCTCAGTAACCATTTTCTTTTTGTACTCTTCCCGGCAATTTTCAGAACAAAATTTCTTGCCAAATTCTTCTGGATATTCCCTGTTCTTTTCCAACACCATTCCGCATATAGGACATTTTTTCTTAAGTATACTGAACATAAAATTTTACTGTTATTATTTTATTATATTACTTTGAATTACGAAATAGCCGACGCGAGAGACCCGGTCTCCTCCAATTAACTTACATTGCCGATATTGATCTTTATTTTTCAATGGATAATTGTTTTGTGCCACAGGAAATTAAACGGCGGAG
>LBUF02000016.1:2072-53596 GCA_000992445.2 Parcubacteria group bacterium GW2011_GWA2_38_13b
AACTGCCGCCGGAATCAATTTTCGGCAAAACGCCCAAGTTGCTCAAAATACTGTGCACATTTTTCTGCCAGCCGGACGCGCTGGAAAAATCAAAAGACATAACTTTTTCTTTATCCACATCTTCCCAATCGATATTTTCCGTAATTTTAAAATACAAAGCGGTTTCCAAATAATTTTGCGGAAACCAGAAAGAATTGAATTTTACTGCGACATCAAAAAGTTCTTCTTTTGTCAGCCCCTGCGACGCGCCGAGTTCAATAATGCCCAACAGCGCCGCGCCGTGGTTGCAATCGGGAAAAGACGTGGAATTATTGCAACAGGGACGATACGAACCGTCCGCCACGTATTGCGCGATTTTCTGCTGTTCCGGCGTAAGTTTTATTATTTCATATTTATTGTAATAATTGCCGCCTTTTTCGTCTTTACCCAATGTCCAACCGCCGGTGGAAGCGAAATCAAATACCGAATAACCGCCGGTTATCATCTGGCTTTTATCCAAAATCGGATTTTTATTCGCGAGTCCCAACGCCCAAAAAACATTCACCAAAAAATTGGAATTTTCGTTATTTATGGTTATATAATCATCAGCCCGTCTTGTTAAAATCTTCATTTGCTCGTCAGTTAAGCCGCCGCGGGATTGGTAAAGCGCCGTAAATTTATTAAGGTCTATTATGCCCAACTCAACCGTTTTTGGAATAACATCGCCCCACTTAATCGGCATTACAAATCCCTTTTCCGGCAAAACTTCGGTGAATAACTTATTCGCCATCGCCTCGTAATCGCCATTGATATTTTCGCTGTTTAAAGACGCTTTATTTCCTCCATTTTTGGAAACCGTTTTTTCTTTCGGCAAAATTACGGCGCCCGCGATCATCAAAATAGCAAAAAAAACGGCAAAAGAAATCAATAAAAAATCCGGCGCTTTAGATATTTTTTTCAACGCTTGTACGATTTTTTTCATTTTAATTACTATAAATTATGAAGTTTTCGCGCCCCGCCCCGCAACACTGCGGGGCGGGGCGGGGCGCGCGCTGTTTATTACTTCTTCAAAAGTTTTATTATCACCGCGACCAACAACACAATCAATAAAATCGCTATTATAAACCACAAACTCATCCAAATCCACACCCAGCCGCCGCCAAATCCCATCATAGAAGAAAAATTGCCCATCATACCGTAATTATATCCGTTATTATCTGTGGGACCGGCAAACACGGCTAACGGCGAACTTAAAAATAAAATTATCGCGAAAATTATTTTATTCATCATTTTTTGCCCGCCAAAATTTTTTTACAAAAAAATTTCAGGCGGGTAAACTTTCCGAGCAAACCGGTTTTGCGAACAATCGCGAAACCGACTTTTTCGGAATCGTTTTGGTTATTTTTATTATATTCGCTTTGTTCTAATTTTTTAATCACTTCGTCGCTGATTTTGCACATCGGGCAATCTTTTTTATTTTCCATAATAATTTACACAAAAAATATTAATATTATTACTCCCAATAATATCATTGTAACGCCAAAAAACAAATTAAATAACTTTTCCGAACGCTGGTGCAAACGCGCCATCGTTGCCAACGCAGGCCTATTGGCTACGCCAAAAAGCAAAATGACGAGCGGCGCCACAAACATCACATTATAAATCAAAAGATACATTAAGCCCATAAAAAATGTCGTTTTCGCGGCAAGCAATCCGACAATAGCGACATAAATTCCGCCGGAACACGGAAAAGTGCAAAGACCGACCAAAAACGCGCCAACCACAACCGCCGGCAAAGTCGCCTTTTCCAGCCAATACTTAATCGTGCCTTGCGAAAAATGCGGCATTTTCGGAGTCAACGGCAATTTAGCCCAGAAAAAATCTTTCAAATTAACTATACCAAGAATAATCATTAGCCAGGAACCAACTTTCGCCATCAAATGCGGATAACCGGAAATCGTAATAGCTTTCAATAGTCCCAATCCTATCCCCAGATATGTTAAATAAATAACTATTATGTATATCGCGCCGAATAAGAAAATATTTCGGAAAGACCGCCGCAAGGAAAATAAAAAAGCGACAAAAAATATCAAAACGGCGATGGCGCACGGATTAATGCCGTCAATAAAGCCCGAAACAAGTATGGTGGGCAAAAGAAAACTACTCCGTACGCTTAACGGCAAATTCTTAACCGCTTCAGATTTTAATTCATTCAGATATTCCGTTACCGGCGCGTCAATGGGATATTTTTTTACTTCCCCGCGAAATCCCCAAATTTCATAATATTTCGCGTCGCCGTGCATTTCATCCTGCCGGACGTAAATTTTTTCAAAATCATTTTGTTGTTTGAATAAATCGCTTACTATCGCAAAAGGAACATGGCCGCCCAAAATAATCTTATCGCCCGCAAAAATCATCAAATGACCTTCCATACCGACCGGTATGCCCGCCTTTTCTATCCTGTTTTTTAATTCCAAACGGGATTCATTATCGGAAATATAATCTTTCACCGTCGCTTCCCGAAAACCATTATTCTTCAAAAAATCTATCAATTCATTTTTATATTCGGAACAACCAGTGCAGTATTGACTGTAATATATCGTCGCATTTTCCGCGGCCATCGCAAAACCAGATGCGGCGTAACCGATTAATATAAAAAAAGATACAAATAAAAACGCTAAAATAATATTTTTGAATTTCATATATATCAAATACTAAATGCAAAATACCAGATGCTACTTTACGACTACGCCGCTGATTTTCAACTGCAATTCTTTTTTATTGCTTGCGTTTGATCCGACCAATATCAATCTTTCAAACGGTCCCGTCGCTTCCGGACCATGGGCGTTTGGATCAAAAAGCACTTCCAGAACCGCCGAAGCGCCAACCGCGAGGTTCGCTTTCCACGCGGGGTTGGCATGCATTCCGAATATCGGCGATTCATTGCCGCTAATTATTAATTTTACCGTTGTGCACATGCAAGATGTCTGCAAAGCATTAATTTCCATTTCCAGATCTCCGGAATTTTTTAAATTAAAAGTTGTTTTGGCGATGCCGTCAGCCATAGAAACTTTGCCTAAATTTATTGAATACTTATCAACTTCCATATAGGGCTGCGGGGTCTGAGTTTTTTCTCCGCCGGATATCTTATAGAAAGCAAACCCGCCGATAAATAAAACAAGAATGATCGCAAAAATTATATTTTTCATAATCACTAAATTATTAAAACATTAATGCATTAAAACAAATCGTTTAAATGATCCGCTATTTTAATAATTCTATACGCTACTTTTTATTTTTATAAACTTCCAAAATCTCTTTAAAAACCTGCTTACGCGCTTTAGCATTACTATTTTTAACGACCGAGGTCACGCAATGTTCCAAGTGCTTTAAGAGCAATTTTTCGTTAACTTTGTGAAGCGCGGAAATCACGCCCAAATTCTGTTGTATAATATCAATGCAATACCGGCCGTCTTCAAGCATCCGGCAAACGCCGTCCAAATGGCCGCCCAAATAACGCATCCGTTTTAAACATTCTTTTTTAATATCATTTTGCATATTTTTTATTAACCCCCCATAAGGGGGTATAAAATAATATTATCATAACGTACAAATACTGCAAATAAACGCATTAATAAATATAATTAAACATTGAGTAACTATTCCGTGAGTAAATTTTTGATAATCTTTATCATCACATCTTTATCCTTCGGATCGCTTTCGGCAACAAGCAAAGCAAGTGCGACCAAGGCATTGTCGTTTATTTTTCGCTCGTCTGATTTTTTAAAAAGATAATTTGATTTATCTAAAAAATAGACAAACAAAAACGCAGCGGTTCGTTTATTGCCGTCTAAAAACGGGTGATCTTTGATGATTAAATAAAGCAGATGCGAAGCCTTATCCTCAATGATCGGATATATTTCCTTTTTATCAAATGTCTGATAGAGTCCTTTAATAATTCCTTCTAAACTTTCGTCTCGTTTTTGCCCAAATAATTCGCTTGCTTCTTTTTTGGCCATCAATTCTTTTTTTAGTTTAGAAATTATTTTTACACAATCGTTATATTGTAAAATGAACTTAGTTTTCTTCCCCTTTTTTCCGCTTATTTCCCCCCTATCATATTGTTCAAGCAAAGAAAGCGTTTTGGAGTAATCCGCCAATAAATTTAAGATCTCCGCTTCCTGCCCTTTTAATAACTCTTTTTTTGACTGTTTTTGCAAAAATAAAACTGTTCCTTGCAGTTCGTGAAATTTATTTTCCGCTTCCAAGAGCCGCTTTTCATTTACAACATAACCTTTAATAAGGTACTGTTTTATAATTTTTGTTGCCCACTTGCGAAAATGAATAGCGCGCGGAGAATTGACGCGATAACCAACCGCCAAAATAATATCCAAACCGTAAAATTCTACCGGTTTATCGGAACTTGTAATGTGCACTTTTTGCACATTGCTTTTTTTATCAACCTCCTTGTCGGCAAAAATTTTGTTGATATGTTTGGTTATTACAGATCTTTCTTTTCCAAAAAGAAAAGCAATCTCGTTTTGTCTAAGCCAAACAGATTCATTTTTAAACTTCACTTTCAATTCCACCTCGTTTTGATGAGTTTTATAAATAAGTATTTCGCCTTTTTTAATATCATTTTGCATATTTTTTATTAACCCCCCATAAGGGGGTATGGAGTAATATTATCATAATATAAAAATGCCGCAAGTAAATGTACAAAACTAGTACATTGGTGACACTTTTGTAGAATTGTTAAAGTTAATGGGCGTTTTGTGGTTTAATGATTCATGCGGTCTTTTAAAATTGTATCCGATTAACCATTTAGTAACGTTTCTGTTGAATTTTACAACATCTATCCGTTTGGATATTATCAATGTTTCCGTTCACTAAATACATCAGTCTGTTTAAAAAATCGGAGGCGTTGTACGAGTTGGCGTTTTTATACATTCTGGCGAAAGCGACTTTGGAAAAAGAATCAATTCCGGTAAGAATATATCTTTTAAGATTGTTCCACCTTATTTCTACGGTATCAAGGCATAAAAGGAACCCGTTCTTATGTTTTTTCTTTAACTCCGTTATCCTTTTCTTTTTGATCGCTTTTAACCTTTAAAAACTACCATAAATTTATTCGCCAATCTTGCTATTTTATTAATTTTATAATTAGAACATTAATATTAAAAACACTCTACTGAAAGGAAAACAATCGAATGAAAAAAATAATTGAACGGAAAATCTTTTACCAATGTTCGGTATGTAAAACAAAATATGCCAATAAAAAAGAAGCTTTAAAATGTGAACTCAGAACTCTTGAAAAAAAAGTTTTTGAAATAGGAAACTATGTTAAAAATATTGAACCGCGATTTTGTCAGATGAGGCAAAAATACTACTTTTTTTCCGGAAAAATAACTAAAATAACCGATCCGGAACTTCCGGATGTTGAATACGAAACAAGATGGCTAATGAATAAAAAAGAAAGATTAAACGCTCACGTTTTCCTGTACCAAGTAAAATTTCGTTGTCCTCACTGCAAGAAAACAAGGGAAGAACGTTATTATGCTCCGGAACTCCAATTTAACGAAAAAAGTCAACGATAATCGCCGACTTTTTTATTTACTCCAATCTATTTCTTTCACCAATCTGTTATCCTTATATTTTTAATTTCCGAGTAATTATCAGATTTACCAAATCGTTAATAAGCCAACTTTTATCGCCAACCTCCACATTTGAAGCCGTAGGAATAAAAACGAGCGAAGTATCTTCCGGTTTTTTACCGACCAAATCAAATAAAGCCCTTGCAATCAACTCGTTGGTTATGCCACCGGATGTAAGCAATAATTTCATATATGATTATGATCGGTTAAAAATCTAAATTACGGTGAGGGTGGGATTTGGTCACAAGTAAATTTTCTGCGGAAAATTTCTCGCGACCCCGCCTCGCCCCGCAGTATTGCGGGGCTCCGGCTTTCAAATCCCCCTCAATAATTTTCAAACAAAAGAGAACTACCCTTTTGTTTGAAAATTACGGTGAGGGTGGGATTTGAACCCACGGTACGGTTTTAAAGCCATACAACAGGTTAGCAACCTGCCGCCTTAAGCCTCTCGGCCACCTCACCTTAACACAACCCTAATTTCTTATTTAATTGCATCCTTCCTTGACTACTTTTATAAAACAATTCTGTTTTCCGAGCCAATGTTTTATTACTATAAGCTTCGTAATATATAAGTTTCCACGGCTTACCAGATTTAGTAGATATAACTTTTCCAGAATTATGCCTATTAAAACGTTCTTTCAAATCACTCGTTAAACCCTTATACAAATGCTTTGTTTTATCGCTCTGTAAAATATACACGTAAAACATAATAATTCTTTCCGCGCACCAATTTATGCTTACAGCATAAATTGGTGCGCGGATCCGCTCACGCCATAGGCGATGAGCGGAAAGCCTCTCGGCCACCTCACCAATGTTTTTATATTACCAACAAGATAAATAAATAACAATAACCGCGATAATAATTTATTTTCTTGAATTACGAAACACTTTGAGATGCGGAAATCCGGTCTCCGCCGCTTATTATTTATCCCTATATTTTTCCGTTGTCCAAAATCCCATATATTTCCCGAACATAAGGCGCGTTTGCGCTTCTATGGCCGGAAAAGCGCCGAAAATTATTATAGTTAAGGGCAGTAAAAACCACTGCAAAACCATTAAAACCCAATTGCGCTTGGCGTAAATTTTCGGACGTGGCGGCAAAAGATTGATGCTGAAATAGGCCGAGGTGACGACGCCTATCATGGCAAAAATCATAATAATTCGCGTAATGCGCGGCAGATTATAAGAGAGAACCGTAGTTTTAAATTTATCGCCACCCAAAGTCAACGGCAGCCAACCCAAAAGAAAAATAATAAGGCCGTTCGTTGACCAGGACCAAAAGGCCTCAAATTGAGAAAATATCCAATAAATTTTCTTGCCGATGCCGATTTTCTTATTTTTCCAAAAACCGAACAGCATATACGGCAAATTTTCCGCTCCCCACGCCCAACGCCTCATTTGCTTATACTGATTAACCATACTTTTTAAAAAAGTCGGCGCCGCATTGGTATCCATGGAAACCGGAAAATGAAGCGGTATTACTTCGTAATCGCCATCATAATAAAGGTAATTCTGCCAAAAAATCCGCGAGTCCTCAGACACGACATTGGTTTGCCAAAAACCGATGTCGTCCAACGCCTTGAAACTCATAGAATGCGAAGAAAATGTGATTTGCCGTTCCGGCCGTTCTTGCTGCATCATATGCCAAAAACTGGATGAAAACGAAATAACCCTTGCCAATGCCGGCGCTTCCCATACATTATTTACAAACAGCGGGATCGGCTGGAAACTCGCCCGAGTCGGATTGGGATGCGTTAAATAATGATACGCGAGACAAGCAAAATAGCCGAAACTCACCACCGTATCCGCGTCAAAAACGGAAACAATTATATTTTCGTAAGGAATGTTCAAATTATCAATTATCTTTTCTTTGGCTTTTTTCGCGGCCCAAGCTTCATTAGAACCCTTACCGGCTATTTCTCCAACGATATTTGCCGGATGGATTACCGCAATGAATTTAAAAAATTTTCCGCTGAATTCATCGGTAATTTGTCGCGCCAATTCTTTCCCCGCCTCGCCGCTTTTTTCTTCAATCGCCAAAACAACAATCATTTTATCCAAAGGATAACCGCTTTGCGCCAATCCCTCAAAACACGGCCGGACAACTTCAATCGTTTCTTTATAGACCGGAATTATAACCAAATGACGCAAACCCTCCCAATTCTTTATGCCTTTTAATTTCAGCATCCAATCAATCTTCAAATTGCCTTGCATCTTGTTATATCCGGAACGCAAGTGAATGGATAAATATACGGTTTTAAAAAACCAATAAATATCAAAAATTATGATGAAAATCGCGACTCCAACGGGCGTAAACCAAGAAAAAATAAAACAGGCGATAATCGTCGCCCAAGACAAAAATCCCGGCAAAATTTCAAACAAGCGGTATAACCGCCGTTCCCGCCAATCTTTCAATTCAGTCGCGCGCCCGATTTTTAAATAATATTTATTCATATTTTCAGAATATACTATTTATAAAAAATAAAGAAGAACACCTCGTTAAAATACACAAAATTATAAATACAAAAAAAACAATGTCAATCTTTTCAAAAATTGTAATAATGCTAAACTATAACGAACTAAAAAATAAGTTTCTTGAAAATTTAAATACAGGAGGAAAGAATACATGTTAAAAGATAATGAAATGTTAAATCACCATATAATGCAAGTCTGCGAAGAAAAAAGGCGCTTTGAAAATGCCTTTCAGGGAATATTAAGAATGATTCTGGAAAAACCGGTAGAAAAAATCAATGATTGCGGCCGGACAAAACTTGACTATACTTTTTTCCGCCAAGGCGACAAACATATTATCGGACTATACGATGTGCTTAACGACCTGGTGCAGCATATTAAAAACGCGTTGGAAGGCGGAACCTCAAAGGCCATGGCTTTCGTGCTGGTCAGTGAACCGGGAACGGGAAAAACTTTCTTAGTCAACTATTTGGGAAATGAGTACAAAAAATTCTTGCGAAGAAAAGAAAATAACAAATATACGTTTCAATTCATTAATTTGGAAGAATTGGGAACATACGTAAAAATACCCTTTCTGGAATCGCAAACCTATGAAGACCCGATGATTCTCGCGATGAACTTTTTTGAAAATCGCGATGACAATATAAAATATTTGTGCGCTAATTTCGGTTTTTCGGATAAAAAAATTGAAGAAATATACAAAAACTACCGACCATTGGGCGCGGATAGCGCTTATATCTGGGAAAACATAAGAAATTACACCGACGATGATCTAAAAAAAATGCTTGAATTTATCAGAATTGTTCCCATATCCACCGCGTCAAACATTACGACGATCTGCGGAAGATACCAAGCGAAAGAAAAAACGACATCTTCGGCTATTGAGCTTATCGGAGAAGAAGACACGCAACGTTTATTGCGTATCACCGATATAAATAATCCCGCTCGCTTTAACTTAAGGCGCGGAGTATTGGCTCGTTCAGCCAACGGCGGCATTCATTTCGCCGACGAATTATTCAAAAACAAAAAAGACCTGATTCAAGAGTACCTGGCCGTAATAGAGGAACACATAATACAAAACGGCGGGTACATATGGCCGATGGATACATTTATTATCGCGACGAGCAATAATGAAGAATTCAATAAGTTTAAAAACGAAGAAGGCGAAGGTCCGATTATCAGCAGATGCGAACTCTGCTATGTCCCGCACATAACAAATTACAAGCAACAAATGAAAGTGACGGAATATGCCATAGGAGAAACGGAACGAAAAACAATCGCGGGAAATAAATTACACAAAGATCCCAATTTAATTTACGCGACCTCTGTTCCGATCGCTCTATCGGCTCTTCCGCATTCGGAAAAATTAACAATCGTTGAAACAATGAAACTGGCGGCAAACGAAGTGGCGGGTGACAAAAGTTTTGAAGCGTTGGCGGAAATTATTGACAAACTAAGCGAAAATGTGGACATAACCAAACGTTTCGGCCAAAAAGGTTTAGGATTCCGCAACCTCGGAATAACAATAAAGCTTTTGATGGGGAGCTTTGAAACAAACGAAGGTGAATGTATGTTCGCGGGAGATGTCTTTAAATGGATCAAAAGAGTTATTCTGGATTATATTGATGACGGCACGTATAGGGACAAATATCTCAAGGATCTGAATGAAGGCGAAAAACTTTACCACAAACGTATCAGATCAGAGGTATATAATGCCTACCGTGACGATCCCGAAGCCATTAAAAAAGACGTTATGAACTATGTGCACATGATAACAGGGATTAATGCCGATCTTGGACCGGATAAAATGTGGAAATACAAAGATCCGCAAACCCACGCATGGAAAGCATTAAAAATAGATGAAAGATACATAAACACCATTGAAGAAATGCTGGGTCATAAATCCGCCGAACAAAAAGAATCTTTCAGAACAACTATCCGTAATATTCGCAACCAAAGAATTTATAGCGACCCAAATTATGATTTTATGGATAACAATAATTTAGTGGAAGCCGTCACCGAAGTGCGAATAAATTCAGATGTTGCGGGCGCGGCCAGTTTAGTCGGCGCATTAGCCAATCGCACCAATGAAGAAAGCAATAAACTATATTTACGAATAATGGATACGTTGATAAATAAAATGAACCACTGTAAAACATGCGCTCCGAAAACAATTGAAGAATTCTTAAATCAAAAAAATCGAAGTTAATCTGTAAGGCGAGACGCAAAATCTCGCCTTATTTTAACGGCAAAAAGGAGGAAAAAATAATGGATGAAAAGAAAATAACCAAATCCGATAAATTAGGAAATATTAGGTATTGTCAAAATAAATTCCCCGATTTATCGCAAAAAAACCGCAATAATCTCTATGGGTACAACGATTTTCTTCTATTGCAGAATATTTCCGTGCTTCTATCGGGTAATCCAACATTATCCCTGGCAACGCTTGAAGAACTTTTAGAACGCGATAAACAACGAGAGAAAGACGGATTCCCTAAAAAAATTAAGATAGCAAGAATACCGGCCGGTCAAGGAAAATTCGTAATTATTCCTTCCACGGAAGAATCAAAATTATTCCATGATGATTTTAATCCGGCTAACGACCAAAGAGAAAGAACCGGCGGACAAGGAAAGGGAAAAGAAGGCGACATTATCGCCGAACAACCACTTGAAGACCAGCAGGGAGAAGGCGATGAAGAAAACGCCGGAGGAGGAGAAGGAGAGGATCATGGAGTAAGCGCGGACGCTTACGAATACGGCAAAAAACTGGTTGAAGAATTTCACCTCCCCAATCTCGCAGACAAAGGGAAAAAAGTCGCCGTAAATAAATATATTTACGAATTATCCGATAAACATAAGGGCTCGGGACTGATTCTTGATAAAAAAGCCACCCTTCTGCAAATCATAAAAACCAATTTGGCGCTCGGCATCATAGAAGATCCAACCGATATTGATCCGACTAAACTTATAATTTCTCCGCAGGACTCAATTTACAGGGTTCTGTCCAAAGAACAGCAACGCGAATCGCAAGCCATAGTTTTCTTCAGTCGCGATTATTCAGGATCAATGGAGGGAACACCGACGAAAGTCATTGTAACGCAACATCTTATGCTTTACAGCTGGCTTATGTTTCAATACGAAAAACGGGTAAGCACCAGATTTGTTCTGCATGATACGGAAGCGAAAACGGTTCCCGACTTTGATACTTACTATAAATCAAATATCAAAGGTGGAACCCAAATATCAACCGCTTTCAACCTTATCAATAAAATTGTGGCGGAAGAAAATCTTGCCCGTGATTACAACATCTATATATTTTACGGCACCGACGGAGACAATGATTTGAACGACAATGAATATCTCATCAAGGAGATGAAAGCGGCTTTAACATTTTCGCGGCGAATCGGAATAACCGTAGCCCGCAATGAATGGGACTATCCCAAACAGAAAACAACCGCCGAAGAACACCTTGAAAAATCCAATCTCTTAAATAACGTAAAATTGCTCAGAATGTTCGCTTTGGGCGCCGAAGATTACAATGAAAAAACGCATATTAAGGCAATCAACCATCTTGTTTCAGAATGAGGAGATTTTTTCATGCATATAATCAGCCAGCATACTAAAAAAATTATGGAAGAATGCAAAATTAAAGCCCGAGAAGCGGGATTGAAATTTGACGATGGGACGCTTGAATATATTGTAACGAACAACGATCTGGTAGAATTACAACCAAAATTTATGATACCGACGATGTATGATTACTGGGTTCATGATGTGGGAATAATGAAGGGTAGCCGCATATACGAAGTTTACCCCAATAATCCCTATGAAACGGTGATAAATACAAGACCGGCTATTTCTTTTTACAACGATAATAATCCCGACTGGATGAATATGTTTATTTTTTATCATGTTTTAGCCCATATTGATTTCCTTCAAAATAATGTATTCTTTCAAAAAACATGGGACTATGATTTTTGCGGTCGCGCCATATCTGATAAAAGATCGATAATCAAATTGAGAGAGGATCTGGGAGAAAAAAAACGATGGGTTGATTATGCCATAGAATTCTCCAGATCGATTGACAATACAACAAACTACTATCAAGACTTAAATAATGTCACTAATTCTTCAAATTCTTTTGCGCAGCGTTTTAATTTTTATTTTGATATTTTTCTAGATAAATTCGCCAAAGAAAAATCAACGGAATATCTTAATGAAATTGAACGTTATAATAAATTATCGGCTGAATTTGGAGAAAACAAAGCTGAAAATATATTTCTTGAAACAATAGAAAATAAATACAAGAGTTTCAATGAAAATTTTAAAAACTTTTCCAAAGAAAAAACGAAACAAAACCTTGATATTATGCAATACATAGCGAAATATTCGGAGTCTTTGAACAAACCGGCAAATCAATGGATGAAACAAATTATTGAAATAATAAGACATACCTCGCTTTTTTTCGCTCCGCAAATAAAAACAAAGATGTCAAATGAAGGATGGGCAAGTTATTGGCACGAAAAATTATTTCTAAATGACAGGGGAATACGCGGGCATGAAATTGACTTCGCTTCAACTAACGCCAGAATAACTGCTATGAGGAGGGTGGGATTAAACCCCTACGGGCTTGGCAAAAAATTACTGGAATTCGCCGAAGACCTGGCAAGCAAAGGAAAGCTAAACTACGAATTCCAAAAAATGAAAAATGCGATCGAAAGAGAAGATTACGATAAAAAAACAAATGACGGTCAAAAATTTATTTTTTATTTACGAAAGTATTTTGATGACTTTCAGTTACTGAAATTTTGGGACGCCGGTAATTTCCAAGACTTCGTAACAAAAAACAAGCTATTTGTCACGGGAAAAAAACTCAATTTGAAAAAACAAGTATGGGAATACTATGTTAAAAGCCGAAAGGGCGAAGATTACCGGCAAATGGTTATTGATTCCTTATATCATCCGCCTTATGTTGTTGTCGGCGAAAAAACCAAAGAAAATGAACTGTATCTGGACCATAAATTTGAAGGCAAACAACTTGTCGCGAAATACATCCCCGATGTTATGCGCGGAATAAATTATTTTTGGGGCGGACCGGTCAAATTGGAAACCACGATATTTGATATACACAAGGACGAACTTATAAATATGTATGTAAATCCGGATTATAAACCGAAATACAAAGAACAGAGGGTTTTGTACGAGCTGGACGACTACAAAAAAAATCCCAATGTAAAAAATTTATGAAAATACCGGCGCGGCTGTTAGTTATTTGTGAATAATTAACAGCCGCGCAACATTAAAACTACACGGAAAAAGGAGATGAGAATGTCCAAACACATAAAAAAAGCGCTGGATGCTTTTCTTGATAACATGGTAAAACAGAAAAAAACAATCCTGACCTTTGATGAATACTTGGCAATGGCAACGGAAAACCCCCGACACATATTCCGCAATCACTTCCGCTTCTTTCACGATGTAATAAAAGAAAACATTTTGCCCGATGAAGATGAAGATAAAAACGATCCGGAAAGAATAGGATTCTTGAGGTATGACAGCAGCAAGCTTTTTGAAGTCGACTTTGACCGCCCATTTTTTTCCGACACCCTGCTCAACAATAAACTAGTTAAAGCGGCTGAAACTATGTATAACAGCGCCCAGCAAAATAAAATATACATTATTTCCGGTCCGCCCGGTTCGGGGAAAAGCGCTTGCATTAACAATCTTTTGCAAAAATTGGAAGAAGAAGCAAATTCAAAAAATAAACAAAGATTTGAAATATTATGGAAAATAGATAAACGGCGTTTAGGAAAATGCGTGGATAAAAATAATGTCATTGCGTGCAAAATGCAAGAATCTTCCAATACGGATCCGGAAGACAATATAATAGAAATCCCCTGCCCCAACCACGATTTGCCAATTTTGATCATTCCAAAACAATACCGCGTCAAATATTTAAAAACGCTCTTTGAAAATAACAAAGAATTCTTAACTGAACTCGGCAAAAAAAATTATGAATGGCTGTTTAATGACCGGTGCTGCACTATATGCGAATCCATATTTTGGAATTTGTTCGATATGCTGGGTCTTGAAGCAACATTGCAAATGCTCTACGCGCAATACTATGAATTCAATCGACGTTTAGGCAAGGGGATAACCGTTTTTAACCCCGATGATACTGAACCGAAAAATCCGATAATATCCGATGCCACAATTCAAGCAGAGCTTGATAAATTATTCAAAGGCGACTACAAAGTCCACTACGCCTATTCAAAATACGCAATGGTTAATTACGGTTTTTATATTTTAATGGATATTAAGAAGAAAAATGAAAATCGACTAGAAGAACTTCATAATATACTTAGCGAAGGCATACATAAAATCGGATTTGTGGAAGAAAAAGTCAATTCTATTTTTATCGCCGTAATGAATCCCGAAGATTTGCCTGCAAATAAAGGTAACGCGAAAGAAAGCATTCTTTCCGGAAAATCATTCCAAGACAGACAAGAATTTATCAAAATACCCTATATTCTTGATCCGGAAAAAGAAATAAGCACTTATCGCGCCACTAATGAATGCGATTTTGGCAAATATTTTTTGCCACGGGTGCTTTTAAATTTTGCCAAGATTGTAATTTCCACCCGTATGCAAAAAGAAATAAAAAGCCTGAACGAATGGATCGGAAATACCAGAAAATACTTAAAGTACTGCGATAAAGATTTAATGCTGTTAAGAATGGATCTTTATAAAGCTACCATACCAAAATGGCTTCTCGAAGAAGACAAGAAAAAATTCAATGCTTCAACCAGACGAAAAATTATTTCGGAAGCTATGGAAGCCGAAGGAAGCGAAGGATGTTCGGGACGCGATTCTGTCCGTCTTTTCTATAAATTTTATTCGCTTCATAAAGAACCCGAGAAACTCATTGATATGTCTATGCTGATAGCTTTTTTCAAAGGAAAACATGAAGAATTAGCAAAAACGCCAATTCCGGACGGATTCCTTGATTCATTGGTCAAGATGTACAATTATTCAGTTTTGCAGGAAATAAAAGAATCGTTATTTTATTATAACGAATGGCAAATATCAAGAGATGTGCAAAACTATTTATTCGCTATCTTTGAAGACGAAGGCGCGGAAAAAATATGCTCGTACACCGGCGATAAATTGAAAATAACGGATGACTTGCTTGCTGAAATGGAAAATAAAATAATCGGTAAAAACATTGCGCACGAACAACATAATAATTTTAGAAAAAATACCGCGAAACGGCTTTCAATAGTTTTAGCTGAAGAAATTGTCGGACAAAAAGATAAAAAGATAACGGATACCGCATTATACAAAGAATTGCAAGATTCATATTTCAACGCCTTAAAAGAAAAAGTTCTTGAACCGTTCTGGGATAACAAAAGCTTTAGAATGGCAATTAAAGATTATGGGAAAAAGGATTTCAATACTTACGATGAACGGATAAAAACAAATGTAAACTATTTAATGAAAAACTTGCAAAAAAAATTCAATTACTCGGAAAATGGCGCGCAAGAAATATGCATTTACGCCATTGATGAAAATATAATAGAACAATTCTCCTGAAAATAAGCGCGGAATAATTCCGCGCTTTTATTATTTTATTGTTGTTTGATATTGCAAAAATTAAAAATTTAAGGTAATATATTCAATATAAATACACTGTTAAATATCAATCATTATGCCCATCAAACAATCAGCAAAAAAAGCATTGCGTCAAAATAAAAAAAATCGCCAGCATAATATCTGGCTAAAAGAACGGTATAAAAAAGTCCGAAAGGAAATTCAAAAATTAATGACGCAGAATAAAACAAAGGAAGCCAAAACTTTGCTTTCGCAATTCTATAAATTCGTTGACAAAGCGGCCAAAAAAGGAGTCCTCAAAAAAAATACCGCGGCAAGAAAAAAATCTGGCGCGGCGAGAATGGTAGGAAAGATGTAACTATTCTACTTGTTTATTTAGTTATGTCCATAACCAACAAATCCAGCGCGGTATCCGGTTTTACTTTTCCCGTCTTAATACACAAATCTGCCTGAAGCATCATCCGGTAGATTTTTTTTAATTCCGGCAAAGAAAATGATTTTGCCTGATCAAAAGATTTTTTTAAAACATAAGGATGCATCTTCAGTTTTTTAGCGATATCTTGCTCGTTTTCGCCCCGATCCGCCAAGTCTTTCATCTGAATGATATTTCTGAATTGGTAAACAAACATATTCAAAATATAAAGCTCCTCCTCGCCTTTTTCCAAATGCTTCCTTAATAATTTCATAGTCGTTATCCGATCTTTCCGCGCCAAACTGTCAACCATCAAAAAAATATCAACATTTACTTTTGGTTTTACCAAGCTTTCCACGTCCGTTTCTCCGATAATATTATTTCCGCAATTCAAAACAAAAGCGCTCAACTTTAATAATTCCTGCTTCATTTGCCATAAATCATTTCCAATAAAATCTATCAGCTTTGACAATGCTCTTTCGTTAATTTCCATCCCTTCCTTTTTCAACCAGCCATTTACCCATTTTTTCAATTGTAAAAAGTTAAAATATATGAACTCCTGACATTTCGCGTTTTTCGTTAAAAAATCCTGAAGATCGCTTTTGTTTTTTGATTTTTTATCTTGCCGGCCGACCGACAGACAAGACTTGCCCGCGCCCGCATCTCCCTTGATAACTACAACAACATCCTTGTCATCAATAATTTTTTTATCTATAAAGTAGCCCGATAATTCTTTTTCCACTGAACCAACTCCGAAAACATAACTCAAAACAATTAATTTTTTTTCAGAAAACATTGAAACGACTTCCGTGACCGCGCGCAAATCGGAAATATCTTTTTCCGACATATCAATCTCGACCAAATTCAAACCGCTGGAATATTTCTTTTTATATTCCGCAACAATCTCTTCCGTTTTTTCCTGAATTCGATATGTATCCGGACCGTAAAGAAAAATTAACATTTACTTACTTTAATAAGTTCTTTTATTTTATCCACTTTTTCCCACGGAAAATTAACATCGTTTCTGCCGAAATGGCCATACGCGGCCGCTTTTTTATAACACCATTTTTTATCAGGGTAACGCAATGCCAAATTCTTGATAATCATCCCCGGACGCAAATCAAAAACTTTTTTAACCACTTCGGCTAATTTTTCATCAGCGATTTTTCCGGTATTGAAAGTATTAATCGTTACGGCCAACGGTTCCGGAACGCCGATCGCGTAAGCTATCTGAACTTCCGCTTTTCTTGCCAAACCGGATGCAACGATATTTTTTGCGACATATCTCGCCATATAACTACCGGAGCGATCAACTTTCGTGGAATCCTTGCCCGAAAAACAACCGCCGCCATGAGAACCAACTCCTCCATATGTATCCACTATTATTTTCCTGCCCGTCAAACCGGTGTCCCCCTTGGGTCCGCCTATGACAAAACGACCGGTCGGATTAACAAAATATTTGGTCCCGGAATCAAGCAAATTGCGCGGAATAATTACTTTAATTACTTTATTTATTATATCTTTTTTAATTTGCGAAATTTTCGCTTCCGGATTATGCTGGGCCGAAATGACAACCGCTTCAATTCTTTTCGGCGCACCATTTTCGTATTCAACGGTCACCTGACTTTTCCCGTCGGGCCTTAAATATGGCAAAATTCCGGCATTTCTGACTTCCGCCAACTTTTTAACCAATTTATGCGCCAAAACTAGCGGAAGCGGCATAAACTCTTCCGTTTCTTTGGTAGCATAACCATACATAATCCCCTGATCTCCGGCGCCGACTTTTTCCGGCTGTTCTTTTCGGTAATGCGAAACCCCCATCGCAATATCTTGCGACTGCTCCTGAATGGAAACTAAAATACCGCAAGTTCTCCAATCAAAACCAATCTTGGAATTTTCGTAACCGATTTCTCTTACCACTTGGCGCGCAACGCCGGGAATATCAATGTACGCGTTAGTGGTCATTTCTCCGGCGATAACAATCAAACCATTGGTAAGCAATGTTTCCACGGCAACACGACTATACGGATCCTGTTTTAATGCCTCGTCCAAAATGGCGTCGGAAATTTGATCGGCCATTTTGTCGGGATGACCTTCGGTTACCGATTCTGAAGTTAAAAACATACAAAATTTTCAATTATCAATTTACAATCTTCAATAATTTTTATTATTTGAAAATTTAAAATTGAAAATTGAAAATTTAAAAATCTATTATCTCTATATTATTAAACGCTTGATCAATTATTTTTTTATCAATTTTTTCAGCTACATTTAATATCATACCGCTATTTGCTTTCGTTACAGGATGTTTAGGCACAAAAAAACTGCAGCAATCTCCGTACGGTCTTATAGAAATACCATAAGTTTCGATATTTTTGGCTTTAATTATAATCTCCTCCTTGTCCATACCTATCAACGGACGAAAAATCGGCATACCAACAAAACCATCCAAAGCGAAAATATTATCTATCGTCTGTGAAGCCACTTGTCCCAGGCTTTCTCCCGTTACTAACGCTTTGCAACCATTATCGCGCGCCAATTTCTCGGCTAATATTAACATAAAATATCTATACATCATTACGCGATAATCTTCCGGCGCTTTTTTTATAATATCTTTTTGTATCTCCAAAAGCGGTATCAAAAATAATTTACAATTTTTCATTTGCCATCCGTTCAAACGGCCGATAATCTCTTTTACATTGTCAATTGATGCTTTGTTTGTCTGCGGATAACTGTGAAAATGAATAAAATTCGCCCGCGCGCCCCGTTTCATAAGATACCATGCCGCCACTGGCGAATCAATTCCGGAAGATATAAGCGTCAAAACTTCGCCGTTTGTGCCGACCGGAAGTCCGCCCGGCCCTTTTATTTTTTCAAAATAAACATAAGCGGATTTTCGCGTTATCTCCGCGAAAATCGTCAAATCGGAATTTTCCAAATCAACTTTCATTCCGGTTTTCTTTACCATAAAATCGCCGATTTGCTCATTTAATTTCTGCGAGGTTAATGGAAATTTTTTATCGGAACGTTGCGTTTTAATTCTAAATGTTTTATTTCCCGTTTCCATATTCCGATTTTTATAGATATTATAAATTTTTTCGCAAAGCCCGTTTACCGCTGATTCTATTCCGCCTCTGTTTATAATCGGGTACTCGTAAGCAAAAGAAAAATGCGCTATTCCAAAAACTTTTTTTAATTTTCCGGCTATTTTTTCAATATTATTAACCGTATTATTATTTTCAGACGCTATAATTCGTCCCGTTTCCCGCGTTACAAAAAAATCACCGCAACCTTCCAGCGCGGCTTGAATATTTTCAACTAATTTTCTTTCAAAAAAAGCCCTGTTGCCTTTTTTAAGACCGATTTCTCCGTAATGGATCAAAATTAACATAAACAATGCAAAATTAATCTACTGATATTTTTCTATTTACGACGGATTGACAATATCTCCTTTATGTTCATATTTAATACGATAATCTTTTTTTGCCATCCCCTCAATGCTTTTTGGTAAAAATCCAGAAAACATCAATACGGCTTTATTGATTATTTCTAAAAATTGCTGGCAATTATTTTTATTATCAGTATACAAATCCGAACTCCTCATAAGCGCCCAATTCCCTGATAATAAATCAATGCGCGAATAATCACCATCATCAAAAGCCTTTTTGATCTCCTCCCTTAAAACAGTATCCGTAGGCGAATACCAATTACCTTCATAAAATATTCCTCTGCCGGAAGAAGAAAAATTTTTAATGCACAAAGCGGACAATCTTCCGTTAAATTTAATCAAAAGGCCTTTGTTTGCCAAAATAACAGCTTTATCTTTTATTGAATTCCGCATTCTTAATTCAGCTTCCTCGCATAAATGCCAACCCATATATCCAATCTCCACGGTAAAATTTTCACTTATTTTTATCGGGTTTATTTTTTTCAGCAAAGCTTCCGGTAATTCATCATGACGAAAACAAGAAAGTAAAACTCCAATTTGAAACCTAAATAGAGTTTTCTTTTCCAACATTAATGACAGTAATTCAAAAATACTTTCATGATTTAATATTTCCGGTAATTTTTTTAAATTCATACTATGTAATTTTAATCGGGGAACTAAAACTTGCGTCTCCGTGGTGTCACGAAGAATATCCAGAAAAATTTTTCTTTTTTTTCCATTCGGTCCATTTCCGCATTTTTCCATCGCGGCCATTACCGCCTTTTTTGTTTCTTCTTCAGAATCTTGCTCTAACGCTTTTATTTTATTATCGAAAAAAATTTCTTTCGTCATATTTTTTTATTTAACTGTTATGCGCCCTGAAGGAGTCGAACCTTCAGCCTCTTGGTCCGAAGCCAAGCGCTCTATCCATTGAGCTAAGGGCGCAATTTACAAACAAAGATATAGCTTATTGATATCAAATTTTAAGATAACACGCAATGATACGCCTTGTCTGCTTTTTGTAAAAATTATTGACTTTCAGCCCAAAATACACTATCATTACAGTTGATAGTTTTTGCGATTAATTTGTTAATTTTTACGAATTATTAATACTATCATTACAAAGTCCCGTATTTTTTTAATAAAAAGCATGGGTTATATAAAAAAATTAAGTAAAAATCTCCTTGGTCAATGTAAGGAGAATTTAGTTTTTTTAGGGATTTTTATAATAATTTCAGCCATAATCTCAATCAACACATTCACAGACAACGGAATTCACGGAAATATTTATCTTAATGAAATTCTTAACGAAGAGTATATTGTAGAAGAAGTTAATTTCGAAATTGATCAAAATATCGGGGTTAAAAAAGTTCAAACAGGAACAATCCTGGGTTCATTAATGGGCGGTTCTATTGTTTCTGCCATTTCCATGGCGCAAGAAGCGGAACAAGACGGTATTGAAAATGAAATCGGTTTTACCACTCTTTACGGAAATTCTCTTTTGGTCGCGCGTTCGCCTATCACCACGATGACTTCTTTAAATAAACGAAATGAAATTATCAAATACGCCGTTCAACCGGGAGATAATGCAACATCAATCGCGGCTTCATTCGGCATTACGGTCAATACTCTTCTTTGGGCGAATAAATTGAACGCCAAAAGCATTATCCGGCCCGGCAATGAATTGATTATTTTGCCGGTTAGCGGCGTATCACATAAAGTTAAACCTGGCGATACTATTCTATCTATCGCTAAAAAATATAAAGCGGAAGCAAGTCGTGTTATCGAATTTAACACTTTGCCGGCAGACGGCGCTATTGCCGCGGACGATATATTGATTATTCCCGATGGAGAAATATACATTCCCGTAAGCGTTTATGTTTCCGCTCCAAATTATTTAAACACCTTAAAGACCATTGACGGATATTTTATCACTCCTATCACTGGCAGGAATTGGGGAATACTGCATCCTAACAATGCCGTTGATATCGCTAATTCCTGCGGAACTCCGATTTACGCGACGGCGGCCGGATCAGTTACTGTTTCCGATGCCGTTGGCTGGAATGGAGGATACGGTAAATACGTAAAAATCAAGCATCCCAATGGCATAGATACTCTTTATGCTCATAATAGTCAAAACTTAGTTACTGTCGGAGATGCGGTTAAACAGGGTCAACTTATCGCTTTAGTGGGAACAACCGGCCGTTCAACCGGCTGTCATTTGCATTTTGAGGTTCGCGGAGCAAGAAATCCGTTTATACGATAAATTTGTTTTAAATAAAAAATCATTCCGCAATATTGCGGAATGATTTTTTTTATAATTTAAAATTCAAATTTAATAAAAATTGGAAATATTAAAAATTATCTTTTGGCCGATATTGCAAAGCTTCGGCGATAAAATCGCGTTTTATATTTTCCTCTCCTGAAAGATCGGCGATTGTGCGGGCAAGTTTAAGTATTTTATGCACGGATCTTCCTGAAAGTTGCATTTGATTTGCCGCGGCGCGTAAAATGGAGTCGGTTTCCTGGTCTATTTTGCAGTATTTTTGCATTTGTTTTATGCTCATTTCGTTGTTTGTTTGTATGTTTTCGCCGGCATACCGCGCTTGCTGCAAATTTCTGGCTTTTTGCACCCGTTTTCTTATTTCCAAAGACGATTCCGCAACTTGTTCGGAAGTCAATTTTTCGTATTTTATGCGGGGAACTTCTATGTGTATGTCAATTCTGTCCATAAGCGGACCTGAAATTTTGCGCTGATATTTTGATACTATTGATGGCGAGCAATAGCATTCTTTTTGGGGATCATTGTAATTTCCGCAAGGGCAGGGATTGGTTGCGGCGGCCAAAGTAAAGCGAGCCGGAAAAGTAATCGTTTCTTTGGCGCGGGAAACCGTTACCATTCCGTCTTCCAGTGGTTGGCGGAGATTTTCCAAAACATTGCGCTGGAATTCCGAGAATTCGTCAAGAAATAAAACGCCCCTGTGGCTTAAACTTACTTCCCCGGGTTTTGGATATGCGCCTCCCCCGATTAAACTTATGCCCGAAGCGGTATGATGGGGGCTTCTAAACGGTCTTACAGTGATTAGAGGATTTTCGGAACCAAGCCGTCCGGCTATGCTGTAAATTTTTGTCACTTCCAATATTTCATCAAAAGTCATCTGCGGAAGAACGGAAGCGAACGCTTTCGCAAGCAATGTTTTTCCCGAACCGGGCGGACCGGACATTAATATGTTATGGGCGCCGGCCGCCGCGATTTCCAGCGCTCTCTTGGCGCTTTCCTGTCCTTTTATGTAAGCGAAATCGCAGGTTATTTTTTCTTCGCAAATATAGTCATCTATTTTTGAAACGGGGTGAGGCGATATTTCGCCTGATCCATCAAGGTGAAACATTAATTCCTTCAGGTTTTTAAGCGGAATTACAGAGACCCCTTCTATGATACTGGCTTCTTTGGCGTTATCGCTGGGCACGAATATCGTTTTAAAACCCCGTTTTTTAGCCATAATAACGGTTGGCAGGATTCCGTTTACTTTTCTTAATGATCCGTCAAGCGCCAATTCGCCGACAAAAATTTTATCATTCGTATTGGTTTTTATTTGTTCCGAGGCGATTAAAAAACCAACGGCAATGGGCAAATCATAATAACTTCCTTCTTTTTTTATATTAGCCGGCGCTAAATTTACGATTATGCGTCTGTTGGTTTTGTTGGGAGCGTCGTATTCGCTGTTTTTTATGGCGGCCGATACCCGCTCCTTTGATTCTTCCACGGCTTTATCCGGAAGTCCTACAATATTAAAACAGTGGAGCCCTCTAGTGAGATCCACTTCTACTTCTATTGGAACAGCGTCCAATCCCAAAATCGCTGATGAAAAAATTTTAGCCGGCATTATAAAATAGCGTTAAAATTGATTTAAAATATTATTTTTGCAATCGCTATTGTGCCTATGACAAACCATACAATTTGCAATCCAAATGATGCCCACGCGGTTTTTTTAAAAACGCTTATTCCCATAAACAAAGCTCCTAATACATTCATTATTTGATACATTAGTCCTGAACTGCTTACAAGATCGTTGGAAACCAAAAAATAAGCCACTACTATTAAAATTGTGCCAATCCAACCGGTTGTTTCATAAATCATAATTTTCACATTATTTGTTTAATAATTATTCGTTTCTACTTTTATTTTATTGTTTCTCGCTTTTTAGGATAGATCCACTTCAAAAATTTCTCGTACATCTTCTCTTTCTGCCAATTCTTTCACCATTGCATTGAATTCAGCATCTTTATTTTCATTAATAGCGACTTTTACTTTTTCACGTCCCAAAAAATTTAGTACAACATTTTCAAGCTTGTTAATTCCTTCTCTAAATTCTAATTCCATCATTGTGTTGGAACCGGTTCCACCAATTTGCTTGAAAAATTCCTTTACTTTTCCCAGCCCTTTGGCATTTTTCATTTTTTCTTTATTTATACGTTTATTATATTCAAGGAGTTGCCCTATAACTAGTTCCTTAGTTTTATTCGTCGCCAAAACATCCTCTCTTTGTTGTCTTTGAAACTCATTCATTTTCTTCTCCGCCAAAATCTGCTCCGCCAGAGTCTGCCTTGGTCGTCTTTGAAAATTAAATGATTCCCTACTTTCTTTCATAAATATTATATTATAAAATAATAAATCAAATAAAGGAAACAATATTGATTCGCTATACGATCCAATTATTTCATAACACTTAAATAATTAATCAACTTTATTGTTTTTATGGCATTTCATACAATGCCTTGCTTCCGGATAAAGTTTTAGTCGCGCTTCGCCGATATCTTTTTTACATTCTTCGCAAATGCCATATTTTTTCTTTTCAATCTTTTTTAAAGCCGCGTTTATGTGTTCAAGCCGCGATTCAAAATTATGTTCCAGCGAAAGAGCGTTGTCATACATCGCGATTTCAATGGCATTATCATCCGGGGAATCCCCTATTTGCGGCATTTTTGTTTTATAATCGCCCTCTACATCCGCACTGGGTTTAGCAAAAGATTCAAGCTGTTTTTCAAGCTTCCTCTTTTCCTCTTCCAGTAATTTTTTAAATTTTTCCGAAGTTTTTATATCCATATAAAATCATCGTATCAATTATTTTCCGGAAAATCAAGTTTCGTATTCAGTTTCATCAATTCTTCTTTTACGACTTCACGATCGTCCCACGGAATCCAGCCGTTTTTTACCATCATTTTATTTTCCGCGCCTTTGCCGGTAATGATAACAATGTCATTTGGGCGCGCCAGCATTAACGCCATCTTTACGGCTTCCCTTCTGTCCAATATTTTTTTATAATTTGAATTTTGCGGAATCCCAAAACCGATTTCATCTAAAATTTGTTCAGGATTTTCATTATATGAATCTTCATCGGTAAGTATTATTTGATCACAATATTGAGCCGCGATTTTTCCCATTTCTGGCCGTTTCCACTTATCGCGGCCTCCGCCAGCAGAACCTAAAACACAAACCAATCGGGGACTGTCTTTCCGCAATGTTTCGTAAACTTTGCAAAGCGCGTCCGGCGTATGGGCATAGTCAACTACAACCTTAAATGGCTGGCCTATTTCAATAAGTTCCATCCTGCCCGGGATGTTTTGAATTTCCGCCAGCGTTTTTTTAATAATTTCTATGTCAATATTTTGCGATATGCCGACCGCAATCGTCGCCAATGCGTTATATGCGTTAAATTTGCCTAAAAGTTTTAAGTTAAAAATATGACCGTTTACGGAGAACGATGTTTTATTATTTGATAATTCGTATTCCGTCGCAATTATAGCATTTTGCTGATTATTACTCAGTTGAAAACCGTAAACATATTTTTGTTCAATATTAAAGTCAAGAAATTCTCTTGCGTATTTGTCATCGCTGTTTACGATTAAAATCTTATTTATTATTTTTCCGTTAATTGTTTTATGTCTGCTTTTGCTTAAATGATTAAAAAATTCCAGCTTCGCTTTTTTATAATTTTCAAAACCGTTATGGGATTCGATGTGTTCCGGGGTTAAATTGGTGAAAATCCCGATATCAAAATTAATTCCTTTATGGCGGAATTGCCGGATACCCTCAGAAGTCGCTTCCACCACGGCGTAATCGCAGCCGGCATTTATCATTTTCCGCAACAATTTTTGAAGAAAAAATCGGCCGGGCATAGTCATTTTGAGATAATTTCGCGAAATATCGCCGCCTATTTTAAAATCAATTGAAGAAATTCGCCCGACTTTATATCCGGCTTTTTCCAAAATTTCCGAAATCAAATGCACGACCGTTGTCTTGCCGTTAGTTCCGGTAATGCCGACAACAATCATTTTTTCCGACGGATGACGATAATAAACAACGGCAAATATAGCCATACAATAATGGTATAAATAAAATATTTTTGCGGGCAGTAATTTTTTTATAAATTGCTTCATTGAAAATTGAAAAATTTAAAACATAAACCTATTTAGAAATTTTTTACTTTTTTAAACATTTTATATCCTAAATACCAAATGGGCTTAAATATGTAATCCCATGTTCCCGCGTATTCAATTTCTTTGCCGCTGAAACCTTTTTTGAATCTTGTAACACCGGGCCATTTATTTTCATTGATTCCCCAAAAATCATAATAAAGAAAACCGGATTTTTTGGCGTTGGAAATTATATTCCATTGTAATAAATGCGGCGCCATCATTTTTCTAAAATCGTAATCTGACGCGCCGTGCAAATAAACGGCGGTATCACCGTAAAACATTACAATGGCGGCCGCTATAATTTCGTCCTGAAGTTTGGCTAGGAAAATTTTTATCAACGGCGCATCATTCGGCATAAATTCCGGCGCGGACGAACTGAAAATATTCAGTAATTTTTCATAATATTTTTTGGAAAATATCGTAAATTTATCGCGTTTAGCCGTTTTATTAATCAATTTCCAAAAAATTTCAAATTCTTCTTTGTTTAAAGATTTTTTAATTTCAATTTTTACGCCATTTTTCTCCGCTATCCCGATATTGTATCTTGTTTTATGATGCATAGCGCTTAAAATTTCTTTTTCCGGTTTTTCAAGATTCAAAATCAATGTTTTTGATGGCTGGCTTTCTTGATTAATTTTTTTAAATCCAATGTTTGCCAAACTTGCCGTCAAAGCATCTTTTTGATTTTTTGCTCCCGGTTCAATCCGTAAAAAAACCGGATTCATTGTTTGAGCCTCGTTGATTATATTTTTTAAATTTTCATTGGTAAAATCGGCGCGCGGAATATAAAAATAATGTTTATTAAACGGCAGTTTGTATTTAAAAACAAAAATGCCGCCAATTTTAAAATAATCGGCGCCGAGCGCCTTTTGAAACTCGCCCCATTTTTCGGTTTGCAGAAAACTCATTTTCCTAAAAGTTTTAGTCCTTGTTTTATTTTTTCTTCCGCGCTTAGATGAGCCGGAATTTGTTTCAATATTTCGCGCGCTTGCGTTTGGTTGTAACCAAGGGTCGTTAAAGCATCAAGAACATCCATATTTTTTTTGAAATCTTCCCCGGCATAAGAAGCCATATCTTTTTCGGAAAGCGTATTTTTTATTTTTGATTTTAATTCCAGCACGATTTTTGCCGCCGTTTTTTGACCTATGCCGGAAACTTTGGTCAAAATGCCGGCATCGCCGGCAAGAATCGCCGATTGTATCATTTTTACCGGAGCAATCGTTAAAATATTCAAGGCCCCCTTTGGGCCGATGCCGGATACGGAAATAAGCATTTCAAAAAAATCTTTATCTTCCGAATTCAAAAAGCCGTAAAGATCCATTAAGTCCTCCCGTATATGAAGATAGGTATATATTTTTATTTCATCGTCTGCGTTTAATTCGGAAAGCGTATTTTCCGCCATAAACACCTTATAGCCAATACCGTTATTTTCAATAACGACGAATTTTTCCATTTTATAAATAATTTTTCCCGATATTGAAGCAATCATATTTTTATATTAACTTGAAAATCAACAAAAAGCCATAGGATTTTTACTAAAAAGGACTAAGAAAAATTGACTAAAATACTTTTTTATGTTAGAATGTACTGGTTGTGCGGGTTATTTTATGAACATTGAAATTTAAAAAATAAGGGGGGCCTCGATGAATTACGACAAAAATAAAGAAATTATTGTAAATCTTTTTCAAAGAATGCGCGCGTTGTCGTCCACATTTGAACCTGTTTTAAAAAATGCGGAAATGAAGCACTTTTTCAAAGAGCAACTGGAATTGCGCAAGGAAATAACTGAAATATTTTTTAATTCTTGCGGGAAAATATGCCGTCAGTGTCAAGGAAATTGCTGTAATTCTTATATTTGGCTGTTTAAAAAAGATTTATTGCTTTTTCTTTCGCAAAATAAATTCAGCCTTCCCGAACCGGATTGGAATTTTATAAATTCTAAAAAATGCTGTATTTTTTTAAGCGATTCAGGGTGTATTTTGAAGGAATTTAGGCCATGGCAGTGCCTAAAGCATGTTTGCAATAAATTTTATGCCATAAAAATAGATGCGGAAGTTTTAAAAGAAATAACCGTTTTAGTTGATAAATACGCGATAAAGACCAATCAACTTGCCGGTGAAATCCAACAGAAATGGCATTTAACATTAGATTAAATTGTAAAAAAGTCCGATTAGCACAAGCAATCGGACTTGTTTTTTTGACGATTATTGGTTAAAATATTTTTATAACGTAAGAAAAAAATTACGGCCCCATCGTCTAGCCTGGTCCAGGACACCACGCTTTCAATGTGGTAACTCGGGTTCAAATCCCGATGGGGCTACAATAAAATAATAATACTTGATAAATAATGTATGCCATTTTGAAATCAACTCGGGTTCTGGGCCCGAGGCCCATCCGCCTTGGGCGGAAAATCCCGATGGGGCTACAATAACGAAAATTTTCAATGATTCAATTTTCAAAAGAAAAATAATTGAAAATTGATTATAATTTTACCATTTTGATTTATGCTGATTCTTTCCATAGAAACGTCTTGCGATGACACGTCAATCGCTATAATTCAAGTAAACGGCCGTAAACGGCCTTGTTTTAATATTCTTGCGAATATCGTTTCGTCTCAAACGGAAATTCACGCGCCGTTCGGCGGTGTCGTGCCAAATCTGGCGGCGCGAGCGCATCAGAGAAATTTGCCGATAGTTTTGGAAAAAGCTTTAAGCGAAGCAAAATTAAAAAATAAAATTGATTTAATTGCCATAACTGTCGGTCCCGGATTGGAACCGAGTTTGTGGGCGGGCATCGGTTTCGCGAGATCGCTCGCGCTTGTTTCCAAAATTCCGATGATTGGCGTTGACCACATTAAAGGACATATAGCCGCTAATTTCTTGAATAATAAAAATATAAAATTCCCCGCGATTTGCCTTGTGGTAAGCGGCGGGCATACGCAGTTGATTTTAATGAAAGAGGTTGGCAAATATAAACTTTTGGGCGAAACGCGCGACGACGCGGCCGGAGAAGCGTTTGACAAGGTGGCGAAATTATTGGGGTTGGGGTATCCGGGCGGTCCGATTATTTCAAAATTAGCGGATAAAATCATAAATTCAAAATTCCAAATTCCAAATTTCAAGTTGCCGCGACCGATGATAAATATAAAAGATTATGATTTCAGTTTTAGCGGCCTAAAAACAGCAGTACTTTATTTGGTTAAGAATTTTGGTATTAAAAAGACGAAAGATTTAACTCCAGACATTTGCGCCGAATTTCAGCAAGCGGTTATTGATGTTTTGATCAAAAAAACATTGCGCGCGATAAAAGAATACAATGTAAAAAGCATTTTTTGCGGAGGCGGAGTAATGGCGAATAAAGAACTGCGCGCGCAATTAAAAACGGCAATTCAAAATGAATTGCCGGATGTTATTTTGCGCATTCCGCCGTCTGAACTTTGCACCGACAATGCCGTAATGACGGGCATTGCCGGATATTACGAATTTTTACGTGAAGGCGCGGATATGCCGGAAAAGATAAAAGCGAATGTCAATCTGAGTATAAAATAAAATTCTACGATTAGCGATTATTAAGAAAAAACAATAAGGGATTGTTAAATAATTTGTGTATGTTATATTATAAATATGACCCAAGCGACTATTAATAAATTCAATATTCAAATAGTTAACCTGAAACGCGAGGTTCAGGTTTTGCGTTCCTTGGTTATCGGCAATATTATAAAAGATAAAGAGGGTCAATATAGCCATAAATTTATTCAAGAAATATTTTCGGCTTTAAAAGAGAGATCGACACGATCATTTAATGGTAAGCAGAATTTTCTTTCTTTATTTAAAAAATAATGTTTCAGATAATTTATGGCGTTAATTTTTTAAAGTCCGTCAAGAAACTTTCCGAAAAAACGCAAATAAAATTAGCCGATCTTTTATACATTCTTCGAGATGAGCCGTTTGACAGTCGTTTGCATACTAAAAATCTTAGCGGGCAACTGTTCGGATTATTATCTTTTCGGATTACTCGCGATTGGCGGGTAATTTTTCAATTCAACGGCGTTGAAATAATAAATCTTTTGCGCGTGGCGCATTGTAAAGATATTTATAGAAAATAAATGTCTCAGTATGAACCTCAAAAAACAGAACCGGAAATTTACCGCCTTTGGGAAAAGTCGGGATTTTTTAATCCGGATAAATTGCCGAAAAGGCATAAAAAATCGTTTACCGTCATAATGCCGCCGCCGAACGCCAACGGTCCTCTGCATCTCGGTCATGCGATTTTTGTAACATTGCAAGACATTATGATCCGCTACAAAAGAATAAAAGGATTTAAAGCGTTATGGCTTCCGGGCGCTGACCATGCTGGATTTGAAACGCAAGTGGTATTTGAAAAAAAACTGGAAAAAGAAGGCCGATCGCGTTTTCAAATTCCACGCGAACAACTTTACCAAGAAATTATGGAGTTCACCCTCGCTAATAAAAAAGTGATGGAGAGCCAGCTAAAGCGACTGGGGGCTTCCTGCGACTGGACAAGGGAAAAATTTACGCTTGATGAAAATGTCATAAAAATCGTTTATCAAACTTTTGAAAAACTGAAAAACGACGGTTTGCTCTATAGGGGAAAACGTATAATAAACTGGTGCGTTAAGCACCAAACTTCATTATCCGATGTGGAATTGAAATACGAGGAAAGAAAAAGCCCGCTTTATTACGTGAAATACGATGTGCCGGAATTGCATTCGTTCATTACGGTCGCGACAACAAGACCAGAAACTATTCCCGCCGATGTTGCCATAGCCGTAAATCCTATTGACAAACGCTATGAAAATTTTATCGGAAAATACGCCGTTAATCCGCTAAATAACGAGAAAATTTTGATAATTTCCGACAAAACGGTTGATAAAGATTTTGGCACGGGTGCGTTGAAAATTACGCCGGATCACGATAAAGCGGATGAAGAAATTTTCGGCAAACATCCGGAAATAAACAAAGAATCAAAACCGGTGATTAATTTTTTCGGAAAAATGGAAGGCGAAAAAATACCCGCAGAACTTGTGGGTCTTAAGGTTTTTGAAGCCAGGCAAAAAGCAATGGAAATTTTAAAAAACAATAATCGTCTTAATGTTGAATTCGCGCCAGCGGGAATTGACGAAAATTACATCAATAACGCCGCTTTATGTTATAAATGCGGATCGCAGATTGAGCCGTTGAATTTGGCAAACCAATGGTTTGTGAAAATGACGGAAAAGCCGAAAGGCGGAAAATTTTCTTTAAGGGATTTGGCGGTTAGGGCGGTAAAAAGCGGAAAAATTAAATTTATTCCAAAACGTTTTGAAAAAATATTTTTTCACTGGATGGCTAACATTAAAGATTGGAACATTTCCCGCCAAATAGCGTGGGGAATTAAAATCCCCGATGAAGGCACCGCCGATGTTTTTGACACATGGTTTTCTTCGGGACAATGGCCGTTCGCCGCGCTGATGTCGGCCAAAAAAGATGATTTTCAGAAATTCTACCCGACTGACGTAATGGAGACCGGTTCCGACATTCTTCTTTTCTGGGTTGCGAGAATGATAATGCTTGGGCTGTATGCTACGGGCAAAGTGCCTTTTGAAACCGTTTATTTACATGGGCTTGTGCGCGATATAAATAGGCAAAAAATGAGCAAAAGCAAGGGGAATGTAATCAGTCCACTGGAGATGAGCGAAAAATATGGCACTGACGCCGTCCGAATGTCCCTTGTTGTCGGCAATACGCCGGGCAGCGATCCCGTTGTCTCCGAAGATAAAATAAGGGGTTACCGCAATTTTGCCAATAAAATTTGGAACGCGGCAAGATTTGTTATGATGAATTTGCCGGAGAACCTGAAAGATATTGACGCATTCGCGAAAAAATCAAGAAAAAACAACGCGCTGAAAACGGAAGATAAAAAAAATCTGAAAGAATTGGCAATGATGGCAAAAAAAATGACGAAAGATATGGATAATTTTAAATTTTATTCCGCGGCCGAACAACTATACCATTATTTTTGGCATGTTTTTGCCGATAAAATAATCGAGTCGTCAAAACCACGCTTGAACGGCAGTGATACAAAAGATAAATCGGCCGCCCAATATGTTTTACTGGAAATACTGAAAAAAACTTTGATTCTACTGCATCCGTTTATGCCATTTATCACAGAAAATATCTGGCAAACAATACCAAACAAACAAAAAAACCTATTGATGATTGAAAAATGGCCGGAATAAAAAATGGCTATATCGTTTTTTAATTAAAAATGTTAAAATAAAAAAGGTTTTTAATAATGATCACAATCGCATATTTTGTTTGAAATAATGACAATACTAATCGGTATTTTGCCCAGCGTTATCTGGTTGTTTTTTTATTTAAGAAAGGACTGCCATCCGGAGCCGAATTCCATGGTTTTACTGATGTTTTTCGCGGGTATTTTTATCGCGCCGATCGCCGTGGTGGTAGAACTTTATTTCGGTGAGTTTATTTTAAATCTTTCTCTCGATTATTTTTTAAAATCGTTGATTACCATATTTTTAACAATCGCTTTAACGGAGGAATTATTAAAATATTTGGCAGTACGGCTGACAATTTTGAAAAATCCCGAATTTGACGAACCGATTGATGCTATGTTATATTTAATTATAGTGGCACTCGGATTTGCGGCGGCGGAAAATGTCATCACACTCGTAAGACTGGACACAATGAGCGAAGTCGCCGCCATAAGCATTCTGCGTTTTTGGGGAGCTACTTTTTTACATACACTGGTTTCAGGAATCATTGGTTATCATCTTGCTCTTTCCATGCGCCGAAAATTCTGGAAATCAAAAATTTTTATTTTACGGGGCTTTATTATTGCGGTTATTATTCACGGAAGCTACAATTACACCTTAATTAAAGCCGGAAATTTGATTTTTTACATAATCCCCGTTTTAATGTTATTGTCCGCTTTTTATGTTTTCGGACAAATAAAAATTTTACGAAAAAAATTATCAATATGTGAAATATAAAGATGCGATTCTAATATACTAATGCGTACTAATTATACTAATATTTATTCGTATCATTGGTATAAATTCGTATATTAACATCAATATAAATGTCAAAAAATAAACCATCGTTTTTGCAAAGATTGACTGGCGCTGTTGTTGAAGAAGAAGGAGAAAGGGAACAAATGGTGCCGCTAAACAGCAAACCGGAAATGGAAGAGATACAGCAAAATTATCAAGAAGAAAAAAAAGTAATTAAAAGCGGCGGAAAAGAAAAGGAAAATGCGTCTATTGTGAAAGAAAATATTGATATTGAGGCCAAAAAAGATGAAACGTGGCTTTCTGAATCCGAAGGTCAACTGACCATTGATGTTTTCCAAACCCCTGCCAACATCGTTATTCAATCAACCATCGCCGGAGTTAAACCGGATGATGTGGATATCACTATAACAAATGATACAGTAACGATCAAAGGCGAGCGTAAAAATGAAGAAATTATCAAAGAAGAAGATTACTATTATCAGGAATGTTATTGGGGAAAATTTTCCCGTTCCGTTATTTTACCGGTTGATGTGATCTCGGAAAAAACGGAAGCAAGTATGAAAAACGGCATTCTGACGATTATATTGCCCAAAGCGGAACAATTAAGAACAAAGAAAATACGGATAAAAAGCATTTAATTTTTTGTTTTTTCAGAAAATTTATTACAATCAAACATTTCTTTAAAAGCCGTTAATTAACGGCTTTTAGTTATGGTATACTATTTATATGCTGCGCTTTTCAAAAATATCGAAAAAAAACATTTTCAAAATAACCGTTGTTTTTTTAACGATATGGCTAATTCTCGTAATTGCTTTAATCGCGATCAATCACAATAAAATAATAATCGGCGTAAAAGCCGGGAATATTTATTTGAGCGGAAAAAATAAAGACCAAGCGCGGGAAATATTAACAGCGGAAATAACTGAATTTTACGGACAAAAAATCACTATCGCTTATAATAATCTGGAATGGGAAATTTTTCCGGAAGATTTGGGAATAAATTTTGATACTTCCCGTTCATTGGAAAAATATTGGAATATCGGCCGGGAAAGAAAAAACATTTTTTCCAATATAAACCGGCAAATAAAAGGTGTTTTTCGCAAATACGATTTACCGATGGAAATCAATCTGGATCGTTCGGTTTTCGCAAAATTTTATCAAAAAAACTTGGCTTATTTGGACAAACCGGCGCGCAACAGCATCCTTGCGTTTAAAGGAAGTTTAGATAATTTTACCGTAATCAAAGAAGAATGGGGAGAAATAATAAATAAAGAAAAATTAATAAAAGACATAGAGAATAACGTGGCATTTTTATCGGATTTGCCGATAAAATTGGAAATTATTACGGATAATCCGGAGACGACTATTTTGGAAAGCAAAATAGCCAAGGAAATTATAAAATATATGGCGAAAAATATTCCACTATTTTTAACGCTGAATGAAAAAAAATGGGAAATAACAGAAGATGTTCTGATTGATTTTCTGGAATTTCCGGCGGAATATCCGGGGGAAATAGAAAAATATTTTTTATCGGCCGGACTGCGAAAGTATAATAAAAACAATCGAATTATGGGAGTGGATTTGAACGAAAAGAAAGTAATAGATTATTTGACGGTTTTATCCACGGGCATCAACAGAGAACCGGTAAACGCTCAATTGCGTTTTGAAAAAGGACGCGTTGTCGTTTTCGCTCTTTCGCAAAACGGTCTGCGGATTAATACAGAAAAAAGCGCGAAAAATATGATTAAATCTATAAAAACCGGAAGCAATAATATGGAATTGATTTATGAAGAAATTAAACCGGAAATAGGAACAGATGATATAGATAATTTAGGGATTACCGCTTTTTTGAGCAAAGGCGAATCAAATTTTTGGGGTTCGCCAGAATCAAGAAAGCGCAATATACAAGTTGGCGCATCAAGATTTCACGGAATTTTGATAAAACCGAACGAAAAATTTTCTTTCAACGAATTATTGGGAGAAGTTGGTCCGCGAACCGGATATTTGCCGGCATTGGTGATAAAAGACAAAAAATTAACAGAAGAATACGGCGGAGGTTTATGTCAGGTCTCCACGACAATATTTCGGGCGGCGATAAACGCCGGTTTAAAAATCACCGAACGTTTCGCTCATGCTTTTCCCGTAGCTTATTACGGTTCTCCTGGCTTTGATTCAACAATATACCCTCCGAATCCGGATTTGCGTTTCATCAATAACACTCCTGGTTATATTTTAATGCAAGCGCAAATAATTGATAATAATTTGATTTTTGAATTATACGGTACGGATGACGGGAGGAAGGTTGAAGTTATCGGCCCAACCCAATATGATATAAAACCGGATGGATCAATGAAAGCGATGTTGGTTCAGGAAGTCTACGATTCCAAAGAAGAGATTATTCAGAAAGATACATTTTACTCCAATTATAAGTCCCCTTCGCTGTATCCTATTGATAGAAATCCGTTGGAGTAGTATTTTAAAGAATATTAAGAATATTTAATACTTTATTTTAGTGGGATGGCTGAGTGGCTGTCCGCTCATCGCCTGTGGCGTGAGCGGATCCGCGTACTTGTTTATACCTTGTGGTATAAACAAGTACGCGGAAAAGCACAATTTGTTGCATAAAATAATAACCAGTTTTTAATGGTGGGATGGCTGAGTGGCTGAAAGCACCGCATTCGAAATGCGGCATACTCGCAAGGGTATCGGGGGTTCAAATCCCTCTCCCACCGTAATTTAAACTAAAGATAATTCTTTGGTTTAAATTACTGGGGCGGGATTTGAAAGCCGGACTGAAGCCCCGCAATACTGCGGGGCGAAGGAGGCGGGGTCGCGACCTTTTTCTTTACCCGTAGGCAAAGAAAAAGAGTTGTGACCAAATCCCTCTCCCACCGCCAAAATTGAGGGTGGAGTTGTTACAAAACCAAGTGTTCAAACAATTCAAAAAATCGCCAAGTCGTTAGGCGTTCCTATGGAAGAATTATTAAAATAACTTTGACCAATATGTTTAATCTCTCAAAAGTTTTTAATAAAAAATTATCGGGTAAATTGCTAGGAGAAAAAGCACCTTACTCAATTTCTTTTATCAACTGCCAAATGGATTGGCATGAAATCCCTGTGCTTAAGAAAATGGCCAAGAAAAATTATCCTACACTTGATAATTTAGTGGGCATACCATCTTCGTATGGGCAGACAAAAAGTGATGTGATTTTGCGTATATTTGTGAATCCAATAACCGAAGCTATTGAAAGTGTCTTGTCGGCACAAGACGATAATTTTTTAAATTCGGAAAATAGAAACGAATTGCTCATGCCAATCCTTGGCGCACTTAAACTTGAGGGAGGTGCTTACGAAATCTCTAAAGCTGAAAATATTTCTGTTGGAGAATCTAAGAAAAAGGTTTTAAGCATTACAAGAAAAACCGAAAACGGTTTGAAGGCGACATCTTTTAGCCAAAATATTTTTGTGTGTTTGCCCTCATCTCTATTGATATTTAACTTACTGATTACAGACAAAGATGAACCAAAAGCGGATATTATAAAATCAGATTTTACTAAAATATTAAGCTCAATTAAATTATGAAAATAAATATAGAAAATTTTGCCGAGGAACAAGGAAAGAAAATCGCTAACGCGATTTTGGTTAAACATGACGAGTATCCGTCTCTCTTGGGAAAAGAGAAAAGTCCTACGGGCTTTTTAGGCGATATTAAAAAAGGATATAAAGAGGGTTCTGAAGTTAACAAAATGGAAAAAGAGATACGCGATAGAGCTTTCCATGAAGCTACTGCCTTTTTCCTAAAAAATACCGATTTAAAATTTGATATTGAGATAAAGAAAACTCTCACACAACATCTTTCTCAAAAAGCAAAAAATCCTTCTGCTCTTGAGAGGTTAACGCCAGAAGAATTACTCGGTAGTGAAATTCAAAATTACGCGGTTGATTTTTTGCTTTCAAATAATGTTTTTGTTTTTGAGAATAATGTATGAATTACACAGGCGTAATAATTGAGGAAAGTTTGGAAAGTAAGGACATTCTCAAGGATGTCAAAATTTCAGATACAAAAGTTGAAGAAGTTGTAGAGGAACATAAAACTCCTTGGATAAAACAGTGGACATTACATACTGTCGAGATAGAGGAAAATCAAGCTGATAATGTCGCGGAAAAAATCAGTAAAGCACTTGATAGCAAACATTCTTGGTATGCCGATTTCAAAAATGATTCTTTTCACTACATTATTTTCCGCGACAAATTTTTCAAAGTAGATAGGAGTAAAAAAGAACAATATGACGATGTTGTAAAATTTGGTATCTCACTCGGCATACCAGATTATCAGCTTGATTTTTCACCTCACATTAAAGAGTGGGAAAGATAAATTTATGGACGACCAAGATTTTCCAAATATTCAAACTGGCAACGGCATTGACCGCGACCTCGCGGCTACCGCTAATGACCGAATTAAAAAAGCGGTTATTGAAATAAATAGTCTGAAAGGTGCCGTTGCTAGTTTGGAAAAAACTATCGTAAATCTTGATGATAAAAATGAGAAATTGCAAAAGCGAATTTTTTGGTTGACTGTTGTCGGTGTTGCGCTTGCCGCAACACAAATTGTGCAAGTTTTGGATATTATCAAAACTTGGTTAAAATGATTGATAGCCGCCGAATTTCCGAAAACCCCCATTCCGAACCCCGCCCGCATTCCTCCCCAAACCCCTCCTGCGAGCGGGAAATCAGCCGAGGCAGGGCGAATCCAAAGCCCCAGACAAATTGTTTCGTCTTGCCTCGTCCGCATTAGTATTTTTAATCATTTGGATTTTGCTCGAAATAGTTTAGAACTTTGTCCAACAAACACCGTAAAAATTTCGCTTCGCTCATTTTTACGGAAGTAATTAGTAGTTTGTAATTTGTAATTTGGGCAAGGATATTGTTTAAAAAAAACGAAATTTTTCTCTAAATACAAATTACCCGCACAAATTACGAGGTTGAAATTACTGGGGTCGGGATTTAAAAGTTAGAGCTTCACAACCGCATATTTTTAGTACTGTGAAAGTATGATGTCAGAATTATTAACACCTCTGTGTTTGACTTTTTTACACAAGCATATATACTTAAAGTATGAGTAATAAATATGTACAATTTATAAAAGCACTTAGAGTTAAGCGCGGTTTTTCGCAGTTTAAATTGGCGATAAAATTGGGTATTTCTCGCCAGTCATATATAGCCATAGAACAAGGGAAACGAGAATTAACTTTTTCAGAAGCAGAAAAACTATCTGAAATTTTCGGGGTATCTTTAAAAGAAATGGAAAGTGGTATATTTGCAAATTATGAAAAATATAAACAAATGATTCTTGCATATATCCGAAATGCCGGATCAAAAAAAGATGGGCGTATCACAAAAACAAAACTTGCCAAATTGGTTTATTTGGCAGATTTCGCGTGGTTTTATAACCATCTTGAAAGTATGAGTGGTATGCAGTATAGAAAAATTCAATATGGACCGGTTCCGGATTCATATTTCCGTGCAATAGATGAGCTTTTTGAGGATGGGCAAATTGAAATTACTCCTACGGAAGATGGAGCAATGCTTATTTCTCAAACACGAAATGGAGCGAAAATTACGTTATCCGAAATAAATAAAAACGAGAAGAAGCTCATAAAAAACATTTCTGATAAATGGAAATCTAAGAATACGAAAGAAATAGTTGCTTTTACTCACAACCAACTTCCGTACGCCATTTGCTCGGATAATGAAATCATTCCGTATGAATTAATAACTCAAGAAAATCCTGGAGATGTCTACTAATTATGAGGTTATTATAGAATTATTTGCCGAAAGGCATTTCATCAAAGCTTTCGCCAAGAAATATAAAAAGGCTTGGGATTTTACTCTTTCCGCCCTAATTCGTGAGTTTCAAAGTTTTGATGTTATTTTAGAAAAAAGTATTGCGGAAGAGATTACCGGCAGAAATGCCAATATAGTTATTTGTAAAACAGAATTTAAGATTTCAGGAACGCAAGAATCGAGACACAGTTCGGGTAATAGGTGTATTGCGGCTATTCATAAAAACACAAACAAAGTTTGTGTTTTACTCGTATATAACAAAAATGATTTAGGCGGCGGCAACGAAACGGTTAATTGGAAAAAAGTAATCAAAGAAAATTACTCCGATTATTCGGTTATTTTGTAGAAGATTATTTTATGTGGTCAACAATTTTAAACAAACTGAAATCTTTGGCAAATCCCGAAAACGCGAGAGGAATGGCGCGATTCGGAATCAAACCGAAAAACGCTTACGGAATTTCCATCCCTAATCTCAGGAAAATCGCCAAAGAAACCGGAAAAAATCACGAACTTGCCGGAAAACTTTGGACATCGGGAATACACGAAGCGAAAATATTGGCAAGTATGATTGACGACCCCTTGCTGACGACCGCGAGGCAAATGGACAAGTGGATACGCGATTTTGACAGTTGGGATATATGCGACGAGGTATGCTTAAATCTTTTTGTTAAAATTCCTTGCTCTTACGAAAAAGCAATGGAATGGACAGCGAAAAAAAAGGAATTTGAAAAACGCGCGGGCTTCGCTTTGATGGCAACGCTTGCCTGGCGCGATAAAAACGCTGAAAATAAAAAATTCTTGTCATTTTTGCCGCTGATTGAAAAAATGGCAACGGATGAACGCAATTACGTTAAAAAAGCCGTTAATTGGGCGTTGCGTCAAATCGGGAAAAGAAATAAAATTCTCAAAAAAGAAGCGGTTAAAACCGCCAAGAAAATCCAAAAAATAAATTCCAAATCGGCAAAATGGATAGCAAAAAATGCAATATGGGAATTAAATAATAAAAAATTAAAATAATGCGTTCGCCAAAACGCGCGTTAAAACCGAATTTATGAATACAACATTGCAAATAAATGATTTCATAAAAAACATTCCCAAAGCGGAACTTCATATACACATTGAAGGTTCCTTGGAACCGGAAATGATGTTCGGCATAGCTAAACGAAACAACATTAAAATTAAACATAAATCGATTGAAGACATAAAAAATACTTACAATTTCACTTGTCTTCAAGATTTTTTAAACATATACTACAGCGGTTGCGATGTCTTAATGGTCGCACAAGATTTTTACGATTTAACATTAGCATACCTGAAAAAAGCGCGTTCGCAGAATATTACGCATTGCGAGATTTTTTTTGATCCGCAAACACATACCGGCCGCGGAATAAAATTTTCAACCGTAACGGAAGGCATACTGAAAGCTCTGCGAAACGGACAAAAAAAATTGGGTATTTCGTCGCGACTGATAATGTGTTTTTTGAGGAATCTTGACGAAGAATCGGCAATGAAAACCTTAAAATCGGCGTTGAATTACAAAAAAGAGATCATTGCCATCGGTCTTGATTCTTTGGAAATCGGCAATCCGCCGCGCAAATTTAAACGGGTTTTTGAAAAAGCCCGCGAGGCGGGATTTTTAACCGTCGCTCATGCAGGAGAAGAAGGTCCGGCAGATTATGTCAAAGAAGCGCTTGATTTGCTTAAAGTAAGCCGAATTGATCATGGCAATAATTCGCTTGACGACGAAAGATTGATCAATGAATTGGCAAAGAAACAAATTCCGTTAACCATTTGCCCGCTTTCCAATTTAAGGTTGAAAATAGTCTACGATTTAAAAAATCACCCATTGAAAATAATGATGAAAAAAGGATTACTGGTTTCTATAAATTCAGATGATCCGGCTTATTTCGGCGGTTATTTAAACGAAAATTTTTTAGCCATAATTCAAGCGTTAAATTTAACGATTGACGATATAACGCGGCTCGCGAAAAATTCTTTTCAATCATCGTTTTTAGATGCGGATGAAAAGAATAAAATGATTGCGAAAGTCAATGAATATGTTAAAAAATTTAAACCCAAAATATCAAACCAATAAAAAAATAAAATGAAAACTTATAATAATTTTATGAACATTGCCGTCAAAGAAGCTTTTCACGGATTAAAACTTAATCATGGCGGTCCTTTCGGAGCGGTGATAGTTCGAAATGGCAAAATAATAGCGAAGGGGCATAATAAAGTTTTAAAAACCAACGATCCAACGGCTCACGCGGAAATTACCGCTATTCGAAAAGCATCCGTCAAATTAAAAAAATTCAATTTGTCCGATTGCGAGGTATATTCTTCCGGCGAACCGTGTCCGATGTGCTTTGCCGCCATTCATTGGGCAAAAATAGAAAAATTGTATTATGGATGCACGCGAAAAGACGCCGCCGAAATCGGCTTTGACGACGAATTTATATACGATGTCATAAAAGGCGTCTCCAAAAAACAACAAGTTAAAATAATTCAAACGGGAAGAAACAAATGCTTAGAACCTTTCAAGGTATGGGGGAAAACGAAAAATAAAATACGGTACTGAAACTTGATGCGCGATTTATTATTGTTCAGGCACGCAATACGCGCCAAAGAATTGCCAACAAGCGATTTTTTTATTACAATTACTCATATCTTATATTATTGATGAATGGTTAATTTTTCCGACAATTGGATTTTTTTTATTTTAATTTTTATATCGTTTGCCGCCGCGACTGCGGGATTTTTTGATACGCGCCGAATAAAAAAACGCATAAAAATTTTTTTTAACGGGTCCAAGGCGCAAGATTTGGAAGAGTTGCTGGCTCAAGAAATTAAAAAAACGAGAAAAATAGAAGAATCGTTAAATGAACTGAAAGAAGAATATCGAAAAACACGCGATATTGCATTGCGCAGTATTCATAAATTTAACATCGTGCGGTTTAACGCTTTTCATGATACGGGCGGCAACCAAAGTTTTTCTATGGCATTGCTTGACGCTAAAAATAACGGTGTTATACTTTCAAATCTTTATTCCCGTGAAAGAACGAGAATTTACGCTAAACCGATAAATGACGGGAAATCAGAATATGATTTATCCGACGAAGAACAATCCGCGTTAAAAAAAGCAATGAAAATATCGCCTCGCGAATGATCTTCGGCGAAAGAATAATAATCAAAATTTATTTTAATGAACAACCGCGATAAAAAAGAAAATAATCAAATACGACCCCCCGTTGTTGTGGTTTTGGGTCATGTTGATCATGGCAAGACAACGCTCTTGGATTATATCCGCAAAACAAAAGTAACGGAAACGGAAGCCGGCGGAATTACGCAGCATATCGCCGCTTATCAAATCGAACATAACGGCAAAAAAATAACATTCATAGATACGCCGGGCCATGAAGCTTTCGACAAAATGCGTTCACGAGGCGCAAAAATAGCCGACATAGCCATGCTAGTCATTGCCGCGGAAGAAAGCGTAAAACCGCAAACATTGGAATCAATCAATTATATCAACGAAGCTAAAATACCTTTTATCGTAGCGCTTAACAAGATAGACAAACCGGAAGCAAACCAAGAAAAAGTTAAAAAAGATTTAAGCCAGCACAATGTGCTTATTGAAGAATGGGGCGGCAAGGTACCGTTGATTCCGGTTTCCGCCAAAACCGGCAATGGCGTTCCGGAACTTTTGGAAATGATACAATTAGTGGCGGAGATGGAAGACTTGCAACCGGAACAAAACAAGTCCTTTGAAGGAGTTTTAATTGAAGCTTTTATGGACAAGGAGCGGGGTCCAACCGTTACGTTAATATCCAAAAAAGGCGTATTGCGCAAGGGGGATAAGTTTTTTTGCGGCCGGACAAACGGCAGCGCAAAAATTATCGAAGACTTTCAGGGCAACACGATGGAAACGATTTTTCCTTCAATGCCGGCAAGAATAATAGGTCTGTCGAAAGTTCCGGAAATTGGAGAAAAATGTTTTTTGGGCGTTAACGAAAGAACTGATATCCAAAACAAAAAAACACCGACTCCTTTTTTGCTGATTGGAAATCCCGGAAGCGATAAAACGCTTCATATGGTTTTAAAAGCCGACGCCAACGGATCATTGGAAGCGCTATTAAGTTCACTGGAAGAAAATAAATCGCAAGAAGTTGCTATTGAAATTTTAAAAACGGAAATAGGCGAAATCAATGAAATGGACGTCAAAATGGCCAGAGCCGGCGAAGCGATCATCGCATCTTTTAATTTGGATACGCCGGCTGACATACAAAACTTAGCGGTAAAAAATGATGTAAAAATACTATCAGGAAATATTATTTACGAATTGATCGATCAAATAAGAAAAGAAATGGCATTATTGCTTGAAGTTAAAAATGTGAGAACAAAAATAGGCGAATTAAAAGTTTTAGCCATTTTTAGGACAGAAAAACAAAGAATGATTGTCGGCGGAAAAATCACGGACGGTTTTATGCGAAACAGAGCGGAAATAGAAGTCTTGCGCGGAGGGGAAATGATTGCCAAGGGGAAAATTATTCAATTAAAAAAAGAAAAGAAAGCCGCGGAACAGGTAGATAAACCTAACGAAGCCGGCATATTGTTTGAAGGAGATCCCGTTATTAAAGAGGGGGATACTTTAGGGGCATACATAGAAGAAAAAACGAAAAAAAGCTTGTAGCCGGTTTAAAAAATAATTTTTTAAAATACTTTAAATTTCAAATACTAAATTTCAAATATTGTTATTTAAAATTTATTTGTAATTTGAAATTTGAGATTTTTGATTTGTCCGCACGCAGAATCAAGCGCCTTAACGAATTTATAAAACAGGAACTTGGAAGAATCCTTCAAAAAGAAACGCATCAGGGTCGCTATCTTTTAACTATCACCGAAGTTGATGTTGCGTCGAATTTTAAATCCGCTAAAATTAAAATATCGATAATTCCTTATGATAAAGAAAAAGAAGCCTTGAATAATTTAAGTAAAAATATCGGCCGTATTCAATCGCTTGTAAATAAAAAACTTAATATGAAATTCGTCCCCCGAATCAATTTTACGATTGATAAAGGCGCGAAATCCGCGGACGCGGTCAACATTATCTTGGGTAAAATTCATGACAATCCCCAGACTTGATTTAAAATTCAATCAAATCAATAATTTGCTTTCCGGCGCCAAACGCGCGCTTATCGCCACTCACAAAAATCCGGACGGCGACGGCATCGGTTCTATGCTGGCGTTAAATTTTATTTTAAAAAAAAATAATATTGACGCTGTTCTTTTTTGTCAGGATCCGCCTCCGCGGGAATTGAATTTTTTGCCATATTGGCATGAAATAAAAAATTCTTACGGTAAAAATAAATATGATGTGATAGTGGCGCTTGATTACGGCGATTTTCAAAGAACCGGTCTTGTTCTTGAACCGGAAAATATCAATACTCCCCTTATAACGATCGACCATCACCAAGCGGGAAACCACAAAGGCCATATTCGAATAGTGGAACCGCAATTGTCTTCCACGTCGGAAATAATTTATTATTTTTTTCAGGAAAATAATATAGAAATTGATAAAAACATGGCTACCTGTCTTTTGGCCGGCATTTTTTTTGATACGGGAGGATTTCGGCATTCAAATACATCTCAAGCGGTTCTTCAAGCAATCGGCGATTTACTTTCACGAGGCGGAGATTTAAACAAGGTAACGGAAAATGCTTACAAAATAAAATCCGTTAATCACTCCCGGTTATTGGGAAAAGTATTAAGCGACCTGGAGATACTGCAAGATAATGGTCTTGCATTCGCTGTCATAAAACAAAATGATTTCCAAGAATACGGCGTACGCAACGATATGACAGAAGGAATAGCTAATTTTATGTGTATTGTCCCCGAAGCCAAATTTTCTCTTTTGCTAACGGAAGAACCAAGCGGTCAATTTCGCGGAAATTTAAGATCGGAAGAATTTAAAAATATTGATGTTTCCCGCATCGCGAATTTGTTCGGCGGCGGCGGGCACAAATTGGCGGCAGGTTTCACGACGGATTTGCGACCGGAAAAAATTATTGAAACGATTCGCCAACAAAATATTTGAAAATTATTCGAGCAGATAAACCCCGTCGGGAGCGAGGCTTTTAATGGGATAAATTAAAAAAGCGAGTGGTTTCACTCGCTTTTTTTTCAAATTTATACAGTTCTTGTGTCGAAAACAACGCCCCTCTGTTGCGACCATACATCAATGATCGCTTTTCGTGTCCCAATAGCCGCGGCATTTGCACCGGTTGGTCCAAAATGATGCCATTCGGGAGCGCCGGTTGTTCTGGCGCGCATCCCAACATAAGTCACGCCGTTAGTCGTTCGCCCTAAAACATGGTTATAAAAATCGGGATCATTACTGACGATTCCGGCTGTCAAATGATTTTTCAGCCTATTGACTATTGCCAGCGTTAAATCTAACGATTGGTCATTGTAAGATGTAACTATTTGGAATGGTCCAAACAATTCTTTTGTCACCGTTTGGAAATTCGGCATAATTTGTTCAAGCGGGACAAATACTGCTGTTGATTCAAATGAGCCGTAGCATATTGGAATTTTATTTCCAACACGATTATGCCCGCCAAAAAGAAGTTTAGCACCTTTTACCACACATACATTACGTATGTGTTTAAAAATTTGCTCATTATTCCATGTTAAAATCGGAATAATTGGCATTGTAAAATCGCGTTTTAAAGCAAGCTGGCCCATTCTCGCAAGTAAATCCGTTTTCATCCAATTTTCATGGACAAATAATATGCTTTGCGCGCTACATTTTTGGCCGGCGGCCGCGTAAGCGTCTTTATCAGATTGCGTTGCGATGAATCCCACCATATTATCATCAACATCGGGTCCTATAATTTTCCAGTCAAAGCCGGCATCCTCAATTTTTACCCGTCCCGCGGTAAGTTTGAGCAACCTGTGAGCTACATCGCTTCCGCCGGTAAATTGATTCATTTGGATTATCAGTTCGCCGTCCTCGTCCGTTGCGGTTACCAATTTTTCCATAACGGAACCGCCGCAATGAATAAGCGCCATATCGTCGGCTGGCATACCGCAAGCAAGCAATAATCGGACAAATGCTTCGGCGACTATGGAAGTCGTACTCGCTTGTTTTAAAACCGGCTTATTGCCCATAAACAACGCGCCCAATAATTGCATTGCCATAATTTCCAAAGGGAAATTAAATGGCGTAATAATTGATACCGGACCGTACGGCCAGCGATAATCATGCGCTTCGTGTCCGACATTATCTCCGGGCGTTGTTTGGCCAAAAGCCAAAAAACGCACATTATGCCCGCTGAATGTCTCCAAGAAATTGGCTATGCAATCAACTTCGCCGACGCATTGGTCATCACCTTTTGGGAAAACCAAGCTGATCAATTTAGCAAAAAAGTTTCTGCCTTCAGGCGATCTTAAAAATTGGGCGGCATTACGGCAAATATCCCCGTACATCCTATATCTTTCGGTATTTAATAACGGATTATGAAGTCCGTATTTTGGGCATCTTCGCAGTGATGCAATAAACGGTTCCAGCTCCTTCTCTTGCGTATCCGGCATTAAGATTATACCATCCCCATTCATCGGGTTCGCCATAAACTTATATTTTTCTGTTTCAATCCAGCGACCATCCGCAAAATTTTTTAATTTTGCCGGATTTTCCGCGGATATAGTATCCGGATGCCATGGAAAATTTATATTCATAGCTGCCTCCTGTAAAAAGTAAACATAAATAACAAAGAACAATTATGTCATTATATTGTAAAAAAATACGTTGTCAAGTGGTTATTTTTATTTAATTATGCTATAAAAAAGTATAAGATTTTTCATAAAAATCTACTGATCTTTGAAAATAAAATTAGCCGAAGAAATAAAAAGAAAGAACAATTATATAAAATTTCAAATAAATTCCTGGATTCCTGATAATTAAAAAGAAAGGGGCGTGCAATGGAAAAAATTTATTATATGGTGCTGGACAGCTCTTTTATAATTTTTCCGTCAGAAACTAATTACATACTTCACCTGCCCGAAACAATAGCACAATACGTTCAATGCTCTAAATTAAAAAAAATCGCTTTATTCTTTATCCATCCTCCCAAATACAAAACTTCTTCCGGATTCGGAATTTTATGCGAAATTATCAAAATTGATGTCGAGAAAACAAAAAACAATGTTACCAAATTTCACCTGAAACCAACGCATAGAATAAAAACTCAAATAAATTACTTGCAACAAGCCACTGGTTTTATTGAAAACTACGAAATTGTCGAAAACAGCGCCCAAGATTGCTCAAAAGATGCCGTAGAACTTTGCATTTCAGAAATCATCCAGCAAATCAACGATGGAATCAAATCCGATAACGGTAAAATAGCCGCCGTATACAACATATTTTTAAACCAAAAACATCCTGATACCCATTTAACGAAAGAAGATGTAAATTTAATAATAGACATGCTGACGACTACTGAATCTTCCGAACTGTTTCGGGAAATGTCGAATTATTTTTGCGGCGATCCTAATCGATTATCCGCCTTGATTGATTATCTATTCAACCAAATATTTACCGAAAAAATCGCAAAAGCTAAATTTCATGCATTGAACGAACCGAAAGTCATAAAACGGTTCGAAATTTTTGTAGAAAATTTTGTGCCCATTTTTTGCGAATTCATAAATTCGCAACATTCCGATGCGTCGCAATCCGACGCGGATAAAAAAGAATCGCAAGAAATGGAAGAAAAAATTAAAGATCCCAAAATACCGGAAGAAGTAAGAAAAATAATAAAAAATGAAACAAAAAAACTAAACCGCATGAATTCATCCTCTTCCGAATACGAAGTTTCCAGAGCTTACTTGGATTGGCTTATGGCGATTCCATGGGGTATTTACACTGAAGATAATTTAAATATAGAAAATTTAAAACAATGCCTTAATGACGATCATCTTGGATTGGAACGAGTAAAAAACCGCATCATAGAGTATATGGCCGCGCAAAATTTAAATCCGAGCCGTAAGGCGCCTATTCTTTGCTTTGTCGGCCCTCCGGGAACAGGCAAAACTTCGATCGCCAATTCCGTAGCCAAGGCTATGGGAAGAAAAAAAATAAATATTTCGCTCGGCAGCTTACGGGACGAAGCCGAATTAAAAGGGCATCGGCGAACTTACATCGGCGCATTGCCCGGAAAGATAATAGATGGCCTTAAGAGAACCGGTTCCTCTAACCCGGTAATTATTTTAGACGAGGTTGATAAATTATGCAAAGATATGAGGGGCGATCCGGCCGCCGCATTATTGGAGATCTTGGATCCGGAACAAAACCATTCGTTCCGCGATCACTATTTGGATGTTCCCGTGGATTTGTCAAAAGTATTATTCATTACCACGGCCAATGTTTTAGACACCATACCGCCCGCGCTTTTAAACAGGCAAGAAGTTATTGAATTTTCCAGTTATCTTGATTTTGAAAAATTGGAAATAGCCAAAAAATATTTAATTCCGCGAAGAATTAAAGAAAACGGATTGGAAAAATTCAATATAAGTTTTACCGACCAGGCTCTGCTTAATATAATCAGGTTCTATCTGAGAGAGCCCGGCATCAGAAAATTGGAAAGAAAAATTGATCAAATATGCCGAAAAATTACGACAAAAATAGTTGAAGAAAAACTAAACTCCATCAAGGATAATGTAATTGACTGCCGGCATATACCGACTTATTTGGGCATACAAAAATTTTCCAGCGTGGAATTGATTGATATGGAGCCGGGGGTAATAAATGGCTTAGCTTATATGGAAACGGGCTATGGTTCCATTTTGCATATAGAAGCGATAAAAACAAAAAATTATGATAAAAAATACAAATTTACCGGCTCGATAGGACCGGTAATGGAAGAATCACTAGAAGTTATCATCTCTTATTTGTATAACAACAAGAAGAAATTAAAACTGAAAGAAGATGATTTTGAAAAAGAAAACGGAATCCATGTGCACGTACCCGAAGCGGCTATGCCGAAAGAGGGACCTTCCGCCGGAATAACGATTTGCGCGGCAATTTATTCGTGTTTAACAAATAAAAAGATTAGAAAAGACATTGCTTTTACCGGTGAAATAACGCTGATGGGCAGAATATTGCCTATTGGCAGATTGAGAGAAAAAACACTTGGGGCGAAAAGAGCGGGGATAACAACGATTATTTTACCGGAAGGCAATAAAAAAGATATTGAAGAATTGGAAGCATACATTAAAGAGGGTATAAATTTTATTTTCGTTTCAAATATGCTAGAAGTTTTAATAAAATATCATGATGTTATTTTTGAAACAAACAATCAGAAAGACGGCAAATAAGCCGTCTTTATTTATTGTCTGCGATTTGCTATTATTTTTGTATATGTACAAAATTTTTCAAACGCAAGGAATTATTATCAATGAAGAGGAACGCGGCGAATCCGACCGCGTTTTAACCGTTTTTACGGAGAATTTTGGCAAAATCCGGCTTTATGCCAGGGGATCAAGAAAAATAAAATCAAAACTTGCCGGTCGGCTCGCGCTTTTTAATCATGCGAACATATATTTTATCAGGGGGAAAAAGCGAGAAATCATCACTGATGCTTACATATTAAACAATTTTGTAAATACAAGACAAAATCTTGATCGCATTAAAATAGCGTTTTATGTCGGCAATTTAATTGATAATTTGGTAGTGGCAAGCGAATGCGATAAAAAATTATGGACCGCGATTTCCTGGATTTTTGAAAATATAGAACGTGGCGTCATTTATAACGAAAATAATGTTTTTTTGCGCCTTTTTGAAATTAAAACATTGGAATATCTCGGATATTTGCCTGATTTTTCAAAAAATAATCCGTTTGATTTTAACCCGCGGATTTTACAAATTTTACGGATTATTTCGTCGCAACCGCGGCGCACCGGACGATTGGCGCTTACCGAAGTTGATTTGCGGGGATTAAAATCGGCTACTGGTTTAATGTTGAATATGATATACTGAATGTACATTAAAATATTATATTTTTATGTCTTTAAAAGATTTACACGAAGAAATATATAAAGAAAAACCGGATTTGCCGGAACAAAAACCGGGCGTTTTTCGGCCGGAAAAAGAAGGTCGCTACCAATACAATGAGGAATCGGGATGGCGACCGGAAAAATCGCAAAAGCAAGACGGTTTATCTTTCGGTAAATTTAAAAAATATTTTTTATGGGGAGGGATTGGTGTCGCGATTATCGGGATTATTTTGTTTTTTTTGTGGGGCAGATTGGCATTCAGGTCGTTTGACAAATCGCGATTGGCAGTGGAGATTACCGCTTTAAAGACAATTGAAAGCGGTGAAAAAATTTCCATTTCCGTAAGTTATATAAATAAAAATAGAGTAGCCCTTAAGGATGTTAAATTGTCGTTGGAATACCCCGGCGATTCTTTGCCTTTGGGGGAAAATTTTTCAGAACCGACGCATTCTTTTGTAAAGACTGTTGATCTCGGGATTATTGAAGCCGAAGAAAAAGGAAAATTGGAATTTCCGGTTATAGTTTTCGGCGCGGCAGGAGAAACAAAAGAAATTAAAGCGAAATTCGTTTATATGCCGGAAAACTTTGCGAGTACTTTTGAAAACGAATACATTCAAAATATTCTAATAGAAAAAATCCCGATTTCTTTGGGTTGGCAAATGCCGGAAGAAATCGTATCCGGTCAGAATTTTGAGGCAAAACTTACGATTACAAATTCTTCCGCCAATGATTTTTATAACGCGAGAATAAACATTGAATATCCCGCGGATTTTATTTTTGAAAATTCCGATCCTTTGCCGTCCAAAGATAAAAATGCGTGGGATTTTAAAAAATTAGACGCGAGAGCGGAGAAAACTATTATTATCAAGGGCAAGATTTTCGGAAATTCCAAAGAAATCAAGCCGTTTAATTCCAAGCTCGGTATAATAAGAGAAGTGCGGGGAACAAAAGAATTTGTTCTTTATGATGAATTCCGGAAAGCCGTAACAATAACGACTTCCCCGCTTTTTATATCGCAAACCGTAAAAGACGCGCCGGATAATATCGTTGATGCCGGCAAAACATTGAATTTTGCCATAAGTTATAAAAATACCACTAATGTGGGAATAGAAAAAGTTGAAATATCGGTGGAGCTTGAAGGAGAAGCCCTAGATTTCGCTCATCTTAAAATAGAACGCGGTTCATTTGACAGTTTCCAAAAAATGATAAGCTGGAAAGCCGGGGAAATTTCGGAATTGGCTGTTTTATCTCCGAATGAAGAAGGTGCAGTAAAATTCAGCATTCCGGTAAAAAAAGCACTGCCGATTAAAACTTTTTCCGATAAAAATTTTCTAATAAAGAGCGTGGCGCGCATCAATTCGCTCAATGTGCCGATTTCACTGGCAGGCACAAGCATAAAAGGAGAAAATTCATTGATTTTTAAGGTAAACGGCCGCATTGATTTATGGCAAAAAGGATATTATTTCGAAAGTCCTATAAGCAATTACGGCCCCATCCCTCCGAAAGTCGGCGAGAAAACGACCTATAATATAATCTGGCAAATCGCCAATTCTTCAAATGATATTG
>LBUF02000016.1:53678-61472 GCA_000992445.2 Parcubacteria group bacterium GW2011_GWA2_38_13b
CTTCACTAAATCACATGGGGAAAGTCTTGGATTTAATCGGCGAAGCAAATATATCCGGAAAAGACGCATTTACTGGAAAACAATTACAAAATTTTTCTCCGGTGATAATGACCGATTTACCCGATGATCCGTTCGTCGGTTTGCAAAAAGGCAAAGTCACGCAGTAAATTTTATGCATAATCATAGCGATGGAAAAATTCAAAAATTAATTTCTCTGTGCAAACGCAGAGGAATTATTTTTCAGTCCTCGGAAATTTACGGCGGCGCGGCCGCCGCTTACGATTACGGTCCGCTTGGCGTAGAAATAAAAAATATCATCAAAAAATTATGGTGGAAAGAAATGGTTTACGATAATGATAATATTGTCGGGCTGGATTCGGCTATTTTAATGCACCCGAAAGTTTGGGAAGCGTCCGGTCATGTGGAGAATTTTGAAGATATTTTGGTGGAATGCAAGGAATGCCATAGACGTTTTAAGAAAGACGATTTAAAAGAAGGAAAATGTCCAGAATGCGGTGGCGTCCTTACCGAACCGAAAAAATTCAATCCGATGTTTGAGACCAATCTTGGACCGGTACGCGACAGCGCGTCCAAAGTATACTTAAGACCGGAAACGGCACAAGGGATTTACGTTAATTTTAATACGGTTCAAAAATCAATGCGCCGAAAAATTCCATTCGGCATTGCCCAGATAGGAAAAGCGTTTCGGAACGAGATTACGCCCGGAAATTTTATTTTTAGGACAGTTGAATTTGAACAGGCGGAACAGCAATTTTTTATCAAGCCGGAAGAAGACGAAAAATGGTTTGAATATTGGAAAGAAAAAAGAATGAATTGGCATTTGTCTTTGGGGATAAAAAAAGAAAATTTGCGGTTTAAAAAACACGAGAAATTGGCGCATTACGCGAAAGCCGGGGCAGATATTGAATACAATTTTCCGATGAGGTGGGATGAAATTGAAGGAATACACAACAGGGGCGATTGGGACCTTTCGCGCCACAGCAAATTTTCCGGCAATGATTTAAGTTATTTTAATGATGAAACGAAGCAAAAATTTTTGCCGTTTATTATTGAAACATCGATGGGCATAGACAGAACTATGTTGGCCGTTTTACTTGATGCTTTCGAGGAAATGGAAACGCGAAGTGGAAAAGACGATACAAAACACGAAATGGAAACTGTTTTGCGCTTACATCCGAAAATTGCGCCCGTCAAAGCCGCTGTTTTCCCTCTGGTTAAAAATAAGCCGGAAATTGTCAAAAAAGCGCGGGAAATTTACGAAAATTTGAAAAAATATTGGTTTGTCCAGTATGACGAAACCGGCGCCATCGGCCGTCGATACCGCCGGCAAGACGAAATTGGAACGCCGTTTTGCGTGACGGTTGATTTTGACACATTGGAAAATGAAACCGTTACCGTAAGACACAGGGATACAATGGAGCAGGAGAGAATAAAAATCGCAGAAATTGAGGAATTTTTGAGGGGGAAATTAGCATAAATATAAATAGGGGCACCATGACCGTACTTTGGCTTTGGCAGTTTTTGTCAAAACCAAAGTATTATTCTAGATGAATGCGTTGACAGTAAGTATTTTCGCTCCTATTATAAAAAAATGAATCAGCCACCATGGAACAAACTATTGTCCCAACGAGTTTGAGACGACCTACGCGCCGAAACGAAAGAAAATTGTTTACTGCGAGAAGTGTTATTAGGAGGAAATTGCGTAAATACTCATCGTATGATTCCCAAAACACCAAAATTTGAAGCGGCGATAAATGAAATTTTGAATGACTTGAAACCGCATAAAAAAAACTGCAAACAATGCGGCGTTGTTTTTGATGTTTTCGCGGAAGATATTGAATTTTACAAAAAGTTTCAGGTTCCGGAGCCGACATTATGCCCCGATTGTCGGATACAGAGGCGATTTGGCTATCGCGTAACATTTTTTCCGATTTTTTATAAAAGAAATTGCGATGCCCCGGACCATAAGGAAAAGATAATCTCTTTTTATTCGCAAGAAAATAAAATAAAGGTTTACGATGACGAACATTATTTTTCCGGCAAATGGGACGGTTTGGAATTCGGCATTGATTACGATTTTAATAAATCATTTTTTGAACAGTTTCATAATTTAAATATGTCGGCGCCGCATCAATCATTGTTTCATGATCCCCAAAGCGTAAATTGCGATTATGTTATCTCCGGCGTATCGGCTAAAAATTGTTACTACGCAAGTAATCCTTATTTTTCGGAAAATATTTATTACACCGCCACTGCGACTTACTCAAGAGACTGCATTGATGTTGGTGAAACCGATAGTTGCGAACAATGCTACGAAGGAGTTTACACGCTTCGTTGTTATAATTGCAAATTTTGTTATTGGTCTTCTAATTGCCTTGACAGCGCTTTTCTTTACAATTGCCGGAATTGTTCGCATTGTTTCGGCTGCGTTAATTTATGGAATAAAGAATACTATTTTTTTAACCAACGATTAACCGAAGATGAGTATAAACTTAAAATAAAAGAAATAAATTTGGGCAAGAGAACCGTTTTGAATCGTTATAAAAAAATGTTTGAAGAAATGGTTAAAACGGCCGTTAATAAAAATGTTAATAATATTAAAACGGAAAATTCATTGGGCGATACTTTGAATAATTGCAAAAATTGTTTTTACACTTTTAGAATTGTAGGAAAGTCGAAAGGTAATGAGAATTTGCGTTATTATATATACGGCGACGACGTTAATTATTCAATGGATGCATTCGGCGCCGCTCACATCGCTTATTCCTACGAATCAACGGGACTTATATGGGCGAATAATATGAAATTTTGCGCGATGATAAGAACTGGGCTGGAAATGGAATATTGTATAGAATGCAATAATTGCGAGCATTGTTTCGGATCCGTCGGGTTAAAAAACAAAAAATATTGCATTTTTAACAAACAATATCCGCCGGATGAATATTGGCGGCTGGTTGACGATATTAAATCGGCAATGCTGAAAAACGGAGAATACGGCGAATTTTTTCCGTTAAATCATAGCCCGTTTAATTATAATGATTCAAACGCATTTATTCATTTTCCGTTGAGCAAAGAAGAGATTTTAAAAAATAACTGGCATTTTGAAGAAAAAAAAGAAAGCATCATTGATTTGGCGCGATTTACAGTGTTGCAACCAAAGGAAGTCCCCGATGATATATCCGATGTTTCCGACGATATATTAAAGTCGACTATTATCTGCGAAGAAACCGGCAAGCCATTTTTAATCACCGATTTTGAATTGAAATTCTACCGGAAACATAATTTACCTTTGCCGACAGTCCATCCATTGCAAAGAATAAAAAACCGTTTTTCCTTAATACGGCCTTTCCGTTTATGGCAATATCCCTGTTCAAAATGCGGTGAAACGATGCATTCTTCGCTTGATCCGGCAAAAAAATTAATTGTTTACTGCGAGCAATGCTATCGGGAAGAAGTTGTTTAAGCAGATAAAATAATAAAATTATCAAAATATACCCAATAATACAACCTTGCGTTAAAAGGTTGTATTGCGGGTTGATATACCGGATATGTTTACAAAACACAAATTAAAAAACGGCATACGATTTATCACGGCTCCGATGACTTCAACCAAAACGGTGACAGTTTTGGCGGTGATTGGCGCCGGTTCAAAATACGAAAATAAAAAAAATAACGGCATATCGCATTTTCTGGAACATATGTTTTTTAAGGGAACGAAAAAAAGGCCGACATCCCAGGATATAGCCGGGGAACTGGATAAAGTCGGCGGCGAATATAACGCTTTCACCGGTCAAGAATATACCGGATATTATGCCAAAGTTGACGCGAGCCATCTTGATTTGGCGCTTGATGTTATTTCGGATATGCTGATAAATTCAAAATTTGACGCGCAGGAGATAGAAAAAGAAAAAGGCGTAATTATTGAAGAAATAAATATGTACCGAGATACGCCGCGCCGTTATGTCGGCGAACTTTTTGAAAAACTGCTCTACGGCGATCAGCCGGCCGGCTGGCATATCGCAGGCGAAAAAGAAAACATTTTAAAGTTTAAACGCCCCGATTTTTCTGATTATTTAAAAAATCATTACACCGCGTCCAATATGGCAATAGCCGTTGCCGGGAATTTCAATAAAGATTTACTTGATAAAAAAATAAATTCATACTTTGGCAAAATAACAAACGGGAAAGCGAAGGGCAAGGAAAAGGTGCGGGAAAAACAAGATAATCCCGAATCACTGCTTCATTACAAGAAAACAGATCAAACGCATTTTTGTCTAGGAGTAAGAACCTATGATATGTTCCATTCTTCAAAATTCGCCCAGGAAATTTCGGCGATAATATTGGGAGGCAATATGAGTTCCCGCCTTTTCACGGAAGTGCGCGAAAAACGCGGTCTTGCTTATTACGTTTATACAGATACCGGGAAATATACCGATAGCGGTTATTTGGTTTCGCAAGCTGGCGTGGACAACAAAAGAGTTAACGAAGCGATAGAAGTAATAGTCGCAGAGTATAAAAAAATAAAAAAAGACGGAATTAGCGAAACGGAACTTGTGAAAGCGAAAGATTATATTAAAGGAAAAATGGCTCTAAATCTTGAGTCATCGGACGAAGTGGCCGGTTTTTTGGCCGATCAAGAAATTTTAAAAAATAAAATTGAACTGCCCGAAGAAATTTTACGCCAAATAAATAAAGTGACAATTAACGAAGTCAATAATTTGGCGAAAGATATTTTTCAACTCCAAAAATTAAATTTAGCGCTGATAGGCCCGTTTAAAGATAAAAAAAGATTTGAAAAATTGCTTGTTTTGTGATTTTCATCCCGTTACATTCTCAAAAAACAGCGGTCTTACCGTGAAAACATCGGCAAAATTATATAGGTCATTCCCGCAGGGCGAAGAATATATTGTGGGAATATAACGGGATCTATGCTATTATTTGAATATAATTAAGGTTAATTGTTCCCAAATTATGTTTTCAAACCGACACACAATAGACATTTCCACCGTGGCCATATTAAAAGTGCTGCTTATTGTAGGCTCTTTAGTTTTTTTATACATTATCCGCGATATTCTTGTTATTCTTTTTCTTTCATTGATAATCGTATCCGCCATGAATCCGATAATAACATGGCTCCAAAGAAAAAAAATACCCCGCATTTTGGGAGTTTTAATTATATATATGATCGGAATTTTCATTCTGGCTTCTATCGTTTATTTAATATTGCCGCCGCTTGCCCAAGAAATCAGAGATTTCTCCGGAAATTTTCCGGAATCATTTGATCGAATCCCCTTATTTGATTTTGGGGGGAAATTTTTAGCTGGCGAAAAATATCCGGAAATAACGGAAAACATCAAAGCATTTTTGGGAAATATAAGCGAAAAATTAGAAACATTCAGCTCCGGAATAATAAGTACAACCATTAATATTTTCGGCGGCATTGTTTCCGGCATATTAGTATTTGTTATTTCTTTTTATCTGGCCGTTCAGGAAGAGGGCATAAAAAACTTTTTTCGTTCAATCACGCCATTGGAACATCAATTATATATTTTTCATCTTTGGTCAAGAGTGGAATTTAAAATGGGCAGGTGGTTCCGCGGCCAACTTTTATTGTGCTTAATCGTAGGAACATTGGTTTTTATAGGACTCTCCGTATTTCACATAAAATATAGCCTAATATTGGCGATTATAGCGGCTTTATTGGAATTAATCCCATACATAGGTCCGGTCATTGCCGCTATTCCGGCAATTATCATAGGTCTTTCGCAAAGTTTCGTTACAGGTTTATGGATTATTGGAATTTATTGGCTTATTCAACAGACGGAAAACCATATACTTGTTCCGAAAATTATGCAACGCGCGGTCAGTTTGAATCCGGTTATCATAATCATATCAATGCTTATCGGAATTAAGCTGGGTGGCATTATAGGCATTATTATCGCTGTGCCGATCGCTGCCATTTTGGTTGAGTTTTTTTACGATTTTACAAGTCATGAATACTGGAAATACAAAGAAAAATAAATTTTACATTACGACAGCTATTGCTTATGTTAATGCCCCTCCGCATATGGGGCATGCTTTTCAATTTACGCGCGCCGACGCGATAGCGCGGCATCGCAGATTAGCGGGAAACGACGTTTTTTTTCTGACGGGGACCGACGAATATGGTTCAAAAATGTTTAAAACCGCCAAGGAAAAAAATATAGAACCACAGGCTTTGGCTGATGAAAACGCTAAAAAATTTCGGGAACTTAATGAACTTTTGAACATATCCTTTGACGATTTTATCAGAACTAGCGATGAAAAAAGGCATTGGCCGGGCGCGCAACTTATTTGGAAAAAAATAAATGAAAAAGAAGATTTATACAAGAAAAAATATTCCGGTTATTATTGCAGCGGATGCGAGGCGTATGTGTTGGAAAACGAATTAACGGACGGCAAATGCGTTTACCATAATCAAAAACCGGAATTTGTTGAAGAAGAAAATTATTTCTTTAAATTATCCAAGTATGCCGATAAGCTTATGGAATTAATTGAAAAAAATGAGATTGAAATTATTCCGGAATCGCGCAAAAAAGAAATTTTAAATTTCGCGAAACAAGGGCTGAAAGATGTGAGTTTTTCCCGGCCGAAAAATGTGTTGCCGTGGGGAATTTCCGTTCCGAATGACGAAAAGCATGTAATGTATGTTTGGTGCGACGCGCTGGCAAATTATATTTCCGCTTTGGGATACGGAAGCGATGATTTGGAAAAATTCAATAAATATTGGCCGGCCGATGTTCATATAATCGGAAAAGATAATTTGCGTTTCCACGCGCTTTACTGGCCGGCAATGCTTCTTTCCGCGAGTTTGCCTCTGCCGAAACAAATTTATGTCCACGGATTCATTATTTCCGAAGGAAAAAAAATGTCTAAAACGATTGGCAATATCGTTGATCCGAAAGAAATAACGGAAAAATACGGCGCGGACGCCTTGCGTTATTATTTATTAAAAGAGATTCCGGCGACGGAAGACGGCGATTTCACGGTTAAGCATTTTGAAGAAGTTTATAATGCCGATTTGGCGAATGGATTAGGGAATACGGTTGCGCGCGTAATTTCAATGGCGGAAAAATACTTCAAAAACGAAATTGCCGTTGCGGTAATCGATAAAAAATGGAAAGAAATTATAAATGTTTCGCGTGAATGCGTTGATTACGCTATGAAAGATTACAATACTCCGCAGGCATTGGTCGGTATTTGGCATATTTTGCGGAAAATAGACGAAGAAATAGATAGAACGAAGCCGTGGGAAATGACAAAAACCGATATTAACTCGGTTGGCGCGCATCTTTTTGACTGGCTTAATGCTTTAAGAGATATTGGGTATTTATTGAGACCATTTTTGCCGGAAATTGCGGAGAAAATCATTGAACAACTCGGTTTTGACGAAAAAAAAGGATTTGGCGCGAAAAAAGGAAAAATTTTATTTCCCAGAATTTAGTTAAATGGGTAAATCTCAAATAAAAACTTGCCCCGCCTCCTCCGTCAATTGACGGATTCGGCGGGCAAGCAAAATTGTTATGAATAAAGAAAATAAAACTTGTCAAAATTGTCAGAGTCGGTTCGTTATTGAACCGGAAGATTTTATTTTTTACGATAAAATAAAAGTTCCGCCGCCGACTTTTTGTCCGGAATGCCGGATGGTCAGAAGGATGGCATGGAGAAACGAAAGAGCTTTTTATAAACGAAAAAATGATTTTTCCGGAAAAGACATTATTTCCGTAATTTCTT
>LBUF02000017.1 GCA_000992445.2 Parcubacteria group bacterium GW2011_GWA2_38_13b
TTGAAATTCAAGACGGAACATTGAAAGCGATCGGAACAAGCGATAATCGGATTAAATTTACCAGTGTCGGTTTCGGTTTGTGGAAATGGATTTATTTTACGGAAGACGCGAATGAAGAATCGGAATTAAAATACGCGATTATTGAAAACGGCGGTTACGGAACTTTTGTTGACGGCGCTATGATAAGAATTGATGATATAGCGATAAATATTGATAATGTTGAAATACTAAATAGTTATTCAAGGGGAGTAATGCTTAAAAATTCCGATTCCATAATCACTAATATCTTATTTAAGTGCAATGGTCATGCAGATTTTGGCGGTATTTGCAATGCAGTAAAAATACCGGGACTTGTGCCGGCGTTTGACATTCAAGATTCCGATCCGGTTGTTTCCGATTCCGTTTTCAAACTTAATCGCATCGGCATCGGATCTTACGGGACTTCAACGCCGGCATTTACGAACATAACTTTCGGAGAAGGGAACGAGGCGAATATTATGAATACCGATCCGGTTGGTTTGACGGAGTGAGTGTTTTCGCGTTATAGTCATATATTATTATTGTTTTTTGAAAATTTATAGTTGGAGGAAATTATGAAACCATTGCGAATAGGGAAGATTTTTGGCGTTGAACTGTATTTGGATTTAAGCTGGTTTATTTTATTCGCGCTGATTGTCAATTTGTTTCTCGGAGTTTTTAAAGATATGGCGGGCATTTCTTTACGCGTGCAAATATTATTTGCCGTATCGTCTACTTTTATCCTTATGTGCTCTCTTTTGGCGCATGAAATGGCGCATTGTCTGGTTGGCAGGCGTTACGGTTTTATAATGAAAAAAATGACATTTATGATTTTTGGTGGGATGGCTCATATAGAAGAAGATAATTTTTATAAAATTGGTTCAAGAGCCGAATTGAAAATGGCGCTGGCTGGTCCATTTATGAGCTTGGTGTGTTGCGGATTTTTTTGGGTTTTGGGCGTATTATCGTCCGCGTATTTATTGTCGTTTTTTGCGCGAAATGCATTGGTTAGTATGTTTTTTTTGTTATCTTATTTTAATTTATTGATGGCGTGTTTTAATTTTATCCCCGCATTTCCAATGGACGGCGGAAGAGTTCTCCGGTCTTTGCTGTGGCACAAAAAAGGACTTTTGCCGGCAACGAAAATAACATGTGACATTGGATTATTTATGGGACGAGTAGGTTTGCCGTTAATCGGATTTTTTATTTTTCGCAGTTTGTTTTCTGTAATCTGGCTGGGTTTAATCGGATGGTTTATTTTGGTTCCCGCTTGTTTGCAAGAAGTGAAATATGTTGCGGAAATGATTGAAAAAGAAGAAAATAATAAAAAAAATAAAAATTAATCGGAGTAAAATAAATAAAATCCCCGGAACAATTCGGGGATTTTTATATTTTTTATAGTATTAATGTCTTGAATTTTACCATTTATAATAGTATATTTTTAATATGGGGCGAAGGGGGAGTTTTGCCCCCCTGGCGGAATTGGCAGACGCGCTAGCTTCAGGGGTTAGTTCCCGCAAGGGAATAGAGGTTCAAATCCTCTGGGGGGCATAATTAATAAATAATTTTTTAAATATTATATTATGGACAAGCCAAAAAATAAAACAACAATAGACAATCGGACTGTTTATTATGAGGATAATGCTTATAATGGGGTAATTTATTTGCGCGATTACCTTGATTTTAGCGAGACAAAAGTGTTTTTTGAATACGCTTCGTCAAAAGGCAGGGCGGATTTTGAGGATCGGAGCGGATACGATTACACTTTAATTAAAAACAGCGATGGGAGTTATACGGTGGCAAGGCGATAAGTTCGTATTTTAAATTCTATTTTCTAAATTTTAATTTTAGGTTATTGTGGGCCATTAGCTCATTTGGTAGAGCGCTTCCATGGCATGGAAGAGGCGACCGGTTCAAATCCGGTATGGTCCATTGCTTTACGGGCGTATAGCTCAGTTGGTTAGAGCGCTTCGTTGACATCGAAGAGGTCTCCCGTTCGAGTCGGGATACGCCCATAAAAAGAAAATATGGTCATAGTCCCGACATTCCGATTTTCGCCCGAGGCGAAACATCGGAAGTCGGGATCCCGATTCCCGCCCCGCCTTTGGCGGGGGACATCGGGACTCAGTGGCAGAGTGCTTCCTTGACACGGAAGAGGCCACAGGTTCAATCCCTGTATCACCCACTAAATTACTATACAGGAGAACAGTTCTCCTGTATCCTTTGACTTAATTTATGCCCATTAAGCGTCCACAACTAATTAATAATGAAATTTATCATATTGTTGTTCGGGGAGTTAGTGATCAACCGATTTTCAAAAACAACGATGACCGTTATCGGGTAATTTTTTCTCTTTATGAATTTAATACAGTTGCCCCAATTGAAATTAGCGTACAAAGAAAAAAGCGCAGTATTAAAAATAAAGGAGAACAGTTCTCCGATAAACGGATATTGTTAGTGGAAATTTTAGCGTTTTGCTTTATGCCAAATCATATTCATTTGCTTTTAAGGCAATTGCGGGACAATGGGATAACTCAATTTATGCGAAAATTCGGAGCTGGTTACGCAACTTATTTTAATAAAAAATATACCCGTAATGGTCATTTATTTCAAGGCAGATTTAAGGCGATTCGCATTACAACCGATAGGCAATTAAAAACGGTTTTTGTTTATATTCATACTAACCCAGTTGCTTTGATTGAAGCGGATTGGAAAAAGGGAGGGATTAAAAATTCCAATAAAGCAATTGAATTTTTAGAAAATTATAAATGGTCAAGTTATCAGGATTATATTGGTCAAGATAATTTTTCATCAGTTACTAAAAGAGATTTTCTTTTAGAGGTAATGGGCGGAAAGCGAGGTTGCCAAGGATTTTTAAACGATCGGGTTGAATACAAAGGAGAGAATAATTATAATTATTTTAGCGATATAGAATTAGAATAAAGGAGAACAGTTCTCCTTTATTCTAATAATTCAACGCTTGATACATTTAAGAAAATTGCGAAAGCACTTGATGTTAGCGTTGATGATTTAATAAGTTAAAATGTTTAATTTTTTTCAAAATATTTTTGATAAAGTCATATCACTTGTGGCAAGTGTGATTATTGCTGTTGGCTTAGTTTCTGCACCAACACTAGAAATAATAGATCAATCTTTACGACCAGAGAAATACGGAGAAGAAATTATTTTGGAAACTAAACAAAATGAATTAGAATCCGAAAAACAACTCGAGGAAAAAATTAAGCAAGCTGGTATAACAGAAGAAAATAGGAAAGCCGAAGAAGAAAAAATCAAAAAACAGATAGACGCTAAAGAAACCCAGAGGCAAGAAGAATTAAAAAAGCAAGCAGAATTAGAACAAGAACTCAAAGATGTTCTTAACGATTCGAATCTTACAGAAATCCAACAAAAAGAACCGCAACAGCAACCTCGTTTAATTCTTTTTGAAGATAATTTTGGCAATGTTTACGCAGAAGAAAAAGACTTCGTTAGAAATGCTGCAGAGCCGTTTAACAATGGCTTCGGTGCTTCTTACACTCCGTTGTGCATGCAAGATTCCGATGTAACGAAAGATTGCCAGCCTGAAATTATAAACTGGGTGAATAATCGTTCTATTGAAATTGGAAAAACACTCAACATTATTTTAGATAGCTTTGATGCAAACAGTGATAGTGTTTTTTATTATATTTCTTACGGTAGCCGAAAAGATTGGGGCTATGGCACAATGAGAATATTACAATCATGGAAAGCCAATAACGTTTCCAGTATTCCAATAACCGAGCAACTTTATGAAGAGACTTTGTTTGATAATCTTAGCTGGGGTAGTCACTACTTCGACTCATCTACGCGGCAACATTATGATAAAAAAGTTAAATTAAATAATGCGGGCGAATTAAATATAAATCTTTGTTTTAACGAAAAACCTGAACGAATGGAACGTGGTGAGCAATTTCCAGATGGTTGTATACTTTTTAAATATTTTATTTTGAAACCCGCATATTCTAATTTAACAACTTCAACACAACCACAATAAAAATTTATGGATTACGCAGAATTACATCTTGAACACGCTGTTAAAAAACTATGTATAGGAGAAAAAGATGTAACAAAAAGATTATTAGAGGTCTGGAATTCCGACCTCCATTTATTGGCAGATAAAAATAATTTTCATTTTAGAGATTATCCCAAAGAAATAAAAGAAGATTGGAAATGGATTTATGGACAATTAACAAAATATAAACCGAGTGATAATTCAATAGAAAATAGACTTGGAATTGTAGGTTTTACATTAGGAAAAATTAAAAATTCAACAGGTTCAAAAATTGTGAAAAGAGTATATGAATTAAATGAAGAAGTAAAAAGATTTAATGAAGCGCACAGAATTGATAAAAAATAATCTCCTAACTATGACAAATAAAAATCAAAAACATGTAGAGGTGATAGTTGCTTCTACAATACCAGAAGCATGGGAAGTGGTGAAAAGAAATAATATCGCTACACAAAAAAAGAATTCGGCAGACGCAGATTATATCGTCTTTTTCCGTGTTCGTCTTAAAGATAAAAAATTAGGAAACTCGGCTATCACGCATATTGCGAAAGTAAGGGATAGTGATAACAATGCATCGCTGAAAGACTTTTTTGAGAAAAATCCGGATTTGCTAAAATACTCTGAAAAACATGGGAAAGGGTGGGAAAGACAAGAATATCACAAAGAATATAAGCTCGAAGAATTAAAAGAGCTATCAGAACCAATTTTGTGTAGAAAAGGGAAGGGAGAGGGAAAAAGATGTCAGGTTAAACTCTATACAACGCGCGAGGAATTAAATAGAGTAAAATATTTGGGGGATATAAAAACAATTTCTCAACTATGAGGCATGTTGAGATGTAGAAATAATACTTTTTCTGTCCGCCCGATCCCCAAAGCGAGGACGGCTCGGCAGGAGGGGGTCGGGGGGGGATGCCGAGCCGTTCGAGCGTCAAAGCCCCGTCGCCTGTTCGTCAGAACAGAGGCCAGCAGAGAAGTTTTCTTTTTCCTTAATTGAAAAAGTTTTTAGGGGGGGGCGCGAAAGAAAAATAGTAAAGAAAACTTCTCTGCTGGGCACGCGAGCGGGGCGAGAGCGTATGATTTGGTTCAGAGCCACCACGCGCGCGGCGCGTGGTCAGTCGGGGTTCTGCTCAAAGAAAGTTCGGATTTCGTCCAACAGACACCATACATAAAATAAAAGGGCGGGGAGGCGACCGGTTCAAATCCGGTATGGTCCATTGCTTTACGGGCGTATAGCTCAGTTGGTTAGAGCGCTTCGTTGACATCGAAGAGGTCTCCCGTTCGAGTCGGGATACGCCCATAAAAAGAAAATATGGTCATAGTCCCGACATTCCGATTTTCGCCCGAGGCGAAACATCGGAAGTCGGGATCCCGATTCCCGCCCCGCCTTTGGCGGGGGACATCGGGACTCAGTGGCAGAGTGCTTCCTCGACACGGAAGAGGCCACAGGTTCAATCCCTGTATCACCCACTAAAATAAAAAAATCAATATAACATCCTTATAAACCCACTTGCCCGCTTCTAAAGGGAGATTGGTGGTATGTTGTGTAATGTATATGAAATTGAATATAGTTTACGAAGACGAAGACATTTTAGTCATTAACAAGCCGGCCGGATTGGTTGTTCATAAAGGAATAAAAACCGAAACAACATTGGCGGATTTGCTCGTTGAACATTACCCGGAAATTATAAATGTCGGCGATGACAAAATGAGGCCCGGGATTGTGCATCGTTTGGATAAAGACACATCCGGTTTAAATGGTGGTCGCTAAAAATAACGCGGCCTTTGATTTTTTAAAAGAGCAGTTTAAGAATCGCCGGATTGAAAAGAAATACACCGTGTTGGTTTTGGGGCGCGTGGAAAATCAAAGAGGCAGAATTGACAGTAAAATAGGACGATTGGGCGATAAGCAGATAGTTGTAAATCCCAGCCCAAGGCTGGTCAGCCTCGGGCTGAAAAAATCCCAATTCAATGTTAATTCATTTCGGACGGGAAAATTCAAAATAGACAAGTATAAAGAAGCGGTTACGGAATATAAAATATTAAAATATTTGGGCGATTATACTTTATGCGAAGTGAAACCGAAAACAGGCAGAATGCACCAAATAAGAGTTCATTTTAAGTCAATTGGCCATTCGGTGGCGGGGGATAAAAAATATTATTTCAAGAAACAAAAAAACGCGCTGATTTTTCCAAGGCAATTTTTGCACGCAAGTTATTTAAGTTTCAGTTTGCCAAACGGGAGTAGAATGGCGTTTGAAGCGGATTTGCCGGAGGACTTGCAAAAAGTATTGATAATGCTTGAAAATAACGGTTAAAAATGATAATGTATGGGCATATAAATAGTAAATTTTGAAACTTGAAACTGGAAACTTGAAGCGTATGTTTTATGTTTTATGTTATAAGTTGCAAGTTTTAATTTATGGGGATATGGATAAACTTCAAATGTTCAATAAAAGCCAGATAAAAAATAAACAGTTCGCGGAACTGGATTTGCGGTCGGGCGATACCGTGCGGGTGCATCAAAAAATAAAAGAAGAGAAAAAGGATAGAATACAGGTTTTTGAGGGTGTGGTTATCGCGATTAAACACGGTCGCGGCATCAACGCGACTTTCACGGTTCGTAAAATATCGGATGGCGTTGGTGTCGAAAGGATTTTTCCTTTGCACGCTCCTTTTATTGAAAAAATTGAAATCATAAAAAGAGTTAAAGTGAGGCGGGCAAAACTTTATTATTTGCGCGATTTGCGCGGCAAGAAAGCGCGATTGAAGCAGAAGAAATTTGAGGGTATTATAGCCGAAGAAGAAAAAATTTCGGCGGCGGAAGCGGAGGTTGTGCAAGCCAGCGAAGAAAAGGCGGCGGATAAAGTTAGTGAAGTAAAAAAGTAATACCGCGATAGCGTTTTAATCAAGCTCGGGTGGCGGAATTGGTATACGCAACAGGCTGAGGACCTGTGCCATTTTATGGCGTGCGGGTTCAAGTCCCGCCCCGAGCATACGGAGATTAGTCGTTTATTCGTTTGACTTTTGGGCGCGTAGTCTCGACATTCCGATTTTCGCCCAAGGCGAAATATCGAAAGTTTGGATCCCGATTCCCCGCCCGCGGCGGGGAATCGGGATCCGGTGGTAGAGCGCTTCGTTTATTCATCCCGCTGATTTATGCGCGCTTAGCTCAGTGGTAGAGCGACTCGTTTACACCGAGTAGGTCGTAGGTTCGATCCCTTCAGCGCGCACAAAATCGGGAATTTTTAAAAATAAAATAAAATGTTAATTTGGACGGTTTATATTATTAAAAGTCAAAAATGGGATAAATATTACACGGGTGTAACTGATAATCTAGAAAAAAGATTATACGAACACAATAATGGTTTATCGTCTTATACGAAAGGTGGTGGAAAATGGGCATTAAAGCATTTTGAAGAATTTGATAGTATAAGGGATGCTTATAAGAGAGAAAAATTTATAAAAAATAAGAAAAGCAGGAAAATAATTGGAAAGATTATAGGGAGTCCTAATATTGAGTTAAAGAAATTGTGCCGGAGTAGCTCAGTGGTAGAGCGCAGCCCTGAAAAGGCTGGCGTGGACAGTTCGATTCTGTCCTCCGGCATAAAAATATGATAGAAATGGTTGTAGTCCCGATGTTTTTGCCTTTGGCAAAAAATCGGGATCCCGATTCCCCGCCCGCGGCGGGGACATCGGGACTCAGTGGTAGAGCGCAGCCCTGAAAAGGCTGGCGTGGACAGTTCGATTCTGTCCTCCGGCATCATGGCCACATGCTGTTGACATATATCATATATGATATATACTGTTTATGTCAGATTACAGGGTAAAATTTTACAAAAATAGTGGTAATGGTAAAGAGCTTGTATTAGAATATATTGAAAATTTGGATTGTAAAAACAAAGCCAAAGTACTTAAATACATTGAATTTTTGAGGGGAAATAACGGATATCTGGAAGAACCGTACTCAAGGCACATTACTGGAAAAATTAGAGAATTGAGAATAAATTTTTCAAAAAACAAACATAGGATTTTCTATTTTACTTTTATTGAGAAAACTATCATTTTATTGCATTCTTTTCTTAAAAAAACCAAAAAAACATCCAATGGAGAAATAAAAAAAGCGGTAAATAATTATAACGATGCGATAAATAACCGCCATATATATGAATAAAATAAAAAAATCAACCGATTTTCAGAAATATTTGAAAAACCAGCTCAAAAATAAAAAATTGAAGCAATATTATAATGAATACGGCGAGCAATTAAAAATTGCTTACCAAATCATTTTATTGCGCAAGAAGGCGTTTATTACGCAGTCGGAATTGGCGAAGCGTATCGGCACTACCCAAAGCAATATCGCCAGAATAGAGCACGGACAACAGAATTTTACTATTGGACTATTAGATAAAATAGCCAAAACATTCAAAAAAGAATTGACTATTTCCATTCAATAGATTAGAAAAAACGGTTTTTCTTCGTAAATAAAAAGACTTTTATGCAAATTGGCGGTTTCATTTGAAAGAAGATTTTTTTTAATCATTATGAACATACAAAATATAAATTTTACTTATGCTGGCTTTTGGAAAAGATTTGCCGCTTTTGTAATTGATATGTTTATTTTGTCCATTGGTAATTTATTCCTTGGGTTTATATTCGGTATTCCTTATGATGTTATTACTGGCAAGGCAGAATTTACTAAATTTATTGATGATTATATTTTGGGTTCCATTTTAGGTCTTTTATTGGGATGGATTTATCAAGCGGTTATGGAAAGTTCTGTCAAGCAAGCGACTCTTGGCAAAATGGCTCTTGGGATAGCAGTAACTGATTCGTCTGGAAATCGCGTGTTTTTTGGAAAAGCATCGGGGCGCCATTTTGGGCAAATACTTTCTGGATTTATATTTGGCATAGGATTTTTTATGATTGGTTTTACCATAAAAAAGCAAGGACTTCATGATATGATAGCCGGCTGCCTCGTCATAAATAAAAATCGTAGTTTTTAGGTGCCACCGAAAAAAAACTTGAAATTGTCAGCAGTGCGGCTTTTTATCTGCGGTGAAATGTATTCAGATGAATTCAAGAATACGGTATTCATAATTTTAATTGATCTTTTATCGGTTCGGCGCATAATTTTTTTATGCCTACATCTTATAAAAGATAAAAAATATGGGATTAGAAAAAAATTATTTGCAGCCCGAAGGAGAAGCTAAGGAAAGTGTTGGAATAACCGAATGCGCGGTTACCTTGCGTCGGCTTTCCGGACTGGGATTAAGCAATTTTGAGCCGGTAAAAAATAAAATTGTTATTGAGCACGAAGGAATTGATATTATCAGCGATCATTTAAGGGATCAGGAAGATTTTGGCGGAAAAATTAAAGCGCGAATTGACGGTCAGGAATTTCCGATTGTAAAAATATGGCCGGACAGCGGTTCAAAAGTAATGGTTATTACCATTTGGGACGAGAATCAAGTCGGGAAAAGCAATCTTTCAAGAGAAGATGAGGGCGAGGTTGATCTTTGGACGGATATTCCCGCGCCGGCGCAGAAATAGTGTATTTTTTTAATTTTAGTTATAGTAAAATATAAAATATCGCGGGCGTCGTATAGTGGTTATTATGCAACCTTGCCAAGGTTGAGATGGCGGTTCAATTCCGCTCGCCCGCTCCAAGTATCGTTGAGTATTTATATTTAATGCCGCGGTGGCGAAACTGGCAGACGCACATGACTCAAAATCATGCGGGAGCAATCCCATGAGAGTTCAACTCTCTCCCGCGGCATATTTAACCGTTTATTGAGATCTTTAAAAAAATAAATAAAAATAAGGAGGTGTTTTATGGATAAAGAAATGGAAATTTTGATAAAAAAAGCAGATGCCATAATAAAAGAATTTGACATAGAGATTGAAGAAATAAAAAAGTTTATTAAAATAAACAATAAATATATGGATATGCTAAGAAAAAAAATTCTATCAACTTATTGATAAAATTATAGTAGAAGCGCCGGGTTTTATATGAACCGGTGCTTTTTTAAAACTTTTCAGATGCGTTATTTTAGTATATAATAAAGTTATGGCGAAGATAATAAGTTTGGTAAATCAAAAAGGCGGGACGGCGAAGACCACAACGACCGTGAATTTGGGCGCTTATCTTGCCGCGATGGGCAAGTATGTTTTATTGATTGATTTGGATCCGCAGGCGAATGCGACTTCGGGGGTTGGCGTGAACAGGGACAATACCGACAAGACCCTTTATCATATTTTGGCAAACCAGGCTCCTTTTGACGAAATTATCAAGAAAACATCCCTTTTTGGATATGATATAATACCTTCTTCCTCTGATTTAGCCGGAGCCGTCGTGGAGTTGATCAATGATTCCAGGAGAGAATTTAAGCTCTATGATGTTTTACATAGCATTAGAACAAATTACGATTATATTCTGATTGATTGTCCGCCTTCTTTGGGGCTTTTGACTATAAATGGTTTGACGGCGGCGGATAGCGTTATCATACCGGTTCAATGCGAATATTATGCCCTGGAGGGATTGTCGCAATTACTAAAAACAATCCAGCTAGTTAAAGAAAACCTGGGGAGCGAAGTGGGCATAATGGGCGCGCTTCTTACGATGTATGATAAAAGGAATCGCCTTGCGCGGGAAGTGGTAAAAGAAGTAAGGTTGAATTTTCCCGGCAGGGTTTTTGATGCGATCATTCCGCGATGCGTCAGATTGGCGGAGGCGCCAAGTTTTGGTCAGACGATTTTACAATTTGACGTAAAAAGCGCCGGAGCCCAAGCGTACCGGCAATTGGCGGAAGAAATTATAAATCTTGAATCCAGCAATACGTAAATTAAATTTAAGTTATATTCCAAAATCAAAAATTAAATATTAAAAATAAAAATGACATTTTAGATATTTTAAAAGTATTTTTATATTTTTGAATTGTTATTTTTATTTTTCAGTTTTTAATTTTTAATTTTATATGGCATTAGGCAGAGGACTTGCGTCTTTAATACCAAAAAAAGAAAACAAACTTGCTGATTTCGCGAAGGAAGATTTTGCGTCTTCCGGATCGGATAAGGAAAGCGTTTTTTACGTTGAGATTGAAAAAATAAAGCCGAATCCGCATCAGCCGAGAAAGAATTTTGCCGAAGAAGCTCTGCAAGAACTTGCGGATTCCATTAAGGAATACGGCATAATACAGCCGTTGGTTGTCAGTAAAGTGGAAAAAATTACTGCTGCAGGAAAAAGCGTTGAATATCAGCTTATTGCAGGCGAGAGAAGATTGAGAGCCGCGGAGATTGTTGGAATAAGCCAAGTTCCCGTTATTATTAGAAAAGCGTCCGAAGAAGAAAAATTGGCCTTGGCTTTGATAGAAAATATTCAAAGAGACGATCTTAATGCGATAGAAAAAGCCAACGCTTTCAGGGAATTGGTTGATCAGTTTAATTTATCCCATCAGGAAATTGCCGATAAAGTATCAAAAAGCAGGGAGGCGGTTTCCAACATATTGCGCCTTCTTTCTTTGCCGATGGAAATTCAGCGGGCCGTTTCAAGCGGCGAAATCAGCGAGGGTCACGCAAGAGCGATTTTATCTATGGGAGAAAATCCGGAAAAGCAAAGAGCGTTTTTTAAAGAAATTTTGGAAAAAAAATTGACTGTCAGGGAAGCGGAAGAAATGGCGCGAATAATCAAAAAAGTTGTTTTAAGAAGAAGGATTGCCGGCGTGGATCCGGAAGTAAGGGCTTTGGAGGAGCGGCTGGAAGAAGTGTTGGGAACGCGAGTGCGTTTGAAAAAGCGCGGCGAATCCGGAAGAGTAATCATTGAATTTTACAGCAACGAGGAATTGGACAAGTTTTTGTCAAAGGTGGGCATTGAAGATAGATGAATGGGTGATATAATAATATTGTCGGCGCAGTAGATTAGTAAAAACTTATTCTTTATAGCATTATGAAAAAAATAAAAAAGAAAAAAATGACAATAGAGAATTTAGCCGTTGTAATAAAGAAAGATTTTAATAGAATAGATGAGCGTTTTGATAAGATGGTAACAAAGGAAGAATTTAATGAACGTCTTGATGAGATGGTAACAAAGGAAGAATTTGAGGTAACAAAATATGAGTTTAATGCGCGTTTTGACAAGATGGTGACGAAAGAAGAGTTTAATAAAAAAATGAGCGATTTAATCGGTACGTTGGATTCTTTTATAAAACGAGTGGAAATATATTATCAGGAACATTTGGTGATAGGCGAGCGAGTGAATCGGCACGATGAATGGATTCGTCGCATTGCCGATAAATTGGAAATTAAATTGGAGGTTTAACGTTAAGTATTTGCAGTAAAAATAAAATATCGCTCCGCATTACTGCGGAGCGATATTTTATTAAGTGTTTGCACTGTTTTTATTGTCAGGCGTTTCCGGTTTTTTCCATGACGCGAAATCGCACTTGGGCCAGCGGTTGCAGCCGAAAAATAATCTTCTCTTTCTGCTCATTTTTTCCACAACTTCGCCTTCGCCGCATTTCGGGCATTTCACCCCTATCATTTTAGCGAATGATTTTATATTTTTGCATTCGGGATATTTTGAACATCCTAGAAAAGCGCCAAAGCGACCGTGCTTTACTTTCATAGGCGAACCGCATTTTTCGCATATTTCATCGGTTTTTTCCGCTTCATCAAGCGGTTTTGTATTTTTACATTCCGGATAGTTTGAGCAGGCGAGAAATTTTCCGTACCTTCCCAATTTGATTACCATTTTTTTCTCGCATTTTTCGCATATCTCGTCAGATTCTTCTTCGGTAATATCTTTTTTGTTTATTTCCTGATTTTTCTTTTTCAAATTTTCCGCGAACGGTTCATAAAACTCTTTTATCATAGGCGGCCATTCTTTTTTTCCTTCGGCGATTTCGTCTAAATTTTTTTCCATTTTTGCCGTAAAATCAAAATCCACGATGTTGGAAAAATGTTCTACCAGCAGGTCGTTGACAATAGTTCCCATTTCCGTTGGCTGAAGTTTTTTTTGTTCGTTTTTCAGGACATAATTTCGGTCTTGAATAGTAGAGATTGTCGGGGCGTAAGTGGATGGCCGGCCAATGCCTTTTTCTTCTAAGATTTTTATTAACGCCGCTTCACTGTATCTTGCTGGCGGTTCAGTGGATTTTTGGTCGGTTTTTATATTAATCATATTTATTTCATCCTTTTCGTTTAGTGGCGGCAAAATTTTGTCTTTGATTTCTTTTTGGCTGTAAACTTTCAAAAAACCGTCAAATTTCATCACTTCTCCTTTGGATACAAAAAAATATTCATTGTCTGATTTTATTTCGGCTTTCGTTGAATCAAAAATGGCTTCCGTCATTTGGGAGGCGACGGCGCGCTTCCAGATAAGATTATAGAGTCTGTATTGTTGGGGAGCCAGGTAATTTTTTATTGATTCGGGCGTTCTTTCGGGGTCGGTAGGCCTTATGGCTTCGTGCGCTTCCTGCGCTCCTTTTGATTTTGTTTTGAATCGGCGCGGAACGGCAACACTGTAATTATTGCCAAAAGAGTTTGAAATAAATTTTTGGGATTTATCAAGAAATTCATCGGCTAAATTCAATGAATCGGTTCTCATATATGTTATGAGACCGGTTTGTTCTTTGTCTATCTGAACGCCCTCATAAAGTTGTTGCGCCATTCTCATTGTTTGCTTCGCGGAAAAATGCAGGTTGACCGACGCGGCTTGCTGAAGCGTGCTTGTGGTAAAAGGGGGATAGGGATATTTTAAAATTTCTTTTTGTTCCAGTTTTGATATTTGGAATTTTTGTCCCGCAAGTTCTTTGTTTATCTTTTGTGCTTCCATTTCGTTTTTTATATCCAATCTTCCGATTTTTTTATCTTGAAAACGTGCGAGGTCTCCAATGAATTGGATTTTCTCCTTTTCAAAAATACAATAGATGTGCCAATATTCCTGCGGTTTAAACGCTTCAATTTCACGTTCCCTGTCAACTATAATTCGTACCGCTACCGACTGCACTCTGCCGGCGGAAAGACCTTTGGCGACTTTTTTCCAAAGAAACGGCGAGAGTTTATAGCCGACCAAGCGGTCTAAAATTCGGCGCGCTTGCTGGGCGTCAACTAAATCCAAATTTATTTTTCGCGGGTTTTTCAACGCTTCCTCAATCGCTTTTTTTGTGATTTCGTGGAAAACGATTCTTTCGCATTGCTCGTTTTTCAGTTTCAATATATTGGCGATGTGCCAAGCAATAGCTTCGCCTTCGCGGTCTTCGTCGGTCGCGAGCACCACCGTGTCTGATTTTTTTGCTTGTTCTTTCAGTGTCATTACTTGCCTTTTCGCGTTGAGCGGAATTACATATTTCGGTTTAAAATTATTTTCAATGTCAATGCCCAATTCTTTTTTAGGCAGATCGCGGACGTGACCGTAAGAAGAAAGCACGGTAAAATTCTTCCCGAGAAATTGGGAAATAGTTCTGGCTTTGGTTGGCGATTCAACGATAATTAGTTTCATAAAGTTTTTATAGTATATAGATTATTATTTTAATCGGCGTTGAAAAAGTAGTTTAGAAATTAGAAATTTAAGATGTTATTATATAATTCATTCCTCCTAAATTTCGCGCCATTCCTTTCATTTCCATTATTATAAGCGTTGAATTTATTTTGGACGCGTTTATATTACTTTTTTCAACCAATCTGTCAATATGAATCGGTTCTTTGGAGAGTAATTTAAGAATCATTATTTCTTCTTCGGAATCGGGAATGATTTTTTTATTTTCTTTATGTTCGGCGATTTTTTCCAGATTTAATTCTTCCAAAATGTCATCGGCGCATGTTACGGCTTTGGCGCCTGTCTTTATTAAATTATTAGGACCAATGGAATTAAGCGAAGTTATCGGACCAGGCACGGCAAAGACTTCGCGGTTTTGTTCAAGGGCGTCATTGGTCGTAATCAGCGCGCCTGATTTTTCTTTGGCTTCTACTATTAAAACTCCGAGAGACAATCCGCTGATTATTCTGTTTCTTTGGGGAAAATTCTGGGGAAGTGTGGGCATACCGATGGGGTATTCGCTGATAATTGCGCCGTTTTGGCAGATTTTTTCCGCCAGATTTTTATTTTGCGACGGGTATATGCTGTTTCTGTCCAAACTTGACCCAAGCACCGCGATTGTCCTAGCGTTATTTTCCAGAGCGGTTTTATGGGCGATTGAATCAATGCCTTTGGCAAGACCGCTGACGATCGTTACGCCGGCGCGCGCAAGTCCAGCGCTTATATCCATTGTAACTTCTTTTCCGTAAAGCGTCATTCGGCGCGTTCCTACGACGCCAATGCAAATATCATTTTCGGAAAACATCCCCTTAATATAGATTATTGGCGGGGGAGTATGGATTTCTTTCAGTAGTTTCGGATATTCTTTATCGTCCATCGTTATTATCATTATATTTTCTTTTTCTAATTTTTCAAATTCTTTTTCCGGATTTACTTTGTTTCGCGCTTCAGCGACGGAACGCGCTATTTTGGAATCGGGGAATATTTTTTCAAATTCTCCGGCAGGCGCGTCCCAGGCGGTTTTTATATCCGGAAAATATTTTATGATTTGCGCGAGGCGAGTCGGACCGACGAGCATCAGCGTATTAAAGGCGTTAAGATAAATTTTTTCCACTTTAGTCATTGACAAATCAATATTTTTTTGCTATCATTATATGAAGTTTTTTGAAAAAATATAAACAATTTCGGAGGTGATAAAAATGAAAACGAGAAATTTAAACTGGTTTAATTGTCGTAACGGGCGGGATAGATCCCATTTGATACGGCGGACAATGGCGGTAATGAAAGAAATGGTTTTTGAATTTAGGTCGTTGCCGGGAATTATTAATCCGATTTTCAAAAATCAATTTGATGTAATTGAAATAGCGCGACTGGAACCGTACGGCGGATCATTTATTTATTTGCACGCATTGGGTGGTATCAAAGAAGTGGATTGTATTCATGGCCATTATTTCTGGCGTCGGCTGGAAGAATGGCAGTGGCCGGAAATTATTGTGAAGTATAAAATGACAGCAAGGGGAGTTAGAAATAATATTGATGATGCGCCGATTCATAATCTTCATTTGGAAAAATTACTTGAAGCAATATTCGGTTCTATAAAATAATTGAAAGGAGCTTAAAATGAAAATAAAATGGTTTTTAATTTTTATTGCTGTTTTTATTTTTAGTTTTGCTTGCGGGATTCTTCTGCGTGGCTGCGAACAGGCGCGTGGCGCGGAAATGTGTCAGGAATTTCGGATATAAAACAATGGCCGTTTGAACAAAGTTCAGCGGCCTTTTAATTTACCCTTTCCACATAATCTCCAGTTTCTGTGTTGACGCGAATAACATCGCCCTCTTTTATGAAAAGCGGCACTTTTGCTTCAAAGCCGGTTTCGGTTTCCACGGTTTTTACGGTTTTGCCTTGCGCCGTATCGCCCTTGACGGCATCGGCCGCGGAAGTTACTTTCAAATCCACTTTTGGCGGAAGTTCTACGCCGATAACTTTTTCGCCGAATTTCATCAAAGTTATTGAAACACCTTTGGCGATAAAAGGAACTTTATCGGCAATATCGTTTTTGGGGAATCCGATTTTACCTTCTTTCTCTTTGAAAAATAATTCTTCTTTGGTTTGGTAAAAATATTCCGCCGATGATTTGGAAACATCGGCTTGCTCAATCGTATCGCCCGGCTTGAAACTTTTTTCAATTATTTTGCCGTTGAGGAGATTTTTGACTTTCGCCTGCAAAACCGGTTTTCTTTGTTGCATACGCAAAAAATCGGCTTCAAGAACTTGATATGGTTCATTGCTTATTATGACGAACATTCCCTTTTTTAACGAATGAAGAGAGATGGACATAGAGGCGATAATTTTCAATTTTTAATTTTTCCGCCCGAGGCGGATCCGGCCCAATGGCGGGACAATTTTCAAAAAGCGTTAATTAACATAATGGTTCGTAGTCAATAATTGAAAATTGATAATTGGTAATTGAAAATTTAGTTATTATGTCTCCATTGTATTTAATTATTGGAATATGTCAATTTGAGCGTTAGTTCGGCGGCATAAAAGATTCGAAAAAAATTTGACAAAAAATCTGCAAGTGTTAAAATCCTAGTATGATGCTAGGATTTTTATTATTTTTAAAAAAAATATGAAAAAGTTTCTTGAAGTTTCAACCAAGGGACATTACGGATTAGCGCTTATGGCGCGCCTTGCCGGTGAATTTAAAAGTGGCAGTTTTGTATCACTTAAAGAAATAGGCGAGAGCGAAAATATTTCCTCCGGATATTTGGAAGAAATCGCGGCGATATTGAAAAAGAAAAATTTAGTAATAAGCCATAAAGGAAAAAACGGGGGGTATAAATTAAGCGAAAAGCCTGAAAAAATAAAAATTTTGGATATTATTGAAGCATTGGAGGGACCATTGATGCTTGTAGGTTGTTTGGGAACGGATAAAAATTTTATTTGTGCCAATAATAATTGCGTGTCAAAAAAGATATGGCAAAAAATACAAAATAATTTATACGATAAATTGAAAAAAATTAAATTGGGAGAATTTATATTATGAAAATTTATTTAGACAATTCAGCTACAACTCATATTGATCCGCTTGTTCTGGAAGCGATGATGCCTTATTTGAAAGAAAAATACGGTAATCCATCCAGTTTTCATAATAAAGGCAAAGAAGCGCGCGACGCGGTGGAAAAAGCGAGAAAGCAAGTCGCCGGTGTTTTGAATTGCGCACCCGATGAAATTATTTTTACCGGCGGAGGAACGGAAGCTAATAATTTGGCGATTCAAGGGATTGTGGCGCGGATTAACGTGGATATTAAGCTGATCGGCGCGGAATTCGCTAAACCGCATATTATTACAACAAAGATTGAGCATCCTTCCATTTTGGAGGTTTGTAAATATTTAGAAAAAAAGGAATTGACAGTGATAACTTGTTTGGATGTTGACAGATATGGTCTCATTGATTTAAGGGGGTTGGAAAAATCATTGCGTCCGGAAACGATTTTAGTTTCCATAATATACGCGAATAATGAAATTGGAGTTATTCAGGATATTAAAAAAATTTCACGAATTATAAAAAAATATAATAATAATATTTTATTGCATATTGACGCCTGCCAAGCGAGCGGATATTTAACGCTTGACGTTAAAAAACTTGGCGTTGATATGATGACTATAAATTCTTCCAAGATTTACGGACCCAAAGGTGTTGGCGCGTTGTTTGTTAAAAAAGGAGTGAAAATAAAACCGATAATGTTTGGCGGTCATCAAGAGTTCGGTTTGCGTCCAGGCACGGAAAATGTGGCTGGAATTGTTGGTTTTGCGGAAGCGATGTTAATAGCGCAAAAACAAAAACTAAAAAATCAAAATTTAGGAAAATTACGAAGTTATTTTATTAAAGAATTATTTAAACGAATTCCGAAAATAAGATTAAACGGGCATAAGACAAAACGGCTGTCGAATAATATTAATATTTCAATTTTGGACATAGAGGGTGAGGCGCTGATTTTGCGGCTTAATGAGAAGGGTATTTATTGTTCAACCGGTTCGGCGTGCGCGTCCGGATCGTTGGAACCGTCTTATGTGATTATGGCGCTCGGCGTTTCTTACGAAGCGGCGCATGGCAGTTTGCGTTTTACATTAGGGCGGGAAACAGCCAAGAAAGAAATTGATTATGTTTTAAAAGTTCTTCCTAAAATAGTTGGCGATTTGCGGGCGATTTCGCCGGTGAAAATAAAAAAGAGTTAAGGTTTAACCTTAACTCCATATAATATTATTTTTATTTTTTTGTCGTTTTGCGCATTAGAACAATTGTCCAGAGAAAAACCATTAGTACTATTCCTACTATTGATCCCAATTCAGTCCATGTTCTTACGGGGTCGGAAAAATTTGACAATTTTCGCATTGTATTTGAAAAAACTGTGATTACTTTTTCCATATTGGCGGAGTTTGTAAATAATGATATCCACGCGATTGTCAATAATGTTGTCAAGAAAACAAGCAATTTTTTCATAATTTATTCCTCCTATTGTTCCTTTTCCCAATGAATTTTCAAAAGACTCGATGATAATTTTTTAATGATATAATCTTTTAAAAAATATGTCAAGAATAAAAAAGAAAAAAATGAAAAATGCGGATGTTGAATCCTTCCATGGCAACGAAGGTTGGTTTTACAGTGAAACGGTAAAAAGCCATTTTTTGCGGCCGAGAAATTTTTGGAAAAAGACAGACGCGAAAATAAAATGGAACGGAATGGGTATGATCGGCAGTCCGGCTTGCGGCGATGTGATGCGAGTCTGGCTTTATATTGACCGTAAAACGGAAAAAATAAAGAAGTTCAAATGGCAGACCTTTGGATGCGCTTCAGCCATCGCTTCCACGTCAATGCTTTCGGTTATGGCAACGGAAAAGGGCGGAATGGTTTTAGACGAGGCGATTCGGATAAAGCCGCAGGATATTATGGATCGACTTGGCGGTTTGCCGGAAAGAAAGATTCATTGTTCGGTGTTGGGCGACAAAGCGTTGCGCGCAGCCGTCAATGATTACTTCCGCCGGACAAAACAATATGATAGAATAAAACCCGAAGGGAATAAAATTATTGACAGGGTTTTGAATATTACCGATAAAGATATAGAAGAAGCGGTTAAGGGTGGAGCCAAGACATTAAAAAAAGTGCAGGAAATAACGAAGGTCGGATTGGGAGATAAAAATTGCATTACGGAGGCGGAGCAGTTAATAAGATTTTATATGGAAAAATATTATGGAAAACAATCTTAATGAAAAAATAGAAAAAATTTTAAATAAATTGCGTCCCGCGATTCAATCTCACGGCGGCGATGTTGATCTTGTCGGTTGTAAAAACGGCGTGGTAAAATTAAATATAAAGGGATCGTGCGTCGGTTGTCCTATGGCGGGAGCGACATTCGGTTTGGGAGTTGAAGAAGAATTAAAAAAAATTAAAGGGATTAAGAAGATAATATACGAATAAATTTCTAATTTCTAATTTCTAATTTCTAATAAAAATTTTTAAATTATATTTTATTGGATATTGGAACTTTGAATTTGTTTAGGATTTAGATATTAGGATTTAGAAATTTAGTATTTATGGCAATCTCTAAAATCGTCGTAGATCGTAATCTTTGCATCGGGGCCGCGTCGTGTGTCGTTGTCGCGGACAAAGTTTTTGAATTGGACGCGGAAAATAAAGCGGTATTCAAAGTTAAAGGCGGTTCTAAAAGTTTAGGACCCGTTGTGAAAACCGATTTGGAAGATTCATCGACGGATGATGAGACAATTTTACTTGCCGCCAAATCTTGTCCGACAAAAGCGGTATTTATTTATGATGAAAATGGCAAGCAGATTTATCCGTAAAATTTTTTAGTGAATAATTTGATAAATTGAAATGTTAAGAATAAAATAAAAAATTCGTTAATCAATTGATAAAAAAATTTTGCTTTTATTTTTTTTATGCGCATTTTATTGATGCGTATGAAATTATGATAAAAAATATTTTATGAAAAATTATAGAATAATGATTGTCGCGGTAATCGCATTCATCGGTCTTTCTTTCGGCGCAATGGTTTTTGCGGGAAATGAAAGCGATTTTGGGAGATATTTTATTTCCGGTTCCGATTTCGGTCTTGATGTCGCGAAAATCGTTGTCGGAGAATCTCGCCATGAATTTAAAAATGGTTTTACCGGCGATTTTGCCATCGGGCAGGTTAAGGCATTGGAAGTTTTAAGCGGAATATTTGATATTTCCATTGAGCCGGTTGATATTTATTACGTAATAAAAGAGCAGGATGATGTTTTGTCGGATAAGGCGTTCGATAAAGCGAGAAATGGTGGCGGTACGCGCGCTTATTTCCCGTCAGATAGAACTCCATGGGGAATTGAAAAAATATACAACAATTCAAGCATTGTTTCTACTTCGGGCGGATTAGGCGCGGATGTGGCTGTTTTGGATACAGGTGTTTATAAGAACCACCCGGATTTATCAAGACGAATCGGCCAGTGTAAGGATTTTACCGGAAGAATTGCGGTGAAAGACGGTTCCTGTAATGATAAAAATGGCCACGGCACCCATGTGGCAGGCACTATTTTGGCCGATGGCGGAACTGATAATTTGGGAATTTACGGCATCGCGCCGGAAGCGAAACTTTTCGCCTATAAAGTTTGCGGTAACAGCGGGTCTTGCTGGGCCGACGATATTGCCGTTGCTATCAGAACGGCTGCCGATAATGGCGCCGAAATTATTTCCATGAGCTTGGGAAGCGATACTGAAAGTTCATTGATTCGTGATGCGATATTTTACGCGGTCAGTAACGATGTTTTAATTGTGGCAGCCGCCGGAAATGATGGCGTTGACGGTTCGGGTTCAATAGATTATCCGGGTGCCAATATTAATGTGGTTGCCGTTGGAGCGATTGACAAAAATGAAGATGTTCCATATTGGTCATCTCTTGGTTTAAATAACGGTGATTATGTTATCACAGAGAAAGAAGTGGAATTCGGTGCGCCCGGCGTTGCCGTGGAATCAACATGGATAAATGGAAATTATAATATTATTTCCGGAACTTCTATGGCCACTCCTCATATTTCCGGTCTTGCGGCAAAACTATGGCAAGGAAATTCCGCAGACACAAGAACGTATTTACAAAGTATCGCCCGAGATATTTTTTCTGTCGGCGATGATCCGGCCACCGGATTTGGACTGCCGTTTGTCCAATAAAATAGAAATATAAATCATAAAACTCACCCCGCAATACTGCGGGGTGAGTTTTTGAGTGGAGAAAAATCATTGTTCACGTTAAATTTAAAAAGCCGTTCTTGCGGGCGGCTTTTTTGATTTAATTGTTTAAATAATTTTGTATTTCCTGTATTTCCATTATTTTTTCAATTGGCAGCGTGGCGTCAATTTCAATATCCGGCGCAATGCCTACTCCGTCAACTTTTTCTAAATCAATTATTCGGGCGTTGATCTTTTCGGCGTTATTTTTCAGCGCATTATAAATTTTATATTCCGATATTGTTATTTTTATTTGCGGTATGGCATCGTTTTCGGTTAATGGGAATATTCTTTGCACCGATCCTTTGCCGTAACTTTTTTCTCCGAAAATTTTCGCTAAACCATGATATTTCAATACCCCGGCCATTATTTCGGAAGCCGAGGCCGAATTATTATTTATCAAAACAACAATTTTTCCATTGAACAGCGGTTTGCCCGATGACTTCCTTGTTTCGATAATTTGATCTTTGGAAGTGATGCAAATCATTGTATGGTTTCGGGGCACAAAATAACTCAGGGTTTCCAGAGCTTCTTCCAATACTCCGCCCGGATTATTTCTTAAATCGATTACGATTTTTTTTATATTTTTTTGCGAAATTTGATCAAGTATTTTTTTTGTTTCATCGCTTATGCGTCGGTTGAATTCTTTTATTTTGATATACATTGTATCGCCGTATTCTTTATTCTCGATATTGAATTTTGTCGTATCGATTTTTTTTCTTACGATTATAGATTTAAATTTATCCGAACCCCTTGTGATCATCAAATTCACCGGGGTATCGTTCGGTCCTTTTAGGTAAGCGCAATTTTCGGAAATGGTAAAATTTTCCGTTTTAATCCATCCCGCATTTGTTTCTATTTCGGATATTATGTCATTTGATTTTAAGCCGATTTCTTCGGCTCCGCCTCCGGGTATAATTTCGATGATTTTCAGCGGTTCCGCTATTTTTATGTATTGATTTTTAATCAAAGCATTATTTTGTTTCGGATTTTTTTTAAATATTATCATTTTGCTGCCGCATGGTATTTCTTGAGTATTTAAAGTATTTATGCGTTTTCCGGCAGGATTCGTTATCTTTAAGCCAAGAATGGTGTTTTCTGATTCTTCGCCATATTCGTCATTCGGGTTTTTAGGGAATGATTCTTCGGTTTTTTCCAGAATCCATTTTGTCGGTTGGGATACTTGCGCTCCGATGCCGTAAAAAAATCCTTTGGTTGCGTCGTTCCATGCCACGGTTTCTTGAGGCGTGAAAGCCGCATTATTGGGATGCGTATCCACCATCGCTTTTATCGCTTTTTGAGTCATCTGCTTTGCCAGTTCTTCTTCCGGCATAGTGGTATTGAATTCTTTTAGCATTCGCGCAAATGATTCTACTATGGCATCCCAGTAGGGATAAAATTTTTGAAAATTTTGTTCGTTCGCATTGATTTGATCGTCGTTTTCCCGGGCAAGCGTCGCGTTGTCATATTTTTGCGCCGATATATTTTGCGGCGCCGAATAATACGGCAATGATATTGCGATCAATAAAAATAAGCTAATAACAGCGTTCCGCATTATTTTTAGCGTATTCATTTCTCCTTTTTTTCAAATAACTTTAATAAATTAATGTAAATTTAATTTATCTTAATGTTATTATAATGTTAAGTCAATGAAGCGTATTTCGATTCTATCTTTTTCCGCACGCTATTTGGTCAATTAACGAAATAGCCTTTTTGATAATATTTGGAATTTCTTTTTTTTCATTTTCTGTGAATTGCGCCAGCACGAACGAATCTAGCGATTTCAGCGGTAATTTTTTATCCGCTGGATTTATGCCGATTCGGATTCTTGTGAAATTTTTTGTTTTTAGTGTCGTTATAATTGACTCCGCGCCTTTATGCCCGGCCGAACCGCGCCCGTAGGATTTTTTTATTTTACCGAAAGGCAAATCAAAATCATCGTGAATAATAAAAACATCGCCGTAGGGAATTTTATTGAATTCAACTATTTTTTTAACGGCAATGCCGGAATTATTCATATAGGTTGTCGGTTTGACAAGGATGATTTTTGTTTTTGCTATTTTTCCTTCACTTAATTCGCCGTTGAATTTCGGCGATAGTTTCCATTCGGAAAAATTATAAATTGTTTTCCAGTTTTCTTGAATTTGGTCTATGGTTTTAAAGCCGACATTGTGGCGCGTGTTATTATATTTTATGCTGGAGTTTCCCAAACCGGCGATGAGTAAAATCATAATGTTTTTTTATTCCGTTAGCCAATTTTTTACATATAAATTTATTTTATCATAATTTTTCATTCCTTCAATCGGCATAAGCGCGGATATTTTTTGATTTCCTATCATTATTTCGGCGTTTATCAGCAGATTTTTATCTTGGTTGGCGTCGATTATCATATGGCGAACATTGTCGGTATTTATATTTTTTAATAAGCTCCATAGCCAGACGATTTCCGCTGATTTTAAATCTGTTTTTATATGATCGTTTAAATTTTTTAGGATTTTTAAAAATTTCGGCAAATTTAATACCGGATTCATAGCCGATATTTTATTTTTTAGAGCATGCAGGATTTGAATTTGTCTTTTCATTCTGCCAAAATCGCCGTCATTGTCGTGGCGGGTTCGTGCGTATTTTGTCGCTGTCGCGCCGTCCAAATAGCGCCATCCTTTGTTTATTCCAAATGTTCGATATGAGCCATCGGGTGCCGGAAACAGCGGGTCGTAAATGTCTTGTGGCACCCAAACATTGATGCCGTTCATTTGATTAACGGTTTCTTCCAATATATCTATATCAATTAAAATATATTTTGATATTTCCAATCCGGTTATTTTTTCTATTTCTGTTTTTATATTATCAATGCCTTGTTCATGGGACGATGATCGGCCGAAAGCATATAGGGAATTTATTTTTTGCGGTTTGCCGTTATATTCAATCAGAGTATCGCGCGGTATGGAAATTGTCGCTATTTTTGTCGTATTTTTTTCTTTAACAGTACGTAGAATCATAATGGTGTCGGTAAGAAAAGGCGCGGTGTTTGATTGACCCGGTACGCCCAGGATTAAAATGTTTTGTATTGAAAACGATGGTTCTGCCGCGGCACCGGTTAATTGGAATAAGGAAGCCGTAAGCAATTTGGCCGCGGAAACCGGAATGGCGGAATTTTTATTGCCGGTTCCGATAATATAAGAATTTTGCGGTATTAAAAAACTGGCCGTTAAAAATCCGCATATGGATATGATCGCCATGATTGTTATTATTGTCGTTAGTTTATTCGCCATTATTCTAATCATACCACATTTGGGTTTGTTAGTATGTTTGTTGATTTTTTATAAATTAGCGATATAATACCCAGACCTGTCGCGTAATAATCTTTCTGTTGCAATTTTCATATTTTGGCTACGATTTCGCAAAAATTTTTCAGCATATACACTTGTATATTCTTCAAAATTTTTGCTTCATCTCGCCTAAAATCTGAAAATTTCCTGCCTGCCGGCAGGCAGGCGCTGTGAAAATTATTACGCAACCGGTCTGTTATTCTTTGAAAATTAAATTATTCTGAAAATATTTTTTGGAAAGGAGGCGGCGATGGCAAGAGAAAAATGGGGTTCGCAAACCGGCTTTTGGCTCGCCGCTATAGGATCGGCGGTTGGTTTGGGAAGTATTTGGAGATTTCCCTACGCGATGGGAGGTAGTGGCGGTTTATTCCTGCTGATTTATTTGGGAGCAGTTATTTTGTTCGGATTGCCTATTTTTATGGCGGAATTGGCAATAGGTAAGAAAACTAAACAAGGACCGGTAGGCGCTTATCGCGAAATAGCTGAGGGAAATTACGGAAAAAGAATGGGTATTTTTCAAATTATTACCAGTTTGGTAATAATGTCATTTTATTCCCTGATAGGCGGATATTGCATTATTTACATATTTAAAATAGGCGGATTAGCGGGCAATATTATTGATTTGGCTGCCGCTCAAAATTTATTTGATAGAATCTCCGGAAATTTCTGGCTGTCTTTTTGGGGAATGTTCGTTTTTTTGGCCATATCATGCGCAACGGTTGTCGTTGGCGTTAAAGGTATAGAAAAATTAAACAAATATTTAATGCCGGCATTATTCTTGATATTATTTGTTCTTTCAATAAATTCTCTGACTTTGCCGGGAGCCGCTAAGGGAATAAATTTTTTATTTTCTTTTAATACCGAAAGTTTCGGGATTCATTGTATCTTAACAGCGATAGGGCAGGCCTGCTTTAGCTTGAGTATTGGTATTGGTGTGCTGGTACTGTTTGGCAGTTATTGCAGTGATAACAATATGGGCATATTAAAATCATCCGTTATTGTTATTGGCGCCGACACCATAGTATCAATAATGTCGGCTATCGTGATATTTCCGACTTTCTTTTCTTTTACGAATACCAGTCCTTCTTTGGGCGGATTGGAATTAGCATTTATGGCGCTTCCTATGGTTTTTGCTAAAATGTTTTGCGGCGCGTTAGTGGCAATATCATTTTTCATCTTATTGTTGATAGCGGCTACGGCTTCAGCAGTTTCTCTTATTGAATTGCCCGTAGCTTATTTGATGGATTCTTACGGATGGAAAAGATGGAAAGCGTCATTTTGCGTTTTCGCCGTTATTTTGATCGGTGGTATTCCTTCCATTTACAGTAAAAGTTTTTTGAAAGGTATTGATTATTTCGCTTCAAATTGGATGTTATTAGGGTGTGTTTTATTGCTGTGTTTATTTTTGAGACGTTATTGGGATAAAATCGGTATCAGTCAAATAATTGAGGAAGAAACTGGTTCCACGATTTTAGCGAGCATAGTTTCTTTTTTGATAAGATATTTTGTTCCGATTGTAATAATAGCATTGGTATTTAGTAATATTTTTTAAATTATAGCCCCGCAATACTGCGGGGTTTTTTATTTTTTGCGTTGAATATGATAAACTATAAGCAGAAAGAATTTATGGATTATTATTCAAAATCGGTAAAACAAACAACGGAAGAATTGAAAACCAATATAAAAATTGGTTTGTCGGGCATTGAAGCGGATAAAAGATTTAAAAAGTATGGTCCAAATATCATTCCCGATGAAAGAAAAAGAGCGGGGTTGATTTTGTTTTTCAATCAATTTAAAAGTCCCTTGGTTTATGTTTTGATTATTGCCGCGTTTATTTCTTTTGTTCTTGGGCATGCAATTGACGGCTGGATAATTTTAGGAGCCGTGGCGATTTCCGTTTTTTTTGGTTATTTTCAGGAAAGCAAGGCGGAGAAATCATTGCAGGCGCTTAAGCAAGTAATAAAAAAAACAGCGCGAGTTTTACGCGACGGAAGAGAGCAGGAAATAGACGCGGTTTTTTTGGTACAGGGCGATGTTCTTTTATTCGAAGAAGGCGAAAGAGTGCCGGCTGACGCGAGAATTTTTTCTTCAATTAATTTAGAAACAGACGAATCGTCTTTGACCGGCGAATCTTTATCGCAAGAAAAAAATAAAATAACAATGGAAGCCGGAGTTTCGGTTCCGGACCGTAAAAATATGATTTTTACGGGAACGGTTGTCAGTCGGGGATATGGCGTGGGAATTGTTACTGCCGTCGGATTGGGTACGGAAATAGGAAAAATAGCCGAATCATTGCGTTATGTTGAGGAAAATATAACTCCGCTGCAAAAACGTTTTGCCGCTTTTTCCAAATGGATTACGCTAATCATTGTTTCCGTAGCCATTGTTATATTTACAGGAGGCATATTGCGCGGTTTGGATATTGTTGAAATATTTTTAGTTAGTGTTGCCGTAGCTGTGGCATCTATTCCACAGGGTTTGATTCCGGCGATTTCCGTTATTTTGGCGATCGGAATGACGCGGTTGTTAAAAAAAAGAATTCTTGTCAGAAAAATGGTAGCCGCCGAAACTTTGGGCAGTACGACTATTATATGCTCCGATAAGACAGGCACTATTACCGAGGGGAAGATGAGCGTTACTGATATTTTTACGGCTGGCGACGGAAAAGCGTATTCGCTGGCTATGAAGATTATCGTGATGTGCAGCGCCGCCAGAATTACGAATCCGCAGGAAAATTTTCAAGAATGGGAAATGGCGGGCGAATCAACAGAGAAAGCAATACTGGAAAGCGCGGTCAATGCCGGTTTTTCCCGTTTTTATTTTAAACGGCTTTCTCATCTTTTGGATGAAATTCCTTTTGAATCGCGAATTCGTTATCGCGCCGTAATGATCAAGGGTGATAAAGAAATACTTGATGATGGCAAAAATAATTTGGTATTGGTTGCCGGAGCCCCGGAAAAAATATTGGAATCCTCGCATTATTTATACAAAGAAGGAAGCGAAATAAAATTTTATATTTCCCATTTAAGCGATTTTAAAAAAGAATATTTAAAAATGACTCAAAGCGGTCTTCGTGTTTTGGCGGTTGCTTACAGAAAAATTGACAAAAATATTAAATTATTCAAAGAGATGGATGATCCCATAAGCGAGCTGGTATTTGTCGGTTTTTTGGCGCTCAAGGATCCCATACGGGAAAGTGTCGGTCAGACGGTTCTTATAGCGCGAAAATCAGGTATTAAGGTTGCTATAATTACCGGCGATCACCGCAATACGGCAACGGCTATTGCCAAAGAAATCGGTTTAGAGGTTAATCCGGAAAATATTTTGGAAGGAAAAGATTTGGAAGCAATGGATGATGAAGAGTTACGAAAAGTCGTTAAAAAAATCACCGTTTATGCCAGAATTTTGCCGCATGACAAATTACGGATAGTTGAAGCGTTGAAAGCGCAGGGAGAAGTGGTTGCTATGACCGGAGACGGGATAAATGACGCGCCGGCTCTTAAAAAAGCCGACATTGGTATTGCTGTCGGCGCCGCCACGGATGTTGCCAAAGAAGTTTCAGGTATGATTTTGTTGGATAATAATTTTAATATCATTATTGAAGCGGTGCGGCAGGGGAGAATAATATTTGATAATATTAAAAAAGTCGTTACTTATGTTTTGGCCGACAGTTTTACGGAAGTTATATTGATCGGTGGAAGTTTGCTTTTGGGTTTTCCGTTGCCTCTTATTCCGGCTCAAATTCTTTGGACAAATTTAATTGAAGACGGTTTGCCGACTTTCGCTTTGGCTTTTGAACCGGAAGAAAGCGATGTTATGGAAAGAAAACCGAATAATCCAAAAGATCCCCTAATTGACTCCGAAATGAAAATTATAATATTTATCGTCGGTATTGTCACTGATTTGTTGCTTTTCGGAATTTTTTATTATCTTTTGCGTGCCGGCGTTGAGATGCGGCACATCAGGACGATAATTTTTGTGACATTGGGAACAAATTCCCTGCTTTATATTTTTTGCATCAGAAGTTTAAAAAGATCAATTTTAGCAACGGGCGTATTGTCAAATAAGTATCTTTTGGGATCGGTGTTTTTGGGATTTTTTATGCTTTTCACTGCCGTGTATTTCCGACCTTTTCAAATTATCTTACAGACCGTCAATTTATCTTTCACGGATTGGATCATTGTGTTGGGGCTTGGATTTATTGAAATAATAGCCATTGAAACGACAAAATGGATTTTCGCGCGGCGCAGATTAAATTGAGTTGAAGTTAAACCTTAACAGAAAGAAATTAACGCCCTCTACGGTGTCATTTTACATGATGTAACCAAATAGGGTTTCGGTGTCATAGTTAAATGAGTTGACACGCTGTACATATAATATGATTTTTTTGTTTTTGTGGTATAATTTATTTTAATTTATTTTAATTTATTTTATGCGAAAAGAACCTTTTAATGTGGGCGATTACGTTCGTGTTTATAATCGAGGTAATCGCAAGCAAGAAATTATGTGCGGTTCTAAAGATAGATGGCATTTTTTGCAAATGTTGTAGTATTTTAATACAAAAAAACGCCCGAAAATACTTTCGAACTTTACCCTGGCGGATTGAAAAAAGCGCTAAAAGAATTTAATAATGCCTTCCAATGGGCTATTAAATATCCTTATTGCAGTTTAGCTGATTACGCAGAGAAGAGAGAAGCGCCGATTATAGAAAAAGATATATTAGGGGAGTTATTTCCCACGCCTAAAGCATACAAGAATTTTGTCCGTGATTATTTATTAGATGAAGACGTGGATTTTGAAGGAAAATTTGGTTTTGTTGAAGTTTAACTTCAACGATTCCAACTTCAACGATTTCAATAGGGCGTATGCTACAAGCGTATTTTAAAGCGCGGGAGAACAGTTCTTTTGTGTTCAGCTGGATTTATCCTCTGTTTTTAAAAGAATTTGCCAGGGTTATTTCATCGGCATATTCAATTTCTCCGCCGAATGGCAGACCGCGTCCGAGGCGGCTTATTTTTTTGCCCGAATTTTTCAATTTTTTTTCAATATACATAGTTGCCGCGTCGCCTTTTGTCGTGGGGTTTAAAGCAATGATAATTTCCATTAGATTTTTGTTGTTTTTAATCGTTTCCATTAATTTTTCGATCAAGGCGTTCGGTTGATCGTTGGTAATGTTAATTTTTCCAACAACAAAATAAAGTCCGTCGTAAATATGGGCGTTTTCAATGTTTTGAATATCATAATCTTTTTCCACGATACATAATTTTTCTTTGTTTCTTTGTTGGTCGCGGCAAATATGGCACAATAAAACGGTATTGTCCGTGATCGTTAAACATACGGGACAAGTATGAAATTGTTTTGATATTTCTTTTATTTTTTCCGCCAGTTCATCGAGTTCGGCTTGGGATTTGCTGAATAAATAAAAAACAAACCTTGCGGCTTGCCGGGGACCGATACCCGGAAATTTACCAAAAAGTTCTATGAGATTGTTAATATTGGGAGGAAACATTGATAATTTTTATGTACGGTATTTTTCCAGGTTTTCAAATGAAACCCGGTTTTCATTGAAGTACAGATCTACTTTTCCGCACGGACCATTGCGGTGTTTGGCTATTATTATTTCGGCGATGTTTTTCTTTTCCGATTCGCGTTTGACGCGATCTTCACGATATATGAAAAGAACTATGTCGGCATCTTGTTCTATTGATCCCGATTCGCGCAAGTCTGACAGGCGCGGTATTTGACCTTCCCGCGATTCCGTCGCGCGGTTTAACTGCGAAAGAGCTACAATGGGTATGTTTAACTCTCTGGCAAGACCCTTAAGCGATCTTGATATTTCTGAAACGATTTCTACGCGATTATCCGTTCTCCCTGTTCCTTGCATAAGTTGCAAGTAGTCAATGACAATCAAGTCGAGTCCGTGTTCCAGTTGAAGTTTTCTGGACATTGTTCTTATTTGAGTGATGGTGCTTGATGCCGCGTCATCAATGAATATCGGAGCTTCGGATAAAACTCCCATAGCTTCTTGTATGCGGAAAAAATCATTATCTTCTCCTTCGGAAGAAAGTTTGCCGGTGCGTAATCTGTATAAATCTACATTGGCTTGAGCGGCGATCAGGCGGTCAACGATTTGATCGTTGGACATTTCCAAACTGAATATGCCGACCGAAGCCTTGTCTTTTATTGCCACATTGGCCGCTATATTGAGCGCTAAACTTGTTTTTCCCAAGCTTGGACGGGCGGCTAAGACAATTAAATCCGCTCGTTGCATTCCGCCGAGATAGTTGTCCAAATCGGCAAAACCGGTGGACAGGCCGCGAAGAGCCCCGCCTTCTTTATGCAGACGGTCAATGCGGCCAAAAGCTTCTTCCAGGGCCGATTTCATTGGTAAAAATAGTTGCCGTGTTGTTTTTTGCGCTATATTAAAAATTCTTTTTTCCGCTTCGTTCAGGATTGTTTCCAGGTCATTTTTTTCATCATAACTCATATTGGATATTTCACAGGAAGCGCTTATGAGGTTCCTTAAGACATTCTTTTTTTTAACAATATCGGAATAATGCGTTATGTGGCTTGCGGTGGGAACACTGTTGATTATGGTTGTCAGATAGGTTACGCCGCCGATCATTTCAAGTTGTTTCTTTTCTTCCAGGCGGTTTGATAAGCTTAGCATATCAATCGGTTCGCGCGCTTCATATAATTCCATCATCGCTTCGTATATGATTTTGTGCGCGCCTTTGTAAAAATCGTCAGATTTTAAAGTATCGGCTATTTTTAAAATAGCGTCTTTGTCCAGCATCAAAGAACCGAGTACTGATTGTTCGGCTTCAATATTTTGAGGAGGAAGTTTTATTGTTTCTGATAATTGTATGTTGTTTCCAGTCATAATATTTGCTACTTTTTTTAAAGTTCTCTTAATATTATCAAATTTTTTATAAATAAACAAATATTGACTTTTGATAATTTTATTGCCGGAACATTTGTTATTGTTTTATTGAAACTTTGGCGGGATTTTTTTTTGTGGTATAATAAAATTGCGATTAAAGCTTGCATTAACATCAATTAACATATCGGCATTGATTTTATGAAACCGTTTTTATCCGTAATTATTCCCGCGTATAATGAATCAAAGCGTATAATTCATACGCTTCTCGATGTTGACCGGTATTTGTCTTCGGAAAAATTTAAAAAACTTACGCAGCAGCACAATGACGATAGGGATGCAAGGGGATATGAAATATTAGTTGTGGACGACGGTTCGAAAGACAATACGGTTGAAGTGGTAAAAAAATTTCAGAGCATTATAAAGAATTTAAAAATTATCGAAAATCAAGTTAACCATGGCAAGGGCTTCGCTGTAAGGCAGGGAATGATAAAAGCGCGCGGAAAATTACGTCTTTTTACTGATGCGGATAATTCAACCTCTATTGATCATATTGAAAAAATGATTCCTTGTTTTTACGGTCAGGGCGATGATAATGTGAAATATTCCATAATAATCGGTTCGCGGGTTGTCAGGGGGGCTGAAATTCCAGTTCATCAACCGTTGTACAAAGAAATTTTAGGAAAATTGGGAAATAAATTCATTCAATTGGTAGCGGTGCCGGGCATTGTCGATACTCAATGCGGTTTTAAGTGTTTTACCGATAAAGCGGCGCGATCTGTTTTTACAAGAGGCGTGATTGACGGGTGGGCTTTTGATATAGAAATTTTGGCTATAGCCCGTCTTTTGCGCTGTTATAAAATAAAAGAAGTGCCGGTAAAATGGATAAATGATCCGGAAAGCAGGGTAACATTAAAAGCTTATTTTCAGGTTTTACTGGAAACAATAAAAATAAGAATTAATATTTGGAGGGGGTTATATAAATAATTATGGAAAAGCGTCAATTTTTATCGGAATTAAGGCGTGATCTTGTGACGGGTGATTGGGTGTTGATAGCCAAAGGACGGGCTAAACGGCCGAATGTTTTTGCGGATTTGAAAAAAGAAAAATTTAGCCAACCAATAAGGTTGTGTCCGTTTGAGGCGCCGCAGAAATCCGGCAATCTTGATCCATTGTTAGTTTATGACCGGAAGGGCAGGCGTAAAATTTTTAGCGAATGGAAAGATAATCCTACTGATTGGTTTTTACAGGTTTTGCCTAATAAATTTCCCGCCATAGGACAGGGCGTGTGCGAAGACACGCACGAAGTGGGACCGTATCTTGTAATGGATGGGGTTGGTTCCCATGAAGTTGTCATTACAAGAAACCATACAAAGCATCCCGGTTATTTTTCCGGAGAAGAAATGAATCTTCTTGTCGGGGCGTATAAAGAAAGATACCTTGCTTTGATGACGCGTGAATGCGTGAAATATATTTCAATATTTCACAATAACGGACGCGCCGCCGGTGCTTCGTTAAGCCATCCTCATTCTCAAATTATGGCTATTCCGATTGTCCCACTCGATATCAGAAGGAGCTTAGGGGGATCGGAAAAATACTATCAAAATCATAAAAAATGCGTTCATTGCGTTATGCTGGAATGGGAAATTACGGACAGGAAAAGAATAATTTTTGAAAATGAATTAGCCATCGCTTTTTGTCCTTTTATCAGCCGCGCTGCTTTTGAAATAAAAATATTTCCTAAAATTCACCAGTCTTATTTTGAAAAAATCAATGAGAATGAATTGAAAATGTTTTCAGAGGTATTGAGAATTTCATTGGCAAAGCTTCGTTGCGGTTTAAATGACCCCGATTATAATTTTTACATACATACCGCGCCCGTGAAAGACGAAGTTGATTGGCATCATTATCATTGGCATGTGGAAATTTTGCCGAAAACCGGAGTTTGGGCGGGTTTTGAGCTTGGAACTGGAATAGAAATTTCTACCATAGAGCCGGAAAAAGCGGCGGAATATTTGAGGAAAGTTAAGGTATAGTTTTTTAATGGAAGTACGCAAATAATATCAGTTTTTTTGTGATTCGTAAATTCGTAATTATTCGTATTTCGTAAAAAGTGCTTCCTGAATTAAAAACATTTTTAATAGCAATGAGCCCAATTGTGGAATTGCGCGGTTCTATACCGTTGGCCATTGAGATTTACGGACTTTCGCCGTGGTCGGCTTATTTATGGTCGGTACTGGGAAATATAACGCCGATAATTTTTATTATTTTATTTTTAAATAAACTCTCCGATTATTTAATTCACAATGTTTATTTTTTTAACCGATTTTTTATATGGCTATTCGAAAGAACGAGGCGCAATTTTGACAAGAAATTAAAATATTGGGATGAATTGGCGCTTTTTGTTTTTGTGGCAATACCATTGCCGATGACCGGCGTGTGGGCCGGAACTGCGGCGGCTTTTATTTTCGGCATAAAGTTAAAAAAATCATTTCCGCTTATCGTTTTAGGAAGTGCCGCGGCAGGCTTGATTGTGCTGTTTTTAACGTTAGGCGTTTCATTTATTTTTGGTTATTGATATTTTTTATGAAACCATTGATTGTCGCCAACTGGAAAATGAATCCGATTTCTCGCAAACAAGCCGAGCATCTTTTTGGATCCATCAGAAAAGAAATTTGCGGTATTCAAAACGTGGAAGTTATTTTATGTCCGCCTTTTATTTATTTGGATTTTATTTCAAAAAAAACAAGTAAAAATATCAAGCTTGGCGGTCAAAATATTTTTTGGGATCGGCAAGGACCTTATACCGGAGAAATATCGCCGCAAATGTTGAAAGATATGGGATGCGATTATGTGATTTTGGGTCATTCGGAAAGAAAGAAAAATTTTCAGGAAACTAACGAATTTATCAATAAAAAAATTAAAGCGTCTTTAAAATCGCGGCTTAAAATTATTTTGTGCGTCGGTGAAGAATCCAGAAATAGTTTTAACGAAGATGGAAGATGGACGGGAGAAGTCGATTTGATTTTAAAGGAACAGGTTTTGCAATGTTTAGAAGGCATTGATGAGCCGCAAGTAGCGAATATAATTATCGCCTATGAACCAGTGTGGGCGATCAGTACTGTGGAAAGCGGTTGCGCGGCCACCCCCAATGATGCGTTATCCGCTTCCCTTTTGATACGGAAAACAATGCATCAAAAATATAATGAAAAAATCGCAAGATCATTGCGTATTTTATACGGCGGGAGCGTTGATTCCAAAAACGCGGTTGATTTTATGAAAGAAGACGGAATTGACGGCGTGTTGGTGGGCGGCGCCAGCATTAACAGTAGCGAATTCACAAGATTGGTAAAAGCCGTCAGCGGACAATATTTGAGCGCGGAACAAAGAAACTATCGTTAGTCGTTTTTAATGATTATTTTTACGGTTTTTATCCACTTTTTCACGGCTTTGTGAATAGGCAATATGCTTAACAGGTAATTTAATTCAACTAAGATTTTTATAATCCAGCCGAGATAACCTTTAATGGTTATTTTTTTAATATGGGCGATGGCGAATTTTCCTCCTATCGGCACGACAAAAGGATAGTCAGCCGGCGCGATAAAAGATTTTACCGTTTTCTTTTTGGCGATTTTGATCCAGATATTTTCCGCCGCGATTTTCCCTTCTTTTTCGGCCATATAGGCCGTTCCCGGCGCCGGATTTTTAGCGGAAATATTGACGGCGATATCGCCTATGGCGAATATATAATCCGTTGCTTCCATAAATTCGTTTACGATAATTCTGTTTTTTGGGTCTTTAGGGATGTTTAATTTTTCTAAAAGTTGATTGGTTTTGATGCCAGCGGTCCATATAAAGATAGAGTAGGGAATATTTCGAACATTCTCATTTTGTTCGTAAGTAATGAATTTTTCGGTTGCTTCTTTTATTTTGGCTTTGGTTATAATTTTTATGCCTAATTTTTTTAATCGTTTTTCGGCAGCGGTTGTCATTTTTTCGGGCATATTATTGAGAATTGTTGAGTTGGCTTCAATAAGCGTTATTTTTATTGAGATATTTTGTCGGCGATGGAGTTTTTTTATTTTTTCCAGCGAATGAGAAAATTCGCCGGCAAGTTCCACGCCCGTCAGTCCCGCTCCGCCAATTATTATTTCAATATCGGTTTTTGCCGGAGTATAAAAGAAGGTATCAATTTTTTTGCGCAGTTTTATGGCGTCGTCGAGAGTTTTTAAGGGAAAGCCATATTCTCGCGCTCCAGGAATATTGAAATAATTTGTTTCTGATCCCAGAGCGAGAACAAGATATTCGTAATCCAGTTGATTGTTCGTTGTTTTAATATTTTTTGTTTTTATGTTTATTTCGGTAATGTGATCATTGATAAATTCTATTTTTTTTCCGTTTACAATGTCTTTGATATCAATCGCGACAGAGGCATTCATTGAGGCGGCGTTGCAGCAATCTTTCGTCACAATGCTTGCCGTTTCGTATAAATTCGGCGTAAAAATATGTTCGCGGTTTTTATCAATTAAGATAATTTTATATTTATTTAACGCCTTATCGCGTTTTAAAAATTTATGCAGCTGCAAAGCGCATTTTATACCGCCGAATCCCGCGCCGGCGACAAGGATGTTTTTTTGTTGGTTATTCATAATGTTATTGTAGCAGTAAACCTTGTTATAGTACCAATTTTTTAGCATTTTTATAAATAGTCAATCTTTTGGGCATATGCCCAAAAGATTGACTATTTATGCGCAATAAGATAAATTTGGGAATAAAAAATGGGACGAAATTTAATTCGTCCCAAAGTCTTTTGTTTTATTAATATTTTAAACAGTCATCGTCATCGTGCCAATCCTCGGGACGACCGTTCTCTTTTTTGTAATTTCCGCAACCGATTTATTCTGTTGGCGGGTCGCATTTGAATTCTTCTCCGCAACCCAAACACCTGCAAATTTTTGTATATGTATCTGCATTTTGAATGGTTTTCACGGGCGGTGAAAACCTTACGTGTCCGAATTTTTTGCAGTATTCTTCTCGTGGTAATAATTCTTCAATGAAAAAAGGATGACCGCATAGGCATTTCGTTGTTTGATTAAGAGTGAAACATCGTTTACATTTAAAAGTTTTTAACGACATTACTGGCGGATCTGGCCATTTTTCCCCAATACAGGCAATTTTCATTTCTCCTCCTTTTTACTCAAAAATTTTGCTTCTATTTTTTATCAAATAAAACAGTCTTCGGATTCCATATGGCACCCATTCCGGTCCGAACGGGACATAAATTGCTATTCGATGGAACCGTTGTATTAACGGTATCCTTTTTGTCGGGAAGCCATTCAAGAGTTGTACGCCGATCTCGCCTTTTAATTTATTGATTATTTCCATATCGTGCGTAGCGATTTCTACAAATGATGGCAATATGCAATTCGCATAGATTAGCATTCTTATTGGCGCGTAATCCGCGGGCAATAATTTTTCGGAAAGCGGTATTTTATACGCGCCCTTGCAAAGTCGGATATGAATGCCGATGTCCGTTAGTTTTTTTACATCTTTAACGCTTCTTTTTGCCGCAATCTGCACGCATTGGCGAACACGAAGATTTGGTAGATGCTGTTTTAGTAATATGGTCATCTTTACTATTGTTTCAATTTCGGAAAATTCTTCCATATCCACTTCCAATGGAATATTGCATTGGAAGCATACCGTGCCTATCAGGAATAGATTTTTGAAATACAGATTCTCGTTAATTTTCAAGCCAAGTTGCGACGGTTTAATGCTGATTCTTGCGTTTAAATTTTTTGTGGAAATTTCTTGCGCAAGATGACAATATATATTTACATTTTTTTTAATTTTTTCCAAATTTGTGCTTTTTTCGCCGAGATAATTTATTATTGCTGTAATGCCTTTTTCGTTTAAACTTTTGGCTTTCAGCAACGCGCTTTCCATCTCTTCGCTGGCGACAAATCTGTATACAAAGTATTTAAAAGCCATTTTTTTTACCGGTTTTATTGATAGAATTTTTATAAGTATTTTTGTCAGTAAATCTGTCATTTTTTCACTCCTTTCTTGTTTGTTTGAGTTTTCAAGGTTCGTGTCATTATACTTTTTTTTTATAGTTTGTCAATATTTTTATGCGGAAACGGGCATGGTAAAATTAAAAAATATGAAATTGTTAAAAAATAGTAAAATTAAAAATAAAATTGTGCTTTTGCGCGTTGATTTTAATTTGCCAATGGAGAATGGCAGGGTTTTAAGCGATGAAGATTATCGCGTTAAAGCCGCATTGCCGACAATAAAATTTCTTTTGAAAAATGGTAATAAAATTATATTGATTTCGCATTTAGGCAGACCAAATGGAAGGTGGGATGAAAATTATAGTTTGAAACCATTGGTTAGTCATTTGGAAGATATTATCGGAGAGAAAATTAATTTTATTGAAGATGATATACGCGGATTGGAAAAAATTAATTGCGATAAAATTTGTCTCTTGGAAAATATTCGTTTTTACGCGGAAGAGGAGGAAAATAACGAAAAATTCGCCAAAAAATTGGCGTCATTTGCCGATATTTTTGTGAACGACGCTTTTAGCGTGTGCCATAGAGCGCATGCTTCGGTTGAAGCGGTGACTGAATTTTTGCCTTGTTTTATTGGTTTGTCTTTGGCAAGAGAAATTGATATTTTGGATAAAGCGATTAAAAATCCCGCGCATCCGGTAGCAGTAATCGTCGGCGGCTTAAAAGCCGAAACAAAAGTTAAAGTAATCGGCAATTTTTTACCTAAAGCGGATTTTATAATGTTAGGCGGTGTTGTGGCAAATACCATTTTGTCGGTCAGGGGCGAAGAAGTCGGCCGTTCAATAATCAGTCCCGAAGTTATTCCGGCGATTAAAAAAATGAAAGTGGCGGATATAAAACTTACGGTTCCGGTTGATGTTGTTGTTTCCAAAGATTTGGACGGAGTCGGTGGTACGACAACTATTCAGATTAGCGGTGTCGTGAAGGATGATATTATTTTAGATATAGGCGGCAAAAGCGCGGATTTATTTTGTTCTTTGATTAAAAAATCTAAAACAATTATTTGGAACGGACCCATGGGACGCGCCGATATGGAAATATTTTCAAACGGAACAAAAGCTATAGCTAAAGCCATAGGCAGATCAGGCGCTTATTCAATAATCGGCGGCGGAGATACTATTGCCGTGATAAATAAAATGGGTATTATGGACAAATTTTCTTATATTTCCACGGGTGGCGGCGCAATGTTGGAATATTTGGCGGGGAATAAGTTGCCTGGGATTGAAGCGTTGAAATAATTTTACGAAATACGAATCGGTATGAATTTACGAATAAATAAGTTGAAGTCAAACTTCAACAAGAGAAAAGTTAAATTTTGTAAAATAATGAATAATCGTTGGATTTTAAAACCCAAAGCTCCGGAAGCTTTTTTTGATAAATTTCCGGAAATTAACGCCGTGACATTACAGCTTCTTTTTAATCGTGGCATTAAAACGCAAAAAGAGATTGATGAGTTTTTGGGACCGGATTACGACGAAGACTTGCATAACCCCAAATTATTAAAGGATATGGGCAAAGCGATAAAAAGAGTAAAAATGGCGATAAGCAAAAAAGAAAAAATAACCGTTTACGGCGATTATGACGCGGATGGAATTTGCGGCGCCACAATATTGATGGACGCACTGAAAGCGATTGGCGCGGAGCCCGGAATTTATATACCTGACAGGAATAAAGAAGGTTATGGTTTGAATTTTGAAAGCGTGCGTTTTTTATCAAAACAAAAAACCGATCTTATTGTGACTGTTGATTGTGGCGTAAGCGATTATAAAGAAGTGGAACTGGCGAATTCTTTGGGCATAGATGTTGTGATTATTGATCACCATACGATTCCTCCAAAATTGCCTAAGGCTGTCGCGATAATAAATCCTCGCCGAAAAGGCGATCAGTATCCTTTTAAGGAATTGTCGGCAACCGGGGTGGCTTTCAAATTCGCTAAAGCATTATTTAACGCAAGCAACATAAACAATGAAAGGGAAAAATGGCTTTTGGATTTGGTGGCTATATCAACTATTACCGACAGGATGGTTTTGCTTGGTGAAAACAGGACATTGGTTAAATACGGTCTTGTTGTTCTTACGAAAACAAAACGGAAAGGGCTGAAAGCGCTTCTAAAATTAATCGGTAAAGACGGCGCGAAAGTCGAAAAATCCGAGCGCAGAAAATTTAATATTTTCGGGCTTAACGCGCGGGATTTGGGTTTTATGATCGGTCCGCGGCTTAACGCGGCGGGACGAATAGATCATGCCAATACTTCTTTTGAGCTTTTGAATTCATCAGATGAAAATGAAATCGGGCGGATATTGGATAAATTAGACGCGATAAATAAAGACAGGCAGAATTTATGCGATAAAATTTTTAAAGAAGTTTGCGCGAAAATGGGGGATTATCCGAAAGACAAAATTATTATTGACGGTTCATCTGATTGGCTGGTGGGTATCGTTGGTTTAATCGCCGGAAAATTAGCGGAAAAATACCATAGACCGGCATTAATTTATCATAAAGGAGAAACGGAGTCGGATGGTTCGGCGCGCACGATTAAGTCATTTAACATAATAAAAGCATTGAGAAAAGCCGGCGATTTGCTTAGCGAATGCGGCGGTCACGCAATGGCAGCTGGGTTTCACGTTAAGAATGAAAATATCGCGGCTTTTACGAAACGAATGACGGAAATAGCCAATAGAGAAATTAAAAACAATGATTTGATACCAGAAACGGAAATTGATATGGATATCACTAATTTCCAATTTCTAATTTCCAATTTTCAAATAAATTATGAATCTCAATCCGTCAGCCAGCGGATTAAACTTGATTGGCGGGAGTTATATGAAGTAATTGAGGATTTCAGGCCATTTGGTCCAGGCAACGAAGAGCCGACTTTTTTGTTGCGGGGATGCGTAATGAAAGATTTGAGGGTGGTCGGAAAAAACGGCGCGGGACATTTAAAAACAAGAATTGATTGCGGCGGCAAGGAATTTAATTGTATTGGCTTCGGATTGGGCGGATGGTATGATAAGATAAAAGCGGGGGATAAGATTGACATTGTTTTTAATTTAACGTTAAACGAATGGAACGGAAGCAGGAATTTAGAATTTAAAATCGTCACCCTTCGCCAGGCAGGTATGGATAGCGAAGGGGCATTATAGTAAAAGGCTACGGGTGATGAATCTTTACAAATAATTGATACTTCTTACGGCTTTGCCATAGGGGGGGGATTTATTGATTTAAGAAAAATATGACCAAAGTTATTATCCATTGCGACGGCGGTTCGCGGGGAAATCCCGGACCGGCGGCGCTTGGAGTTGTAATTGAATACGACGGAAATGTTAAGGAATATTCACAGTATTTGGGCGAAAAGACAAATAATGAAGCGGAATATGAGGCCGTGATTTTTGCTTTGAAAAAGACAAAGGCGCTTTTGGGGAAAATCGGCGTTAAGAATAGAGAGGTGGAAGTTTTAGTTGATTCTGAGCTTTTAGTCAAGCAGATGACTGGAAAATATAAAGTTTTGGATAAAAAAATCCAGAGTTTGTTTTTACAGCTCTGGAATTTGAAAATTGATTTTCCGCATATCGTTTTTCGCCATACTTTGCGTGATGGAAACACGCAAGCGGATGCGTTGGTGAATCGCGAACTTGATGCCAGCGGTTCAAAATTGTTTTAAAATAATTTATAATTAAATTTATGTCAAGTTTGCAAAATCAATTTATCCCGACGATAGGCATGGAAATTCACATTGAACTTCAAACAAAAACGAAGATGTTTTGCGATTCCCTGAACGACTCCGATGAAAAACACCCCAATATTAATATTTGTCCGGTTTGCATTGGTCATCCGGGAACATTGCCCGTTCCCAATAAAAAAGCCATTGAATCGGTTATTTTGGTCGGGAAGGCCTTGAATTGCGAAATAGCGGAAATTGTTCAATTTGACCGAAAAAATTATTTTTATCCGGATTTGCCGAAAGGATACCAAATTTCGCAATTCTGGAAACCGTTATGCCAAAATGGATTTTTGGAAATAGGCGGCAAAAAAATCCGTATCAAGGAAATACACATCGAAGAAGATACCGGCCGGCTTTATCATCCGGCGGGGGCGGATTATTCCCTGATTGATTTTAACAGAGCAGGCACTCCTTTAATGGAACTTGTGACCCAACCTGACATTTCTTCCGGCGCGGAAGCGAAGAAATTTTGCGAAGAACTGCAATTGATATTCAGATATTTGGGAATTTCCAGCGCCGATATGGAGAAAGGGCAGATGAGATGCGAAGTAAACATTTCTTTGTCAAAAAGTAAAAAATTGGGTACCAAAGTGGAAATTAAAAACTTGAATTCTTTTAAGGTAGTAGAGAAATCAATTGATTATGAAATTGAACGGCAGAGCGAAATTTTAGAAAAAGGCGAAAAAATTGTTCAGGAAACAAGGGGTTGGGATGCGAATAAGCAAAAAACATTTTTGCAGAGAAGCAAAGAAATGGCAAAGGATTATCGTTATTTTCCGGAGCCCGATATCCCATCATTAAAATTTTCAATTTTCAATTTTCAATTTTCAAAAATACCAGAATTACCGCAACAACGAAAAAAGAGATTAAAAGACGAATACGGTTTGCCGGAAAAAGATGTTGAGATATTTGTTGTTAATAAGGAATTGGGGAATTATTTTGAACAGGTAATTTCGGAAATTCAAGCGTGGGATAAAAGCGCGCATAAAATAAAAATAGAAAATTTAAGCGAACATACGGCGCGGCTTATAAAACTTTCCGCGAATTATTTGATTACGGAATTGCAAAAATTAACGCGAGAATTTGGATTAGAAAATTTCGGAGAAATAAAAATAAGTTCGGAAAATTTTGCTGAACTTATTATTTTAACGCATAAAGGCGATATTTCATCGTCCGGAGCGCAGGAAGTTTTACGGGAAATGGTAAAAACGGGAAATGACCCGTCGCAAATTATTGAAGAGAAGGGAATAAAGCAAGAAAGCGATAGCGGCGCGCTTATGGAAATCGTGAAAACCGTTATAAAAAAGAATTCTAAAGCGGTTGAAGATTATAAAAAAAATCAAGGTGTATCTTTGCAGTTTTTAATCGGTCAAGTTATGCGAGAAACAAAAGGCAAGGCAAATCCGCAAATAGCGGCGGATTTAATTAAAGAAGAAATCGGCTGATTTTATTTTAGCGGGGTTTGTCCTATGAGTCCTAAGTCTAACGCTTTTGTTATTTTGACATCGGCGAAATTGCCAATGAGTTTTTCGCTGGAGTCGGGAGTAATCGGAATTTTTACTGTTTTGAATCCGCGCGTTTTGCCGATTAACCAATGTTCATTTTGCCGTTTGATTTCTTTTTCAATCAAAACTTGTTGGGTTGTTCTGACAAGTTTTTTATTTATATTCAGCGATGTTTTTTTAAGAACGGTCGTAAGTTCGCGGTCGCGCCGTTTTTTCTCTTTGATTGGCACACTATCTTTAAAAATTCTTTCCGCCGCGGTACCCGGACGCGGCGAGTATTGCGCGATATAAGCCATATCAAATTTTAAATTTTTGAATAATTTTATGGAGTCCTGAAATTGTTTTTTTGTTTCTCCGGGAAAACCGACAATAAAATCGGTTGATATGGAAGCGTCGGGAATTTTTTTTCGTATTTTGTTTACCAATTTTTTATATTGAGAAATAGTATACGGCCGATTCATTCTTTTAAGCACTTTGTCGTTTCCGGCTTGAACTGGCAAGCTAATGTATTTTGTCACTTTTTCGCAAGAAGTGATAGCGTCAATAAGCTCGTCGGTAAAATCTTTCGGATGCGAAGAATGAAACCGTATCCAAAAATCGCCGGGTATAGCGTTTATCAGGAATAAAAGCGTTGCAAAATCAATATAGTCATTTTTTGGAATTTTGAATTTATATTTTTGGATTTGCTTGGAAATTAGGATTTTGGATTTAGGAATTTTATATTTATAGCTATTTACGTTTTGTCCCAATAAAGTTATTTCTTTGTATCCCTTTTTGATTAAATTTTTAATTTCGTTTATTACATCTTTTACCGGTCTTGAAATTTCTTTTCCTCTCGTGTAAGGTACGGCGCAATAAGTGCAAAAATTATTACAGCCGGTCATTATCGGCACAAAAGCGGAAAAAGGGGATTTGTAAGACGGAGTAATTTTAAAATACTCGGTGGATTTTTCAGCCGTTTTCCAGCGATTGATATTGTTCATAGTTGCTCGTCCTTGTATTTTACGCAGAACATTCGATGTCCCGCGTATTGTTTTTAAGATATAGGGAAGATTTTTGATATCGCGTATGTCTAAAATAATATCAAATTTTCCGGCCAGTTTTTTCCGGTCTTGTTCCAAAACGCAGCCGGTGAGAACGGCGATTGGCGTTTTTTCGCCTCTTTTTTTCTTTTTTTGGATTTTATGCGCGATGCCGTGAATTCTGTCAATCGCCGATTGTCGGACGGAACAAGCGTTGGCGATGATGAAATCGGCGTCATCTTGAGAAAGTGCCGGTTCAAAACCGATTTTATTTAAAATAGCCGCAATTCTTTCCGAATCGGATTGGTTTGTCTGGCAACCGAATGTTATGATACGATATTTCATAAATAAAATCATAACCGAAAATTATCGCAAAAACAAGGCGAGCGCCTTGTTTTTGCTTTGAGCAATCGTTTCGTTTTTAAATTTTATTCCGTTAGAAGCAGAATATCTTGCGATCTCTGCCACAGGGAACGAATACTTTGTATTTAGAAGCTTATACTGGTTTAATGCCTCTGTGCAAGTTTTTAACGGGATTTATTCCGTTGCAGTATTCTTCGTATTTGTATCGGAATTTTTATCCGTAGGATTGATTTGATTTTTTTCGCAAAAGCGCACGTTATACCACCCTTGCGGGATGCAGGCGGTCGGGAATTCGCGGCATTCGCCGGTTTTTTGATTTTTCGCCGGAGTTATAACTTGGGCGCAAAATTTTTCTTCATCCGTTGAAATATTATTTTCTTTTTTCGCAGGATCATTATTTATTTCGTTCTCAATTTTTTTATCGTTACTGGTATCGCCGGTATTATTATTTTCATCGTTTTTTATCTTCGCGCGGTTATCTTTTTCCAACTTTGCAAATGTTTCAATCACATTGGCGGCATTGTGTATTGCTGCGCCGGATTGGCCGAACGCTTCGCCGAATAATTCTTTGTCGTATGCCGTTCGCGCTTTTTCCAGATGGATTTGAGCATTTTTTATAAGAATTAAAGCGGAATTTAATTTATCGCTGACGGTAGGATTATTTTTCGCTAATTCAAAATTTGTTTTCGCTTTTTCTATTATTGACGCGGCTTTTTCAATTTGTTCTTTGCTTGATTGTTGAAGCGCCGTTGTTTTTCCTGTTTTTTCGCGTTTTTCGTCGGTGATATCCTCAATTGTTTCTCCTGTTTGTTCACCCATTTCCATCTGTTCGATTTTATTTTCCATCCTTTCAATGTTTATTTTTCTGGCTTTTCCAAATGTGTATTTTATTTCTTCTGAAATGTTTTGTTCGTCGAGATCGGCAATTATTTCAAGATCGTTGATTATTTCCAGATGTTTTTCCGTGTTTCCGTTTACGTATTTGACGTAGAGAGGTAGTTTTTCCGCTATTTCTACGCTTTTTTCCATTTTTTCATAAAGTCGGTTAATGGTATTTTCTTGCGCGCGTCTGATTGCATCTTTGGCGGTCTCGGGAACTTTATCTTCCAGTTCTTTCAGAATTTCCAGGTTTTTAAAATTTTTGAAATTGCTGCCGATTTGCTCGTCCATTTCTTTTTCTATTTTTTCTTGAAAACGATCTGCGTTCGTCAGCAGGAGCGGAATATCGGATAGTGTTTGCATGGCGAATTGCTGATTTTCCTGTATTTTTTCAGAAATTTCTTTCGGAACTTCTTTTTTTATTTTTTCCAGCAATTTTTGGTGTTTGATTTGGTTGTCGATGAATTTATCTACGAATTTTTCGGTTATTTCACTGTCTTTTTCTTTTATTTTTTTCGTTGTTTCTTTGATTTTTTCCAGTTCTTTTTCGTATTTGTTAAGCGCTTTTGTTAATATTTCCGGATTACTATTTGATTCGGCGATTTTTTGGATTTCCATCAATCGTTCGTTGGCAAAACGCAATGCCAATTCCGCTTTTTTTGTTTGGTTGAAAGTTGTAGCCGATTTTAATGTCCTGCCGATATTTTTTACAAAATAAAAGGGATTTCCGGGCAGCAGAGTCGGTTCTTTAACTTCCAAATCATCGGCTGTAACATTTTCATCTTCGTTTATGATTGTTTGAATTTCTTCGGGAATTTCGCTTGATTCAATCGTATTTGCGTTGTCATCGTCGCTGATTTCATTGTTTTCTGTTTGAGCCGAAATTATACCAGTGTAAAATGCAAAGGTGGCGATAATTGATAAAATAGCCATGTTTTTATAGATTTTACCCATACGATGTTGCGTATTTTACTTGAATAAATTTACGAATGGAATTTTAGAAATTCAATTTGCAAATTTATTTAAGAGTAAAATAAAAATTGATTATAATTTTTTATTGTCTCCCTCGGGGAGATCTTTGTGACTAATTTCGTTTTTTATTTTTTCTAAAAATTCATCGATTTTTATTTCTCCCATATCTCCCTTGCCGCGTTGGCGAACTCCGACGGTTTTATTTTCTTCCTCTCTGGCGCCGATTATCAATAAATACGGAATTTTTTGTTTTTCGCCTTCTCTTATTTTTTTCCCCAAAGTTTCGTTGCTATCGTCAAGTTCCGCTCTTATGCCAAATTGTTTCAGTTTTTCCAAAATTTCCGTTCCGTATTTGTTGAATTTTTCGCTTATTGGAACAATGCGCGCTTGAACGGGGGAGAGCCATAAAGGAAAAGCACCCGCGAAATGTTCAATTAAAAATCCAATCATCCGTTCGTGGGCGCCGAGCGGAGCGCGGTGAATGATATATGGCATTTTTTCTTTTCCGTCTTTATCCGTATAAGTCAAATTGAACCTTTTCGGCATATAAAGATCAAGTTGGCTTGTTCCTATGGCGTACTCTTTTCCGATAACAGAACGGATATAAATATCGGCTTTGGGGCCGTAATGCGCCGCGCCGCCCTCTTCAATCTCATATTTTATGCCCGATTCTTTCAGGGCTTTTTTAGAAAGGTTTTCCGCTTCTTCCCACATTTTGTCGTCGCCATGATATTTAGCCCTTAAATTTTTTCGGTCTCTTATTCCCAGAACCACCCACCATTCTTTGATGCCGAGCGTTTTATAGTAATATTCGTGCATTTTCATTACATTAACGAATTCCTCAACGGCTTTTTCCGGCTGAACGTATATGTGCGCGTCATTCTGGCAAAAACCCCTTACTCTCATTAAGCCGTGCAGGGTACCGGAACGTTCAAATCTGTATACTTGCCCGTATTCAGCGAGACGCAATGGCAATTCCCGATAACTTCGTTTGCGCGCCTTGTAGATCATATGCGTATGGGGACAATTCATCGGTTTTAAATAATATTCTTTTCCTTCAATATTGATAGGAGAATACAGGTCGTCTTTGTAATAAGGCAAATGACCGGAAATTTCATATAAATCGGATTTGGTAATGTGGGGAGTTACGACATGCTGGTAGCCCCATTTTTTTTCCGTTTCACGCGCCCATTCTTCAATCTCATGGCGTATTGTCGCGCCCTTGGGTAGCCAAAGCGGCAGACCCAAACCGATTTCATCGGAAAATGTGAATAATTCCAATTCTTTGCCCAATTTTCTGTGATCTCGCTTTTCAACCTCTGCCAGGAAATCTAAGTGTTTTTTCAATTCCTGCTCATTTTCAAAAGCCACGCCGTAAATTCTGGTAAGCATTTTATTTTTTTCATTGCCCCTCCAATAAGCGCCGGCAGTCGTTGTTAGTTTGAAAGCGTCGGGATTTATTTCTCCCGTTGATTTAATATGCGGTCCGGCGCAAAGATCCTGGAATTTGCAATTTTCATCTTGGTATTCAAAACTCGGATGTTCTTTTGGTTTTCTAAAAGTTGTATAAAAAGTAATGGGCTGTTTATTTTTATGTAATTCATTGATAAGTTCCAGCTTGTATGGTTGGTTTTTAAATATTTTTTTGCCTTCATTGACCGTGATTACCGTTTTTTTAAATGTTAATTTTTTTTCAACGAATTCCCGCATTTTTTTCTCCAGTTTAGGTAACATTTCCGGCGTTATATTTTCCGGCAGTTCAAAGTCATAATAAAAGCCGTTTTCAATCGTTGGTCCTATCCCTAGTTTCGCGTTCGGAAAAAAATCTAAAACAGCTATCGCGAGAAGATGGCTTAAACTGTGGCGGATTTTTTCAATTTCATTTATTTTTTTCATTTATTTTTTATTTTTTTAAAAATATTTTCTATTGTTTCGTTGTTTTTTAAAATAACTTTGGTTATCGGATCATCTTTTTTGAGTTTGCTTATTTTTTCCAGATCATAAAAATCCAAAATTTCATTTGTTTTTGGATCCGTTACTGTCTCGGATACCTGTTCCAGTTCATTGTTTTCGTTTATTATTTGTTCTTTTTTTTGGTTTTCATATCGTTTTTGTGTTGGATTAAAAACATTGAAAATTGTTTCAAAGAAGCGATTCTTTTCGTCATCTTCATTAACGTAATCAATTGTGCCTATTATATGCTCGCCGTCTTTTATAAACGCTTTGTATTTATTATTATCGGGGTTTTTTATATTTTCCCAGATTTCCATTTGGTATGGTTGATTATATAGATTTCTGGTCGTTTTTGCGTTGATCATCCCGTTTTTTTGAAAATTTTCGTAGTCTTTTTTTGCCGATTTTTGAGCTAAATTTCCCGTTACGGTTGTTTTTATTTTTTCAAAAACAATCACATTTTGGTGATTGAACAGCCCTGATTTTATCGCGGATTGTTGTTCGTTTGTTAAATTTTCTTGTTTCGTTGTATTTTCTCGTTCTATTATATTCTCCGGGTTAAGGGCATCGGTTACAATAAAATCAGCCAGTTTTTGTATTTTATTTTCTTCAATCAAGTATTTTGCTTTTACATTGACGAATGTTTTGTAATGTTCGTTGGGAATATTAAAAAATTCCCTGATTTCATATTGTTTGTTTTGTTCTATTTTCGTGTAGAATATGGCCATAAGGTTATCGCTCTTCTTTTCAAAAATAAATAATTTTTTTTCATAATCGTTGATTCGTGCCAGTATTTTTTTGTATTCTTTTTCTCGCGGCAATAGATGGAAATTTTCGAATTCCGCGGAGGTTATCGCTCCCAAGTCGATTAACGATGATTTCGATAATTTCTCTATTTTTTTATATTCTTCCAATGCTTCCCGTTGATTTTTGTTTATCCCTTCGATTTTAATTTTTTCATATTGAGGCATATTTTTACAGGTATTATATGTAAGAAGTTATTTATTTAAATTATTTGTATTTTATTCAGTCCCAATTGCTTGAGTTTTATCACGATACTTTCATCATATTTTATTTTATAAGGAGTTTCAATGGTATTCGGTTTTAATTCGCCATTTGCGACGGAAATTGATATTTGCGTAGGACCGGTCGGAAACTCCGCGAATATTTTTTGCAGATCTTGCATTAAGCGATCTCCGAAATTTTTTGGCAAGTCAATGCAAATATGCTTGATGACCGGCTTTTGGGGTATTTTTTTCAGATATTCTTCCAGAAAATGTGTTTTGGCGGCTATTATTTTGGGTACCCCGTCTTTATTATTCATTGCGCCTTCCACGACGATCAATTTGTCATTTTGCCAAATAAGCGGATTGGCTTCCAGCGCGCGAGGGAATACTATTATTTCTATTTGACCGGTAAGGTCTTCCATTTCTACGAAAAGCATTGTTTGGTTTTGGCGCGTAAGAATTTTTTTTATTTTGCTTATTATGCCTCCGCATATTACATTTCCTTCGGTTTTGGAACGAATTCCTTTTATGGAATCAAGAGTATCAAGTTGATTTTTAAATTCTTTCAATGGGTGCTCCGATATGTAAAGACCTAGTAATTCTTTTTCCCATTGGAGCCGTTCGTTTTTGGTCGCGGCCAAACTTTCTTTTAGACGCATAGGCGGTAAAATATTTTGATTTTGTTCGTTTTCAAATAAGCTGAATTGGCCTTGTTCTTTTGATTTTTGCAGATCGCGCGCGAATTTTAAAATATCTTCAATGTTTTCCAGCAGTTTTTTTCTCTCGCCAAGTTCTTCCGTTGCGCCGCATTTAATAAGCGATTCAAGTGATTTTTTATTAAGATCTTTTGATTGCACTCGTGTAATGAATTCTTCGAGTTTATTGTATTTTCCGCTTTTTTTTCGTTCGGCAACAATCGCCGCTACCACATTCTTGCCGACATTTTTAACGGCGGCCAGCCCGAACCTTATTTGTTTAGGGCTTACCACTGTAAAATTGGAAAAACTTTCATTGATATTCGGCGGTAATACTTCAATGCTCATATCATTGCATTCTTTGATTATTTCCGCAATTCTTTCTATATCATTTTGTTCCGCATTCATCAGCGCCGCCATAAATTCCGTCGGGTAATGTGTTTTTAAATAAGCGGTTTGATAACCGATTGTGGCATAACAGGCGCTATGGGATTTATTGAAACCGTAGCGGGCGAAAGGTTCGATAAAATTCCATATTTTTCCCGTCATTGCGTTATCAATGCCGTTTTTTGTTAATTTTTCTATAAGCTTGGTTCTTTGTTCTTCCAGCAGAGATTTGATTTTTTTGCCTACGGCCTTTCGCAGTACATCCGCTTCTCCATAGCTAAATCCGGCGAGCTGCTTGACGATTTCCAGAACTTGCTCCTGATAAACTATCACTCCGTAAGTATTTTTCAGAATCGGTTCCATTTTGGGATGCAGGTAGCTTATTTTTTTTAATCCGTGTTTGGCATCGATGTATTCCGGGATATGGTCCATCGGTCCGGGGCGATAAAGGGCATTCATAGCTATTAAATCTTCGAATACGGTCGGTTTTAACGCGCGTAAATTTCTTTTCATTCCTCCTGATTCGTATTGGAATATTCCGGTAGTGTTTCCTTTTTGGAAAAGTTCGAATGTTTTTTGGTCATCCAGCGGAATGGTATTGAAATCAATTATTTCATTTTTGGTATTTTGAATAATTTTTATCGCCGTTTCGATTATAGTTAGATTTTTAAGTCCCAAAAAATCCATTTTAAGCAATCCTAAATCTTCTATGGCATGCATTTCATATTGCGTGATAATGCTTTTTTCGTTTTGCGGAGCGCGTTGAAGCGGCGTATAGTTTTCCAATTTTTCTTTGGTGATTACAACGCCGCAAGCATGGGTTGAAGCGTGGCGCGCCACACCTTCCAGTTTTTTCGCGGAATCAATCAGTTTTTTGGTGTCGGGATTTGAATTATAAGCTTGTTTAAGTTCCGGGACATTATTCAACGCTTCTTCCAAAGATGCGAACATTGGAATCATTTTAGAGGTTTGATCGCAGAAAGCATAAGGATAGCCCAAGACTCTGCCGGTATCGCGCACGGCCGCCCTGGCCGCCATAGTTCCGAAAGTGATAATTTGCGCCACGTGGTCTTTGCCGTATTTTTTGGAAACATATTCTATGACTTCGTCCCGTCTGGTATCGGCAAAATCCAAATCAATATCAGGCATACTGATGCGTTCCGGATTTAAAAATCTTTCAAAAAGCAAATTATATTTTAACGGATCGATCGTGGTAATGTTTAGCAGATAAGAAACTATGCTGCCCGCGGCCGATCCCCGACCTGGTCCCACGATAATGTTATTATTTTTCGCCCAATGGACAAAGTCGCGTACGATAAGAATGTAAGAAGCGAAGCCGGTTTGTTTAATAACGGAAAGTTCATATTCCAGGCGTTTATCAATGATGTCGGTCGTGTTGCCGTATTTTATTTTTATTCCTTCCGCGCATAATTGTTTTAAATATTCGTCGGTGGTTTTACCATCAGGAACTTCAAAATGCGGGAGTTGTGTTTTGCCGAGTTCTATTTCCAGATTGCACATATCTGCTATTTTTTGCGTATTTTCCAGCGCTTCGGGGATATCTTTGAAATTTTCCGCCATTTCCTCCGGTGATTTCATTGAAAAATCGTCATTTTTCATTGTAAGGCGGTTGGTGTCGCTGATTAAACTTTTTGTTTGAATGGCCATCAAAGCGTCTTGCGCTTCGGCATCTTCTTTTTTCAAATAATGTATATCGTTGGTAGCAATAATTCCTATGTCATTCTTTTTGCCGATTTTAATAAGGGCTTCGTTTGCCGTTTTTTGTTCCGGTACGCTCGGGTGAAATCCGATTTCCAGATAGAAATTTCCTTTGCCGAAAATGCTTTCGTATTCCAGCGCGGCTTTTTCCGCTTCATCAAATTTTCCGGCGATGGCGAGCCGTGAAATTTCTCCCGAAACGCAGGCACTCGTGCCGATCAGTCCTTCGGAATATTTTTTCAACGTTTCTTTGTCGATTCGCGGCTTATAATAAAACCCTTCCAAATGAGCAAGGGTTGCGAGTTTGATAATATTTTTATATCCCGTGTTATTTTTAGCGAGAAGTATTATATGGTATCTTTTGTCATCAATTTTCGGTCGTTTGTTCATCATTCCGTTTGGAGCAATGTATAATTCTATTCCGATAATCGGTTTTATTCCGCGCGCTTTCGCTTTTTTGTAAAATTCAATCGCGCCGTACATTACGCCGTGATCGGTAAGAGCCACCGAATTCATCCCCAATTCTTTGACGCGGTCTAAAAGTTTGTCTATTTTGGCAAGACCGTCAAGAAGCGAGTAATGGCTGTGAACATGGAGGTGGGTGAATTTCATATTCCAATTATAGCAGGCGGGAAATGAAATGCAAAATATTATATAATAAAAATAATAGCGTTGCCCAGCCCGAGGCTGGTCCGCCTCGGGCGGAAAAAAAATATAAAAATAAATAGCCCGCTGATTAATCAGCGGGCATGCTTACTATTTTAAATGCTTACTATTTTAAATGCTTACTATTTTAATAAGTGAAGTTCTGTTCTGAATGGGATTTCCATTCCGCGCATTTCGGAGCCTTCAAATAACGCTGAAAATCCGCGGTTTTTGACTTTTTGATACAAGATTTTATATTTTTCCCCGGTTAATGTCATTTCTTTTTTGGTTTTAGAAATGACCACTTCTTGTTTCTCCCAAATTTCGTTGCCGTTTTCCGGATGGCTGACAAATCGGGTTGCTTTTATTTCCACTTTTTCGTCTTTGGTGGCGCGCAATACTTTTAAAAATTCATTGGGAGTTTTTGTTTCCTTGTTGTTAATGGCGGTGATTATATCGCCATACTTTATTGAATTGGGATCATCTTCATTTTTTACATAAGGATTTGTTGTTTTTGCTTTTAATGGCGAGTCATCCATAAAACCCACCACTAAAACCCCTTCCGTATTTTCCACTTCAAAATACAGAGATTTCAATCCCAATTTATCGAAAAAAGCGATGTTTATCGGATCTTTCATTGCTGTTTTTGGATTAGCCATTATCAATCCGGAATAGTAGGGAGTATGGATTTTTTTAGTTAATATCAAGGGGAACAGTTCTTTTATTATATAATCAGGAATAGAAAAAGCTATCCTTGAGCCCGGATATCCAGAGCAAGGCTTTCCAATAATTTTTCCCTTATTTTCCCCGGTCATTCCTACTGTTACGCCGCCGGAATTACCCGGATTTACATCAGCGACCATCAGATTTCGTTCTTCATTTAACGGCATATCTGCTGTCGCGCCGAACAGATTTTGGAAATGATTTCCAAGATGCAGCGAAGGGTGAAAAATTTTTCCTTCGGTTATTGTCCCCTCCAGGATATACGGGGACCCTATAATCATAACCGGATAACCGTATTTTTTTTGGAAATCGCTTATTGCTTCAAGATTTCCCATCGGCAATGATGGGATTTTGGTTCTTTCGATTTTGAGAACGGCATAGTCTTCTCTCGGAATTGTTCCCACTAATTTTGCGGGATATGAAACTATTTTTTCTTCGCCCGATTTTGTCCGGAATATTTTTTTAATTTCCAGTGGCAATTTGTCTTCCTCGCTCCATATACTCACTACGTGGAAATTTGTGTCCATATAACTGGATTCAGCGTCATAATTTTTTTTATTGACGCCGTGATTTTTCATTTCATCCATATCGTACTCATCCATTTTGAAAGCCGGATCAGTCGGAGATATTGAAACGCAACTGCCGAACGAAAATTTTACCCCGGGCGGTTCATAATAACCACCATTTGGCTTAAATGAAACAAGTATCATCCAAACGCTCTCTGCCCAGTCTTCGTTTTGGCTTAGTTCATTTTCTATTTTTTTTAATTTTTCAACGATTTCCGGTTTTTCATCCTTGGCGTTCGTTATCTTGGCGTCGGATAAATCAACATTGATAATTTTTCCCGTATTATAGGATACCAGTCGGTTGCTTTCATAATCCATAAAGCCGTGAGAAAGTAATGTGGGGATCATCAAAAAAACAAAAATAAAAACAAATTTCTTGACCATATTGCCTCCTTTTCGTTAGAATCAAAATTTAAATTTTTAATTATAATTTTTCAAAAAACCACCGTATGTTATAATATAACATTATCAATTAAATTTTGGCAATATTTATTTTTGTAAAGCGACAATTAAAAGTAAATATGTCAATATGCAAAAAAATATCGGCGTGATAGAATGATTCTAAAGAATTATTTTTAAAAAAGCGAAGCGCGATATATGCGGATATATTATAAATTTATTTGTATAATCGTGTTTGGCGATAATTATGAAGAAAACAGAAAATGCGCAAGACGCGCAAAAAATTCTTGACGAAGCCGTAGCGTCAATCAAGGAAAAATTCGGCGACGGTTCAATAATGAAATTGGGCGAGGCGAAGAAAGTCGACGTAGATGTGATACCAACTGGTTCAATATCGTTGGATGTGGCGTTGGGCGTTGGCGGCGTACCCAAGGGACGCGTTATTGAAATTTATGGACCGGAAAGTTCCGGTAAAACGACATTGGCTTTGCACATCGCGGCCGAGGCGCAAAAAAAAGGAGGCAAAGCGGCTTTTATTGACGTTGAACACGCGTTGGATCCGGAATACGCCAAAAGAATCGGCGTGGATATAAATGATATTTTAATTTCCCAGCCGGATAACGCGGAACAGGCGCTGGACATCGTGGAAACATTGGTTAAATCGGGCGTTGTAAGCGTTATCGTTGTTGATTCCGTGGCGGCGTTGACTCCTAAAAAAGAAATTGAGGGCGAAATAGGAGATCAGCATATCGCGCTTCAAGCGCGTTTGATGTCGCAGGCGTTAAGAAAATTAACGGCAATACTTTCCAAGTCAGATACGACGATAATTTTCATAAATCAGATAAGAATGAAAATCGGAATTATGTTTGGCAATCCGGAAACGACGCCGGGTGGCAAGGCTTTGAAGTTTTACGCGTCTTTAAGGATAGATGTCAGAAGAATCGCGCAGATTAAAAAAGGGGAACAGATTGTCGGGAGCAGAATAAAAGCCAAGGTAGTGAAAAATAAAGTGGCGGCCCCATTCCAGGTGGCGGAGTTTGACATTATGTATAATGAAGGCATATCGCGGGACGGCGACATACTCAACGTGGCGGTTAAATACGATATAATTAAGAAATCGGTTTCTACATATTCTTACGGCGACGTAAAGCTTGGCGCGGGATTTGACAAGGCAAAGGCATTTTTAAAAGAAAATCCCAAGATTGCCAAGGAAATCGTCCAAAAGATTTGGGACGCGGTTAAGATTAGTAAGTAGCATTGTTCGCGTTAAAAGTTCGCGGTATTATAAAAATATGCAAATGAAATAAAAAACATTAACCAAAAAAGATTTAGAAAATTTTACAAAAGAGATATTATTGCCTGTTGTAGACAAGTCAGTTAAGAATAATCTGACCGAATTTGCCGAAAAAACCATGGTGCCGACAGTGGACAGGATGATCAAGAATAATCCGGCAGAATTTACGGAAGAAACTTTATTGCCAGCGATGGAGAAAATTGTTGATGAAAAAATTGACGAGAAAGTGCCGGAGATGATAAATAAAGCTAATCTGAAATTAATGGATCATTTTGACAATAAAATTGCCGATTTGCGGGGTGATGTAATTATGCTTTTTCGCAAAGATGAGCGTCGGTTTCTGCATTTAATTGATGTTTTATACCAAAAGAATATTTTAAATCAAAACGATATTAAAACAATCGAGGAGTTGCAATTGTTTCCTCAAGCAACAAAATAATATGAAATTTATGTTTTATTTTTCGAGAGAGAGGGAGAGTTAGAAACCGATAAAAATAATTCTCATTTTACGGCGCTGTTTATTTTCGCATTCGCGATAATTCTTGTCGGCGCTTTTTTCTTTTCCGCGAACGGCGCTTTGGCGACCACCTACCATCTATACGGACAAATGGACATCGTATGACGGTCTTGTTCTTGACGGCTACAAGCGCAAAAGAACCAATCATTCCAAAGAATATTCCAACTGAAAAGGTACGCATGTGAATGGCATTGAAAACTTTTGGAGTTTTGCCAAAAGACGACTGGCTAAATTCAACGGAGTATCCAGAAAAACTTTCGTCCTTCACTTGAAGGAATGCGAGTTTCGTTACAACAATAAAGATGATATGCTAAAAACATTGAAGAGAATTATTAGAGTTTTGCTAGTCTAGAGCCTAAATTTAACGCGTAATAAATAATCGCGACAAAACAATGGAAAAATTTGATTTCTCAAAAATTGAAGAACAGAAGAGATTTGATAATATGCCCGAAGAAGAG
>LBUF02000018.1:0-37061 GCA_000992445.2 Parcubacteria group bacterium GW2011_GWA2_38_13b
TTCAACAAACAACAATATGATGAACTTTGGATTTGGACCTTTTGGCGGCTTCGGCTGGATATTTATGATTCTCTGGTGGGTTTTGATAATCGCCGGTATTGTCGCGCTTATCAAATGGCTCACGAGCCAGTCGCGCGGTACTAACAATCACGCAAAATCGGCACTCGAAATCTTACAAGAGCGATACGCCAAAGGTGAAATTAACAAGCAGGAGTTTGAAGAAAAGAAAAAAGATTTAAGTTAGACTGTTATGAAAATCGGTATTATTTTACAATCCAACAATCCGGAACATATCTGGAACACGTTTCGTTTCGGCATCACTTCGCTTAAAGCCAGTCATGATGTGACTATCTTTTTAATGAGTGAGGGAGCAGAACTCGATACTATTGCCAATACGGAACACTTTGATATTTCCAAGAAAGTTGCGGAGTATAAGGAATTAAAAGGAGACCTGTACGCATGCGGTACGTGTTTGGAAATTCGCGGTAAAAAGGAGGCCGGGGTCTGCCCGATCTCTACTATGACCGATTTGCTTAAAATGGTTGAGGAGAGCGATAAGGTGCTCGTGTTTGGATAAGAAGTTTTGTTAAGCAATTATGACTCGGTGTGATTTACTTAATTAAGCAAATCGTGTCCCACATTCTCAAATTTCGTCTTACGGTTCGTCAGTCTCTCAATTGGTAAAGCTCTTACTCTTGGCACAAAGCTTGCCACAAGGGAAACTAGCTGGGAAATCGGGGGCTACAGGTTCTCGTATTTAGACAGCAATCCTTTCATCTGGTCTAAAACCACGGTAGGATATTTGTACTTTTCCGCCCAGTCAAAAGTTCGGAAATCGTTGAGCAGGGCGAGCCAGTTAGGATTAACATCAGCGAAAGCTGGTGTTTTTTAATCTAAAAAATGCATATTTACTTTATTCAATGAATAGTTTTGATTAATTTTGCATAGTTTAAGAATGTGATTGCATAGTTTTTAAAAATATGATAGGATATTGTATATGGAAGAAAAACTATTAACTATAGCGCAAGCCGCTGAAATTTTAGGTGTTTCTCTTGATACGTTACGCCGCTGGGACAAAAGCGGTAAGTTGGTTGCGATTAGAAAAGAGGGAGGCGCGCATAGATATTATTGGGAAAAAGATCTTGAGATTTTTTCAAGCGATCTTTTCAAATTTGCTTCTGAGTGGATTCAAAATAACATTGAATTTCCAAGCGCATTTTATTGTCAAAATAGCGATACTTTTCGAGCACGACTTTCCAAAATGGAGCATCTACTTATGCAAAAACCCGGTTTTGAAAAATTATATTCTTTGGTTGTTTTGATTGCCGGAGAGATTGGCGATAACTCGTTTGCCCATAACATAGGAAAGTGGCCGGACACGCTGGGAATTTTTTTTGGCTATGATTTGGGAAAACGAATCATTGTTTTAGCTGACCGCGGATTGGGTATTTTGGAAACATTGCGCCAAGTTCGTCCCGATCTTCCGAATCATATTGAAGCCGTGAATGTCGCTTTTACTGAATTTATATCCGGGCGGGCGCCAGAGAAGCGCGGTAATGGATTAAAGCTTGTTCGTGAAGTCGTAATCGCCCAACCCATTGATTTATTTTATATCAGCGGCGACGCCGAAGTGCGTATGAAAGGAACTGATAAAACATTTCGCGTTACGCGCGGTCAGCGTATTGTGCGGGGATGTTTGGCAAAAATAGATTTTTAAACATTTTAAGAAGTAAAAAATATATGAAGTTACAATTAGAAAAATTTGGCACAACATTAATATCGCGAGAATTAGGCAGCGAGGCATATAAGGCATTTCAACCAACTTTGCGCGAGCTTTCTGGAAATGAAGAGTTGGAAATAGATTTTTCCGGCGTATTCACCTTGTCGCCGTCATGGGCGGATGAATTTTTAAGTCCATTGTTTAATCAGATAGGCGATAGGTTGACGCTTTTGCCCAGCGATAATCTTTCGGTGCAGGCAACGATTAAAATTCTCCAGGAAGCGAATAAATGTTTATTTAAATTTAAGTTAGATAAATAATTTCAAAAGCATTCTTTATAGGGGACTTACTTGCCTCGTAGCCAATTTATTGTGTTTTTGGGTTTTTTTTCGGGGTTTGCGAAGGTTTTAATTCGGGAGTTAAATAAAAAACGAGAATTGTATTCTCGTTTTTTATTTTATGGTAGGATAAAAGCGATATGAAAGCGGAAAAATCTATAAAAAAATACGATTATGATGTGGCTGTGTTGGGCGCCGGTCCCGCGGGAATAATGGCGGCCGGAAAAGCGGCGCGTTTCGGCGCCAGCGTTGTTTTGATAGAGAAAAATTTTACGCTTGCCAAAAAATTGCTTTTAACGGGCAATGGAAGATGCAATTTCACTAATGCTGAATTTAATTTGAGCGAACTGGTAAAAAACTATAATAACGGAAAATTTCTTTTTCATATTTTTTCTGTTTTCGGACCAAAAGAAACAATCAAATTTTTCGAAGAACTGGGAGTAAAAACCAAAATTGAAAAAAACAAAAGAGTTTTTCCGGCAAGCGATAGCGCGCAAGAAGTTTTGGAAGCGTTAGAAAAGTATTTAGCGGAAAACAAAGTAAATATAATTTTTAATTCCGAAGTTATCAATGTGGACCATAGCGGCAAAAAAATCAATAAGCTGATTTTAAAAGACTTTTCGACAGGCTTGGGAAATGGCAGGGAAATTACAGCCAAGAAATATATTTTATGCACAGGAGGGAAGTCGTATCCCTTGACCGGTTCTGACGGCTTCGGCTATAAACTCGCTAAAAAATTAGGCCATACTATTGTAAAGCCGTTGCCCGCCTTGTCTTCAATAAGAATAAAAGAGAAATGGGTTAAAAATTTGCAGGGGATAAGCTTGAAAGGCGTCAAGATAACCGTATTTCAAAAAGGAAAAAAGCGATTTCAAGAAGAGGGAAGTATTTTATTTACTCATTTTGGCGTAAGCGGACCCGCTGTTTTGAATATTAGCGCCAATGTGGGGGATTTATTGGAAAATGGCTTGTCTGTCGGACAGGCAGGCGAAGCAAAAATATGTTTTGATTTGGCGCCCTTATTAAATCAGGGGGAGTTTGGAGAAAAAATTAACGAGATTTTAAAAAAATATCCGAAGAAAAAATTTAAAAATATATTATCGGATTTTGCGCCGGAAAAATTGGCGGAGATCTTGCTGGATATTGCGGGTGTTGATAAAAATAAAATGGCCGGAAATGTATCGAAAATAGAGAGGGGAATGACGGCAAAAATTTTCAAGAATTTTGAGGTTACCGCGGAAAGCATTTTTGGTTTTAACGAAGCGAAGACGACGAGGGGAGGAATATCTTTGGCAGAGATTGACGGCAAAACAATGAGATCAAAAATAATTGATAATTTGTTTTTCGCGGGCGAGGTTATTGATGTTGATGGTAAAACAGGCGGTTTTAATTTGCAAATGTGTTGGAGTACCGGTTGTGTCGCAGGAGAAAGTTGCGGGCAGGAATCAATGATTTGCGTGACGTAATTAAAAATGAAATAATTAATATTATGAAAAAAATAATTTTCGTCATTTTAAATCAAGGGGAATATCTGTCCGCTAAAAATTTTTTATGGAACCATTAGCGTCAAAAATCAGACCAAAAAACCTAAAAGAATTCATTGGACAAGAGCATCTTGTCGGTGAAGGAAAACCTTTAAGTATCGCTATAAAACAAAAACATCTGTTTTCTTTTATTTTTTGGGGACCGCCGGGAAGCGGTAAAACGACTTTGGCGAAGATATACGCCAATAGTTTGAACGCGAAAATTTACCAATTGTCCGCGGTTTCGGCGGGGAAAGCGGATATTAAAAAGATATTGAACGAAGATTCGAGAGGAATTTCTATAGTTTTATTTTTAGATGAAATACATCGGTTTAATAAATCTCAACAGGATTTTTTGCTTCCTTATGTTGAAAAAGGCGATATAACTTTGATTGGAGCCACGACCGAAAATCCGAGCTTTGAAGTGATACCGGCCTTGCTTTCGCGATGCAGGGTTTTTGTTTTGAACGAGCTTTCGGAAGACAATATAAAATCCATTATTGAAAGAACCGGAATCAAAATGGATAAAAATGCGGAAGATTGGTTGGTCGATATGGCAAATGGCGACGCGAGGCAGGCGATAACCATATTGGAACACACAGTCCAACTTTATAAGAAAATTACGGTAGATAATTTAAAAAATACTCTTCAGTCGAAATTTTTAAGATATGATAAGGCGGGAGAGGAACATTACAATACTATTTCGGCTTTTATTAAAAGCATGAGAGCCAGCCAGCCGGATGCGGCTTTATATTATTTGGCGCGGATGATTGACGGCGGCGAAGATCCTAAATTTATAGCCAGAAGAATGGTTGTTTTCGCTTCGGAGGATGTTGGCTTGGTTCAACCTACGGCTTTAGTGGTGGCTAATGATGTTTTTAGGGCGGTGGAAATAATCGGATTGCCCGAATGCGGCATTAATTTGGCGCATGGAGTGGTCTATCTTTGCAAGTGCAAAAAAGACCGAAGTGCTTACGAGGCCTATATGGAGGCAATGGCAGATGTAAAAAAATTCGGCAATCTGCCCATTCCTTTGAATTTGCGGAATCCAGAAACAGCATTGATGAAAAAATTGAATTATGGCAAAGGATATGAAAAATATTCCAAGGAATCTTTCTTGCCCGATAAGCTAAGAAGTAAGAAGTATTTAAAGAATAAGACGGAAAAATAATATAAAAACAATGATAAATAGATTTTCAAAAATTTTCATTATTATGTTTATTATGATCGTCATCGCGGCGGCAACAATGTTTATTTTTGATAATACTCAAAATGAGCCGAATTATTGCGCTCAAGAAGCTATGCTTTGTTCAGACGGTTCTTATGTTTCGCGAGTCGGCCAAAATTGTGAATTCGCGGCTTGTCCAAAAGAAGATTTTATTCGGGTTGAAACTCCCCGAGCCAATGAAATAATTTCCAGTCCGCTTGTTGTCAGGGGTATGGCTCGCGGCGTTTGGTTTTTTGAAGGAAGTTTTCCAATAAAACTTTTGGATGAAAACGGTAATGTTTTAGCATATATACCGGCTCAAGCGCAAGGCGAATGGATGACCAATGATTTTGTGCCGTTTGAAGCAAAAATAAATTTTTCCGTTCCTGTTGTTCGAAACGGAATTCTTATTTTAGAAAAAGATAATCCGTCGGGATTGTCCGAATATGCCGATGAATTGCGAATGCCGATTTTATTTTCAGGACAACAACCATAAACTAATTTTAAAAGCCCCGCAATATTGTGGGGCTTTTTTGATTAACAGAGTTGATTTTTATTTGTTTTCCAGTTTTTCTTTGTATTCTTTGCAATTAAGGTGAAAATCATCCGGGCTTAATTTGCGCATCAAATAATTTTTTTCTTGAACAATATTACATCCGTTGCATCCTAATCTTATGATTAGGGTTGATATTATTTCTTTCGGTAAATGCGGTAATTCTTCCATTGGTCTGCCGCACAAAAAACAAAAATAAGGTTTTTTTTCTTCTTCCATTTTTTCCTCCGTTTATTCAAAATTTGGCGTTCGTTTTTCCAGGAAGGCCGCAATTCCTTCCCGCGCGTCCGGACTAGTCATTGCTATCGCGAAACTTTCTCTCTCAACAGATAGATTGAAATGAAAGTTTGTATTGTTTATTGTTTTATCAAGCATTTTTTCAATTAAAACAACTGAACTTTTTGAATACCGCTTCGGCGAATTTGCCGTGGCTGGTATTTTCACTTCACTATTTATAATGGAGTCAATCAGGCCGATATTCAACGCTTCTTGGGCATTGAAAGTTACGCTTGTTTTCATATATTCAATGAATTTTTCCTTGTTTATTTTTGGAATAAATTTCCAGAATTGCGTTCCGCCCCAGCCCGGTATAAGACCGAGCGTTGCTTCCGGAAAACCAAGGACAGCGTTAGAGGTGGCGATTCGCGCGTGGCAAGCCATTGCCAGTTCCAATCCGCCACCCAAGGCAAAACTGTTAATAATCGCGGTGACTTTTTTGGGGCAGAAGAAGATTTTTGAAAGCGCGTTTTGCCCGATTTCGGAAAAAATCAAAGCTTTTTTATAAAGCGTATTTTTATCCGTTGATGTTTCCAATATTCTTTTGAACGCGTTTATATCCGCTCCAACGGCAAAAATCTTCGCGTCCGCAAATCCTTCAAGATATACTTCTTTTATGTTATCTTCTTTATCGTTTTCTACAAATTTGTTAAAATCCGCAAAAAAACTTTGCAGCTCTATCATCAGGACTAATGGTAAACAAGGTTTTGTTTTTTGTTTTTTTTCGTCAAACGTTTTATCAACGCCAATGAAGCCGACATGCATAATTCCTTTTTCATCAAGACCGAATTTTATGTATTTTTCGTATATACATTCGGCCTTTTCTTTTTCTATTTTTTCCATCACTATTTTTCCTTCCTGTAAAAGTCAAAAATTCCTTTTTTTACTTTTCGACCAAGAAATCCATCTCGGACCAAATTGCGCAGAATATGAGGCGGTTCATAGCGAGAGCCATGGGCTTCATGTAGAACGCCTACTATATTTAATACTACATCCCAGCCGATTAAATCGCCGAGTTTTAGAATATCCATAGCTCCGGCAACCCCTGTTTTAACGGACAGGTCAATATCTTCAACATTGCCGACATTTTCCTCTAGTGTTCGCAATGCTTCCAGGATAGATGGCATTAGTATTCTATTGCATAAAAATCCGGGCCTGTCCATTGATGTTAAAATCGGCTCTCTATTTAATCTTTTAGCAAGTCCTTGAACAATACTATATGTTTCATCGGAAGTGCGGTCGCTTTTTATGATTTCCAGTAATTTTAGAATGTAGGGCGGATTCATAAAGTGCATACCTATAATTTTTGATTTTCGCGTATTGGTTACGGCTTTGCTTATGTCCCAGATTGATATAGATGAAGTGTTTGTTGTTAAAATCGTATCCGGTCCGCATAGGCGGTCTAATTCGCGGAAAACCGTTTGTTTTGTTTTCAGGTCTTCAAAAACCGCTTCAATGAATAATTGGGGTTTTTGAACGAATATTAAGTCTTCTAGTTTGAGAGGGGTTATGTTAAGTAAAATACTGTTCATATTGTTTATTGCAGACGAGGATATGTTTTCATTCTCATTGCATTGTTTTTTTAAAGATTTTTGCAACCTCTCCACGATTTTTCTTTTTCCTTCCGTGGCTTTTTCATACGTTTCGTCTATAAGATAAACCGTAAATCCCGCTTCTGCGAAAACCTGGGCAATTCCGGAACCCATTGTTCCGGCGCCGACAACGCCAACCGTTTCTATGTTCTTTAAATCCATAGGTCCTCCTTAAATTAAAAAATAGCAGATAGTTTTTCAAAAAACCGATTTTCATTATATTAACATAATAATTTAAAAAATCAAGAGTTGCGGGTAAAATAAAATAAAAAAGGATAGGCATTAAAACCTATCCTGTTAAATTTTTACAGTTTGTATCTGATTAAATCGTAAAGTTCCTGCCGTGTTTGCATTTTATCAATAAAGTTCTTTTGCGTGCCGGTTTCTTTAAGGCATTTAAAAAAATCTTCCATTGCTTTCATAGCTACCCGCATAGCGCTTACCGGAAAAATAACGGCGCTATAATCCATTTCTTTGAATTCTTGCGCTGTTATATATGGCGTTTTTCCGAATTCCGTCATATTGGCGATAAGCAGCGGTTTGGTCCAGTAAGGTTTGACGAGTTCATAAAAATACCTGAATTCTTCTTTTGTTTTCAGCGCTTCGGGGAAAATAATATCCGCGCCCGCTTCTTTGTATAGCATAGCTCGGTCTACGATTAAATTTACCGGGAAATTGCATCGCGCGTCCGTTCTCGCCACAATTAAAAAATCAGAATTTTCTCTAGCTTTTACCGCAGTTTTAATTCTCAATCTCATTTCTTTAATGCTTATTATTTCTTTTTCATTCAAATGTCCGCATCTTTTCGGGAATACCTGGTCTTCTATTTGTATCCCCGCGGCTCCGGCTTTTTCCAGTCGTTTGACAGCGTTTTGCAAGTTTCTTGCAGAACCAAAACCGGTATCTATATCAACAATTGTCGGTAAGCCCGTGGCTTGAGTTATATCTATCGCCATTTCCAGATATTTGGACGGACTAAAAACATATTTTTCATTCTTTTTTGACGAATATAATCCGCCGGTGTCGGGTAATCCCCAGCTTTGGTGAAGCGCCGCGCCGGAAACATAAAGCGCTCTAAATCCTATTTTTTCAGCAAGTTTTGCCGTTAATGGGTTAAATACTCCCGGCATAATAACAGTATCTTCTTGCATTAAACTTTTTAGCGTTGACGCTTTATTCGTTATCATAATTGCAATTCCTTAAATGCAACCATATATTTTTTATGTCGGATAATTGTTCCATATTGCGGATGTTGCAAAAAAAGTTTTCATATCGCGGCATGCCATTAAAACCGCTGGTTAATTCTGTGAATTTGCTTTCTAATTCTTTGCCGGTTAACGGATTTCGCGGATGACCTTTCGGGTAATATGTTGTTTTTGAATTTATCGTTCTTACCCCTATATCTATATGGGGGATTTTTTTTACTATTTCAATCGCCACGGGAAAACTTTTTCCGTAAAGCGCAGTGAAATTTGCATCCTCTCTCATAATAATTTTGTTTATTAGTTTTTTTACATTCGGATCGCGGATTTTTTCTTCCGTAAAACTATCCAAATCAATTTTGCCGTCAATTAAGGCGCGGGCAACGCAATAGGGGATGCTGTGGTCGGCTGTTTCCCGCGTTTTTGGATTCCATTTTGATTTATCGCCTCCGACAATGCTGACAGCCGCTTCGTAGGTTTCTATTTTTACAGAAATTATGGAATTAATGTCGGCAATTTCGGGGTAATTTTTTCTTAAATTCAAGATTGTTTCTACCGGCGCTTGAATATGGTATTCCACTGGCCAATTTTTAATATAAGTTTCCAGAATTTTTTCCGGAACGGGTTTTTCCTCTAAGAATTGGTAAAAACTTTCTTTAAAATCGCCGGTGCGGAAAAGTTGCGGTCTAAAACCGTATGTTCCTTCGAAAATTCTTTGCGGTCCGGAGATTCCGGCTTCAACCAATTTTACCGCCCTTAAACCATTGCAGGCGGCATTAGCGGCGGCAAATCCTTTCCATTCGGAAAGTTCGCCAACTCTTGTTTGGCGCGTATAGGCGCCCATAGCGATCGCGATGGCAATGGCGTTGCGCGTTTGTTCAATATTGAATTTTGCTAATTTTGAAGCGCCGCAAGCAACGGAAATCGGCAAATAAGTTACATGATCCCAACCGTTTTTTCTTAAAGAAGCAGCGTCGCATAAGCGACATTGAATCTCATAAGACAAAGTGATTGCCATTATAAAATCTTGCGTCGTTGATTTTTTTTCTTCGGCAAACGCCAGAAGAACGGCAATGTTGTCGGAAGGATGAGCCGGTTCCAGATTTAAGTAGGTATCATTATAATCAAGATACCTTATCGCCGCGCCGTTGATAAAAGCGGCGGAAACCGTATCTGTCAGCGGCATTGCGAACGGTCGAATGATTGTGGAATTATGACCGATGTTGTTATAGCCGTATGATTTTGGCGTTATTCCGTATATTTTTTTAATTGTTTCAAATTTCCACGCGCCCAACGCGCAACCGAACGAATCAATAATTCTTCTTTTTACCTCATTAACAACTTCTGGTTTAAGATTTTCAAAAGAAACAGAATTAACGTAATGAGCAAGTTTTTTCGCTATTTCCATATTAATTTCTTCCTTCCATGCCAATGTATATTTGTTTTTCCGGTCCCGTATATTTTGCTCCGGGTCTGATAATACGATTATTAGTTTGTTGTTCTATGATATGCGCTGTCCAGCCGGTCAATCGCGATAACGCAAAAATCGGCGTGAACAATTTTGTCGGAATGCCTAGCAGTTTATAAACCGTGGCGGTATAAAAATCCAGATTCGGATAAAGTCCTTTTTCTCGCAATAAAATTTCTTCAATAATTTTGGACATCTCGTACCATTTTAATTCATTTTCTTCTTCAGAAAGTTTTTTAGCGTACGATTCAATTATGGGCGATCTTGGATCGCCGTTTTTATAAATCGGATGGCCGAAACCCATAATTTTTTGTTTTTTAAGTAAGGCGTTTTTTATCCATTTTTTTGTTTTTTTCTGGTCATTGATCTCTAAAAGCATTTGCATCACGGCTTCGTTTGCTCCGCCATGCAGCGGTCCTTTTAACGCGCCTACTGCCGAAAGAATACAAGAAAAATAATCGGAAAGAGTGGAAGCCGTGACGCGCGCATTAAAGGTGGAAGCGGCAAGTTCGTGTTCCGCGTAGAGTATAAGAGAAACATCAAATGCTTTTTTAGCAAGAGGTGTTAGCGGTTTAGAAGTGATGTTCCGTAAAGTATTTTCTGTGAACGATTCATTTTTTAATGACTGGCCATTTTTAAAATCGCCGTTAGTTAACCATCTTAAAATTGATGATATTTTTGCCAAAAGATTTATTGCCAGTATTTCCGTTTTTTGGTTTAAGTTCATTGTTAAGCCGAAAAAAGAAACTGTAAATTTTAAAACATTCATTGGGTGCGCGTTTCGCGGAATTTGATCCAGTATAATTTTCAATTTAGTTGCTTCTTGGGTATATTGGCAAATTTGATTTTCCAAAAGACATTTGGAAAATTCCCGAAGTTCTCGGTAAACAGGCAAATGTCCTTTTATAAGCAGATACGCCGTTTCTTCAAAGCAGCTTTTTTTCGCTAAATCTTTAAGGTCGTATCCTCGGTACAGTATTGTTTTTAATTCATGGTCCAATTTTACAATTTTTGTTTTTGCGACTTCCATTCCTCTTAATCCCGTCGTCGTTGTTTTTTCTGGCATATTTTACCCCCCTTAAATTTTCAAAAAACATAATTTTTGTCACTTTATCATAGAAGTAATATAAAAACAATTCAGCATTAAATATTTGAATTTTTTATACTTTTCTTGTCAATTCTTGCCAATTAACGAAAACCGTGATATTATTTCGGGAAGTTATTTGAAAAAGATATAATTTTAAGCGGGAAAGGAGACGGAATGAAAATTGATTCAAGGCATTTGGATTTTTTTGATTTGGACAGACATTTATCCGAAGAAAATTTAGCGGTTAGGGATTCTATCCGGAAATTTACAAATGAAATATTATTAGAAAAACCAAAAATGGGCGAATTGCCGTTGGTAGCGGAATTGTACCGGCGGGGCGCATTGCCTCTTGACGAAAAATTTACATTTATGAGAGAAAACAAAGAAGAGGTTATAATATTGAGGCAATATTTGGCGGATTTAGGTTTATTCCAAATCTGTCTTAGCGCTACGATGAGATTGGACGGGAAAAATGAAAAAGAGACGGAAAGTTATGGTATAACCCCGGGTTTTGATTATTTTTCTTACGGCGTCGCGATGCGGGAAATTGAAAGAGGCGATTCGGGGATACGGAGTTTTGTTTCCGTTCAATGCGGATTAGTTATGAATGCAATTTATTCTCTCGGCTCCGAAGAGCAAAAATTAAAATGGCTGCCTCTTTTGGCATCGGGTCAAAAAATTGGTTGTTTCGGCGCCACCGAATCGGGGTCCGGTTCTAATGTTGCGGGTTATAAAACAAAAGCGATTAAAGACGGTAAATATTATATATTAAATGGGACAAAGGAATGGATAACTAGCGCCGCGGCGCTTGCCGACATTGCGATTATTTGGGCGAAAACCGAAGACGGAGTTTTGCGCGCGTTTATCGTAGAGAGGGGAACTCCCGGATTCGTGACTTCTAAAATAAAATACAAAAATTCAATGCGTGCTTCGGACACTGGTTGCATTTCTTTGACGGATTGTAAAATTCCTGAAGAAAATATTTTGCCGATTTTTTATCCGCCAGGATCGGGCAATAAATCATTGTTGCAATGTTTTAGCCAAGCTAGATTTGGCATTGGTTGGGGTATGATCGGGGCGGCGCAGGCGTGCTATGAAGCGGCGCATAATTTTGTCGCAATACGAGAAGTCAGCGGCGGAATGCTTGATGGCAAGCAATTTATTCATGGCGATTTTGCGAAAATGGCGCGATTTATAAGTTGTATGCAGCTTTTTGCCAATGAGATGACAGTATTGAAAGAAGAAAAAAAGCTTGAACATGAATATATCTCTATGGTAAAAATGAATAATTGTGATTTGGCGTTTGAAGTCGCAAGAATCGCCGATGAGATTGTCGCATCTTCTTCTAAAACAGATGAGATTTGTATTGGCCGTCACTTGAATAATAGTCGCGCCGTTGGCACTTATGAGGGCACATGCTATGTTCATGAATTGATTATAGCGCACGCTTTATTAGGGAAATGGGCCTTGTAGGAGGAAATTTATTTTGATTGAATTTGGCGATTTTATGATATGTTGCGTGAATGACGGATTTTTTAAATTAGACGGGGGAGCGATGTTTGGCATTGTTCCCAAGCCAGTTTGGGAAAAAAATAATCCGGCTGACGAAAAAAACAGAATACCGCTTTCTTTAAATTGCTTGCTTATCCAAAATAGAAAAACCACCGCGACTATTTTAGTTGATACGGGTATAGGCGTCAAAAACAACGAGACGCGGGAAAAATTCAGAAAATTTTACGATTTTAAGCGTTCCTGCCTTGTTGAAAACATATATAATATTATGGGATTGTTGCCGCAAGATATAAGTTTTGTCGTAAACACTCACTTACATTTGGATCACGCGGGTGGCAATACTTATTTTTGCGAAAAAGAAGGAAAGGAAAAAATCACTTTTTATAATGCCCGATACATAGTTCAAAAAGGGGAGCTGGAAGCGGCGTTAGCTGATAACGAAAGGACGAATGGAAGTTATCTTAAAGAAAGTATTAAAATTCTTTGCGACAATAAAGACAATCTTGTGCTTGTTGATAGAGATAATAAAGAGATAATAAAAGGAGTGAGTATTATTAAAACAGGTGGACACACTGGGCATCATCAATGCGTTAAGATTGTTTCTGGCGGTAGAACTGCTTTTTATTTGGGCGATTTGATTCCGACGGTTTCACATTTGAATCCAGTGTGGATTATGGGATACGATCTGTATCCATTGGATACATTGTATATGAAAGAAAAATTGCTTAATCAGGCGTGTGAAGAAAATTGGCTTTTGGTTTTTGAGCATGATCCGGAAGCAGCTACGGGGTATTTAAGAAAAGATAACGATGGATGGAAAATTGAGCGCGTAGAAAAAGTTCAATAAAAATATAAGAATATAATAACATCAAATTTACAAATCCGAGATTATAAGTTTGATGTTATAATGCCGTGAAATATAAAAAAGCAACTGAATTCAGTTGCTTTTTATTTTTAAAGTTATATTTTATCCGTTAAATTTTCTTCTCGCGCTACAACATACCGTTGTATATTGTTGGCGCCTTCGTAAATGCGCGTTGCCATCGTGTCGCGGCAAAACATAGGAAGCGGAGATTCTTCTGTGTAGCCGATTCCGCCGCAGAACAGCATACAGTCGCTGGTAATTTTTACGGAATTTTCCGTAGAGAAAACTTTTGCCATCGATGCTTCTTTGGTGAATTTTTCGCCGGCATCTTTTAGGGAAGCGGCTTGTCGTATCAGTAGCCGCGCGGCATCAAGATAAATTGAAAAGTCTACCAAAGGGAAATAAATTCCTTGATTTTCAATGATTGCTTTTCCAAATTGTTTTCTTTGTTTGCAATATTTTACGGTCCAGTCCCAGGCGCCTTGCGATAATCCCAGCGCTTGCGCGGCTATGTAAAGCCGTCCGGTATCCAATGTCGTGAGCGCGACTCGCATACCTTTTCCTTTTTCGCCGAGCAGGTTTTCTTTTGGCACAAAATAATCTTCAAGGATAATTTCCGCGGTTGGCGAAGCCCATAAACCCGCTTTGTGTTCCATCTTTCCTATGCTGAAACCTTTCGTTGCGGTATCAACTATAAAAGCGGTTGGCTTGTTAGTTTCGCTATCTTTGGCAAAAACTATAATAAAATCGGCAAGCGACGCATGAGTAATGAACATTTTAGAACCGTTCAATGTCCATCCGTCATCAATCTTTGTGGCGATAGTGGACATATTTCCGGCATCGGAACCGGCATTGGGTTCGGTCAGGCAATACGCTCCCAATTTTTCTCCGGACGCGACCGCCCGGAGATATTTTTCCTTTTGCGCTTCCGTTCCGAAAGCCAATAGCGGCGTTACGCTGAGAGAATTCAAAACCGCGAACATCAAACTGCCGCTGCCCCAAACTTTGGCAAACTCTTCCATAATTATCAGAGCAGATATGGTATCCATTCCTGCGTCGCCATATTTTTCCGGCACGGTAACTCCTAAAAATCCGGCTTTGCGTAATTTCGGCAAAACTATATCAAGAAGTTGTTTGTATTTTTCGCGCGTGAGTTCCGGTTTTTCGTATATTTTAATCAGCGGCGGAAATTCTTTATTGGCGAATTCTCGCGCCGATTCTTTAATCATTTTTTGCTCGTCAGTTAAATAGAAGTTCACAGTAAACCTCCTTATTTTTTAGGAACCCAAAAAATATCTAATATAGTGTTTGTTGGATTGTATATGCGAAATCCCGCGACTACTTTCATTCCGATATGCGGTTTGCCGTAAAGCAAATATCCTTTGAATATCGTGGCGAATTGCGGACCCAAGTCCACGTCTATCTGAAAATATGGATATTCCAATTCTATGCCTTCGCCTGGATATTCAACTTTCGTGAAAGTGTAAATTTTTCCGACAACCGGATTTGGCACTTCAATCCACGAAGTCGGTTGATTGCAATCCGGACAATCGGCGCGCGGAGGAAGCCATAATCGTTTTTCTTCGCAATCTTGATTTGAGCAATAAGTGGCAAAAAGTTTGCCCTTTTTTAATTCTTGGAAAAATTTTGAGAGTTTTCCGTAGGTGTGCATATGCATTAATGTTCTAGGCCACTTTACGACCATTTCCGGTTTTTCTTGTATTATTTCCAGTGGAGTTCCGATATATTTAATGATTTTTTCCGACATAATTTTCTCCTCAAAACGCTTTTTCCAGTAATCCTGCCGTCACATGAGAACCAACGCCGGCGTGGGATATCCATAGGGCCTTTTTGGCGTTCGGCACCTGGAGCGATTTCCAGTCATTGGGTTTTTGTCTTGGTTTTCCTTTATATTCTCCAACATCTGCCCATTCATTCCATATTTTGGGATCACCGTGGAATTTATCGTATTTGTTCTGAATTTGCCATAAACATTCTATTCCTTGGAAAATTCCAGTCGCGCCGACGGCATGCATTGTCCCTAAAAGACCGCCGGAAAGATTAGATGGACATTTTCCGCCGAAATAAGCGTCCCCCGATTCTATATAATCGGTTTCTTTGCCATAAGGGCGTAATCCTATGTCACCATAAGTTTGTAAGTCAGAAATAGTGAAAGCATCGTGAAGTTCAACTAAATCTAAATCTTCAAGGGGATTTTTTATTCCAGCCATTCCGTATGTCATATAAGCCGCGAAACGCGCCGCCAAGAAACTTTCAAATCCCGGCCAACGGCCGTTTTGCGCGGTCATTTCTCTTAGTAATTTATCATACATTCCCGGTTCTTCGTGGGGAAGCAGGGGAATATCCATGTGCCTTCTGTCGGCTACGCGCAAAGTGTGTGTTCCGCCGGCAATATAAAGGCGGCAAGGTTTATCGCTTAATTTGTAGGCCAGTTCTTCGTTGCAAAGAAGCATTGATGCGGCTCCCACGCTCATAGCGCAACATTCCAAGACCCTTAACGGATCGCAGATAATTTTTCCCGCGAGCACTTCTTCAATTGTGTGTTTTCCGCTTTGTTGGGCGTAGGGAGAATAATAAGCGTAAAGCCGGTTTTTAACCGCGATTTTTGCTCGGGTTACTTCGGAAACTTTATACATTTCTGTAAATCGCCGCGCCATAGGAGCGTAATAAGCGGCATACATTCTGGCAAGTCGTGTTTCAAAATCTTTGCAAGCTGCTGTGGAAATATAAAAATTTCCGGTTTTAGTATCTACTTCATCCATTCTTTCCCATCCCATAGCGAGGGCGCAATCGGCATATCCGGAAGCGATTGCCATTGCAGCGGTTAAAATAGTACTTCCTCCGGTAGCTCCGCCGGTTTTCACGCCGATATTCGGCAAAGGATCAAGTCCTAAATAATCATGAACTTTCGCTTCGCATAAAAGTTGGTCTTGAAAATGGTCGGCAAATTCTCCGTAAGCGGCAAAATTCAGCAATCCTTTTATGTCTTTTAAGGACATTTTCAGGTCGTTTTCCTGCATCATTTGCCGGAATGCTATGGCACAGAGTTCTTCAAGTTTGTATTCCGGAAATTTTTTCCTAAAAGGCGTTAGTCCGCCCGCTACGACATAAACCGGTCGTTGCCATTTTGGGATTCTTAAATTTCTTTTTCCAAATTTAATCACCTTTTCACTTACTCCTTTCTTTTGCAGGCAATAATTTTTATCATATTCAGTAATTCTATTTCTTGTAATACGCTCGGGTTCTCAATGGACGAAATGTCGTCAATTTTTTCGTGCAAATAAACTTTTTTTATCAATTTACGCGGAATTTTTCCGGAACGGGTTTTTGGCAATGCCGAAATAAAATAAATATTGTCCGGACAAAGAATTTTTCCGAGTTTTTCAGAAACGTATTTTTTTAACAATTCTTCGGCGGTTTCTTCTCCGGTTAATTTCGGCCATCGGACAGAAAAACAAACAAAGCATATTATTTTTTCTCCTTTTAATTCGTCGGGTATGCCGATAGCCACTGCTTCTTTCACTGATTCGTTGCTCATTAAACATTCTTCTATTTCCGACGGACCAACGCGTCGGCCGGAAACTTTAATTACATCATCTGATCGTCCGTAAAGAAACCAAGAATCATCTTCGTCAATTTTGACTAAATCGCCGTGATGCCAGATGCTTTTCCGGCGTGAAGAATATTTCCAGTGGGAAAAATAAGTTTCAATATACCGTTCTTTGTCGTTGTCGCCGATAAAACCTTTAGTCATTGAAGGAAATGGCTTTTTGCAAACCAAATGTCCTGTTTCGCCGCGTATCGACTTTCCCGTGTCGTCAAAAACATCAATATCCATTCCAAGTCCCGGTCCTCCAAGAGCGCAGGGTTTAAGCGGCATTATTGGGAGAGGGGAAAGAAAGCATCCGAAAATTTCCGTTCCGCCGGAAATATTGATTATCGGACATTTTTCTCCGCCGATATTTTTAAAATACCAAAGGTATGATTCTTTGTCCCACGATTCGCCGGTTGATCCGAGTATCCTTAAATATGACAAGTTATGTTCGCGCAAAAATTCATTACCGAAGTTTTTTAACATTCGTATCGCCGTTGGCGCAATCCCAAAAGTATTAACTTTGTATTTTTCAATAATTTCAAAAAGGCGATGATGATTAGGCCAATCGGGTTTTCCTTCAAAAATAACATAAGTTCCTCCAAGGCATTGGACGCCGATTATTTCCCATGGCGCCATCATCCATCCCAAATCGGTATACCAAAAGAAAACATCTTTTTCTTTATAATCAAAATAGTATTTTATTTCTTTCGCGGTTTGAGTTAACGCGCCGGCGTGAGTATGTATTACGCCTTTTGGTTTTCCGGTTGTTCCGGAAGTGAATAGGATTAAGGCGGGATGTTCCGAATCAAGAATGGCTGTTTTTGTTGTTTTTATGTCAGCACCGAGTTTGATAAAATCGTCCCAAAAAATATCGCGTTTTTCGTCCATTTCCGTTTTTTTGTTGAGTCGTTTAATGACAACGATTTTTTTAAGCGTAGTAATGATTTTAACCGCTTCATTGATTTTATTTTTCAATTCAATTTGTTTGCCGCGAAGCGGGAACCCATCGCTCGTAAAAAGAATTTTCGCTTCCGCGATTTTTAGCCGTTCCGCCAGCGCTTGCGGTCCGAATCCGGACATAATCGGAAGCGCGACGGCTCCGATTTTCATAGCCGCGAACATCGCAATAATCGTTTCCGGCGTAAACGACATATAAATTCCCACGACATCGTTTTTGCTAATGCCGGATTTTACCAAAGATTTGGCAATAGAATTTACTTTGTCGTACAGTTCTTTATAGGAAATTTTTTTTGAAATTCCATCATCGCTTTCCCAATAAAAAGCGGTTTTATCGCCGTTTCCGTCGCGAATATGGCGGTCAAGGCAGTTGTGAACGATGTTGATTTTTCCATCCAAAAACCAGCGCGTCCACGGCATACCGTTTGTGTCATCGTAAAGCGCGCGATATTTTTTAAACCATTCAATTTTTAGGTCTTTAACGCAGGCGTTCCAGAACCATTTAATGTCGTCAGTGGAACGTTTTATGAGCTCCTGATATGTTTTGATTTTCCATCTTTTCATAAATAGCGCGATATTGCTTTTATTCAAATAGTCGCCATGCGGCTGCCAAATAAAGTCGTTTTCTTTCATATTTCCTCCGTATTGATTTTTCAAATAACTTTTATTGTATCTTAAAAATTAACCCAAATTAACCGTATTGTCAAACTATTTTTGTTATGCAAAAATGTTGTCAAATGAAAAACTCGTTGTTGAACAACGAGTTTTTTTCTTTTTAATCAATAAAAAGCGGTTCGCGCTTTTCCAGAAATGATCCTATGCCCTCATGAGCGTCCTGATAAATAAATGTTTCTGAAAATATTTGCCGTTCATATTTCAACCCGTCTTCAATAATAAAGTTCGGCTGATCGTTCATTAATATTTTATCTATCATTTTTTCGGCAAATCGGGAATAGTGGCGATTTCTGGAAGCAGCTATCAGTTTTTCTCTTTTTTTTCTTTTTTCCTTTGAATCAAGCGAATCTTTTTTGATTCCATCGATCAAGCCCATTTCAAAGGCTTCATCGGCGTCAAAGAAGCTGCCAGTTTTCATATAATGCGTGAATTTTTCTTTATCAATTTTATTTTTGAACAATTTCCACCATTGCGTTCCGCCCCACCCGGGAATTAATCCGAGAGTTGTCTCCGGCAGACCAAAAATCGTGCTTGAAGAAGCTATTCTTTTGTGGCAAGCCATTGCCAATTCCCAGCCGCCGCCAAGAGCGAAGCCGTTAATAATGGCAATTGCTTCTTCTTTCAATCTTGGGCATTGATTGATAAGGAGCAATGTTTCTTGTCCTAATTTGGAAAAATAATATGCTCTATCTCTTGCCATTTTTTCCGGTTTAAACCATAGCATATCGCTGAATTCTTTGATATTTGCGCCAGCCGCGAAATCTTTCCCGAATCCTTTGATGTAAATTTTATTTATAATTTCGTTGCAGAAAATCCGATTTTTATTAAAATGGTAGAGAAAATTATACAGTTCATCCATTAAATCTCTGCACAAAACAGGGATAACCATCTGCCGTTCGACATCGAATGTTTTATCGATGCCTAAAAATAAAATGTGTAAATTTTTATCGCTGTCAATACCGCATTCTACATATTTAGTTTTCATCATTTCACTTCCTTTAACGCAGAAATGTTTTCTTTGAAGATTATTTTTTTAACATTTTTTGTAGTTTTTCGTATTCGCCAGGTTTCATAGAATAAATATGTTTTTCTTCCGGGAATTTGCATTGCTTAATATCGCTAACATATTCTTTGTATGCCTCTCCCGCCAAATAAGCGAATCCGGAGTTTTTGATTTTTTGTTGCATAGTTTTTTTTAGATACAGTGATATATATTCAGACGTCATATAACATTTAATAAATTTTATCTTAAATAAATTAAAACTTTCAAGTATATCGCAGGAAAGCAATAATTGTCCGTCGCATTTGCGTCCGGCGCCGATGCTGAAAACCGGTATTTTTAACTTTTTTGTTATCATCTCAGCGCATTCTTCGGTGACCTTTTCCAATAATATCGCGAACGCGCCGGCTTTTTCCAGCGCTTTGGCGTCTGTAAGTAATGCGATTGTTTCTTCCGCTGTTTCACCGTAAACCGTTCCCCATTTATCTTCGGGGATTGTTTGCGGGGTAAGTCCGATATGACCCATTACTTTTATGCCATAGTCAGTAATAGCTTTTACTTGGTCGGCCATTTTAATTCCGCCTTCAAGTTTTATGGCGTCGCAACCGGCTTCGTCTATAAAACGTTTCGCTTTAAAGATTCCCTCTACTATATCCCTGTCATCTTTTCCGCCGTAAGCGCCTTCGGGCATATCGCCAACTATAAAAGTTTCCGGAGCGCCCATTCGTACGGCTCTTGCGTGTTTAAGCATACAGTTCATTGTTGGAGGATTAGTCGCGGTGCTTTTTTCTCCGTAAATCGCCATATTTACCGAATCGCCGACTAAGATCCAGTCAATTTTTGCTTTTTCCGCTTGTCGCGCCATCCAATTTTCATACAAAACAACGGCCGCGATCGGTTCATTTTTTGCTTTCATTTCCCGAAAATCTTCAATCGTTAATTTCTTTTTTTCCATATTCACCTCATTTTATGATAGGAATTTTTAAATCCGCCGGCGCCCAGTCGGAAATCTTAAAATTCGTGCCGTATTTTTCATTGCCTTTATTTACATTTTCAATAATTTGCCGCGCCGCTTCCACCGTCCCTAGCTTATGTTCCAGTAATTCATTTTGCGGGAAATCCGGAGCATACATTTTAAGCGCCGGACCTGGTTCGTCTTTGAAGTAAACGGGCGAAGCCACTTTGACTATTTCATATGCTTCTTCAATTCTGTTGTTTCCGCCCCATTCATCAAATATTCTTGAATGAATGTCCAATGGAAAATCGTCAAAACAATGACGAATTTCGCCGATCTGTTCTACGGTTAAATCGGTTATCGGATTCATTGTTACGCCAAAAACAGGCAATTCATCGCAATAGAAATTTCGTATTAAACTTAATACCAAATCGGCATCGGCCGGATTGGCGTTTCCGTCAAAAACGGAAAGTTTTAAAACTATGTCTTTGGGAAAACATTCCATATAAGCGCATTTCATTAAACTATTCAGCATACCTTTGCGCCAAATTAAAAATCCGCGAAAACCCAAACTATATAAGTACATTATATCGTCGAAATAATCTTTTGTTGCATCCTGTCCTCTCCAGCTCATCCCGGAAATTATTCCTTGCGGCGATTTTGCTTGAATGGCCGTATTCTGATAAGTTGGTCGCGTAAACGGCGTCATAATGACTTCAATCCCGTAATCCGCGCCGATTTTGGCGAATTCACGGAGTTCTCGTTCTTTATAAAAACCGCATAAAATTTTATTATTCATCATAGAATTTTTTCTCGGCACTCCTGCTCCTCGGACACAGCAAATCGCTTTGTGCCACGGTATTTTTGCTTGTTTAAACGCCTTGGCGGTTTTTAAAAATATATCCGCGCTCTCAATGCCGCTCGTTTCAACTCTATAATGCGCGCCATCAGGAAAAGTATATCTAACCATATTTCCTCCTTCGGAATAAAAGATTTCCCGTCCGAGACGGGTCAGCCCTGGGCTGAAAAAATAAATCCATTAACAGCATAATTTTTCAATGAACCATTCGTATCGTTTTTTCTACCATAGTTTAACCGTTATTGCAATATTCAGGCACGCATTTAATATGGACAAGAGCGATTGTTTGTGATAAAAAATAAGGTCAAGTGATTTTGTTTTTTTGACAATCAAATAAGGAGAAATACGGAAATGGATGAAAAAAATAAAGAAAAATTGTTTTGCAAAAAACCGGTTGATGAATTTGATTATTCGCTGCAATTGGGTGATCCGGGGCAATACCCTTATACTCGTGGAATTCATCCGCGAATGTACGCGGAACGGCTTTGGACGATGCGGCAATTTTCTGGATTTGGTTCCGCCGAGGACACTAATAAAAGATTCAGGTATTTATTGGAACACGGCGAAACGGGATTTTCCACGGCATTTGATATGCCGACACTTTTCGGGAAAGATTCAGACAATCTTGTTTATGGAAAAGAAACGGGTTTATGCGGAGTTGCTATCGATACTTTGGCGGATATGGAAATTCTTTTTAATGAAATTGATTTGAATCCGCCGATTTCCACTTCAATGACAATCAACGCGCCGGCCATAATTTTATTTGCGATGTATTTGGCGGTTGCGGAGAAAAAAGGCGTTGATTGGAAAAATTTGCGCGGAACAATCCAAAACGACATTTTGAAGGAATATATCGCGCAAAAGGAATGGATTTTTCCGCCGGAACCGTCTATGCGGCTTATTACTGATATTATTGAATTTTGCGTGAAATATGTTCCGCAATGGTATCCGATAAGCATCAGTGGTTATCATATTCGCGAAGCAGGTTCAACAGCGGCGCAAGAATTGGGTTTTACTTTGCGTGACGGCATTGAGTATGTTGAATGGGCGATAAGAGCTGGCTTGAAAGTCGATGATTTCGCGCCGCGACTTTCTTTCTTTTTTGATTCTTGCGAGAATTTTTTTGAAGAAATCTCTAAATTTCGGGCTGCTCGACGGATGTGGGCGCGGATAATGAAGGAAAGATTTCACTCCGAAAATGATAAGTCGCGCCAGCTGCGTTTTCATACACAGACAAGCGGTCTCAGTTTACAGGCGGTTGAGCCGGAAAACAATGTAATACGTACAACACTTCAAGCGTTGGCCGCTGTTTTGGGTGGCACTCAATCGCTTCATACCAATTCACGCGATGAGACATTATGTTTGCCTACCGAAGAAGCGGTAAAAATCGCTTTGCGGACACAGCAAATTATTGCTTATGAAAGCGGAATAATAAATGCGGTTGATCCGTTAGGCGGTTCTTATCACATTGAGGATTTAACGAATAAATTGGAAGCCGAAGCAATGGAGTATATTAAAAAAATAGATGAAATGGGCGGAATGATCGAGGCCATTGAACAAGGTTATCCGCAAAGAGAAATAAGACGCTCCGCTTTCGAACGCGCTAAAAAAACAGCAATGGCGGAAAAGGTTGTTGTCGGTGTAAATAAATTTCCAACGAAAGAAAAATTGATCATTCCGGTTTTAAAAATTGATCCGGAAATCCACATAAAACAAGTTAAGCGTCTTAATGAAATTAAACAAGAGCGCGATAATTTCAAGGTTAAGCAATGTCTTGAAAATATCAGTTGCGCCGCAGCGTCAAAAGACAATCTTGTGTTTCCGGTCATTGAAGCAGTAAGAAATTACGCGACAATCGGCGAGATTTGCATGGCATTTGAAAAAGTATGCGGAAGATACGAGGAGAAAGTTTAAAGGAGATGGGCGATGAAAAAGAAAAAAAGGATTATTTTAGTTAAAGCCGGTTTGGACGGCCATGATCAAGGGATAAATGTTATAAAGGATTTTTTAATTGAAGAAGGTTATGAAGTATTTTATTTTGGTCTTTATCGCCAGATGCGCGATATCGCCGAAATGGCGATTCAGGAAGGCGTTGATTTTATCGGGTTAAGCGTTCATAATGCCGCTCACTTTGAATATACCAAAGAAATTTATGATTATTTGAAAAAACATAATGCTCTTGATATAGCGATGGTTGTCGGAGGAATTATTCCCGAAGAAGATAAGATTGTTCTTGAAAAAGATTTTGGGGTGAAACATGTTTTTGTTTCCGGAACACACGATGCGAATTTGAACGACATTAAAGATTTTTTCAGAAAAAACTCAGGAAGAAATATAAATCCGAAGCTTATTTTAGAAAATAAAAGTAAGAATAATCTTGGCCTGTTTATTTCCGAACTTGCCAATGGTTCCGAGGAAGCATTGGGGATTGTCAAAAATTTGTTGTGCAAAGATGTTTTAACGATTGGCATTACTGGCCATCAAGGCGTTGGCAAAAGTACTTTGATAGACCATCTTATTACCCAATTCCGAATTTTAAACAAAAAAGTCGGCGTTATAGCGGTTGATCCCAGCGATTGTATTTTCGGCGGAGCGTTTCTCGGAGGAGACAGGACGAAAATGTGGCGCCATCTTTTTGATGAGAATGTCCATATTTACAGTATGGCGACTAGGGACGGACATGGCGGGATTGCCGACACGACCGGATTGGCGGTAAAGGCGATGAAAATAGTCGGTTGCGATATTGTTATCGTGGAAACAATCGGCGTAGGACAAGATCAAACGGCGGTGCGGACGATTGCCGATATGACCGGATTAATTTTAACTCCGGACACCGGCGAAGATCAGGTTTACAAATCAGGCATTATGCAGGTTGCCGATTTTTATGTGATAAATAAAACGGATATTATGCCGGCTTTGCCGTTGGAAAAATTTTTGAATGAAATGTTGGATAATAAGGTAAATTTCAGCGGTAAGTCAAAATCGCGGCCGTTTATTATTAGCACAAATAATAAAAATTGTTTGGGCATCCAAAAATTGTCGGAAAAAATATTGGAATACGGGAGAAATTTATGAATATCATAGTTTGCGTGAAACAAGTGCCGGATATTGAAAAGCCCGTAAAGATTGCCGGAAAAGTCATAGATGAAAGTTCCGATTTCGTTCTTAATCCCTTGGACGAACATGCGATTCAGCAGGCGGTTATTGTTAAAGAAAAATTAGGCGGTAAAATTATTGTTTTGACTTTAGGGCCGGAACGCGCCAAGCAAGCATTATTGAGATGTCTTGCGCGGGGAGCGGACGAAGCGATTCATTTGAAAACTGACAATGATTGCAATTTTGATTCGACTGCCGTGTCTGTTATTTTGGCGGAAAAAATCAAGACATTGCCTTTTGATATAATTTTTTTCGGAGGTAAGGCCGTTGATACTAATAGCGGCGATTGCGGCGTTCAGGTTGCGAAAATTTTTGGCATTCCCTGTATTCCGGAAATTATCAAATTGGAAATTGATAATGAAAAAGTCGTTGCCGTAAGGCAGGTGGATAATGGAGAAGAAATGGTTGAATGTTCGCTTCAGGCGGTTTTTACCTGCCAGAAGGGAATAAATGAATTGAGTATTTTGCCGCTCCCAAAAATTATGCAGGCCAAAAGAAAACCATTGAAGGTTGAAGATGTTTGCGTGAATAATAGATTTTCAGAAATCATTGATCTTGAAGTTTTGCCCAATAAAAGAGGTGGTCTTATTCTAGAAGGAAATCCCGAGGAACAAGTTAAGCGATTGGTTGAAATTTTCAAAAAACAGGGGATTTTGAGGGAATGAAAATGGAAAACATTTTTGTTTTTATTGAACTTGAATCAGGCGCGATTACCAAATCAGGCATTGAGGTTTTGGGAAAAGCGCGCGAACTTGCCGACAAATACAGCAAACAAGTGGTAGGATTGGTGCTGGGCAATGATTTCAATAATTTTGCCGGTTTGCTTGATTGTTTGGCGCGATTAGGAGCTGATGAATTTTTACTGGCAGAAAGCGATAAATTTACGGATTACAACAGCGAGATATACGGGAAAATTATTTGCGGGGAAATTGAAAAATTAAAACCGCAAATTGTCCTTTTGGGTTCTTCCAAGATTGGCAAGGAACTTGCCGCGCAAATTTCCGCGAAATTTTTAAGTTGTTGTTTTCAGGATTGCGTTGACATTGACATTGAAGGCGATTTTTTGAAAGCAAAGCGGTTGGTTTTGGCGGGGAAGGCATTCGTGACTTTAAAAAGCAAATGTTCGCAATTTCAAGTTGCGACATTGCGGCAGGGAATTTTTCAGCCAAAAATCATAGGTAAAGACGCGGAAATTACGCGAATGGATGTTCCCGCTGATTTAGTTAGCAGAATTATTAGAAAAGAATTTACTGGCAGAACTTCCGGCAAAGTTTCTTTATTGGGAGCAAAAATTATTGTGTCCGGCGGCAGGGGGATGAAAAGCGGGGAAAATTTCAAAATTCTTGAAGAGTTAGCTGATGTTTTTGGTGGAGCCGTAGGCGCTTCTCGTGGCGCGGTTGATCTTGAATTTCGTGTTTTCGATGACCAAGTGGGTTTAACTGGGAAAACAGTATCGCCGCAAATTTATATCGCTTGCGGCATTTCCGGCGCGCCACAGCATTTGGCAGGGATTACACAGGCAAAATTTATAGTCGCGATAAACAAAGATTCGGGGGCGCCGATATTTAAAGCGGCGGATATGGGAATCGTCGGGGATTTGTTTGAAATCGTTCCTCTTTTGACGAAATCGTTGAAAAATTTGAAGGGAGAAAAGTAAATATGTTTGGACGAATAAAAAGAAAAGTATTTATAGTTTTTGCTTGCCGGACGCCTATAGGAAATTTCGGCGGAATGTTTAAGTACGATTCCGCTGTTGATTTAGGCGCGACGGCGCTTCACGGCGTTATGCGTAGAGTCGATGCGAATAATGAATATTTTTTGGGTTCGTATGATTTTATGAGGTGTAATGTTTTTATGGGGAATGTTTTGTCAGCCGGTTTGGGACAAAATCCGGCGCGACAGGCGGCGCATAAAGCGGGTTTTTCATGGGAATCGCCATGCGTGACAATCAACAAAGTTTGCGGTTCCGGAATGCAGGCGATAATTTGCGCTTACGATGCCATAAAAAGCGGTCGGATTGATTTGGCATTTGCCGGCGGAATGGAAAGTATGACGAACTCGCCTTATTTCATTAGGCGTCAGTTGGAAGTTACGGGGAAGGGTAATTCAAAACTTATGGTTGGCGATATGGCAATTGATTTTGGCAAGGATGCTTTTTGTGTCGATTCTATGATGCGCGATGGTTTATCTGATGCTTACGGTCATAGAAAAATGGTTGAAATCGCCGATGAATGCGCTAAAAGATTTGGAATATCAAGAGGAGATCAGGATGAATATGCCAAATTAAGCAATGAACGGGCGATTCACGCGTTTCAAAATCGTATGTTTGAAAATGAAATTGTTCCGGTTGAAAATTTTTTCAAAGACGAAGGAATGAATAAGTTTAATCCGGAAAAAATTCTAACATTAAATCCCATTTGCGATGGAGGGAGCATAACTGCCGCCAGCGCTTCAAAGATAAGCGATGGAGCGGCGGCTTTGATGATTGCGTCCGAGGAAATAGTTGAGAGATTTGGAATAACTCCAATAGCGGAAATTGTTGATACACTAGAATATGGCGGATTGCCGGAAGAATTTCCAATTGCGCCGTCAAGAGCCATAGGTCGGTTACTTGAACAAAATAAATTAATACTTAAAAACATTGGTTTATTTGAAATCAACGAGGCATTTGCCGTGGTGCCTCTTATAGCTATAAAAACATCGGAAATACCTATTGAAAAAATTAATATTCACGGCGGAGCCGTGGCGTTGGGGCATCCGATTGGGGCATCAGGCGCAAGAATTGTGGTGACGCTGGTTCATGCGTTGAGCAGTAAAGAATTAGGTATTGCTTCCGTTTGCATCGGCGGCGGCGAAGCACTGGCGATGCTTGTAAGAAAAGTTTAAAATATAGATAATTTTAAAAATCCCTTTGTTGAAATCAACGAAGGGATTTTATATTTGGAGATTTATTTTTATAAATTTAAAATTTCTGCAATATCCATAATTTTTACATCTTCTATGTTTTTCTTTTTTAACGAGTCGTCAAGCATCATAAAGCAAAATGGGCAGGCGGTTGCGATAATATCCGGATCGGATTTAAGCAATTGTTCCAATCGTATATCGTTGATTTTTTGTCCTTCAGTTTCTTCCATAAACGCTCTGCCTCCGCCTCCGCCGCAACAAAAAGAATCTTCGCGAGATTTTCCCATTTCTTTAATATTCGCACAAATTTTCCAGTCTATTAGCCGTCGCGGCTCTTCATAAATATTGTTGTACCGCCCGAGATAACACGGGTCGTGGTACACAATATTCTTCATTGAAAAATCTTTTGATTTGATGTGCAATTTTTTTCGTTTCATTAAGTTAGCCAGAAATTCCGTATGGTGCCACACTTTAAAGTCGCTTCCGAATTCCTGATATTCATTTTTGAAAGTATTATAACAATGCGGGCAGAAAGTGATAATTTCTTTTATGCCGTATCGCTTGAAAATTTCAATGTTTTCCCGGGTAATGATTTGGAAAAGATATTCATTTCCGATTTTTCGTATCCATTCGCCGCAACAAATTTCTTCCTTGCCTAAAATTCCGAATTTTACGCCGGAGTTATGCATTATTTTGGCAAGATTTTGCGGAATTTTTTGCAGACGACTATCTGAAGCGCCACCGCAGCCGACCCACAAAAGAATGTCAAATTTTTGATTCTCGTATATTTTCGGCAGGGAGAAAGGAAGTGTTTTTGTCCAATCCTCTTTTTGCTCTTTTTGAGTTCCGTACGGATTGCCGAATTTTATTTGACCTTCGGCGGAAATGACATTTTCCAGCGCCAATTGCGTTTCCGGCGGTAAATTTCCGGCAATCATTGATTGAAATCTTCGCAGTTCAATGATTTTCGGCAAATGCTCAATGAATATCGGGCAGTTTTGCTGGCAAGCGCCGCAAGTGGTGCAATTCCATAGCTCGTTGGAAGAAATAATATTTTTATTTTCATTTTTTCGCGCTAAATTTTTATTCAGTTTTTGTATTATTGTTTTTGGCGATAATGATTTATCGGAAATGTTTGCGGGACAAACCGCGTCGCAGCGTCCGCATCTCATGCAGGCGAATGTGTCCAGCATTTGTTTCCAGCTGAATCGTGTAAGGCAGAAGTCTTTTTGGTTTTCAGCCGTTAAATTTTTTTCATTTTCAACGTCAAAATATGGCAGGTAGCCGAAAGATTTAAGTGATTTGAAAAAAATATTCGGCAAAGCCAAAAATATATGCAGATATTTTGAGAATGGCATATAATTCAAAAAACTTAATAGAATCAGTAAGTGTCCGTATTCCGCGTAAATTTTATTTTGATTTGTCGCGAAAGTGTTTGCGTATAAGTCGCTGGCTTTAAGTCCGAGAATAAAAAAGAGACAAATCAATCCATCCCAATCAAGCGTTAATTCTTTTGGTTTGGTTACAATGCGCCGATAGATAAAATAAAACACCGATAGTATGACAATGGCGCTTGTGATTTGACATATTGCGAGATACGCGTTTCCCGCTTTTCCCAAAAGATGAATCAGGGAGTAATTAAATAAAATTTCGCTCGCGAAATTTACATTAACAAGAAATAACAAAAAAAATCCCCAAAATAGCGCCGCGTGCATTACGCCGGCAATTTTGTTGCGAAACACTCTTTTTTGCCCGAAGCCGAAGATTAAAAGTGATTTCAGGCGAGTAGATATTTTATCAAATCTGTTTTCCGGTTTCGCTTTCCAGATAATGGCAATTTTCTTCGCGGCATTATAGAAAAAAAATGCTACGCCGATCGCAAAAAAAATCAACGCAAAATTAATATTCATTTTTTTCCTCCATAAAATTTATTTGTCAAATAACTTAACAGTATCTTATAGCACTTTTACAATAATTTTACAACATTTCATAGAAAATTAATCAAGTTTCAGCGGTTTGAGTTTCAGTTGATCTTTCAAATAAGCGAAAAATTCATTTTCCGAATTGAAAAGTTTTCCGCAAAAATAAGTGATAAACGGGCTTCCTTCTTTTTCGGGATAAATCAGCCATACGTCTTTGCTTGTTTCGTACGCTTCGCGCAATTCGTTAATGACGCCCGGTGAATTGGCAACGCACGGAAAATAAGCGATTGTCTTGCGGCTTTGCTTGATCAGCCAATAAAGATCGCGGCAAACGGTCTGATGAAAAACTGTCATGTCTTTTCCTTGGCCGGTCGGCGCCGGCCCGACTTCCACGGTTCTCGGGTCAAAAACCGTATAATACAAATCAAGTTTTTTTATAAACTTTTTGATTTTATCAAAATCTTTTTTGTTTTTAAGATGGGTCATCGGCATACTGACGTAAACCGGTTCAATTTGCGGGCAAAAAACCAGTTTATATAAAGTTGAAATTGATTGTTTAACCGGCACAACATAAAATGGTTTATCCGCGAAATCGGCCCAGGAAGCGGTTACTTCGGCTTCCACGTTTTGCCAAAGGAGAATTTCCGTATTGGAAAGTTTTTCCGATTTCCATTGCGCTCTTGAATTTAATTCATTTTCTATGTCTTCGGATCGGTTAATGAATGTAAGAAACATCTCCGGTTTTATTTTCCCCAACGAAAGTTTGTCAAAAGCGCGGCTGAATATTTTTTTCCAGTAAAAGAAACTGTGGAAACTGATTATTATCAAATCATTTTCTTTTTGGTCTTTTTCCGCATTCGCGGAAATATTTTCAAAAACAGCCGATCTTAAAGCGTGCAAAACATTGGGGTTGGAATTAAGCACATTTTCTTTGGTGATTTTAATTCCGGCTTTTTCCGCTTGCGTGAAAATCATTTCGCCGACATAATAAATTTTAACTTTTTTGCGGTGTTTCGCCGCGAATTTTTCAAATTCTTTTAAGTATTCTTTCCGACCGGAACCGGAAATGCTTGTCGCGAGTATAAGCATAAGTTTAATAAATTATTAGTAATTTAATTTACGCCACCTCCTCCTGATAGCACTTCTCGCAGTAAACTATTTCCTTCCGTTCCGGCGCGTAGGTCGTTTCAAATTCATTAGGACAGTGATTATCGTTGTGATGGTTATGATTGATCGTATTCCGGTAAACTTTATTATCCGATTGCGTTCCGGCGCACATACACTGTCTATGCCACAGCTTGAGGGGGTTCCGTTGTTTAATGCGCTGGTAATGGCGGCAATTGGGGCAAAGACGGGGTAAGGGAAGATTGTTTTTACGGTAGAATTCCAGTTCTCGGGGAATGATTTTGAATGCCATTGAGCATTGTTCATTGCAAAGGGTTTGTTTGCTATCAATACCATAGTGCTTACATTGGATTACTTGATTTAACATATCGTCTTTAACATCCTTAATGTGATCGGGTATTTGTTCTGTTTTTAAAGTTATCTGGTAATTCTTTGTTTCCGGGTCTTTCCATTGGTATCCCTTGTTTATGGCTTGTTCCTTGGTTAAAGGGAAGTATTCCTGGGCTACTGTTTCGTTGTAGGCAAACGGAGACAGTTCTGGAGGGAAGAACTCGCCATATTTGTATATTCTTCCTTTCTTGTCTATGTATGGCATTTCATTCATATGCTTGATTATCTTCGGCGCCAGTTCTTCGTATTGTTCCTTGGTGTATTGTTTGTTGAGGATGCAATATTGCTTGTTACGGAGGCCGACACAGGCGAAGAGATGAAAAGAGGTAAAATATAGTTCACAATATCTACAAAAATCACTATTCCTGCCATAACAACTAAATTTACCATTAGCTATTCCTATTCCTGCTATTAAATCATAACAATTATTAGATTTCATAAGATAACAGGTTCCATGCGAGTCTTTTGTGTCATGGGTTATAAATATATCCCTACTGTCTTCGCATCTTTTTGAACTAAAACCATTACATATATTATTGCAATTTTCTAAAAAATTTCCTGTGGAATTTTGGGTATTTTTATTAAAAGCGGCTGGCGATATATTTTTCAAAATTAAAGTCGCGAATTGTTTTTTTAGTTCTACGTATTTTTCATAACTACCCTTGATACTATCTATCCTTTGATTATATTCATTTTCTGATAAAAATTCGTTTAGAAAAAAATATTTTTTATTTCTCTTATTTATGCATCCAAAGCAATCAAAACAATTCCTGCTATTAATTACGAAAGAGGAATTGGTACAATTATCGCTGGCAACGGAATAATCTACTTTATAGTTTTTTCTGCAGCCATTGCATTCGTAACAAAGTTCCAATTCATGATCATCCAGACAGTCGAAAGAATCGTTTGAATAAAATGTTTGGTTGGAATAATTAACATTTTCAGAATAACCCGTACTATATGATAAGTAACAATTTTTAATTTCCATACCGTAATTGGTATATGGAGAGTTAACAAATGTGCCGTCCTGATGTATGGCCATCCTCGGCACCGTCATCATTAACTCTTTAAATTGTTCAAAAAATGGTTTAGTAAAATCGTAATCCCTGCCGTAACTCATCGGGTTCCACTCATCCGACCACCAGCATTTTTGACAATAAATAGTATGATAATTTTCAGAATGATAGATGCCTATAGTATCTTCTCCGCATAAATCGCATTTTCTTTTATACAATATCCTTTCATTTCGCCACATCATTCTCCTCACCATCCGGCATCCCGGACAAAAAGTTGGCGGCGGAACTTGAATTTTGTCGTAAAACGCGAAATCCTCCGGTTCAACCGTGAACGAATTTTGACAGTTTTGACATTGTTTGGTTTCTTTATTCATGAATAGAATTTATGATACTGACGGCTTTTTGATAAGAAATGCCGAATATGTCGGCGCCGGCTTCGCGGCCGCGCATTAGCTGTTCCAAATTTTCCAAGCCGCCGGACATTTTTATCTTCAAATTATAATTATTTTTTCTTATAATATCCGCCAAAATTTCAACATGGCGGATTTTTTCTTCAAAACTGATGTTATGATTAAAACCTGTTGAGGTTTTAACGAAACTGATATTCGTTTCGTTCGCGATTTCCACTGCTTTTGAAAAATTTTTTTCCCGCAAAACGCCTGTTTCAAGAATCAGTTTTGTTTTTTTGGGAAACAAATGGCTGGCGGCCAAAATTTCTTTTTTAACTTTTTCGTAATCGCCTTTATTAAACGCTTCCGCGTTTAAAACCGTATCAATTTCGTCCAGTCCCAATTTTTTTGCGGCTTCCGCTTCGCGTCCGATTAAATTAGCGTCGTTTTTGCCGTCCGGAAAATTAACGACCCCAATAAGCAAAATTCCATTTTTTTTTAAATCCGAAATTTTTTCTGCCAAAACCGCGGATAAATTCCGCGAATCAAAAACATCAAGCCATGAACATATCCCACGGCTTCCGTATTTATTCGCCGTTTCAATAAAATCCGAAATAGCGGAAATATCATTTTTATCTTTTAAGTAGGTAAAATCAATCAATTTCGCCCAATTTTGTTTATTGATAACGATGCTCATACTTGAATCATACCATCAAATCGTATTATTATAAACCATTGATTATTTCGTTTTTTATGATATTATTATATTTATCGGCGGTTATTTAAAAACATTATTTTATTTTAAGAAAGGAAGGTAATGTGAATTTTCCGTTTTACGGCCATCCGGAATTCTTTTTTTGGTTTAATGTTGGTTTGGCGTTGTTTGGAGTATTTTGGGCTTTGGTTTTTAATTTTTGGTTAAGCCGGCGTAAACATAATTGCGTTTGGGATTGGGTTTTGCTTTGGTGGTTTGCGTTTTGGCTTCCGCATTCTTCGTATTTGGCGCTGGAATTGCCGAAGCACCTTATTAAAGTTGACGGCGTTTTAGAGCCAATAACTTTCGCGGGTTTTTGGGTTTATCTGGGGATTTCTTCTTTGGGCGCGGCGAGTTGCGTCGCGCAGATAAGTATTGTGTTGAATAGTTGGGCGTTATACAGGAAAAAGGGAATTATTTTCGCTTTTTTATCCGTGATAACAGCGGCATCTTTCGGAACTTTAGTCGGTCTTTGCGGGGTGAATTTTTATTCGTCACCAAGCGATATAGTTATAACCGTTTGGCGTTTGGCGCGATTAGAAACAATATGCGATCCTTTCGATCTTGGCTATAAATGGCCGCAGATAATCGGCGCCATATTGTTTTTTGGTTGGTCGATGCTTTACTTTTTATTCAATCGTTTTATTTGGAGAGGCGGCGAAGAGAAAAACGAGTAAAAAGCGGATATATATTAGACCAGTTGCGTAATAATCTTTCTGCTGTAATTTTCATATTTTGGCTACGACTTTGCAAAAATTTTTCAGCATATACGTTTGTATATTCTTCAAAATTTTTGCTTCGTCTCACCTAAAATCTGAAAATTTCGCTGCGAAAATTATTACGTAGCTGGTCTATGATTTTAATTTTTCCCGAACCGATTTTGGTTCGGGGATTTTTTCATTGACACGTTAAATAAATAATGGTATTATTTATTTTAATAAAACAGTTATTTGCCAAAAAAATATAAAATATCAAATTTTTTTATCAAGGAGATTTTTATGCACGCAATGATGGGCTATTTGGCGGGAATGATTGCGGCGTTAAGTGGCGCATTATATATCTTGTCGATTTGTTCCGGCAAAACGCAGCCCAATAAGGCAACATGGCTGATTTGGATGGTGATTGACGGAATAATACTGGAAAGTTATTTTAGGCTTGGTGCGCGCGCGACCGTATTCGTTCCCCTTGTTTTATTTATCAGAGCTGTGATTGTTTTTGCGCTGCTTTGGCGGTTTAATTATAATAAATGTAAATGGGATTTTTTGGACAAAATTTGTATCGGCGGCGCAGTTGTAAGTTTAATCCCGCGTTTGGTTTTTAAAGAGTCGTTCGTAACGTTGTTGATAACTTTGGTTATAATTGCCATCGGAGCGGTGCCGACGATAAAAAAAATTTATTTTGATTGCGGAGAAAGCGAGAATCGGATGGCGTGGATCTGCGCGTTTATTTCATTTATTTTTAATTTATTCGCCGTTGATTACGTCGGGAAAAATATTTTGGAAATGGTTATTTATCCGGCGAGTATTGTTTGCATTGACGCGGTTATAATATTTTTCTTGTTTTGGCCCAGGCATAGGAAGATAAGAGCCGTTGGCGGTTAACGTCAACGGTTATTTTTTTTGCGAATAGTTGTTTGATTAGAAACGACCATTTAGTCATTTTTTTGTTTGACAAAAAACTATAATATATGTAATGTAAACAATAAGTTAAGATAGTGTTAAGTTCGTTGATATATTTCATTAAGTTTTGAAAGGAGGTTCGGGTTGTGAAAGAAAAATACCTTTGGTTGTGGTTTATTTTACCGACATTGATTAGCGCGGCGGTCTTGGTCGGATTATTAAAGCATTCTATAAAAGAAATTCCGATAAGAACAAATGCCGATTTGTTGACAGAAAAAGTGGTGGCGGGAAAAGTGGCGTTGCAAAAATATAATTGCAATGACTGCCATACTTTTTTTGGTATCGGTGGTTACTACGCGCCGGATTTGACCAAAATTTATAGAAAATACGGAGATGGTGGCAGGGAATTGTTAAAGGATGTTATTTTAAATCCTGAAAAACATTTTACCGGCAGAAGAATGAAAAAATTTAATATTACCGATAGCGAGATTGAGGCAATGATGGATTATTTGCGCTGGACGAGCAATATTAATAATAACGATTGGCCGCCGGTTTATTCTGAAAAATATGGAAGAAAAGGCAATGGCGGCAGTAATTTACTAAAAGCTAAAAAATGTTTGTTGTGTCATAGGTATAATGGAGAAGGCGGTGGCGCTGGTCCCGCGTTAAGTGCGGATTTTATTAGGAAAAGTTTTGACAGCAAGGATTCTTTAAGAAAATTTATAATAAATCCGCAATCCGGCAATAAAGATTCCCTTATGCTCCCATACGGCGGCGCTGAATTTACAGAAAAGGAGTTGGATGATTTGGTTAAATTTTTATGGGAGGGCAGATGATAATGGATTCTAAAAAAGTAATTTATTTCTATTTTATAATCGCTCTTGTTCTTTTCTCTTTGCAATTGCCATTCGGGATTTATTTAGCGTCATCTTACGCTTTATCTTATCCGCAGTGGGTGGTTGATTTAATCCCTTTTTCAACAGCGAGGGCTGTCCATACTAATTTATTAGTATTATGGATGCTTTTAGGGTTTATGGGAGGCGGTTATTTTATTGCTATGGCCGAAGGAGGATTAAATAAGATTTTCAGCCCCTTTCTGGCCTTATTGCAGTTAATTATACTGTTCATCGCGGGCGTGACGGGCATTATAGGATTTTTCTTTGGTTGGACGCAGGGCAGACCTTTATTGGAATTGCCGTTTCAGATGGATTTATTGGTTATTTTGGGAGCCGTTATTTTTCTTCTGAATATCACCGCGACAATGTATCGGGGTTGGGTGCAAAATCGGAAATTTTCCGCGATATCCTTTATATTGTTGCTCGGGGTTATATTTACGGCGCTTCTGTATATTCCCGGAATATTCTTTTATAAGAATATAACCATGGATTGGACAGCATGGTGGGTTGTTATACATCTTTGGGTTGAGGGATCATGGGAATTGATTGCGTCGGCGGTTTTAGCGTTTCTGCTGGCAGTGCTTACGGGAGTTGACAGGAAAGCAATAAATAAATGGTTGTACATAGAGGCAGGCCTTGTTTTATTTACCGGAATAGTCGGAATAGGACATCATTTTTATTGGACCGGTCATCCGGATTATTGGCTTTGGATAGGCGCCAGTTTTAGTGTTTTAGAACCGTTGCCGTTGCTTTTAATGTATTGGGACGCAAAGCGTCACCTTGAGCATAAACCGGAATTTTTAAGTTCACTCGTTGGAACTTTAATGTTCTGGAGCGTCGTTCTTCATTTTATCGGCGCAGGTGTTTGGGGTGGATTTATGACGTTGCCTTTTGTTAATTATTGGACGCATGGAACGCAATTGACGGTATCGCACGGTCATTTAGCGTTTTATGGCGCGTTTGCTTTATTGCTTTTCGCGGTATTTTACGTTTTGATGTCGCAATTTAAAGGCATTAAAAATTTATTTGAGAAACGGGGGGTAATAAGTTTTAAGATTATGACCGGTTCTATGATAGCGATGACATTGTTCTTTTTGATGGCCGGAACTATTCAAGTATGTCTTGAAAGAATTGCCGGATGGTCTTACGTGGAAGCTCAAGAATGGATGAGATGGTGGATGGGATTTGCGGCGATTGCGGGCGCGGGATTTGCCGCAGGTGCCGCTATTATGGTTTACGATCTTTTTTTTCTAAAAGAAAAATCATTAAATTCAAAATAGATATATAATCGTTGGCGTTAACGTCAACGATTTTTTTTATCGCGGTTAATTTTGCGGTTAATTTTAGTTGACCCCGTTAGAAGTTTTCAAAAAATAAAAATTTATGCAAAATTAAGCCGAAAGCGAATTTGTTTATATGTGTATTGTATTGCCAAAAATTTAGTTAAATTTCTAACGGGGTTGACACACATCTTTTCTTTCATTA
>LBUF02000018.1:37182-45493 GCA_000992445.2 Parcubacteria group bacterium GW2011_GWA2_38_13b
GGCGCGTTGCAATTCAATGTTTTTTCCGGAAATATAATAATCTAATTCTTTTTTCGTTGCAATGTAGATTTCATCCGGATCTCGTTTGTAATCTTGATAAGATTCGTAACAGTTGTTTGGATCGTTGCAGGTTATCTTATGTTTTATCGCTTTTTCGTCAATTTCGTAAATATTCCAATTTTCCGGTTGTTCGGCGGAAGAAACGCGAATCAAGCGCGAAATTTTATAATTATCAAGCGCGCCGTCATGAACAATTTTTATTTTTTTTCGGAAAGGGCGCAAGTGTTCGTACCATTCTTCCATTTTTTCGGTCAATACGTGCCGTTTAAACAATTTTTCGCCAACCCGTTTTATTATATATACGCGATGGTCGGAAAATTCCCGCGCCAAATCGCCGTCTTGCAAATTATTGGAATCATAAATAGAAATTTTTTGATGATCGGAATAAACTATAACCGGCGTTCCTATTTCCGCCCAGTTATAGACATATTCGGCGTCTTTGTCGTAAAGCCGCACACAGCCGCCGGAATAAACACTGGTTAATCTTTCGCCATTGGGCCAATACGGCCATCCGTGTATGAAATACGGTCCGGAGAATTTTATGCTCCACGGCAGCCAAGCATGGTAAATATTCGAAAAAACTTTTTCTTTTTTCATTAAAACGTTAAAAATACCTTCTTTTGTCGGCGATGTTTTGGGGTTTCCTTTCGCGGCAACGGGCAATTTCTTTACGATTTCGCCGTTTTCAAACAGAATTATTACCATATTTTTTAAATCAACGTCTATGTATTTGCCGACAGCGATAATCGGCGTATAAATAATTTCAGATGTTTCGGTTGGGACCTCAACGGTTTTTATTTCCAAATTTTTGGCAAGGGGCGCGATGGCTGCGAGCCATGGCATTGTTTGTTTAATCTTCACTTTATACGCGATTGACGGAGAAAAACCGTAGCGTGGCGTAAAATGCAGTTCATCGTATTCTTCTATCCATACCAGTTGACCATCTATTTTGGGTTCTATGGTAAAAAATTTTCGGGCTTTTATTTCGGAAAATCCGCGCGGAAAACGGACAACGATTTCGTCGCCGATTTCGGGGGATTGATTGTAAGCAATATCAATATTATTGTTTTGTTTGTATAAAAAAGCGGTGCCGGAAATGGTAGCGGTAAAAATCAATCCGAGAGAAATGAAAAATATTTTTTGACGTATAATTATGTTCATAGTGTTATTATACATTTTTTTTGATAATTATAACAACAATGATATAATATTTGTATGCAAGAATCAAAGAAAAATTTTGTGTTGTATATGCGTAATTTTATTTTCGGGGTGGAGGATAGTTTGGTGTCCACGGTTGGCTTGGTGTCCGGAATCGCGGCCGCCGGCGTTTCCCATTCAACCATCGTGCTTACCGGCATAGTTTTGATTTTCGTGGAAGCGTTTTCTATGGCTGTCGGAAGTTTTCTTTCCGAACATTCAATAGAGGATTATGTAAATAATATCGGTTCTTATTCTCGTCATTCGATTATTGGCGGATTGATAATGTTTTTTTCTTATTTTGTATCCGGTTTTATTCCGTTATTTTCTTATGTGTTTGTAGGTGATGAATATTCGTTTCGGATATCCATTATCGCATCGTTGGTGGCTTTATTCGTGTTGGGCGTTATCAGCGCCAGATTGTTTAAAACAAGCGTCTGGCATCACAGTTTGGAGATGTTGCTTATTGGCGGAGTGGCGGTAGGGATAGGAATTACGGTCGGGAAAATAGTTAACAATTTTTAAATTAAAAAATATGAAAATCAATGGTATAAACCCCGTTAGAAATTTATTGTAATTTATTTTCATAGCAGTCGTTTGCGAATTAACAGGGATATACTTAAAATTATGAGGAGATTATTAAAAATTTCTAACGGGGTGAAAAAAATTGCGGAAATTTTAAGAATCAATAAAAATGATTTGGCGGATTTGGACGCTAAAATGTCTGAAGTCGCAGGCAGTGGCGTTTTGGATCGGTTGGCGCGCGAAAACAAGAATATCATAGAGGATGTATTGACGAAACTTAACAACAAAAATCGTTCCGTTAATCATGTGCGCGGCGTGTTGCGAAAAGCGATTTTTTTCAATGAAAAGAAGTTTTTATCGTTTTTAACCGATATCGAAGGGAAAACGGAATTTGATAAGGCGGCCAATCTTTCGCGGAATATAGCGAGAGTGGGCAAGGGTTTTTTTTTGAAGCGGGAATACGCCGTTGAAATTTTGAAAAAAAGCCGGCCCGAAAATCTTTTAAAATATCTCGGATATGATAATATCGGCGAACTTTTAGACAAAGAAGATATTTTTGAGGCGTTTAGCGCTTTGCGTTTTGTGGAATCAGACAAGTGGATGCATAAGACATTTGAAGAAGCGTATAGCGGATTTACGGCAGCCGATTTCGAGGAACGGGATATTGAAATAAAAGTTTTGGGAACGCAATGGTATGATATCTCCAAAAAATTTGTCGCCAAGAAGCATCACAATGTAAGTCATTTGAAAGAATTCGGCGTCATATTTTTGAATCCGATAAAAATGGATATTCCGGGAAAATTTTTAAGGGATTTCGCTTTACTGCTTCATTATTTTCATGAAATTGAATTTTATTCTAAATTGTTCCGTAAATACGCCAGAAGCGATAATTTCGCTTTGCGGTTAAAATCATTATTGCGGGGCGATGTGATAGAAAACGCGGGAGTTGTTAGTGGAAAAAATAGCGTTAGATGGCTGATAGTTCAGCGTTATCTGTGGAAAGAAAATCCGGAAGACCCCCGGCTTTTGTTGCCGCGCGTTAATCCGGAATCGGTGCATTGGGCTCGAGGTGAGCGTGATTTGGCGGAATTCGGCAAACGCAACGCAGACGTCGGTTTGGAACTTTGGGGCAATATGGATTGGGTGGGCGATTTTTTCAAAGGCGATTCAGGCGAGGAATTTGTAAGTTTTGATCTGGAAGACAACGCGATGGGGTTGGTTTCTTTTATGGAAGGCAAGGAGGAATATTTTAATTATCATCAGCGGGAAGCGATGTGGACAAAAATTTTTTCCGAATATGCCGGCGGCGAGGAGAAAATGGAAAAATTGATTATTGATAATTTTGACAAAGGGATTATTGAGTTTGGATAGATACAATTTAAAATGCGAAAATAAAAATGGATTGATCTTTTGACCAATCCATTTTTGGGGCAGGTTTTTAGTTTACATTTTTTAATAAATTTACTATCGCAGTAATCCATAAATAAGTTGCCAATATGCCACATAAAATTCCGATTGTGATCATAATCAACCCTCCTGTTTTAAAAATAACTGAAAATATCCTTTATTTTTTACAGCATACATTTTTATAAAATTTTGTCAAAAGTTTTTCGGAAAATTTTTTTATTATGATTTTATATTTGGCGGGTCGGTAAATAAAAATGGATTGATCTTTCGACCAATCCATTTGCAGTTATTCGCCCGTACTATTCGTAGTGGCTACAAACATCCAGTGCGCCAATGTCGATACAATAATCAAAATTATTGTCATATTTTTCTCCTTCCCTGTTATGTATATTTTAAGGTTATTTTCGTGGTATTTTTCTATATACCACGAATAACTAAAATAAAATACATTTTATTTTTCCTTCAAGAAATTTTAAAAAACTATTGCACGATATTACATTATACACCTTTATATAATTTTGTCAATAGTTTTCGGGATTTTTTTGTTATGTTATACTTTATTTTATGATAAATGCTATAAATATTTTAAAAGAGGCGCAAAAGAGTTGTTGTGCTATTGGTCAGTTTAATGTTTCCAATTTGGAAATATTAAAGGCGGTTTTGAACGCAGCGCGGAATTTAAAATCGCCCGTTATAATCGGAACTTCGGAAGGAGAGCGGGAATTTATCGGCAGGAGACAGATTGTAAAATTAATAGAAGCGTATCGGGAGGAATCGCAAATCCCGGTTATCTTAAACGCGGATCACACCAAATCGTTTGAAGAAATTAAAAAAGTTATTGATGCCGGTTATTCGGCGGTGCATTTTGATGGTTCGGAATTGCCGTTTAAAGAAAATATAAAAATTACCAAAGAAGTTATGGAATACGCGAAAAGCCGAGACGAAAATATTTTAGTGGAAGGAGAGCTGGGTTATTTGCGCGGCGGATCCAATATTCATAAAGCCGTGGAAATAAAAGAAGAAGATATGACAAAACCGGATGAGGCAATGGAATTTGTGAAAGAAACGGGGATTGATTCGTTGGCCGTTGTTATAGGCAATGTGCACGGTATTGTAAGAGGCGGTAATCCCGAATTAGATTTGGCGCGACTTGCGGAAATTAAAAATGCGGTCGGTAAAACATTTTTAGTATTGCACGGCGGATCAGGCATAAGTGAAAAAGACATACAAGAAGCGATAAAAATAGGAATCGTAAAAATAAACATTAACACTGAATTGCGCGTTGCGTATGCCGGCGCGCTTAAGAATTTTTTATCCGTAAAACCGGAAGAAACTACGCCGTATAAAATATTTCCGGATGTGATTTCCGCGATTCAGAAAATAACGGAAGAAAAGATAAAACTTTTTGGCTTGCCTGTCGTGGGCAGGCGCAAAAATTAAGCTTTCGAAATTATAAACTATTGCAAAAAAAATTTAATTCTATATAATAAAATATTACAAGATTTGTTTAATTATTAATTACATAAGAGGGAGGGATCTTATTTTATAAATTATGGCTCAAGTAAAACCTGATGTAGAAACATTTGCCAGGATAAAAGTTGTCGGTCCTGGCGGTTCGGGGTGCAAGGCGGTTTCCCGGATGATGGCCTGTAAAATAAAAGGCATTGATTTTATCGCTATCAATACTGACGCGCAGGATTTGCATCATTCCAATGCCACGCAAAAAATACATATAGGAAAAAATTTAACCAGAGGGCTTGGAGCCGGTATGAATCCTGAAATTGGCAGACAAGCTGCGGAAGAAAATCGGGACGAAATTCACGAAGCGCTTAAGGGGGCGGATATGGTTTTCATAACTTGCGGTTTTGGCGGAGGAACGGCAAGTGGCGCAGCGTCAATTATTGCAGAAACGGCTAAAGATACTGGAGCTTTGACCGTAGCGATTGTAACCAAGCCGTTCTCCTTTGAAGGTATTCAGCGCGCGCGCATTGCAGAAGAAGCGCTGGCAAACATTAAAGAAAGAGTGGATACCTTGATTACTATCCCCAATGATAAAATTTTACAGATTATTGATCGGAAGACATCTTTGCTTAACGCTTTTTATATTTGTGACGAGGTTTTAAGGCAAGGCGTGCAGGGGATTTCTGATCTCATTACAATTCCGGGAATCGTCAATGTGGATTTTGCGGATATCAGAGCGATTATGCAAGATGCCGGTTCCGCTTTGCTTGGTGTCGGGAAAGCGATCGGAGAGGACAGGGCGGTGGAAGCGGCAAAAGCGGCAATCAATTCGCCTTTGCTGGAAATTTCTATTGACGGAGCCAAGGGAGTGCTTTTTAATATTACAGGGGGGGAGGACATGAGTATGTTGGAAATCAGCGAAGCGGCCCGCGTTATTACCGAATCAGTTGACCCGAATGCTAAAATTATTTTTGGCGCTTCCCAGGACGATTCATTAAAAAAAGGAGAACTGAAAGTGACGGTAATCGCCACCGGATTTAATAATGGCAATAGTACTGCTCCCGTCCAGCAGAAGCAGGTGAAAGACATAAAGCCTATTCACAGGATAATGAAGGATTCTCGAGTTAACGACAATAGGGATATTGATAAGCCTAAAAAAAATGAATCGTTCGGCGACAGGCAGGAACAATTTGAAGCGCAGGTAGAGCCGATAGTTCAAAGCGAAGAAGACGAATTGGACATACCAGCTTTTATCAGAAGAAAATTGGGAAAATAATATATTGTTTGATTTTAAAAATACTTCGCAATGTCGCGAGGTGTTTTTTTATCCACAATAAAAAAATTTGCGCGCTTTCGCGTTATGGATTAAAATGATAAAAGAATGGTTAATAAAATTATAAAAATAAAAAAACGGGACGGCAGAATCGTCCCGTTTAATAAGTCAAAAATTACCAACGCTATTTATAAAGCGGTGCGAGTTGTCGGTCGGAAAAATGGAAAATTATCGCGGCGATTATGCGATCAGGCGGTGGCTGTTTTGAATGAACGTTTTACAGAAAAGGACATTCCGATGGTTGAAGAAATTCAGGATATTGTCGAAGAAGTTTTGATTAAAGCCGGGGAATCGCAAACTGCCAAGGCGTATATTCTTTATAGGCAAAAAAGAAAAGAAATACGGGAAGCGAAATATTTTCTTTTGGCGCAAGATATTAAAACAACGCTTTCTGAAAACGCTTTGAAAGTTTTGGAAGCCCGATATTTAAGAAAAGACGCAAATGGAAAGGTGCAGGAAACGCCGCAAAAAATGTTTCAGCGGGTGGCTTCCAATATTGCCGCCGCCGAAAAGATATACAATCCGAAAATATCCGATGACGCGTTGTTTATGATAGAGGAAAAATTTTATCGGATGATGGCATCCTTGGAATTTTTGCCGAATTCGCCGACACTTATGAACGCGGGCGGCGCTTTGCAGCAGCTTTCCGCTTGTTTTGTGCTTCCGGTGGAAGACGATATGGCCAGTATTTTTGAGGCGGTGAAGAATACCGCGTTGATTCATCAGACTGGTGGCGGAACAGGATTTAATTTTTCCCGTTTGCGTCCCAAGGGCAGTCCCGTAAAATCAACGCAAGGCATTGCGTCCGGTCCGATTTCTTTTATGACTGTTTTTGACGCCGCCACCAATGTGGTAAAACAGGGAGGGAAAAGACGCGGCGCCAATATGGGAATTTTACGGATCGATCATCCGGATATTTTGGATTTCATAGTTTGCAAAGACAAAGAAGGAATGCTTCCGAATTTTAATATTTCAGTTGCCGTTTCGGATAAATTTATGGAAGCTTTGGAAAATAACGGCAAATACGATTTGATAAATCCCAAAAACAATCAGTCGGTCGGGAAATTGGATGCCACGGAAGTTTTTGATTTGATAACGAAACATGCCTGGAATAACGGCGAGCCCGGGATTATTTTTATTGATAATATCAATCGTGATAATCCGACGCCGAAATTCGGTCCCATTGAATCGACAAACCCTTGCGCTGAACAGCCATTGCTTCCTTTTGAAAGTTGCAATTTGGGGAGCATTAATTTGACCAAGGTAATAATAAAAAAAGCAAATAGCCGAAAAATAAATTGGAATAAATTAAAACGTATTATTCATGATGCCGTTCATTTTTTGGATAATGTTATTGATATGAATCATTATCCTTTGCCAGCAATAGAAATAATGACTAAGGGGAACAGAAAAATAGGTCTTGGTCTTATGGGTTTTGCCGATATGTTGATTAAACTTAGTATCCCTTATGATTCCGATAGAGCTTTGCGCATAGCGGAAGAAATAATGGGTTTTATTCAAAAGGAAGCCAAGGAAGCATCGGCGGCAATCGCCGTCAAACGCGGTTTGTTTCCTAATTTTCGCGATAGCGTTTATGATGTTTCTGGCACAATGAATACCGTTAAGGTTCGTAATGCTACGGTTACTACTATTGCTCCTACCGGAACGATAGCTGTTATTGCCGGATGTTCTTCCGGGATTGAACCTCATTTCGCTTTGGCTTACACGAGAATTTCTTACATTGCCCAAAACGACAATAACGGTGCTGATAAAGGCGTTGAACTTGTCGAAGTTAATCCTTTATTTGAGGAAATCGCGAAAAAAAGAGGGTTTTATGATTCTAATTTGATGAAGGAAGTGGCAGAGAAAGGATCGGTGCAAGATATTAAGGGAATTCCGGTCGATGTGAAAAGAATTTTTGTTACTTCTCTGGATATAGCGCCGGAATGGCACATTAAGATTCAAGCGGCTTTTCAGAAATATGTTGATAATGCGGTTTCAAAAACGATCAATTTTCCGTTTTCCGCGGCAGTCGAAGATGTTAAAAAATCTTATTTGCTTGCTTACAAATCTGGATGCAAGGGAGTAACAATATACCGAAATGAATCGCGGAAACAGCAGGTTTTGAATATAGGAAAAAAATATAAAGAAGGGGAAAATAAAAATCCGGAGAAGCCGGATTCCAAAAAACCGGTCAATGAAGCGAGCCAGGAAATTATTCCGGAAAAAATAATTGATCCGGAATTGAAAAACCCTGAGCCTTATATGCCTGATTTGCCGCCCGGAAGTTGTCCGACGTGTACGATATAATAACGAGAATTTTTAATT
>LBUF02000018.1:45551-53656 GCA_000992445.2 Parcubacteria group bacterium GW2011_GWA2_38_13b
GGTTCAGTTCATAAAAAGCCCGAAATGGCCGAGCGGCGAAGAAAAAACGGCTTTAAATTTCCGGTCGTTTTTTAAGATTAAAAAATTCGGGGAAGGATTCGTTTTGCCAAAAAGTGACTTGCGGAAACATAAAGAAGCGGCAGAAAAAGGATGGTTATACGCTAAAAAAGAAATAGAATCCGGAAAATGGGGTTTGGTTATTTTAGATGAAATAAACGTAGCGGTTGGCTTGCAATTATTAAAAATTACCGTTATTATTAATTTCTTGAAAAAAAATAAAAATAGTTTTACAATTTTAACCGGCAGAAACGCGCCGAAAGAATTTATTGAAATAGCGGATTTGGCGACCGAAATGAAAGAAATTAAGCATCCGTATCAGAGGGGCATAGTAGCCAAAAAAGGAGCTGAGTATTGACTTTTTTAATCAAATATGTTATTTTGTTAAGTTGACAAAGTGGTTCTTTGAATTATGAACTAAAGAAAAGGAGGTGTTTTCGTGGAGGAGAAATTTTGCGCATATGATTGTCGCGGGGTTGAATCCTGGGCTGAGTATGTGGAGAAAGAATCCGTATTTTGCAAAAAAGAAAATTTAGGAACAGTTCGTATCGGACTGCCTCATGTTAAGGAGGAATTCTTAAAAGATATAAAGAATGGGACGCCAAGTATGTTTGCAGGGAGTTTCCAGAGATCTTATTTTAGACCATGGGAAACAGAAAAGGAAAAAAAATTTAAAAAAAATAATGGCGATCAGCCAGCTCGTTATTTTTTCGATCCGGAGTTAGGGTTGGTTTTTGTGGTAGCGTGGTTGGGATTTCGCTATCACGAAGAGTATGTGGCTGGAAAAGTTATTAGATATAAATGGTTGCTGAAAACCGTGTATTTTGACAGCAACCTACTAAAGATAAAAAATTTAGCATAAAATAATATAAGCGGCGATTAAGCCGCTTTTTGTTATTTTATGATTTTTATAATAAGGTATTAATAAATCATCAATATTTTGTGCATATGCACAAAATATTGATGATGCAATAATTCTATTGATTTTAATTGGAATTTTGTTAATATATTGTTTATGTATAGACGCCACGCGACATTATTTTTTGCGATTTGTTTTTTGGGCGGAATTTTTATAAGCGCTTTTCTTCGTCAATTATTGCCGTTTCCGGTTTTCCATATTTCCCAGTATTATTTTTTGGGATTTTTTATTTTAGGGCTTTTGTTGGCACAGTTTTTCGGTCAATGGAAAGTAGTAGCTATAATGTTAATGTCAGCGGGATTATTATTGGGAATTTCAACTTATTTGAATTATTTTAATAAGGAAACGGTTTTTTTAACGGAATTGGAGCGACATATAAGCGTTTATAATGATAAAGGAGAGACAAATTTTATCGGTCAAATTTCGCATTATCCCGATTTAAGAATTGATAAAATACAATACGAAATTGAAATAATATCGGTCGGGGACAATCCGACCCCGCTTGCCGGTAGGCAGGTTTCCGGGAAAATTATTTTGACGGCTAATCTTTATCCGGTTTACGAATACGGCGATATTTTGGAAATAAGCGGAAAAATAAGAACGCCGGCGGAATTTCCCGATTTTAATTATAAAGATTATTTGGCCAAAGACGGCATTTATTCGGTGATTTATTATCCGGAAATAAAAAAAATCGGCGAGGCGAACGGAGCGCGAATTTTTGTTTGGAAAAATATTTTTTCTTTTAGGGATAAATTGCGCGAAAGTTTTTATAGGATTTTTCCGGCGCCGCATTCGGCTATTTTATCGGCGATGATTTTAGGCGATCAAGGATTGATGTCCAAGGGGTTGCGCGAAAAATTGTCTTTGACCGGAACCCAGCATATTATTTCCATTTCCGGGATGAATATCGTTATTTTGGCTGGTATTCTTGAATTGATTGGTTTGCGTCTCGGTCTTTGGCGCAAGCATATTTTTTATTTCGCCGCAACGATAATTATATTTTATGTTTTTATGATCGGCGCGCCGGCATCGGCGGCGCGGGCGGGGATTATGGGGGTTATACTTTTACTTGCTCAGAATAGCGGCAGGATTAGCGATAATAAAAGAATTTTAATATTGGTCGCCGGTATTATGTTGGCGTTAAATCCCTTGTTATTGAATTTTGATGTCGGATTTCAGCTTTCCTTTCTGGCAATTATCGGAATTATGTACTTGCAAAAACCACTTGAAACATTGTTAAAATTTTTACCGGAAAAATGGTTTTGGGGTTTTTTCCCGTTGCGCAGTGTAGCCGCGATGACTTTAGCGGCGCAAATAACGACTTTGCCCGTGGTAGTTTATAATTTCGGCAATATTTCTTTCATCGCTCCTTTCGTCAATATTCTTATCGTGCCGTTACTCGGTTTTATTATGCTTTACGGGCTTGCCGGCGCGATCGGCGGAATGTTTTTCGCGCCGGTTTTTCTTTATCTTTCCTGGCCGCTTTACGCGGTTTTGAGTTATGTTATTTTTATGATTGATTTATTTTTTAAAATTCCCTTGAGTTTTATTAGAATCAATGGCGTTATTTGGATATTTTCATTAACGCTTGTTTGCGTATTTATAGCATTTATAATGGTAAAAAAAATACCTCAACAAAGTTGAGGTATGATCCGCATATTTGCGAATTTATTTTATTAGTGAAATAGGCAGTAGGTTAGGAATCCTACAAAATTCGCTACCACTGCTACTTTGAATGTTAAAACCGTTACTATTGTACCGGCAAAAACCAATCCGCCCGTCACCGCCAAAAATTTTTTCATACGCATACGCCCCACTCCTTTCAAAAATCCGTTTATTTATATTTTCAACGTTTTTTCCTATCGGTAAAAAAGTATACGATGGCTACGATCCATCCTATCCCGTATAAATAAGCTAATCCCAACATAAGACCAAACCATATCCAGCGCGCCGTTTCTGATATTCCTTTGTTGCTCAACGCACTAATCATCATTAAAATCCAAAATATAAACAAAAAGGTTCCCAATCCTATCAAGGCAATAATGGCCAAAATTCCCAATCCCGTCAGCAGTTCCATAATTTTTCCTATTATTAAAAAACAAAAGAATTAAATTTCTAGTTAGTATATGATAATATTACCCAGAAAATATGTCAAATATTGCGCGATTATTTTTGGCGTGGCGCTGTTTTTTTGGCAATTGGCGTTTGCTAACAATGGTTCCGGATTTTTGGAAGCGAATTTTTTTGACATCGGGCAGGGAGACGCGATTTTTATTGAGGGGCCGGACGGTTTTCAGATTTTAATTGATGGAGGCCCGAATTCAACCGTTTTGGAAAAATTGGGAAAAGAAATGGGTTATTTTGACAGGTATATTGATATTGTAGTTGCCACGCATCCGGACAAAGATCACGCGGGCGGACTTATGGATGTTTTGAAATATTATAACGTCGGCGAGGTATGGATCGGCGTTTTGGAAAATTATTATTTTTCGCAAAGCGAATTTTTGCGCGTTTTGGAGGAAAAGAAAATTTTCGTAAGGTATGTTAAAACTGGTGATAATTTCAATTTTAACGGTTTGAATGTTTTCGTTTTCAATCCGCCGCCAAACGAAAAGTTGAAAGACAATGAGTCGTCTGTGGTTTTAAAAATTTTATACGGTGGCGTTTCTTTTCTTCTGACCGCGGATATTACCGCCGGCGTTGAAAAGAAACTTATTGAATCCGCAGGAAACGCGCTTGATTCGGATATCTTGAAAACGGCGCATCATGGATCAAAAACATCAACTTCCGAAAATTTTTTAAAAATTGTCTCGCCGGAGATTGCCGTTATTCAAGTTGGCAAAGATAATTCTTACGGCCATCCACATCAAACGGTTTTGGAGCGGTTTGAATTGTTTGGCATTCCGTTTTTTCGTAACGACCAAAACGGCGATATTGAGATTATAAGCGACGGAAAAAACTACACGGTAAATTTAGAAAAATAATTTTTTATAAAAAAAATAATATTTTTGCGGAAAATTGATCTTTCAGTTTTTATATGTTAATTTTATTGTATAATAAACATAAATATTTTTGTAATTTTAAGCGGTTAATTTAAAATTTCAAAACAATAAATTTATGAACAAATCAAAAGAGCGAACATTGGTTATTATTAAGCCTGATGCGGTTCAGCGTAATTTATTGGGGGAAATAATAAAACGTTTTGAGCGGAAGGGTTTGAAGATTGTTGGATTAAAGATGATGCAATTGGAAGATGTTATGCTTGAAGAACATTATTCTCATCATAAAGATAAGGCCTTTTTTTTCGGTCTCAAGAAGTTTATGGAGAGCGCTCCGGTTACTGTTATTGTTTTAGAGGGATTAGAGGCCGTAAAAACCGTGCGATTTATTTGCGGTCCCACTTGCGGCAGGGAAGCGGATGCCGGAACGATCAGGGGGGATTTTTCAATGAGCCGTCAGCTTAATATTGTTCACGCTTCCGATTCTGTGGAAAGCGCGGAAAAGGAAATCTATCGTTTTTTCAACACTGACGAACTTTTTGATTATCCGAAAATTGATTTTGATTTTCTTTATAGCGACGATGAGAAAGAGTAGACATTCCAGACATAATTGTGAAAACACTTTGCGTATAAATAAGTTGTCTAAAACAATAAAAATATGCGCAAAATTGATTTAAAAAATGTTGTTTGGAAAGAGGGCAAATATTATGTTGCCCAGTGTTTAAATGTGGATATCTCTAGTTTCGGTAAGACTAAAAAAGAGGCTCTATTCGCTTTAGACGAAGCATTGGAATTATATTTTGAAGATATTAAGGTTCCGAAAGTGACGAAAATTGAGAAACCGGAATTAGTTAAAATGTTAATTTGTCATACCTAAATTATATTTATCAACGGAAATCATTAAGGTCCTTCGAAAAGAGGGCTTTATTTATATTTCCCAGAAAGGCAGTCGTATTAAATTTAGAAAAATCGGCAATTTCACTTTAACCGTTATTGTTCCGACTGACAAAAAAGAAATTCCTTTTGGAACTTTTAAGTCAATTTTGCGTCAAGCTAATTTAACCGAAGACGATTTTAAGTGAAAATAAATTCACCTCTTTTATTCTTGAATTTAGGAAATTTCATTTGTTGTTTGTTGCCGGATATGCTATAATATAAATGGTTCTGCCGGTACATTAACTTTTTAATTTGGTTTTGGATCAAACATTTTTATACGGGAGCGGAACGTCCGCTATGGTCTTGGCCATAGTGGCGCGCGCCCACTTGGATTTATGCCGAAACTTCATTAAAAAGTAATCGGCAGGACCGCTAAAAAACATCTTGTAATATTGCGAGGTGTTTTTTAGCGGAAATATTGATTATTTATCCCGTTAGAGATTCACGAATATTTTAATAATAATTCAAGGCTTTTACAGAGTATTTTTTGACTTTTTCTAAAAAACATTTTATTCTATTTAAAATTCCCAATAGAGCTTGCAGACGTTGCCGTATGCTTTATAAATATGCGATTAAGTTCATTTATAATTTAATAATTTTTTTTGAGGGGGAAATATGGAAATCAATTATTTTTGGGAAACACTTGAAGTTATATGGAATAATCCGAAATTAGTTTTTTTAAACAACGAAAGTATACAAGAGATTGCTAAAAAATTTGCCACTCAAGAATTTAAAATTCCGGCTTGGCGAGAAGGGATTTTTCCAAAAGAACCGCGGGAATTTGTGGAATTTATAGGCGTGGCGAATTCGCTGAATTTTTGTTTTACGAATCCGTTTAATCCGTCAGACGGAAAATATTTTTTCATTTGGCGCGATAAAAAATGGACTGGTTCATTGGGAATGGCGGCGGCTTTACGCGCGGCTCTGGAAAACGGCAAATTGGTTTTGGATTGTAAATTTTTGCGCAATTTGACTAAACGCGATGTTGTGGATATTTTTTGCGTATATTCGGATATTCCGTTGGTTGACGCGAGATGGGAATTTTTACAGCAAGTGGGTCGTAATTTGAGCATCAATAGGATTGATGGTTTTTGGGATATTTTCAAATTGGGGCGGTGGAGAGCTTTTGATAGTAATGGTTTTCTCGGAATCATTTCTATTTTAAGCAATCTTTTGCCTTGTTTTAATGATTATAGTTTTCATGAAGAATCGCGGAAATTAATTTTTTTCTACAAAAGAGCGCAGCTTTTGCTTATGGTTTATCAGGGCAGAGCCTTGACTGAACCGCAAAACTTTCCATTGATAGCCGATTACGAATCATTGGGTCCGGCGCCGGATTACGCGTTGCCAAAAATTTTAAAACATTTAGGTATTTTAGTATATGCGAATAAATTGGCGGAAAAAATAAATAATCGGAAAATAATCTTAGCCGATAGTTTGGAGGAACAGGAAATAAGAGCGCAAACGGTTAACGCGATGATCAGATTACGCGATGAAATTAACATTGTACGCGGCGATAATAGAAAAATAAATATGCTGGAATTGGATTATTTTATGTGGTCTTTAAGTAAAGATACAGAGAGTATCCCGCATCATTTAACGCTAACCGTTGCTTATTAAAAAGTAAAATGGCATACTATTGAGTATGCCATTTTTTAATTTCAAAATCGTTAAAAAGGATAGTAATTCTTTGGCCAGAGCCGGAATTTTCATAACGCCACACGGCGCGATTGAAACACCGGCGTTTTTGCCCGTGGCTACGAATGCCGCGCTTAAAGGTTTGAATATAAATAAACATAAATCATTGCCAATACGGGTTTTTATAGCAAATACCTATCATCTTTGGCAAAGGCCAGGCGACGGCGTTATAAAAAAAATTGGCGGACTTCATAAGTTTATGAATTGGGATGGGCCGATATTTACCGATTCCGGCGGTTTTCAGGCGTTTAGTTTAGGTTGCGGACGGGAACAGGGTGTAGGGAAAATCGGCAGTGTTTTTACGGACGAAAACGTTAATTGCGTTGAAAAGAATAATGTTAAAAGAGAAAATCTTGTAAAAATTAACGAAAAAGGGATTAAATTCCGTTCTTTTATTGACGGTTCATGGCAAGAATTAACCCCGGAAAAATCAATAAAAATTCAGGAGAATTTAGGCGCCGATGTTATATTCGCTTTTGACGAATGCACTTCACCTACCCACGATTACAAATACACAAAAGATTCTTTGGACAGAACTCACGGGTGGGCCGAAAGATGCTTGAAAGCCAAAGCAAGAAACGATCAAGCCTTGTTTGGCATTGTACAGGGAGGTGTTTGGAAAGATTTAAGAATGAAAAGCGCGCGATTTATTTCTCGTCTTCCTTTTGACGGATTTGGCATTGGAGGTTCTTTGGGAAAATCAAAAAAGGATATGTATAATATTTTGGATTGGGTCGTTCCTTTGTTGCCGGAAAATAAGCAGCGTCATCTGCTTGGCATTGGCGGAGTGGAGGATATTTTTGAAGGAATATCGCGCGGCGTTGATACTTTTGATTGCGCTTCCCCGACCAAAGAGGCAAGACACGGAACTTTATGGACGAAAGGAGGGAAAATTAATATTAGAAAAGCGATTTATAAAAACGATAAAAAACCGATTGAAAAAAAATGTGGATGCTTTACTTGCTTAAACGGTTTTTCACGCGCTTATTTGCGCCACCTTTTAAATGCGGGAGAAATTTTAGGTTATGAATTAGCGATATTGCATAATCTTTATTTTGTTTTGAATTTAATGAAAGAAATTCGTGAAAGCATAATCAATAATAATTTCGATAAATTAAAAAGTTCTTTTTTAAAAAATTTTAAAATTTGTTTCGCTGCGACTCGGTCGCAACAATGTCGCCGCGTCGGATCGTGGCGAGACGATTGATTCGCGTTTTGCGAAAATCTTGCGGAGATTCGGTCTCCGCGCGGAGACCGAATCTCCGCAATAGCGGAATTGATTCGCGCCTTGCGAAAATTTTTAGGGTATGACAAAATATAAATATTATGGAATTTTTTAAGCCGTTTGCCGCTAAAAAAATATTGATTATTTTCGGCGCGATTTTCGTTGCCGGTTTTGTTTTGGGCTGGTTTATGGCAGGGGAGATTTATATATTAAACAGTTTGTCTTAATCGGTTAAAATTAGAATTGCGTTCCGCGTCCCGTCCCGCAGTAC
>LBUF02000019.1 GCA_000992445.2 Parcubacteria group bacterium GW2011_GWA2_38_13b
GAAAAATATAAAACAATAAAACCGCAGCTTAAGTCCCTAAAGAAAAAACTTCAACCATTCCTCATAAACGAAGAAAATGTAAAATACCTGGATATATTTGAAAAATTAGTTAAAAATAACTAATTTCAAAAATTTATTAAAAATAATAAAAATTTGAATCAACCAACATTGTGCCAAAATATATCTTTCGCGTAGACGACATTTGTCCGACAATGGATTGGCAAAAATTTGAGAGGATAAAAAACCTCTTTTTTGAATATGGCATAAAACCTATTATTGCCGTTATTCCGGATAATCAGGATGAAAAACTGATAATTACACGGGAACTTAAATAAATTTTTTTATCCACATTTGACACCCATTGACACCTTTTGACACTTATTGATAATATACTAATATGGAACAAGATGAAATCCAATCAAACGAAATTTACACAACCGCCGAGGTTCAAAGTCGCTTAAAGATAAGCAATAGCACAATAAAACGCCTCCTTAAAAAAGGCGTTCTTCGCGCAAATAAAGTCGGGGGTCAGTACAGAATTTTAGGAAAAGAAATTTTGCGCCTCGTCTCCCCTACCATAGAACAAAAGGCGATAAATTTATATCTAAAAATAAAGGCAAAAGCAAAAGAAAAAATAGAAAAATGGTAATTCCGCGCGTATGCCAAAACAAAAAAATAGAAAATTTATTGTCTTCGGCGCTCCCCGAATTGAAAAAGACGAAATTAATGAAGTTGTAAAGACTCTAAAATCGGGATGGATTGGCACCGGTCCAAAAACTGCTAAATTTGAACAAATTCTCTCCTCCTACGCCGGAGCAAAATACGCTATGGCGGTAAATTCCTGCACAGCGGCCTTGCATCTTTCTATGATTGCGGTTGGTATCGGTCCAGGCGATGAAGTGATTATTCCCGCTATGACTTTTTGCGCAACCGCTAACGCGATAATTCACACCGGCGCAAAACCGGTTTTTGTTGATGTTAAAAAATCAACAATGAATATAGACCCCGTGTTTATTGAAAAAGCGATGACAAAAAAAACAAAAACAATAATTCCGGTGCATTTTGCCGGTCGCCCTTGTGAAATGGACCAAATTCTAAAAATCGCCAAAAAACATAAACTAATCATCATTGAAGACGCGGCCCATGCCATTGGCGCAGAATATTATAATAAAAAAATAGGAAACATTGGAGACGCGACATGCTTTAGTTTTTATGTTACGAAAAATATAACTACCGCCGAAGGTGGAATGATTATAACTAATAATAAAAACTTCGCCGATAAAATAAAAATTTATAGCCTTCACGGATTAACAAAGGATGCGTGGAATCGCTATTCAGACGAAGGCTACAAACACTATCAAGTTGTTTATTCCGGTTTTAAATACAACATGACAGATATACAAGCATCTCTTGGAATTCATCAGATGAAAAAAATTAAAAAATATCAAAAAATCAGAGATAAATATTGGAAAATTTATAACGAAGGGTTATCCGGCTTACCGTTGACCTTACCTGCGCCACCGGAAAAAAATACCATTCACGCAAAACATCTTTATACTATTTTATTAGATTTAGACATATTAAAAATTTCCCGCGATGAATTTATGGAAAAATTATATCGAAAAGGCATTGGAACCGGTGTCCACTATATCGCCTTAAATCTTCATCCGTATTATCAAAAAATGCTTGGTTATAAAAAGGGTGATTTCCCTAATGCCGAGTATATTTCCGAACGAACGGTTTCTTTACCATTTTCGCCAAAATTAACCATTGATGACGTAAAAAGAATCATAAGGGGAGTAAAAAGCGTCGTCCTTGCGCATCAAAAATGAATTTAACAAAACTAAGTACTCAAACTTTCTTGTTTAATGTCGCCGGTTTTATGTCAAGAGTTATTTTGGGCGTATTGGTAGCCCGAATTCTCAGTCCGACTGACAAGGGTTTACTAACTCTTATTATCCTCTATCCTTCTATTTTTTTTATTTTGGGACATTTTAATCTAGGTCTTTCTACTATTCATTGCCTGGGAAAAAAAGAATATAAAAAAGAAGAGTTTGCCGGGAATCTCCTTTTTTTTTCCGCAGTTGTTTCGCTGGCGCTTCTTTTAATTTTCTTTATAAGCTATCTTTTGGGAGAAGATTATCTTTACAAAAATTTCCCGTCAAAATTCCTCTTTTTAAGCATACTGGTTTTGCCGTTTAACATCTTCATTTATTACTTTTCTTCTTTTTTCCAAGGTCTCGGCAAAATAAATTGGCACAACATCGTAAATTTACTTGCTCAGTTTATGGCTCCATTTTTAGTCCTTGGCTTTTGGTTCTTTGGGAAATTTACTATCCTGGAAGGAATTCTGGTTGGCCTCATTGGAGTAAGCGCCGGTTCAATCCTGGCTTGGCGTCTTGTAAAAAAAGAAGTTCCGGAAAAATGGAGATTAAATAAATCGCTTATGAAAAATTTGTTTTCAAATGGCGCCAAATTGCAGATAGGGACTATGGCCGCTTTCGCCGTTTCCAGGGCGGACCAATTTATTGTAGGAAATGCTCTGCCGTCGGCCGAACTTGGTTATTATTCGGTGGCTGTTTCCGTTACGGAACTCATATTTTTACTTTCAGTGGCGGTAGAAACCGTCTTATACCCCAAAACTTCTTATCAAACGCTGGAAGAAGCTCAAGAAACCGCTGCTCGCGCCTCCAGAATTGTTTTATGGCTTTCTATTATAGCCGGAGTAGGACTGGCAATATTGGCAAAATTTATAATATTGCTTTATGGAGGAACTCCATACCTTCCAGCAGTTACTCCGCTTTTGATTCTGCTTCCAGGCACAATCTTTTTTGTTATTCCAAAGATTCTTTCAACTCTTTGGATTAGGAAAGGATGGTTCTTAAAATTAAGCTATATTGCTTCCGCTATGGCCGCTTTTAATATTATTACAAATTTGATATTAGTGCCGAAATACGGAATAATCGGCGCTGCGTTTGCTTCAAGTTTAACTTATTTCTTAACATTCACGGTTGTTCTTATTATTTATTTTTTTGTCGTCAACAAAAAAATTTACAAATTACTTATTCCTACGAAAGACGATTTTTTAATATTCAAAAATCTTTTTTATCAATTAGTAAAATATGGAAGTTATAAATAATGTCTCAATTTCCCAATGGAATGAAATTATTGGCAAATGCGATGAAGCAACTTTTTTTGCCACTCCGGAATGGGCGCAAGTTTTAAATAAAACCTACGGCTATAAAATCGCCGCTAAAATTTTTATTTTAGGTGATGGAACAAAAGTTTTACTGCCATTGATGAAAACGGGCAAACACCAAAGATTCTTTAGCCAGTACTTGTCGGTTCCGTTTCATAATTACGGCGGCCTTTTTTCTGAAAGAACATTGCAAGAAAACGAAATTGAACTTATGATAAAAAAATTAAAGGGCTGGCTGCCGATTGATATAATCGTAGTACCGCATCCATTTTCGGAGAATAAACCTCCTAAAGCCAATAAAATCAATCAGTATTCAACCCGAATTTTAGATTTAAGCAACAACTTCAACCAATTCTGGCAGAATTATCATAATAAAGATCAAGATAGAAAGGTTAGAAAGGCTAGAAGAGCAGGGGTAACAATTGTTACTGATAATTCTACATGGGCGTTTGAAAAGTATTACGGAATGTATCTTGATTCCGCTAAAAGATGGGGAATCAAAGAACCCCAACCCCTGGAACTGTATAAAAATATCCATAAATTTGCCGAGCGCAGAATGAAACTATGGTTAGCTCTAAAAAATAATAAAATAATCGCCGGGATAATTCTGGGATATTTTAATAAAATTGTGGTATATTGGGGAGGCGCTTATTATTCAGAATATGGAATTTATCGCCCCAATAATCTGTTGCATATTGAAGCCATTAAACACGCCCGCGACAATGGCTATAAATATTATGATTTTCTGCCAAGTGCTGACATTGCTGGCGTAGAGAAATTTAAAAAAAGTTTTGGGGCTAAAAAAATAGATTTTTACTCCTATAGAATAACCAAAAATATTAAAAAACCAAAGTTTTTATCAAAATTAAAAATATGACAAACACTATAAAATCAATCGTAAAAAAAACGCCGCTAATAAAACTTTATAAATTTGGCAGAAAAAAAATAGAAGAATACCAAGAAAAAAAGAAATACACCAAGCCAATACCGTCATCTTTGCCCAATCAACTTTTTATAGAAATTACCGACCATTGCATGCTTAAATGTATAATGTGTCCCCGCCGACACTTTAAACGGGGAATTGGCTTTATGAACATTGATCTTTACAAAAAAATTATTGACGAAGTATCGCAGTGGCCAGAGCCGCCAACCATAATGCTTGTTTTCTTGGGGGAACCATTGGCTCATAGCGAATTTATAAAATTTGTTCAATACGCCGCCAATAAAAAAGTTGTTGTTAACACCGTTTCTAATGGCTACGTTTTAACGCCTCGCTTATCCGAAGAAATACTAAATTCTGGACTAGAAAGAATTACTTTTAGTTTAGACGCTGCGACCAAAGAAGTATATGACCAGATTAGAATAAAATCGGATTGGAAAAGAGTTATAGATAATGTAAACTATCTATTAAATCTACGACAAAAGAAAAATCTAAAAAAACCATACATTCAGGTCTCTTTTGTTATCCAAGATAAAAATGAACACCAGGTAGAAGATTTTATTAATATTTGGCTACCAAAGGTAGATGTCGTATATTTTCAAAGAGTTTTTGATGACCTTCGAGATTTAACAGGCAGACAAATGGTGGAAAGAAATCTCTTTAATTTAACGGCCGAAAAACGTATACCATGCTATTATCTTTGGAACTCAATGGTTGTCTATTGGAATGGGGAAGTAGCCACTTGTCCGCCGGACGATTTTGGTAAAAATATTATGGGTGACGCAAATAAAGAAAATTTGGCTGATATTTGGAAAAATGAATTATATCAGCGATTAAGGAATCTGCACCTTAATGGCCAATACGGCGATGAAAAATTTACTTTCTGTAAAAACTGCGACTATTGGCGCGGCTATCGATTAAATAAAAAAACACATCTGACAATCAATGGAATCAAAGTTTTAAAAGAAGAAAATCCTCTATTTATAAGTTATAATCCCATACGCTAATTCTATGGATTATATTAATTGTGAAACTTGTCAAAAAAAACAAACCTATCCCGCTTTATGAAATTCATGGGTATAAAATAGTTCGCTGTAAAAATTGCGGTCTAGTTTATGTTAATCCTCAACCCAGCGATCAAGAATTGGAATTTTTTTACGAAAAAATATTCCACACGCCGGCATGGTTCGCTCAATTCCCCCAACTTAAAAACTTCGCCTCTTTCAAGGAAACTCCCGAAGCCATACTTGGTTCCAAAAATTATATTGACGGTATTGTTAAATATAAAACAGACGGTAATTTATTGGATGTGGGGGCTGGTTATGGCGAACTGTTGAAATTCGCGGAGGATTACAGTTTTCAAACATGGGGCGTAGAACCGTCATCAATAGCAGCGATTCGAGCAAAAAAGATATGTCGCGGCAAAATCATCACCAGCACCCTTGAAAAAGCAGAATTGCCGAACGCTTTTTTTGATGTAATTGTTTCTGTCGGAACCATTGAACATCTAAAAAGTCCAAGAGAAGCTATTAAAAAAATGGGACGGTTACTCAAACAGGGAGGATTATTAGTATTGCAAACCCCAAACATTGACAGTTGGCAATACCGGGTACAAAAAGAAAAATGGGAACAATTTACCGTACCGGGTCATCTATTCTATTTCTCTCCCAAAACACTAACTCTCCTCTTAAAAAACATAGGATTTCAAGTAAAATTCATCGATCAACGCATGCCTCTTTGGGCCGGACCGTTTTATGGTTCAATTATTGAAAATAAATCATTAAGTCCGAAGAACAAATACTGGAAATATATTTATGGCTTATTACCGTGGCAGATCGAAAATTTACTTTCTCAATTTAAGGGGAAAATACTGGGAAAACACGATTTAATTATTTACGCCATAAAAAAATAACATAATAAAAAATGTCCCAAAAAATCAATATTTGTTATTTTATCGGGTCTTTAAATATTGGCGGCACGGAACGTAATATGGTTAAGATTGCTCAAAAAATAAATAAAGGAAGGTTTAATGTTTTTGTGTATACTATGGACAATGGCGGTCCATTAGAAGAAGAATTAAAAAAAAGCCGACATTCCTTATGTTTTTGGCGATTTTACTTATGACAAACACCATGATTGGATTAGACGTTACCCGCGATTTATCTGGTTTTTAATCAAAAATAAAATACATATTCTTCATTCCTTGGGCTATCCGACTATTTACTATGGAATCAGGGCTGGAAGAATAGCCAGCGTGCCAATACTCATCACGACCATCCAAGATTATGATTATTGGAAAACAGAAAAAGAACTAAAAAAAGACAAAAAAGTTTATAAATATGCGGCGAAAATCATAGCCGATGGTAAGGGCGCGATGGAATTCGCCATTAAACAACAGGGGGTAAACCGAGAAAAATTTGAAGTCATTTATGACGGGGTAGATCCCGACGAACTTAAACCAACAAAAAACGCCTCGGATTTAAAAAAAGAATTTGGCATTGACGCGAATAAAAAAGTTGTCGGAATCATCGCGCGGCTTGATAATAAAAAGAAAGGGCAAGAATATTTTATTAAAGCGATACCTAATGTAATTAAAAATCATCCCAATGTCCAATTTTTAATTGTAGGCGACGGAGCTGATAAAATTTATCTCCAAAAACTAACCAATGATTTAAACTTAAAAGAATATGCGATATTTACCGGCTCACGAACAGACTTGGGAGATATAATTAGACTTATGAATATTTTAATAATTTCCTCTATTTGGGAAAGCGTTCCTAAAATTTTATTAGAAGCAATGTATTTAAAAAAACCGATTATTGCTACTAATGTTGGCGATATTCCCGAAATTCTCCACAACAACAAAAATGGTTTTTTAATAGAACCCAAAAACCCTCAAGCTATTTCACAAAAAATAAATTACTGCTTAGAAAATCCGCAATATTGTCAAAAATTAGGCAGAAATGCCTACCAAACTATAGTTAATAAAAGTTTACTACTAGAAAATAGCGTCAAAAAATTAGAAAATTTATACCAAAAACTAATGGAAGAAAATAGATCCTTTGGAATAAAACAAATCCTTGAATTTATTGAAAGGTTGATCCAAAAAATTAGAATATGACAAAAATTAAAGTTTGCTACATTTCTTTAAGCGCCTATAAACTTTTTGACTCAAATTCCCAAACGGCTTTTGGCGGCTCGGAATTGCAATGTTATTTACAGGCATCGGAGTTGGCAAAAGACGCCAATTTTGATGTCTATTTTTTGGTCAATGATCGCCTGGGAAACAACGATTTTAAGAAAATTAATGGCGTGATGATTTATCGGCTTAAAAGGTACACCCGCAACAGGTGGCGGGGTAATTTTTTAAAATCGCTTTTTAATTTCTTTAACGCTATCCGAAAAATCAACACCGATGTTTATATCCAGAAAGCGGCTGGCATTGAGACGGGAATGGCAGCTTTATTTTGTAAATTATTCAGGAAAAAATTTATTTATATGACCGCCTGTCCGTGGGACGTCAACGGCGAATATGTTAAAAAGGGGCTACGCGGCAAAATATTTCTCTTTGGCCTAAAAAACGCTGATTTAATTATCACTCAAAACGAAGAACAGCGGAAATTATTAAAAGAAAAATTCGGGCTGGAAAGTATCGTTGTTAAAAATGCCTTCCCATTAAAAATGTTAAGCGATGCGGAATACGCGGACAAAAAATTTATTCTTTGGGTTTCTTCGTCTCAACAATTAAAACGACCTGATTTATTTTTAGAAATAACTAAATCGTTCCCGCGCGAAAAATTCATTATGATTATGCCCTGCAACGATCCAATGCTATTTAAAAAAATTCAAGAAAACGCCAAACATTATAATAATTTAGAATTCATAGAAAGCGTGCCCTTTGAAGAAAGCGATGGATATTTCCGAAAAGCCAAGATTTTTATCAATACTTCCGATTTCGAAGGCTTCCCAAATACTTTCATTCAGGCGGCTGAGAATAAAACGCCGATTTTATCTCTTAATGTGAATCCGGATAACATTCTTTATTCGGAGAAAAATAAAGACAGTGAACTGAATTCCACCTCCGTGGGGTTTTGCGCCAATGGCGATTTTAATAAAATGATTGCCCGCTTAAAAATATTGCTGGAAAATAAAAATCTCCGGCAAGAAATGTCGGAGAATGGCTGGAATTACGCCCGAGAAAATCATGACATCAAAAAAATCATTGAACAAGATAAAAAAATTATTTTCAATCTACTCAAACCAAGTCTTGAACCACGTCCTTAAAAATAAAAGCGCCCAAAGATGATTAGCGTAATTTTGCTTAAAACTCTTGTGGTCTTGAAGCAGTTTTTCAAGGCCTTCTTTTTTAAATCCATAATTTAAAAATTTTTCATCCAAAAGCTCGCCGCGAAGATAATTTTCCAGACCTCCGCGAAACCAGTGATCCAGAGGAACGCCAAAACCCTGTTTGGTCCTGTAAATACATTCTTTGGGCAAATATTTTTCAGCGATTTTTTTTATTAAATACTTTTTATTATGCCCTTTAATTTTCAATCCCGACGGTATTTTAGCGGTTAATTCTAAAAATTCCTGGTCCAAAAATGGCGAACGAACTTCTGTGGCATGCGCCATTGAAGCAATATCTATTTTTACTAATAAATCATCCGCTAAATAAGAATTAATATCGGTATGTAAAATCCGATCAAGCCAATCAAAATTACCGGCATCATTATATTTCTCCCGTAAAAAAGAATGCCATCTGGAATTTTTAACTAATTCTTTAAAATGCTCCGTGTAAATTAAATCTTTCTCTTTTTGACTAAAATAATCGATTATCTTTAAATAAAAATCTAACGGATCCGCGCTATATGAATCCAGCAAGCGATATCCCTTCTGAAACAATTTAATTTTTGTTATTTCGTAGATTAATTGGTTTAACTTTTTAAATTGCGACTTAAATGGAAGAATGGATAATTGTCGAAATATTTTCATCGCGTTATAACGGGTATAGCCGGCAAAATTTTCATCGCCGCCGTCGCCATTCAGGGCGACCGTTACATGATTTCTCGTTATCTCCGAAAGATACCAGGTGGGTAAGGCCGAAGAGTCGGCATATGGTTCTTCATAGTGGTAAACGAGTTTTTGTAAAATTTCAACGGCGTTTGGTTCAACGATAAATTCCCGGTGTTCGGTATTGTATTTTTTAGCGACTAATCTCGCATAAGAAAGCTCATTATAATCGCTTTCTTTAAAACCGATGGAGAAAGTTTTTACCGGCTCCCTTGTTTCTTGAGACATCAAAGCCACAATCAAACTAGAATCAATTCCGCCGGAAAGATGAGCCCCAAGAGGAACATCGGAAACTAATCGCATTCTCACCGATTCCTTTAATTTTTCCAAAATCACTTCTTCCCATTCTTTTTCGGGCAAATCAATTTTTTTCGAATAATTTAATCGCCAATACCGCTTTTTTATAATTTCTCGGCTATTTTTAACAATCAGGTAATGAGCCGGCTCCAACTTAAAAATATTCTTAAATCCGGTTTTAGGGTGAGGAACGTATTGATATGTTAAATACTCGTCAATCGCCTCCAAATCCGGCTCTTTTTTCACTTCCGGATGTTTTAAAATCGCTTTCAGTTCCGACGCGAAAACAATGAAATCCGGACCGATGAAATATTTAAGCGGCTTTTTGCCCACCCTGTCCCGCGCCAAAAAAAGTTTTTGCGCATTTTCGTCCCAAATCGCGAAAGCGAACATCCCGCGCAAATAATCCAGACATTTTTCTTTATATTCTTCGTAAAGATGGATTATTACCTCCGTATCGGAATTTGACTTAAAACGGTGTCCGCGTTTTTCCAGATCCGGACGCAATGCCTGAAAATTATAAATCTCTCCGTTAAAAACAATCCAAACAGTGCCGTCTTCGTTGGACATCGGCTGATCCGCCCTTTCCGAAAGATCAATGATKGAAAGCCGCCTATGCCCTAAACCGACTTTTTTATCGGGGGAAATATAAAAACTGGCGCCATCCGGTCCCCGGTGCGCCAAAGTATCCCGCATCCGCAAAAGCAATTTTTCATCCACTGCTTTCCCCTGAAAATTATATATTCCTACGATTCCGCACACCCCGCCCCTCAAAAGTATATTGTCCCGTTTTTTCCAAAACGTTAAATACTTTTAAAATTAAAATGATTAATAATATACCCCCGCCATTTCTAAAATAAGTTTTAGATACTCTTGAAGGACGAGGTGCATTACAAATTTTCTTTTTTAACTCTTTGAGTTTCTATATACCACTTATTGACATCGGAAAATCTTTGCGAAGGCATTACCACCTTATCAATTTCAATGCCCTTAATTTTATTTGAAACGGCGTAAAGATAATGAGGACTATAGAGAAAAACCGCCGGAACATCATTGATAAGCAAATTTTGAAATTCCTCATATTTTTTAGCGCGCTCTTCAACCGACACCGTTTGTCTGGCTTCTTCAAGCAATTTATCCGCATTGCGATTATCGTAAAGCGATAAATTTAGTCCGGGATCTTTTTTCTGCGAAGAATGCCAAAACGAAAAGGGGTCGGGAAGATAACTTAAAATTTGTCCAAATAAAAGCGCCTGATATTTTCGCGGCCTAATGTATTCCTGCTGAATTTCTCCGATGCTCTTTGAATCAACAGTAATTTTTACGCCAACCTGCCCCCAGTTTTTCTTCAAAAATTCGGCAACATTAAGCAATTCCGGCCAATTGGTTGTCGCCAGCGTAATCTCCAACGGCACAATTTCTTCCTCTTTCTTGTCATTTTTTATTTTCTTTTCCCTAAAACCGTCGCCGTCCAAATCCCGCCAACCGGATTCTTCCAATATTCTGGCGGCTTCTTCCGGCAAAAAATCATAAATTTTAATGTCGGAATTGAAACCCAAAAGATCCGGCAAAATAGGAGAATTTACTGTTTCTGCGTTGCCGCCCAAAATTTCATCAACAATTTTTCGTTTATCGGTCGCATAATTCAAAGCTAATCGCACATTCTTGTCGGCCAAAACAACCGACTGATTTTGATTGAAAAATACGGAAAAATATCTCGGCAATTTTAAAGAATAAATATTGGCATGATCCTTGATTTTATTTCTATTTTCAGCGGAAAGAAAATTTATTCCCTGCGCCAATTTATTATTATAAATTTGCACCATTACTTCCGGCGAATCATAAAAACTGAACTCCAACGCGGAAATATACGACCGTTCCGAATAATAATCGTCGAAAGCGGAAAATTCCATAGATACTATTTTGCCAAGTTTGTCTTTCTGTAGTTTTTTAAACTTATACGGTCCAGATCCTATAGGCTGCAAATTAAACTTGGCCAAAGGAAAATTCTGAGGAAGAATATCCTGCCAAATATGTTTCGGAATTATCCCAATGGTTGTGTTCTCCAAAAAAGGAGCATAAACATTATTTAAAGAAAATTTTACCGTATAATCATCGACTTTTTCCGCAATAACTCCCTGCCAATTCACCCTTATCGGACTGTGGTATTCAATATTTTGAATAGTTGCTATCGTAAAAATTACATCATCCGCCGTCAAATCTTCCCCGTCGTGCCATTTGATATTTTTTCGCAAATAAAAAGTGTATATTTTGCCGTCGGCGCTAATTTCGTATTTTTCGGCCAAATCCGAATCAATCCCTCCCGATTTATTATATTTGGCAAGCCCGGAAAAAATAATAATGGAAAGATCCCTGTCGGCATCATTGGTTTGGGCAAGCACCGGATTGATATAACGCGGTTCGCCCAATATCGCTTCGGTATATTTTCCGCCGAAATCCGGACCGATTTCCGTATTCTTGAAATAATATAAAAAAAACCAACTCAAAGAAGTAATTATAATAACGGCACCCAAACAAAAAACCAACAACTTTTCTTTCGCCGGCAAAACTCGCCAAATGCAAAAAACCTTCTCCCGAAAAGCAGGTTTTGTTTCGCTGAAAAATTTTTTTATACTGAACATTCGTGGTATTTTAGATACTGAAAATAATCCGAAACATCGTTGATCCGATAAATAAAGTGGCTAGAATAATCGTTGCGATAAATAAAACGCGCTCTAATCCCCTTTTTGTCCTATAAATATTTCCATCGCCCCCAAATGCTCCCGACAAACCAGACCCTCTTTGCTGCATCAAAATCGCAATAATCAAAATAACAGACACTATAATTTGCCCGATATTAAAAATATTTGACATACCCGATATATTTAATAAATAATTAACTTCCTAATTAAAAAAGCGCTATTATACGCTAATTTATACTTTTAGGATAGCATTAAAATGGACGTAAGTCAACGAAAATAGGCTTAATACGTAAAAAATCGCCCCGCAATACTATGTGGGACGATTTCGTATTATTTTATCCAATTTTAATAATTTTCTCCGCTTCTTGCGCCAACTCCAATGTTTCTTTAAGTTTATTAAAACTTGACTCTGGAATGGTAAAAAATTTCCGATCCAAAAAACTTACTGCTGCACATATCAAAATACAATATAGCGTAGATACGAATATCCAAATGAGCCAAAATTCCGCGCTATAAAAACTAAAAAAATATTTATGCACAGCCGCCAAAGACAAATAATAGAAGCACAGAAAAGAGCGTCCCAATCCCCCTATCGTTCCGCATCCGATATTTTCTTTCGGCGCTTTTCGCAAATTATCCATCGTTACCGATACTCCACTTAAAAGCAGACTTATAACCTTACGCTCGCAAATATGCCATTCCCGTTTATCGCGATCAATCAAAATCCAAAATAATTCCCAAAAAGAAGAAAAAGAAACAAATATCGTGAAAAAACCAAGATAATATACAAAGCCCGAACCGCCCAAAATCAATTCTAATAAAAATATGGCCGGCAAACAAAAAAACGATGCGGCAATGAAACAAAAAATAAAAGATCGCAAAAATTTTCCCGCCAAAGGATAATGATCGCAGCTTTTCGTACTCAACCGAATATCCTGACAACGATTTTCTAATTTGATTTTTATACCGAATCCATAGGAAGTCGATGACCCCTCAATGTGCTCTATTTCCGTTTTATTCTTCAAAATCCTCACCCCCTCCTTCCGTAAATCTTTTTATGCGCAAACCTAATTCTAATGTTTCTTTCGTTTTTTCTTCGCACGGTTCGGCAGTCAACAAATATTTCTGCGCCGGTCGCCAAAACCAATTATCGCATAATTTTTTGTATTGATTGAAAAACACGAAAAATAAAACAACAAATATTATCCAACCATACGCGTCTCCGATAAAATACTGCAATATCTTATCTAACCAGATAATCATAGCGCAATAAATAAACAAAGTTTCTCCCCATACAATAGAACGGCTGCCGCAACAAGCAGATATCCGGGAAGAATTTTTAAAATCGGAAATATCCATCTTCCCGCAATTCATCAGTAAATCTATTAACTTATGTTCCGCTCCATGCCATTCCCTAAAATCACGATTAAACAATAAGCTTAAGGGGACAAATCCGTTTTTAATCATTGAAATCATAAAAGAAAATAATCCAAAACAATATTGAATACTGAATATTTCCGTTAAAAACAATAAAAAAACATTATAAACCAAAAAAAGAATTACAACATAATACAAATCTGGCGCACTCAAAAGATGCCGTTCAAAATTCTTCGTTTTAAAAGAAACCATGTCCGATATGCCTCGCAATTTAATTTTTATGCTTATTCCCGATTTACCCGCAGTCCCGTCAAATCCGGTAATTTTATATACCATCTAACATCCCCCTGTAAATACCACCCTTGATTTCAAAAAACCATAAAATACTTTACTATACGATATAATAATTACAGACGAAAGGCAAGCGCCTGGATATTACGGCACACTTGACCATATAATAGTTTTTTGTTAAAATTTATTCGTATCGTGGGGTAGAGCAATTGGCAGTCCCGAAAAATCAAAAATCTTTGATTTTTAGATTTTTCGAGGATCCCGATTCCTGCCAAGGACGGAACATCGGGACTCGTCGCAATTTATTATAAAACATAATTTAAAGTATTAAAAAAAATTATTACCGCGGGGTAGAGCAATTGGCAGCTCGTCGGGCTCATAACCCGAAGGTTGCCGGTTCGAGTCCGGCCCCCGCAACTTTTAACAAAAACCACTCCGCAGTATTGCGGAGTGGTTTTTGTTAAATATAATAAAAATATTAAATATTTTCCCGCTTAATGTCCAAATTCTCCCACCTCTTATCCAAAAAATCTTCCTGAGTTAAGATTTTATTTTTAGCGCCAATGTGTTCAACAACGGAAGTAGCGTTAGCGCTGCCCAATTTAATGGCATATTCAATCGCTTCCGGCGAAAATATTTTCGCCATTTTTCCCGATTTGCGCAATAAACCCGCCAAAAATCCCGAACCGAAAGCGTCGCCGGCGCCCGTTCTATCAATGACCTTTTCTTCCTTATAAATACCGGCTTTATAAATTATTTTACCGTCTGAAACCCAAACACCATTCGGACCGTCGGTCATAACGGCAAGCCCGTCCATTAAACCATCGAAAACGCTGAATATCTTTTTAGTATCTTTGTAGTTTTCTCCGGTAAGTTCCGCCGCTTCTTCGCGATTCAAGATTATAATATTCACTTTTTTTAATATTTCTTTCCAAGCGTTTTTCCCCAATTTTATCTGAGTTTCACCGGGATTAATTGCGACCTTGACGTCTTTTTCTTTTGCAAAATCCAATAAAGGATCAAAAAATTCCGCCGAATCGGCAGAAAGATGCGTTATGTAAAACCATTTGGATTTTAACTTCTCCGTTCTTATTTCATCTTGATCAAAAAAACCGGAAGCGCCGCGATGCACCAAAATCGTCCGTTCGCCACTCATTGAAGAAAGAATAATCGAATAAGCGGTCATATTTTTTTTATCATTAACGACTAATCCGGTAAAAACGCCCTCCTTGATCAATTCTTCAATAATGTCTTTGCCGCCGGAATCTTCTCCAACGCGGCACAAACAAGCCGCTTTAAAACCTTGACGCGCAAATGCCACGGCCGTATTTGTCGCGCCGCCACCTGTGGCAAAAATCAAATTATCAATATCAATCTTAGAACCCAAGCTTAAACATTCCGCTTTTCCGGTAGAAAACCTGGCATCAGCCAAAATCTTAAAAGCTTCACTTTTAATAAAAACATCGCGCGTTGCCGTCCCGATTGTAATAACATCAAACATATTATTTTTAAAAACAAAACAATCTGAATCCTTAAGATACCCTATCTCTTTTCCTTTAAACTAAACGGTTTTCGAAACAAAGTATCCCCTTTTTCTGTTTTTTTTCTATAATAAATCATTTCCGATTCTTTCCCGCAATCTTTGCACACAACACGTTCCTCTCGGCATTCTCCGCTTTTCAATTTATTGCAATCATTGCAAATAAAATTACAAATATCGCCATATCCTTCTCTTTCCCCGCTTTCTTTATTAAATTCATCGAAATATTGCGCTTCATCTGCTCCGTCTAAATCTTTCAATGTTCCCGGGACAAGCTTATTACTAACTATTACCTTATAAGTTCCATCTTTATCTTTAATTAGATGCTCGTCATCTTGCTCATATTCTCCTGTAAATTGATGCGGTTTCACGATGGCTTCATTAGGCGGAACCGCTTTAAAAACTTCTCTTTTTTTCATAAAATTATTTTTTATTTTTTACCCCATTAGAAGTTCATGAAACCTCGTCTTAATATCTATTTACTTTAATAAACTTCTAACGGAGTTTACGTTTCAAAACTTTCAACACCGCTTCTTTTATATCTTTTACGCCCATTCCAAATTTTTCAACCAGTTCGTTTGGCGTTCCGGATTCGCCAAACCTGTCGCGAACGCCGATTCTTTCCAATGGAGCCGGATAATTTTCCGCTAAAATTTCGCATACAACCGAACCCAAACCGCCGTTTATTTGATGTTCCTCAACAGTCACCACCGCGCCGCTTCTTTTAGCAGCGTCGATTATCGTTCCCGTGTCCATCGGCTTTATCGTATGGTTATTAACCACAATACATTCTACCCCTTCTCTTGAAAGTTCGTCAGCCGCAAGTATCGCATTGTGAACTAGCGGCCCGCAAGCAATTATGGCAACATCGGAATTTTTTCCGTCCAAAGAAGGATCGCGAAAAATAAACGCCTTGCCGATTTTAAACGGAGTTTCTTCGGTAGTTATTACCGGCGTCTTTTCCCGCGTTAAGCGCAAATAAACAGGACCATTAAATTCCGCCGCGGCCATTGTCGCTTTTTTCGCTTCAATTGAATCGCACGGCGCAATAACGGTCATTCGTGGTTGAACACGCATTAAGGCAATATCTTCGAGCGCTTGGTGAGTCGCGCCATCCGGCCCCACGGAAATTCCCGCGTGCGCGCCCACAATTTTAACATTTCTTCCCGAATAACTTATTAAGGTTCTGATTTGTTCATTATTGCGTCCCGGCGAAAAAACAGCGTAAGAGGAAATGAAAGGAATCTTGCCACTATGTTCAAGCCCGGCCGCTACCGCCGCCATATTCTGTTCCGCCACGCCCATTTCAATAAACCTGTCAGGAAATTTTTCCTTAAAAATGCTCGTCATGGTTGAATCGGTCAAATCGGCGCATAACGCCACGATATTTTTATTTTTTTCACCAGCAATCGCAAGTCCCTCGCCATAACCATGGCGAGTTGGAATTTGCTCAATATCCTCATCATATATTTTCGAATTAAGTTTTACGTTTGAATTAATCATAATTTATTATTTTAATATTTTCTCCAATGTGCCATCGGGAATATCTAATTTTAATTTTTCGGTTATTCCCCTAAACACCCTTTTCTTCTGTTCAATATCCCATAATTTTTCCGGTCCGCCCGGCGGCTTACCCATACTCAACCACAAATCATATAAATCTTTTGAATGTTTCGTTGTAAGCCCGATCAATATAATATCATCTACGCCCAAATTTGAAATACCACGATTCTTCACTCTTTCTATTTGCTTTTCTTTATACTCCAATAATCCATTCCAACCAGCATTTCCACCCTTAGTAGCCAATTGGAAACCTAATCTTTGAAACTGCCGGATATTTTTTTCCATTTCATCTTCATCTACTGTTTTTACTCCTCTTTTGTGAGAAAAAATTACTATTTTAAAATCAATTTTCTGCCTCACATCTTCTTTGATATTTGGTCGTACAATTTTAATTTCCAAATCAATTATTTTAGAAATACCATAAGATAAACGGGTCATAAATTCTCGAACCATTTCTTCGCTGATCATACCAACATCTTCTGATTTTATTTCTTTGCCAAAATCAATATCGGACTTTACTGATTTATTAGCAATCGCTCCCTTGCGTTCACCCGCAGACAGCTGGCTTTTAATTATTTCTTTATCATAAATATCCTCAATATCTCTCCTTGCTTCATTGGCTAAAATTCTTTTACTGATCTTGCGATAAACATCTTCCGGCATTTCAGAATCCGGCATATATTTAACGCCCCAATTATAATCCGCCATTACATCACCCAAAGAAAGTTTATATTCTTTGCCCTTATAATCACATATAAAGTTTTTCCCATATTCTCCTTTTTTATCGTATTTAAAAATTATCCTGTTTTTAATATCGTCCCAGCGGATTTCTTTTATTTTATCCAATTCTTTTAATTTATCTTTAAGATTATACATCTTTTTCTGTTTTTCTATTTCAAAAAAACTAAACTCTTTTTTTTCTTCCGTATTAAAATTTGAAAATATCTCGTTTTCCATAATTATATTTTAAAAAATCATTTCAAACTAAACCGAATCAATTCCTTTCTTACAACATCATCATTGACTTCAAATCCTTTTACGTAACTAATTTGTTCGGTATAATCTATGTCTTTAAAATAAACTAATTGCGCCCGAAACATTTTCTCGTTGAATTCGGAACCGAAAATTAGTTTAGCTCGTTTTATAACCCGACCAATACCGTAATTTTTCATAATAAAGTAAAGATCAATGTAATCTTTCCATCTCGCTCTCCGGCCCAAAGCGTACGCTTTCATTGCCGCCAATGTCAATAAATCCGGCATTTTTATTATATTATCAAATTTTTCTGAAAAATTTATCTTAAAAGGATAATGAAAAAAAGTAAATCTTACTTTATTGATAATTAAAGTATATTGGCCATCCTCGTCTCTGATAACTTTATCTATTTTATTAAACTTCAAAATTATTTTTCTGATTTTCAAGTTTTGAAATTCTTTATCGGTAAAAATATCGAAGTCGACCGAACGGCGATGACCAATTAAAAGAGCAACAGCTGTTCCGCCAACCAAACCAAAATCTTTGGAAAACGATTTAACGAGCGGCAAAAGTTCCATTTGTTCTTTTATTAAAATTTCGGGGTGTATTTTAGGCATATTGTTTAAAATACAATTTAAAATAATTTATTATTTTAGAATCATAATTGATTCTTTTTTGTTTTAATTGTTTTTTAAAAATATCGGCAACTTTTTTAACCCCCAGTATAGAAATTAATTCTTTGATGTCCCCGAAATCACCGTCATTCAAAGTATGCTCTACGATACTTTCTTGCGAAAGACGCTCAATGTCCTTGACATACCAAACAAGATATGGCCTTTGTTTTATAAAATTATTGATAGTCATAGATAGATATTTTTTCTAACAATTTTATTTATTATACGAATAATGATTTACTCGTGTTCGCTCTTTATCTTACCCCTTAATGTCCTTAATTGGTGCAATGCCGCTTTCGCTTCTTCCTGGCCCGGCGACTTGCCGTGCCACGCGAAATCAAATTCCATAAAATCTACTCCTTTGCCGGGAATCGTATGCGCGATAATGCAAACGGGTTTTTCAAAAATCGCTTTCGCTTCATTGCAAGCGTCAATTATCGCTTCCATATTATGACCATCAACATCAATGACATGCCAATTAAACGCCTCGTATTTGGCGCGTAAAGGTTCAAGTGGCATAATATCTTCGGTGTAGCCGTCAATTTGAATATTATTACGATCAATTATCAGCGTTAAATTATCCAATCTATGCTTTCCCGCCCATAAAACCGATTCCCACCAAACTCCGCTATCATGCTCTCCATCCGAACCAAGACAATAAACAAAATTCTTCTTTTTGTCCATTCTCAATCCATAAGCCAGTCCGCAAGCCTGTCCTAAACCGGAACCCAGCGGTCCCGAAGAAAACTCTATCCCGGGCAATGATTCACTATGCGGATGACCCTGTAAGCGCGTGCCAAATTTACGCAAAGTCATTAATTCTTTCTTTGAAAAATAACCGGCGTGCGCCATAGTGGCGTATTGCACCGGACAAATATGCCCATTGGATAAAACCAAATAATCGCGCTCGTCCCATTTCGGATTTTTGGGATTATGCTTTAAAATATCAAAATAAAGCGCGGTAAAAACATCGGCCATGCCAAGGGGACCGGCCGAGTGGCCGGAACCGGCCTCCAAAAGCATTTTTATTATATCTTCACGAATTTCATTCGCCTTTTTTTCTAATTCTTTTATAATCATAAGTATAGATTAAAAATTTAATTTCTTTTCCATTTTAACATTAAAACGAATATAAATACAGCGACAAGAACGATGGCCGCGCCGGACGGAAAAGCGAATATGTCGCTCAAAATAATGCCTAAAACAGCGCTAAAACCGCCGATAATCGCCGCCCCGTAAGAATATTGATTAAAAGTTTTAGTGGCATTTTTGGAAGCGGCCGCGGGAATAATTACCAACGCGCCCATAAGCAAAGAACCGACAAATTTTACTCCAAGCGCCACCACCGCCGCCACCATTAATAAGTATGCCAAATTGTAAAAATCCGTGTTTATCCCCCTTGATCGCGCCAAATCATCGGAAACAACGCTAAAAATCACTTTTTTGGAAATAAATTTAGTGAAGAAAAAAATAACGATTGAAAAAATAACTATTAACGGTAAATCAAATGATCGAATACTGGAAATATCGCCAAACAACGCTTCGATGAGTTCCGGCTCCGGCGTAATTAAAATACCGACGGCAAGACTGGCGGTAAATATTATGCCAACAAGATTTTCAACCGGAAGTTTGGTTATTTTCTCAAGTTTCCAAATTATGAAAATCCCAAAAACAAGAAAAAATAAAGCGCCTATGAAAGGATTAAAATCGTAGACGAGGCCAAGCGCCATACCGGGCAAAGCGACGTGAGAAAGCGCGTCACCGACCAAACTCATTCTTTTCATAACCATTATCGCGCCCAAATAACCGGCGGTTCCGCCGACAAAAAAACCGATTAAAATTGTAATGTATAAATCCGACATACTTTACTTTTCTTTATGTTTATGCGCATATTGACCCTTTATATGATGATGTAAAACCGCCTCTTCGCCGTAAAGCAACTGCAAGCTTTCGGTCGTCAGAGCATGAATCGGATGGCCGTAACAAACCTGCTTCTTGTTGAGGCAAAGCACTTTATCCGCGTATTTATTAACAACATTCAAGTCGTGGGAAATCAACACAACGGCAAAGCCCTTTATTTTTTGAAGGTTTGAAAGCACCTTATAAACATTGTCTTCGTTGCCCATATCAACGCCGGCTGTCGGTTCGTCAAAAAGCAAAACATCGGGATTGCTCGCCAAAGCGGAAGCTATTAAAACGCGCTGAAATTCTCCGCTGGAAAGCGCGCCGATTTTTTCCTTAAAAATATTCGGATATTTGTCTTCTCCGGCAACAGTCATACCAACGCCCATAAGACGCAATAAAACTTTCGCGTTTTTAATATCAATGTCCTGCAAATCAAAAAAATCGCCGATACTTAACGGAAAATCTTTTTCTATTGAAATTTTCTGCGGAACATATCCTATTTTCACTCCATTTTCCCATTGGATTTTCCCTTTATACGTCAAAAGGCCCAAAAGGGCCCTGAAAAGAATTGTTTTACCGGCGCCATTCGGACCGATAATCGCCAATGTTTCATTTTTTTCCACTTGAAAATTAAGATTTTCTACAATCTCTCTTCCTTCAATTGAAATTTTTAAATTTTCTACGATAAGCAAGCTCATACCAATTTTGTTGAAATTTTGGAGCGAAACTTTGTTGAGCGAACAAAATTTCACTACAAAATTGAGTACCCCGTTAAATGGCGGCTATCGCCTATCTAATGGGGTAAAGGTTTTGTTGCCAAAAATTCATCTCCGCCAACTGGCGGATCGAATTTTTGGACAAAGCCCTTTAATTCTTTAATAGCCGCCCCTATTCCTTGCCGATGTTTGTATATAAAACTGCCTGCCGCTAAAATATCCGCTCCGACCGCGATAACTTTTCCTGCCGTTTCCACATTTATGCCGCCGTCAACCTCAACGCGTTTTTCCGGAAAATTATTTTTAAAATCTCCTACTTTCAATAAAACGGTTTCAATAAATTTTTGACCGCCAAAACCCGGCTCTACGGTCATCATAAAAACAATATCAATTTTATCCAAATACGATCCTAAAACACTCCATGGAGTCGCAGGATTTATCGCTACGGAAAATTCCAATCCGGCATTTTTTACTTTATCAACAATTTCACCAATCTTATCCAAATGCCCAATAAAAGATTCATAATGAACAATAATTCTTTTCACGCCGCTCTCAATCCATTCATTGATACTTTTCCACGGCTCCATTATCATTAAATGCGCCTCAATTTTAACTTTCCACTTTTTACTTTCAACTTTCAACTCAACGGGATTATTCCATGTTTTATTAGATACAAATTTTCCGTCCATAATATCCAATTGCGCCCAATCCGCAAATCCCTCCACTTGTTTTATTTTTTCATGGAGTTCGTCAAAACTTTTCGCTATTATCGCCGGTATAATTTCCACCATATATTTACTGCATTTCTTTTTTTTGATTTTTTAAAACCGCCACTTCTCTCTCCAGAAAACCGATTCTATTATTCAAATCTTCCAGTTCGTGCTTTTTATTTCCAAATTCTATGGATATTTCTCGAAAAATTTCTTTTAAATTTTTATGTAACTTATCAATCTCCTCGGGCATATTCAACATACGATACGCCCTGTCCATTGCCGGCGTTTCTTTGTTTTTCACTTTTTTTTCAACTCCTTCATCCTTATTTTCACCGATAAATTGTTTTTTAAAAAATCCGTCTATTTTTTCGAATAATGGCATAAATTAATAAACGGCCATTTAACGATGCTTTTAATCAATCATCGAAAAAGACCGTTTTATGTTATTGATCTATTTTTTTTATTCTTCTTATATGCTTTTCTCCATCACTAAACGGGGTTTCCAACCAAAGTTTAACTAATTTTTTTGCTTTTCTGATACTCAATGCTCTCGCGCCTAACGATATTACATTGGCGTTATTATGTTCGCGCGACATTTTAGCGCTATACTTATCATAGACTAATGCCGCCCTTACGCCATTGATCCTGTTCGCCGCCATCGCTTCACCCTGCCCGGAACCGCCGATAACAATTCCCCTGCTATTTTCCCGACATTGAGCAATAACCTTGGCGACAGGAATTATAAAGTCCGGATAATCATCATTTTCATCAAATCTATAAGCTCCCATATCCTCAACATCATAACCCAAGTCAAGAAGAAATATCTTTAATTCTTCCTTTAACTTGAACCCGGCATGATCCGTCCCGATGTATATTTTTACTCCATTAGACATTTTTTATTCCTCCTTAAATATCTTTATTTTAACTACTGCTATTTACTATACACGCGCCGATGGCTGACTTTCCAATTGGATGATCCGCGCTTCATGATCTTCCATTTTATCATCAACTCTTCTATAAGACACCGTATGCGCCGCTTGTTCCTCCCGTATTATTTTCAGCTCCTTGATTATCTTGTCATTACTCGTAAGCACCTCATCGCGGCTATTTATCACTTCCTCGCGAAGTTGTCTTAATTCCCCTTTTGTTGCCAAACCAACGATTATTGTTGCCAAACCGGCAACGGCTTCTTTCAGCTCATCCTTTGTTGCCAAACCGGCAACGGCTTCTTTCAGCTCATCCTTTGTTGCCAAACGCTCTTTTATATCGTTAAAATCTTGCTGAATAACAACAGCCAATTTACCTAAAGTCATTTTTTGTTTTTTTATTTTTTTCATACCGTATATAGATTAAATTTGTATACTCCGTTAGAAATTTTCGTTTTTTATAATTTCATCTCCATTAATTAGCACCGTCCCATTAAAAGATTCCCCCAACGGAACAAATTTCTAACGGGGTAAATAAAAGTTTATACCGCTATTTTAACATCCTAAAACCCGCCGCGCAAATTCATTGCCCTTGATATTCTTTCAATGGCAAGAATATAAGCGGCCGTCCGCATATCGGTATTATATTTTTCAACAATTTTAATGACATCTGCTAAACTGCCTGCCATTAATTTATGAAGCTTTGACAATACCGCCCCTTCTTCCCATTGATCTCCCTGAAGATTCTGCATCCACTCAAAATAACTTACAACGATACCGCCGGCATTAGCTAAAATATCCGGAATCATCAAAACCCCTCTTTTTTTCAATATTTCATCAGCTTCCGGATTTATCGGTCCATTGGCCATTTCCAAAATAATTTTCGCTTTAATTTTTCCGGCATTTTCTTTGGTGATTTGATTTTCCAGAGCCGCCGGAATCAAAATATCCACATCGGATTCCAGGAGATCTTTATTGGAAATTACCTTATAATTTCCCTGCGCTTCGCACATATTGCCGACACAATAACATCCCGATACCGTTCCCGTTTTCTTAACGCAATCGATAACTTCAAAAATATTAAATCCATGTTCACTTCGTATTCCGCCTTGAACATCGGAAATTGCCGTTATCTTAAATCCCTCCTTATAAAGCGCTTGCGCTATCGAAGAACCGACATTGCCAAAACCCTGAATTGCTACGGTTAATTTTGAAAAATCAGAATGATCGCCCATTAAACGAATAGGGCATTTATTTTTTCCTTTTTCAAATTTATCGCAAAAATAATTTTTTTTCAAAAAATCAATCAAGACAAATGCACCGCCAACCCCTGTCGCGTTCTCACGACCGTATGAACCGCCTATTTCAACCGGCTTCCCCGTAATAACCGCCGGGGAAAAATTATCCGTTATCTTACTGTATTCATCCATCATCCATGCCATAATTTGCGCATTCGTATTTACATCCGGCGCCGGAATATCTTTCCATGGCCCGATGTTTTTATAAATCGCTTTGATATATCCCCTGCTAAGCGATTCAAGTTCTTTTTGCGAAAGTTTAAACGGATCCACCGCGATTCCGCCCTTTGCTCCACCCAGCGGTATATTCATTACTGCCGCTTTTAATGCCATCCAAACCGCCAAAGCCTTCATCTCGTCCAAATTAACGCCCGGATGAAATCTTATGCCGCCTTTAAACGGCCCGCGCGCGTTATTATATTGAACTCTCCAACCCTTATATTTTTTCCCTCCGGCCGATACCTTGAATTCTAAAATTTTTTGCGGTTTTTTAAGTTTCTCCAAAACACCGCCGTCAATGCCTAAAAATTTTAAAGTTTCTTCAATTTTATTTATGGTGGATTTATATAATTGCATAATTAAATTTTATTTAAATAATCAACAACACTTAAAGCCGCCGTCGCTCCATGTCCGGCCGCTACAATAATTTGTTTGTACAAAATATTCGTAACATCGCCGGCGGCAAAAAGTCCGGAAATATTCGTTTCGCACTTTTCATTTACTAGTATGGCGCCGGTTTTATCTTTATTGACTTGCGTTAAAAATTCACTATTGGGAATCATACCGATATTGACGAAAATTCCATCCAGCGCGATTTTATTCAATTTACCGCTTATTAAATCTTCATACTCCATGGCGTTAACCATATTTTCTCCGATAATATTCAATATCCGGACATTATAAATAAATTCAACGTTTTTTGCTTTTTTCAATTTATCTACCATTACTTTTTCGCCGCGCATTTCGGAATTGATCGTTAAAATATAAATTTTTTTGGCAATTCCAGCAAGCATCAAAGACGATTCCAGCGCGGAATTGCCGCCACCGATAACCGCTACGATTTTATTCTTGAAAAGTGGACCGTCGCAATTCGCGCAATAACTTACTCCTTTTTGATAAAATTTTTCTTCCCCCGGAATACCCAAACGCTTGTGCCGAACACCGGTTGCCACCAAAACGGTTTTGGATTTATATTCCAAAGTTTTTTCTCCATTTTTCGCTTCTATCTTAAAATCGCCACTCTGTCCGCCCACATTTACAACCTCAACTCCATCTTCTATTTTAATATTATAAAAATCCAAATGCTTTTTAAATTCTTTCACAAGTTCCATTCCGTTTATTGTCGAAAAGCCCGGATAATTGCCAATTTCATCGGTTAAAGCAATTTGACCGCCAATATCTTTTGTTATTATAGCAACATTCAAATTACTTCTCGTGGCATATATTGCGGCGGAAACAGCCGCGGCCGATCCGCCGATAATAATCAAATCTTTTGCCTGAATTTCCATAAAAATTTACGATTAAATTAACTTTTACAATTAATATATTATATCATAGATGAAACAATTGACAAAACCGGCGTAAAAAACTAATATTCCATACTGAGATGGTTGCAAAACTATTTCGTGGCGAAATTTAGATATTTTTATTTGAAGCGAGAAATGCCAGCGGAATGGTTTGAACCGTAATATAATTACGGTGAAAATCATTTCGCGCCAGCACGACGAAGCTTTAAATAAAAATAGCAAATTGCAGCAGGAATAGTTTTGCAATCATCTCAATATCCGTTCATTGAAATCAAATTTGGAGGGGAAATAATGAAAAAAATGTTTTTTAAAAAGGAAACGGTAAAAAGCAAAAATTTCCTGACAATGCTTGTTTTAGTGATACTTTTTTTTGCAATCGGAATAACGGCAATTCAAAGTAAATATGCCGTTGCCATTGATCCGCAAAAAATCAGCGAATCAATGAAAAATCAAAAAAAATCCGATGGCGAATATTATTCCGCGTATTACGAATTGAACGAAACAGAATTCCGCACAATGGTTGAAAACGCAAATTTCAAAGAAACGATTATAAAAAAAGAAGAATTGGGCTATAAAATTATCTGTCAAAACAACGGGAAAAAATATATTTTTAATGTTATTACCGAAAATAAACTGGCGGAAATACATCAATTCTTACAGGAAAATAATGATAAGGTGAAAATAAGTTTTGAAAAACCGCCTTCAATGAAAGGGTTATGGGGATTACTGGGCATAATGCTCATAGTTTTCATTTTCGTTTTAAGCTTCAATATGATCAATAATACAATTCGAAGCCGGCGCGGCGGCGCAGGAAGCACCCAATTCAACGAAACAAAAAAATTCACCCAAGCCAGAATTGAAATATTCAAACCGGGCGATATCAAAACAACCTTCAATGATGTCGCCGGCTGCGATGAATCAAAACTTGAATTGCAGGAAGTAATTGATTTTCTAAAAAACCCGAATAAATACAGAAAATTAGGCGGTAAAATCCCAAAAGGAGTATTATTGGTCGGTTTTCCGGGATGCGGAAAAACCCTGCTCGCCAAAGCCACTGCCGGAGAAGCCGGAGTGCCATTCCTTACTTTAAGCGGTTCCAGCTTCGTGGAAATGTTTGTCGGAGTGGGAGCGGCGCGCATAAGAGATCTATTTGAACAAGCCAAAAAAAATACCCCCTGCATAGCATTTATTGATGAAATAGATTGCCTGGGAAAGAAAAGAACGGCCGGTCCGAATTCACACGACGAGAAGGACCAAACGCTTACCGAATTTTTAACGCTTATGGATGGTTTTCAGGATAATTCAGGACTGATTGTCATCGGTGCGACAAACAGACCGGACAGTTTGGATCCCGCATTTAAACGGCCAGGCAGATTCGACAGAACCATAGTCGTGGATAAACCGGATATAAAGGGCAGAATCGGAATATTAAAAGTTCATACAAAAAATATTCTGATAGCGCCCGATGAAAAAGAAACGATAATAAAAACAATCGCCGAAAGAACGCCGGGATTTTCCGGAGCGGATTTGGCGGCCGTAGCCAATGAAGCCGCTATGTTGGCCGCGAGATACAATAAAGAAAAAGTATCGCTTGAAGAATTCAACTCGGCAATGATGCGAGTTCTGACAGGCATAGAACAAAAAAGCAAATTATTAGGTCCGAAAGAAAAAAATATTGTAGCGCATCACGAAGCCGGACACGCCGTTATCCAATTCTTCATAGAAAAAAAAGATGTCCACAAAATCAGTATCATAAGGACAGAAAGAGCTTTGGGTTATACTTTCGGTCTGGCGACAGAAGACAAATACTTACACACCAAACAAGATCTGAAAAATACAATAAAAGGCCTTTTGGGCGGGAGAGCGGCCGAAGAAATGCTTCTTAAAGAAATATCCAGCGGCGCGCAAAATGATCTCGAAAGAACGACCGAACTAGCCATGCAATATACAAAAAAATTCGGTATGGATGATAAAGTCGGCCTAAGGTCATTTGGAGTTTCTCAAGAAAATTATCTGGGGGACGACTGGTCAATCGACAAGGGATATAGCGAAAAAACCGCTCAACAAATAGATGAAAGCGTAAATTCGCTCTTAAATGATTGCTATAAAGAAACCAAGGAAGCAATTATGGAGCATAAAGTAAAAATTAAAATTATAGTCCAAAGACTTCTGGAAAAAGAGGTCTTGGAAAAAGAAGAGATTGAACAAATATTGAAAAGCAACTCATAAAGAGTTGTTTTTTTTAATTATCAGCCGGATTCCCGCCGCTCCCCGTCCCGCAGTACTTGCGGGACGGGGAGCGGCGTTCCCGATATTTTACTTTTTCTCCGTTAAAATAGCTTTTAATGTTTTTTCATCGCCTTTATGTAAAATCTTGATTGTCATCGTATCGCCTACGGATTTTTTGCCGACGCTATCGGCAAGTGTATGTTCTTCGGTAATTTTTTGCCCGTCAATTTCAAGAATAATATCATTTTCCATGATGCCCGCCTTATCGGCCGGGCTACCGGGAATTACCGCCAAGTCCTCCAGATTTTGACCGCGCTGAACCAAAGCGCCGTAATCAACTTTCAAATTATTCGCTTTTTGGATAGTTTCATTTATTAAAACATAACGCACGCCTAAAAACGGCGTAATAATTTTTCCCTTTTCCTTAACGTCTTTTATATCTTTTTTCACGACATTTATCGGAAGAGCAAAACCGATATTTTGCGCTCCTTGCGCGATAGCGGTATTAATGCCAATAACCTCTCCTCTTAAATTAAGTAATGGTCCGCCGGAATTTCCTTGATTTATCGCCGCGTCCGTCTGGATAACTTGCTCCAATTTTTCCGCCGCGCCGTTGGAAGCGGCAGCGGTAATTGAACGCGCGAGGCCGGAAACCACGCCGATTGAAACGGTATTCCTGAATTCCCCAAGCGCGTTGCCTATGGCGATAACACTTTGCCCTATCTGCAAATTATCAGAATCGCCCAAAACCACAGTAGGCAAATTTTTTTCGTCTATTTTGATTATGGCAACGTCTAAAATCGGATCGCGCGCTAAAACTTTAGCGTCATATTTTTTACCGTCATTCATTAAAACCGTGTATTCCGCTTCCATATCTTCCACTACGTGCTTATTGGTAACAATCATTCCGTCGAAAGAAACGATAAATCCCGTACCTCCGCCAATCTCTTTCTTTTCCGTTCCTTTCTGCCGTTGTTGCGGAATATAAAAATTAAAAGGAGAATTATTGCCAAAAAAATCATTAAAACCATCAAAAGGATTAATGGAATAATTTTCAAATACCGGTAAATCCTTGCTTATTATTATGCTTACCACGGCCGGCGAATTTTTTTTGACCGCGTCTATAATCATTTGTTCCTGGGTTGTCGGCGGCACATATTCTTTAACAATCTGCAACTCTCCGTTAACTATTTCAGTTTTCTCAACAACGGATTTGGGATAAAAATTGGGAAATAATTTTGGCGCGAAAAGTCCAGCGCCGAAACCAACAACGGAAGAAACAACAAAACTCGCGACTATAATTATTATTATCAATTCTTTTTGGGTAAATTTATTGACTTTTTTCATAAATTAAGCTATAATTATTAGTTAGGTTCTTTACCATAATCATATTATAAGAAATTTTCCGGAGGTGTCAAATGAAAAAACTTTTACGGATACTGGCGTGTGTATTTTTATTTGGAGCGCCGCTCACGGTAAAAATATTAAAAAATTCATGGGCGCAACCAATGGATATTCACGAATATGCGACTGGAAAAACACGCCAACTTAGTGTCGACGAAAAAATACTTATTTATTGTTACGCAATTTTTGGACCAATAGGATTATTAATCGCCCTAATAAGCTAATAGGAGGGGAAATAACATGCTTATCTTTAATTTTTTTGCAATCGTTATCGCAATCGTAGCATCAATTATATATCTCAAAACTAAATTTTCAAATAGTTAACAACACATAATTTCAGCCAATTTTGCTAAGCAAAATTGGCTATTTTTTTAATATTTTATTTTCTCAATTTTTCAATCATTTCCGGCAAAATTTTCAAAACTCTGTCAATTTCTTCTTGCGTCGTAAATTTTCCAAAACTAAACCGCACTGAACTCATCGTTTCTTTTTTAGAAAGCCCCGTTGCCAGCAAAACATACGACGGTTCAATGGCTTTGGCTTGGCAGGCGGAACCGGACGATGCCATAATTCCCGCTTCATCAAGCGCAATAAGCAATGTCTCCGCTTCCGCGCCTTTAAATAAAATATTGCTTATATGCGGCGCGCGCGGCGCGCCACCGCCGTTTACGCTCGTATTTTTTATATTTTTCAACAAATTTTCTTCAAAATAATCGCGCAAGCTCGTTATATTTTGAATTTGTGATTTTGGATTTGTGATTTTATTGAAAATTGGAAATTGAAAATTGAAACTTGGGTGCCTGATAATTTCAACAGCTTTTCCTAATCCTACTATGCCTACTACATTTTCAGTGCCTGAACGGAGCCCGAATTCCTGACCTCCTCCTTCAATTAATGGTGCAATCGGCGTGCCGTCTTTAACAAATAAAACGCCGATGCCTTTTGGTCCGCCGATTTTATGGGCCGACAAAGAAAGCAAATCGCAACCGAGATCGCGAATATTTAACGGCAAATATCCGGCCGCCTGAACCGCGTCAATGTGAAACAATGGGTATTGAATGCCTAATTTTGACCTATTTTCCGTTTTCCATTCTTTTATTATTTTTCCTATTTCTCCAATGGGCTGAATAACGCCGGTTTCATTATTAACATACATCGCGGAAATCAATGCCGTGTTTTCTTTTATTTTATTTTTCAGATTATTTATATCCACCGCGCCATTTTTATCAACGGGCAAATATATCGCTTCCACCAATCCTGATTTCTCCAACGATTCAACCGGTTTCAAAACCGACTTATGCTCAATTTCGTTCGTAATAATGTGAACTTGAAACTTACCTGCCCCGTAGCGTCCCGCCAACGGCGGGACTGCTTCGGAGAAGCTTGAGACTTGAAACTTATTAATAACACCTTTTATCGCCAGATTATTCGCTTCCGTGGCGCCGGAAGTAAAATATACTTCAATGAAATTGCAGCCCAAAAAATCCGCAACTGTTTCGCGGGCTTTATCAACAGCCACTCGCGCCTCCTGCCCTAAAGAATGAGTTGACGACGGATTGCCGAATTTATCCTCCAAATATAGCTCCATCGCTTTTTTTACTTCCGGGTCAATCGGCGTCGTCGCGGCATAATCAAAGTAAATTTTTTCCACAATACTGGACATAATTTATAAAAATATGGAACCCATTTTATTTTATCCGCAATTTATATGCTCCATTTTCGTAGATATAATCCCTTTTCCATTTTTTCTCCGCAATCATCTTAACTCCCCTGATTAATTTATCAACATCTTTTTTATTATTAAATATTCCTAATGACGCGCGCAAAGTGCCGGGAATTATTAAATTTTCCGTTTCGGTAATTCCCTTTTGTTTTTTTGCCAATATTTTTTTTATTTTTTCAATATCTTTTTTATTTAATTTCAATAATTGTTTTAAGTAAATATGCGCACAATGGCAACCGTTGCGAATCGCCGCGCCCGCTTCATAATTCAGTATGGCGACCGCCAAACTATGATGAATATTTTCTATATTAAACGAAACAAGACCCAAATGCCATTCAAAATTTAAATCGCCGTAAACCCCGTTAGAAGTCCGATTTACCAAAGACATGTCGGCATCCCGCACTGCGGGGTTACTTCTAATGGGGTAAATTTTTACTTGCGGTATCTTTTTTAATTCACCGACTAAATATTCGAACAATTCCATTTCGTGTTTTCTAATATTTTTCATACCGATTTTTTTCAGCCACTTCATCGCTTCACCTAAAACAATCGCGCCGGCAATATTCGGCGTTCCGCCTTCGTGCCGTTCCGGAGATAAAGAATAATTAACTTCATCGGGTAAAACATAATTTATCGTTCCGCCTCCGGGTCTATACGATTCCGCTTCATCCAATATCGCTCGCGGCGCATACAAAAACGCAACGCCCGGCGCGTACATTTTGTGTCCGGCGCCAGCGAAAAAATCAATACCGTATTTTTTCACATCTAACGGCATATGCGCCAACGCCTGCGCGCCATCAATTAAAATCTTAGCGCCGTATTTATGCGCCAATTTCGCCATCAAACCGATATCCGATAAAATTCCGGTTACATTGGAAACGCCGGAAACCGCGACTAATTTAACATCGTATTTTTTCAATTTTTTTTCCAAATCCGCGTAATCAATATTGCCAAATTCATCAACGCAAAAAAGCTCAACAACATTATCGCGCAAATATGGCAAATAATTGGAATGATGCTCCATCTCACTCGCAAGAACAATGCCTTTTTTATTTTTTATCAAATGCGCCGCCAAATTCAAGGCATCCGTCGTATTATAAGCAAAGATTATTTCGTGCGTTTTTTTATCACCGCCGATAAAATCCATCGCTATTTTCCTCGCTTCTTCATATTTTACGGTGGAAATTATAGAAAAATAATGCGCGCCCCTGTGAACATTGGAATAATATTTATTAAAAATTTCGCAAAATTTCTTCTGTAAAAACAACGGCATCGGAGTTGACGCCGCGTTATCCAAATACGCGATTGATTCTCCATGAAAATCGCCCCTGCCAAAAACAGGATATTTTTCTTTTAGCAAAGGAAATTCTTTTCTAATTGAATTCCAATTTATATTCATAACAAAAACGCTTGTCTTGCCACTTTTTTTATTGCCCGTCCGCGGCGTAAACAGGGAATAACGGATTGTACCGCGTCAATATAACGACAATAATCGCAATCTTTATCGGTAACGGGAATTTTGTCGCTTGATAAACATTTACGCGCGCCAACTAACGTCCCCTCAATCCAGTTATCATTTCCGGTATACGGTATAATTTTAATATCAAACTCCAACTTGCCGTCAAAGGCCTTTTTATCAGTATCGCCGTTACAATATACGAAATATCCGGTTTCCGAAACAATGAAGCCATTTTTCCTTAAAAGCCATTGATAAACCTCCATTTGCCGTTTATAACCGATTTGCCACTCCGCGTCAATATTAACTTCCCCATTTTTACTCGTGGACTTATAATCAACAACGATCAATTCATTTTTCGAATTAACCCAAATATCGTCAACCGCTCCGGTGACGATAAAATTGGTCAGCCGATGATGATATTGCACGCCCTTGAAATTATCCCGCCACTCGCCTATCATTTTATGCTCAAAAGGCACGGCCTTAATCTCGTATGTCTTCATTAAAGGATGCGCGGTCTGTTCAGCGCGATGAATGTCAAATTCTTTTTTAAGCAAAAAATCAACCGCGGAATTAAGTGAAAACGGAAATCCCGGCGGACGACCAACCCCCAGCCGACGATCAAGATAAAAACAGCGCGGACATTCCAAAAATAAATCAATTTTGGACCGGCTCAAACGAAACGGCTCGCCGCTTTCGGGATCAAACATATTTCTGCTCCTTTTTGGATTATAATATTGGGACATAAAAAATCTTTTAAATATATTTTTAATCATAGCATAAATAAAAAAAATCCCAAGATTATTCTTGAGAAATTGGAGGAAAAAATACTTTCAATTCAATATCTCTAAAACTTCGCGCATAACGAAAATCGAAACAAAATTTCTCACACGAGAATCTTTATAATACTCTAATTTTTCATTATAAAGATCATCGATTTCATCTCCATACTTCAACCTCAATTTCTTTATATTTTCTTTATGCGCCACCCCTTCTTTATCGCAACTTAATAACATTTTTATCACCTCCTTTATTATAATTATACTTCAAAGAATAAAATCAGTCAATGAAAAAAAGTATTAACTTATCTGGTCTTTTAATATATAATAATTAGTACTGTTCATTTACACATTAAAACTTTCCATAAACCAAAACAAAGGAGGCGCGATTTTGACGGAATTGACGGAAAAAGAAAAAGCATTGGAAATTAACGAAGTAGAAAAATGCGATTCATCCAATCTTGGTTCTTGGAATAAATCTTTTAAAGTTAAATTGCGCGGGGATATTTACGGCATATTTAAACCGAAAGACGGTGAAATGGATTATTTGAGACCAGCAATAACCGGCGGAACTTATTATCAACGGGAACGCGCCGGTTATCTTGTTGATAAATTCTTGGGATTTGAGTTGATTCCAATAACTGTTATAAGAGAAATTGACGGCAAAATAGGCAGTTTACAGAACATTATTCCCAACGCTAAAACAGCGATGAAACACAAAAAAGAAGAATTGGAAAAATTCCATCAAAAATTCATAAGCTTATTTGCGCTAGATTATATAATCTATAATTCGGATCGCAATTGGTATAATATTCTTATAAAAGAAGGTAAACTGTACGCCATAGATAATAGCTTGAGTTTTGGACACGATAATTTCAGAATAGATTACATAAATTATATATCGCCGGAAATTTCGGAAATTTACGTAATAATGAAAAAAATGAATCGTTTTCTCAAATCGCAAGAAGAACGCGAAGAATTGCATAAATTATTGCAAGATTTGCTAAAAACTGGCGAAATAGATGCGTGTTTCGCCAGAATTGAATATCTGACTGACTTTATTTCACGAAACAAAAGATTACCGGTTATAAAAGAAAACACTCTCTGGCATATCTTATCGGGTCGCCATTCCAAAAAAAATAGAAAGATAATGCCATTTTGGCCGTAATCAATAAATAAAAAACTATAAAACAGCAAAGACGATAGTCTTGGCTGTTTTTATATTTATTTACTACCAATATAAGTTTCTATAATTATTTTCTTCCACTGCAAACCATATATGTTAAAAGAGTCTAAATATTCTTTTCTATCCAAACCATTCATTTGAAAAAATCGCGGATCGGCTCTTTTTTGAATCTCCGCGGCAAAATCTTTTTGATCGGCAAAACCGTGTTGAATCATAAGCACGGCATCTTTGGAAAGTTCAAAACCCACCACCGCCTTATAATTATCCTCGATAACAACCAATTCTTGATAACGATTAAATATTACCGCATCGTAAGTATACGGCAGCGCCAATTTAAAATTATACTCAAGCGCCACCGGTATTTGTCCGCTTCGACAAAAAACGATAAATTCATTCGCCGGAGCCATAAGAATGAAAGAACTGCTGCAAAAAATCAACAACGAAACAATGAAACATACCCTCATTTTCCATAATGACATCGATAAACCAACGAGTAATGAAAAAGATCCAAAAAGAAGAATTTTATACCCACCTTCAATGTACAGCATATCGGTAATTATTGTCGCTATAATCATCGCCGCCGCCAATGTAAAACAAAACCACCATTTCTTTGTTTTTGTAGTTTTCACAAACTACCTCCTATTTAAAAATTTTCAAATAACCGGAATAAAATTAACTTATTATTATTTTAAAACTTCCGAGGGTCGCATCGTGGAGGACATTAGAACTGTCGTCCAGCGGCAAAATGAGTATATTTACATACCCGATCTGAGAGTTTACGCAAATTCCTAATACCTACTCTATCCCACTATTCACTATAATATATCGTTTGATTTTTCCCGTCAAAAGTCCTACGCTTTAAATATGAAAACATACGCCTTTATAGATGCCTCAAACCTTTTTTACGGCGGCGAAAAAAGTTTGGGGTGGAAAATAGATTACCAAAAACTCCTTAATTACTTAAAGGAGAAATATGGCGTCGGCAGCACTTTCTATTTCGGCGGCGTTGAAATACACGATTTCAAATATAATTATCAAACCGACGAGACGGTTCCTCTGAAAATTTTAGAAAAACATCTGCTTAATTTGCTTCAAAATAATAGTAAAAGACTAAATGAAGCGCAGATGCTTCTTGTCGGAAGGCACCTTCAAAGAATAAGATTTTACCTGCGGCTTGATAAATTTGGCTATAAATTATTTCTTAAGCCAGTGAAGCTATATGAACAGGACGATGGCACAACAAAACGGAAAGCAAATTGCGATGTTGATATGGCATTTCACCTAATGAAAGAGAAAGATAACTTTGACCGAGTGGTTGTGTTGTCGGGCGATGGAGATTTTCTGCCCGTCTTAAAATACCTCAGAGAAAAAGGAAAAAAAGTAATTATATTAGGCAGGGGCAAAAGAACAGCTAAGGAAATAAGACAATTTGCCGATGCTAATTTTAGAGACTTTGAGTATTTAAGGGAACTGATAAAAATGCGGTAAAAAAACGAAAGGCACCCATATAGGATACCTTTCAAGTTTAGTAACTACATTATAGCAAACCGACAATAACTGTCAATGGGGTGTGATAAATAGGGTGGGCGAGCGGATTCGAACCGCCGATCTCCAGAGCCACAATCTGACGCTTTAACCAACTAAGCTACGCCCACCGTAAATATATTTTTACCGTAAATCAAAAACACCGTAAAAATACGCGCGTTGAATATTTATTTTTTCAACATAACCAAAACCATCTTAAAATTACTTAATGCGTTAACGGAATGCGGTTCGCTGGACGGCATTATAATATAATCGCCCCTTTTCAATTTATGGGACTCGCCGGAAACAATTATTTCCGCTTCTCCGTCAATCACATAAGCCAAAGCGTCAAAAGGCGCGGTGTGTTCGCTTAATTTCTGGCCGGCGCCAAACGCGAAAACCGTAATTGCGCCTCCGGAATTTTTAAGAATCTCGCGGCTGACTATCACCCCTCCCTGATAATTCACCAAATTTTCCAAATTAAAAATATCCATAAAAAAATTAAACTTATTCTATTTTACTCCGCGACCGTTACCCTGTTCTTCCCTGATTTTTTAGACTCCATTGCCGCTTTGTCAGCCATATCAATGAAATTGCGAAATCCCATATTTAATTTATAATTAGCCAGTCCGACACTCGCCGTCACTCCGAAATTTCTTCCGATCTCTTCAACCAATCTCCGTAAATTTTCCGCTTTTTTCTCCGCTTCTTCCGCATCAATATTCAAAAGCACAAGTATGAATTCATCTCCGCCGTGCCTCACTAAAAAATCACCCCATCTTGTCTTGCTTCTTATATTATCAACCAAATATTTTAATAAATCATCGACCGCCACATGACCAAATTTATCATTAGCCGATTTAAAACCATCTAGATCAAAAAACACCACGCTTGCCGATTCTATAAGTCCCGCTCTCTTATGCTCGACAATACCCTTCTCGAATTTATGATAAGCGAATATTTCGTTTAAAATTCGCGGCATTTCCTGATTCATATAATGAACATTGTATGCGCCAGTTTTCGAATCCGTAATTGACGATTTTTTTATTTCCGTCAATTCTTTTCGCGTCTTTGCCAATTCAAACTCTAAAATTTTTATACGGCTTAAAAATCGTTCATTGTTTTCCGATCCGCCGATTGCTTCAAAAGATTTTTTCATTTTTAATTATTTAATATGTATTTACCCGCCAAAAATTTAATGCCCCCAGAAAGAATCGAACTTTCATCTTCGCCTTAGAAGGGCGTTGCTCTGTCCATTGAGCTATGGGGACCCCCCCCCTACGCTTTGATTTTCATCAAAGTTTCGGAAGAGCAGGTAATTTTTATTACCACACTTGCCCTTCCGAAGCCCGAAAAAAATGAGAGTAAAGGAAGAAACTATTGGGACGAATAAAAAGAAAAATATATAAATAATCCGCCTTCGCCCCTCAATTTCGTTCAGAATTGCGGCGAATGCTTATTTTTGTCATTACTCGCTGCGCTCGTAAACAAAAATAACAAAAATCACGCGAAGTGATTATATTATAAAAAAAATCAAAAGTCCATAAAAAAAACCTGAAATTATTTAAAAGGATCAATGTATATTTTATTGATTTTCCGCTGAAGCCGATCGGACTTTTCCGTAAAATCATTGGATACTTTATCATATAAATCCTTATTCAACCGTTCTTCGAAATTCACGATATCTGCGCCGCCAAACCAAATAATCCGTAAAACGGCATCGTAGATAAAAAATCCAGCGTAAAGAGAAGCTAACGCAAAAATAATCGCAACAACCGTTTTTTGATGAAAACGCAAATAATCGATAACTCCATTTTTAAATTTTTTTTTGTTGAAAAATTTCAAGCAATTATATTATTTAACATAATTTTATAAAACATAAACCTGTATATCCAAAACGCTCTTTATATCGGCGGCTTCCGTATTCACAATCTGATCCTGACTATATACGGAATTATTTTCGCTTATTTTCACTGTGCGCAATCCAATAACCGCCGCCTGGTACTTGCCGTTCTCCAATTCCGCCAAAAAATCCATCAAACTCTTGAAATCACCGTAAAGAACAACCTGAAGACTGACGGCATTCAAACTTTCGTCTTTTTTCGCTTGCGAAACCGCTATTTTTATCTCCTCCTTGTTGCCGGTGCGCGAAGATATTTTTTCGATTTCCCGAATAACATCAATAACTTCATCTTTTACCGGGAATGAATTCTTTAATAATTCAACATTATCTTTCGCCAATGCATAATCAGCGCGTAAATTCAACAAATGTTCTTCCTTTACCGGTAATGAATTCAAGTTATTTTCAAAAATATTCAAATTACGACTAACCACCGCAATATCTTCCGACATATGCGAAAACAAAAATACCTTAACGGCAAAAATAACCACCGCCGCCAAAAAAATTTTCGAATAAATTTTTTGCCAAAGAGAGATATTCATAACAAGAAATGAAAAAATTATTTTTAGATTTCCAGCTTAAACTCTATGCGAAAGTTTATATTTTCTTTTTTCATAACATTTGATAATGGAGAATTTATTTCTTTAAAATGCGGACTTTGATCAAGTCTTTCCGTAAACGCCAAAAATTCTTCGCGAGTTCCGGATTTCCCTTCCAAAACAAAGATGTCAATGTTCCCTGAAAAAAAACTATAAGACAAATTGCTGACTATAATACTTTCGGAAATAATATCCGAAAGATCGGCTAAAATATCGGAAAATTCAATTTTTTTTCTTTCTATTTTATCAACCGTATCGATAACGGCATTAAAATCCCTTATTATCATTTCCATATCTTGTATCGCGCGCGCAAGCTCTTCCGTTTTTTGTTTGGCAACCGATCGTTGCGATATATCCGCATACAGCAACAAAAAATGTTTAACGCCCATGAACGCGAATGTCAGACACACAACCGCCGTCAAAACAACGACGATATAATAATTAACCATCTTCTCGACACAGGCAAACTTGAATATTTTTTTCTCAAACAAAGGAGACAAATTCAAATAAATCATAATAATAAAATAGATGATTATTTTATCCCGTACAACGCCAATCCCAATGCCGTCACATAACTCAACGATTCGTTAAAATTTATAGGCGGAATTTCCATATCCGATTTTTTTAGAACGGAACCGATGCCCTGCCGGCGCTCTTTCAATATATTGATCAAGGGGTTGCCTAATTTTACGGGGATACCGGTTTTTTGCGCTAAAAACAAATCCAATCCGGAAAAATTAGCTCCTCCGCCGCATAAAATTATCTCCGAAACACACTCGTTTTCTCTATGTTCATGAAGACTGTAATTTTTATAAAACTCGATATATTTCAATACATCGGAAACCAATTCATTTAATGGCTCTTTAAGCGCCGTTGCTATATCTTCCCCTGATTTCAGATCATTCAAACCGGCTTCAAATTTCATTTTCTTAACTTCCTGCCGGCTAACCGGAAATTTACTTGCCATAACATCCAATAAATAATTATTGGAAATTTTGGAAGAAGTCGTCAGTATCGGAGTATAACCGGAAAAAATCGTAAAACTGGTTCTTTGCGCTCCGATATCAATCACAAAAACCGGCGCCGCGGAAAATCCATCCTCGATCAAAGCGCGGCTCGTGGCAACCGATTCAATCTCCATCGCCTTAATCTTCAAACCGCTTTTTTTTAAAACATCAACATAATCATCAACAATTTCTTTCGGCAATGCTCCGATTAGAACATCAATGTGATCTAAATTTTTACGCGTGGAATCAATCACAAAATAATCGAAATAAACTTCTTCTATTTTTAACGGGATATATTCTTCCAATTTCCATTTAGCCGCTTCCCGAATTTCCGATGCCTTCAAAAGAGGAAGCTGAATAACCATAATAAAAGCTTCCTGTTCCGGCAAAGAACAAACAACGAAATCGGTTTTTAATTTTTCGCCTTCAACATTTTCAACCGATTTCTTTATTAAATTCACCAACTCATCTGCTTTTTTTATTTTGCCTTTATCTATAATTCCCGCGGGAATATCCGTCCGACCGTATGAAGTTAAAATCAAATTGCCTTTTTTATCGGAAAGTTTGGCGATTTTAACGGATAAATCGCTGATATCTATACCGAAAGCTTCAATTGTCGGATTAAATAAATAAGCCATATATCATAGTATACCACAAAATTACTCCACTTCCTCCCATTCTTTAAAATCATACTCTTCCGATGTCGGCAACAAAAATGGCGGCGGATTACCGCTCAATTTCGGATCATAATTAGTTTCTCTATCTTTGTATCCGGAACAAAATACACCACTGCAAGTCCATTTCGTGCCAACTCTGTCATTACTCACAACGGAGCCGAAAATAGTCAATTTATTTTTTTTCATCGCCTGTCCCGTATAATGATTGCGTCCGAATTTTCCTTTTTGCGCCACATAAACTCCGTCCAAAAATAAATCATCAGGCGAATCGGAAACAATTAAATTATTATTCTCGGCTATCAAAACAAAACCATCCGAACCGTCTTGTGCCGTATATTCAATGTCCCCGCCCAGCCAAACATTAGTATCCCTGCTGGGATTTATCAAATCGGCTGAAACCAAAGTAACCCTTCCCTTAACCTTGCTTCCTTGCGCCAAATCACTTACCCATAAATCATCTTCAATAAAAATCGCGCCGCAATCTTGAGGTATTGAATAATTACCAAGAAAACTCTCATCGTCTATTATTGAATATTCGTCATGCCAGCCCTCTTCCAAAGTATAAGCGTTAATTCTATCCAAAGAATTGATTTTATAAACATCAATTGTGCGATTCTCTTTTAAATTTATATGATAACCGCTTACGCCCGAAGGCCCGAAATAAAGCCCTTGACCGGATTGGGCAGAATTTTTAATCTGCGCCAAATCCATCGTAATGCCGTCGAAATCAAGCGCCGGAACCGGAAAACGCCACAAATTACTATTTGGTCCATCGCCAAAAATTCCCGGTTTATCGCTTGACGGATTGCAACCGAACGAACTAGTGCAAAGCCAAGTTTCTTTCGCGGAAGAAACAATAGAATTATTCTCTCCGTCCATCCTGATACCGCCGTTGGAATGATACGGCCCCGTAATTTTATGATCCGCCCCGACCCAAACATTATCATTGATAATAAAAGAATAATCGGCAACGGTGGGACGAACATATTTGGCGCGCGCCTTTCTTTTAACTTCGGGAAATTTATCAGCCCAGCCGGTAGAAGTAATACTAACGCCGGAAGTCAAACCACAGCTATTTTCACCGCTGATTTCCAAACTGAATTTACCGATCGCGCCACTCTCGGGATCGCTGTATATATGTTCATAAGGACCGGCCGCGCCTGTTCCGTCTTGCAAGTCATCGGGACTATGGGCAAGATGCCAACGGTAATAATTAAGACCGGCTTCCGCGGCATTTAAAGACTCGTGCCAAGAAACTTTTTGAATAGATTGCCTGTGTTGAAGATAAATAAAACCGACTAAACCGGAAAATAACGTTACGAAAACAGCGCTAAAAACAAGAGTTAAAATAAGAACAGAACCGCTTTGCTCTTTAATTTCATTTTTAATGTTTAAAAATTGTGCCATTGAAAATTTAATAAAAAAATTTAAAAATGCCTGCCTGACCGGCAAGAAAGTCCGCTGGCAAAAAAATTAGAAATCCGCAGTTTATAATTTTCAAAACTAAAGATTTGTTTTTAAATTCCTAATTTGCGCATCGCTTTCCAATTCAAAATCATTCGGCGCTCGATTCATATCAACGTTTACTTTCAAATAAACTCTCATCAATGTTGTTTCTTCCGGTCGCGCCGGCAAACCAGTTATTTCCGCTCCATCTTTGTCGAAATAGCGGAAAACCGGCGTTGTATTGCGGACATAATAAGATAAAACAGTTATCTCTTCTTTATCTTCCGGGTATTGCGGCGGCCATCCTTCCGGTTCAATAACTCCTTTATTGAAATCAGTTTGCGTGCCGACCGCCGTTTCCGTCCAAGAAAATTCAAAACGGGCTTTCATCGCATGATTCTGATCTTCCCAATCGCAAATATTATCCACGCGGCTTGAAGCATCGGCGATAAATTGCACGGCGCCATCCATCGCGTAATTCGTTGCGTCCAACGTTGTTGTTCCTTCCCACGCGCCGGCGCAATCAACGCAAAACGATTGGCAAATTCCGCTTGTTAACTGAAAACCGTCCGCCGTCACATTAACATATTCGTTACCGGCGCCTAAATCTCCTTCAATATTTATTTTTACGCTTGCCGATTCCAGCGCGCCTGTCAAAAAATCAGAAAAAGAAACACCGCAACTGCCTCCATCAATTAAAGTAACGCAATCATCAATCATAACTCCCGTTCTTGCGGTCGGACCTAAAAAATACCTGATCCTCTCCATAGAATCATCATTGTCAATATCGCTGTAAAAAACAAATTCATTATCTTCGGCTTTTTCAATAACATACGAGCCGTTCTCAGCCGTCCCCGCTTCCCTTATTTCTTTAACCATAACTTCTACACCTCTCCGCGCTTCATTGATAGCGACTGATTGTTCGAAATTAAAATTTTGCGCCCGATAAATAATAATAATAAATCCCGAAACCGCCAACATTACCATACCGAAAATAGCGACAACGACAATTGTTTCTACGAGAGTAAAACCAAAATTTTGATTTTTGATCATATTCCTTCCGGAATTAAATATATTATTTTTATTTTATCTCCGGAGACAAAAACTGCGCCGGAAACGCTCTGATATCCCTCAACCTGGATTTGATAATCATAAGAACCGTTTTTCAGCGGTATAAAAATAGTTTCACCGTCAACATCGGTAAATTGCGTTACGTCATAACCGAAAGCCGCGTTATAAAGCCGCACGCCGGCGCTAAAAACAGGATCGGAAGTTTCATTATCTTTAATCTTTAATAATAAACCGTTATCTGCCGATAAAAACAGGAAAACTGTCTGGCTGGAGTTTGGCGCAAGATTAATCGGCTGCGGCGCGGGATTAGTTTCGGAAATATCCAAACCCGTTATTAATTTATCAACTGAAAAAATATAAGAATCCCATTCCAAACCGGAAATGGTTTTTTTGCCATCGCCTCCGGAAATATGATTTTCCGCGTATTTATAAACAGGGGTTTCGTTTATGTCCGTCCCTATTATTTTTGAACCACGCAAACCAAATTGGATATTCGGAATTGGCGTTGAATCATTCGTCAACCATGAAACTTGCCAATCATAAAGAATCGGCGTAGTACTCGTACTATTGGTAGAAAAATTTCCTTTTAATTTTAGATTGGAATAAGTACTCGTAGAAATACCCGATAAATTTACCGGAGAAATATTAAAACCGCCGGAATTTCCCGATAATACGCCATTTGGAATCAAAAACCATTCAGTACTGGTAGCATATAAAACTTGATAATTTATTTGAGTATCGACCGACTCGTTATCGCTCCACGAAAACTCATTCCAGCTTAATAAATTCAAAGGCGCAATCGCATTGGAAATCAAATATCCGGAAGATTCGTATTCAAGAGTTTCGGCGGTAGTCGTGGCCAATGTCGCCTCTCCGCCGCCTATAAAAGTATTAAAAAATTCAGAAATTCCCGACTGATTCACGAAAGAATCCAAAAAACCGCCCGCGCCAAAAGGCGAAACGGTATTAACGATAAAATCGCTTGTTCGATCAATGGAAAAACTTTTAGAAGTTAATTTTCCCTCCATAACGGAAAGGCGGGGATTTTCCGAATTGGCAACTTCTTCAATGCCGTAAGTTCTATCCGCGCTATAACCATTTTTTGCAACCGTAACTTGATAATTTTCAATGGAAGCGGATGCGCCGGCCGCAAGATACTGACCGTCGTTATTTGTTTGATAATAAACATCAATCGACGGGCTAACCGCTGAATTCACTAAATGAACATCCGCCTGCGGCACCGCTTCGCCAATGGCATTGAAAACGGTAATTAAAAGATTTCCGCCGCCCACCGAAGTTTCCAACCCCTTGGGCGCGACATCGCTCATTAAAATAATTTCTCCGCCAAACCCTTTGGTCCATATAATTTCTACCCTTACCCTTTTATAGTCGTTAGGCAAAAAATCATCCGGCGCCACGCCATCAAAAGAATCGTCAATATAAGAAACATTAGTTCTAATGGTATATTCAATATCATTTCGTGAAATAATTTCCGTTTGGGGAATGGAACCGGACGGAATGCCGCCAAAAGTGCCGACGTTATCATAAGAAAGATTTCTTGCCCATTCCAATTTCTGATTAACCAATGAAACAGCCGTAATCCGCGCTTGCGACTGCCATACCACCTTGAATCCCATTTGATAAACCCCAAAAATCCCGACAAAAATAATAAGCATCAAAGTGATGCCGATTACGCTCTCTATAAGAGTAAAACCTGCCGATTTTGTCGAAATTTTGAAGCAGGATTTATTTCGCGGACAAAATTTTGTTACAAAATCGAACACCCAGCCCTTTCTATTATCTAAATATTTATATGGGCCGAATAAGTTCAAAAAAAATTTCCAAAATAAAATAAGCATTAAAGTTATAGAAAGGGCTGGGTATGAATTTATTAATTAAATTTTCTTCGCCCAACAGCTCTAAAATTTAAATCAAATTCATATTCCTTCAACAATTGAATACATCGGCTGTATCATTGAAACAGCGAAAAAACCGACAGCCGCGCCGATAAAAATCATCAAAACCGGTTCAATAATAGTGGAAAGATTTTTAGTAATATTATAGACTTCTTCCTCATAAAAATCGGCTAATCGCGCCAAAATATCTTCCGTAGCTCCCGTTTCTTCGCCAACAGCGATCATCTGAGTTACCAATGGAGGATAAATTTTTTCGTATCCGCCCAAAACCTCAGAAAGAACTTTGCCTTTTCTTATTTCACCGGCGCAAAAAACGAGAGAAGACGAAAAATATTTATTAGTTAAAGTATGCGAAACCATTTCAATCGCTTCGGCTATCGCCATTCCGCTTTTCAACAAAGAAGAAAGCGTGCGCGCCATTCTTGCGGTATTTATTTTTATTGTAATACTGCGAAAAATCGGAAGATTCAACAATAAAAAATCCATCGCTTCCCCACCCTTCCTGCTTTTAAGTATTTTCAACGCAAAATAAATAAAAATCGCTAAACCACCGATAAAAATAAAAGTATGATGAGCTAAAAAATCACTAATTAAAATGACAAACTGCGTGGTAACGGGAAGATCTATTTTTAATTCCGCAAAAGTGGCAGTCAATTTTGGCACGACAAAAATCATCATTACAATACCGATAACAACCATAGCCACAACTATCACTGCCGGATACATAAACGCGCCCCGCACCTTGGAACGCAATTCATAATCTTTTTCCATTTGATACGCAAGTGTTTTCAAAACTTCCTCCAAATTACCTCCAGCCTCTCCGACACGCACCATATTCACGAATAAATCGCCGAAAACACGACTATAATTTGCCAACGAATCGGCAAACGATTTGCCTTCTATTACGTTATGTCCGACATTTAAAATAATTTTGCGGAAATAATCATTATCTGTCTGACGACTTAAGATTTCCAAAGCGCGCGTCAATGATAAACCGGCGCCAATCATCACGGCTAAATGTCTAGCGAAAATCATTTTCTCGGCCAAAGAAACTCTCCGAAATAATCCCCCAAAAGAAATACCGATGAATTTTTTGCGCGAACCGGACACTTTACTTTCAATTAAAAGCCAACCGTCATTGCGCAAATAACGGGCAAGATCAGCTTCGTTTTTAGCATCACGAACGCCTTTGATTTCTTCTCCATTAAAATTTTTAGCGCGAAAAGAATATAACAAATTAAATTTATAATTTTAAATTTTAATTGAATTTTTAATGACTTAATTTTAAATTAAAACATTGAAAATTTAATGAAAATTGGAAATTGGAAATTAATTATAAATGTTTTAATTTTACTCCGATGTCGCCAAAAGCACTTCTTCAATACTTGTCATCCCCTGCGCCGCTTTAATAAAACCATCTTCCAGCATGGTGATCATACCCTCGCTTCGCGCTTTCTCTTCTATTATATTATCCGCCACATTTTTAGCAATCAAACTCTTTATCTCATCAGATACTTCTAAAATTTCATGGATACCGATTCTCCCCTTATAACCTTCGGGAAAATCGTCCGACTTTACCGGCTTATAAAAAGGAATGGTATCCCAATCCGATTTGGCGGAAACAATTCTGCTCTCCTTAAGTATCCGCAAAATTTTATCCAAATCTATGCTTTTTTTAATGGATATTATTTCATCGCCGGATAAAAAATATTTTTGGCGTGATTCTTTGTGCAAAGTTCTTACGAGCCGCTGAGCGATAACAATATTCAATGTTGATGCCAACAAAAATCCCTCCGCCTTCATATCAATAAGTCTCGGCATAGCGCCGGCCGCAGTGTTGGTGTGCAAAGTTGAAAAAACCAAATGCCCGGTTAAAGCGGCGTTAATAGCCAAACCCGCCGTTTCATTATCACGAATTTCTCCAACCATAATAATATCGGGGTCTTGCCTGACAAGCGCCCGAAGACCATTGGCAAACGTATAGCCGATTTTCGGCTTTACCTGTGTTTGATTTATCCGCGGCATTCGGTATTCAATCGGGTCTTCAATAGTAGAAATATTAACGCCCTCCGTATTTAAAATATCCAATATCGTATAAAGGGTGGTTGTTTTACCGCAACCGGTCGGACCGGTAGCGAGTATCATTCCGTAAGATCTCTTTATATTGCGGTGCAAAATTTCCAAATCGCGCCCCCAAAAACCCAAACCCTCAAGAGTGAACCCCTTTGAATCTTCGGGCAAAAGACGCATCACGATTTTTTCTCCGTCATAAACCGGCAATATGGAAACGCGAAAAGAAAACTTATGTTCCTTGTTTTCTATTTTAAATCTTCCATCTTGCGGTAAACGATGTTCGTCCAATTTTAAACCGGACAAAATTTTTATGCGAGCGGTTATTCCTGCGTTTATTTTTTTTGGCAGCACCATAGCATCATGCAAAATTCCATCAATGCGATATCTTACTAAAATTTCTTTTTCCATCGGTTCAATATGAATATCCGAAGCATCCTGAAGTATCGCGTGTTTTATTAATGTATCAACAATACTCACAACCGGTAAATCTTCCGCTATTTTTTTCAATTCCGCCTCTTCTCCGCCCATTTCCGCAACCTTATCGGATTCAATTTTTATTATTTCTCCAAATTCCGCCTCTAAACTTTTTTGATATTGCGCGATTGCATATTTAATGCTCTCCAATGAAGTCAACCTCGGCAAAATTTTAAGATCGCTCTTTTTACTTATAAAATCAATAGTCTGCAAATCATCGGGATTATACATAGCCACTTCCAGCTCATTGCCATTTTTACGAAAAGCTATAATATTGTGGCTTCTGGCGATCGGTTCCGGAATATAATCTAAAATACTCCTGTCTATTTTTTCCTTGGAAAGATCGACAAAAGGAATACCCAAAATATAAGCTTTCAATTTATTAAGCTCGTCGGAATTTATCAGCTTCTCTTCAAGTAAAATATCAGAGATAATTTTACCTGTTTTCTTAGATTTAAATTCCACTTTCTTAAAATCCTTCGCATCCACAAGACCGGAATCTAAAATGAAAGCTTTAAGTTGTTGATCGGAAATTTGCAAACAATAACAACTAATCACCAAATTCCAATATCTGACAAAACTTCAAATTACCAATACCAAATTTCTAAAATCATTATTAGAAATTTCGTCATCGAATATTTTTTTAGAAATTAGAAATTATCAGCCCAAGGCTGACCCGCCTCGGGCGGGGAAATTAGAAATTTACTTAAGCACGTCCTTCACCCTCTTGACTATATCATTCAACTCGTAATTGGCTTTAACCAAATAATTCATAGCTCCCAGCTCAAGCGCCCTTTCAACGTCTTGCGTACTTTCCAAATTAGTTAATATTATAACCGGTATGTTTTTAGTTTGCGTGTCTGATTTTATTTCTTTTAAAACTTCAAATCCGTCTTTTTTTGGTAAAATCAAATCAAGCAAAACCAGATCCGGTTTCTCTGTTTTTATAAGTCTTAACGCCTCTTCTCCGTCGGTCGCGCTTTTAACGATAAAACCCTCCTGACGCAAAATTTCTCCGGCTACCTTTTGAAGAGTCGGCTCATCTTCCACGAAAAGAATAGTTTTAGGCATAAAAATTGTCGAAATACAATTTTATTCGCGAATTCACAAAATCAAACTCTGAATATGCGTATATTCGCAATAATTCGTATTTCGTAAAAATATTTATTTTTTATTAGCAGGTAATGTAAACCAAAAAACGCTTCCTTCCCCCTCCTTGCTGGTAAAATCGATTTTACCTCCCAATTTTTCAACCATTATTTTAGCTATAAATAGACCCAACCCCGTGCCTTCGGTTTGAACGGATCGGGCATTGGAAGCGCGAAAAAATTTCTGAAAAATATATTTTCGATCGGCTTCCGGCACGCCAACGCCGTTGTCTTTAACCGTTATTTTGACAAAATTTCCCATTCTGCTCAATTTAATTTTAACACATCCGCTGTTTTTTATATACTTAATTCCGTTTTCCACTAAATTTTGAATTATCATTTTTATTTCTTCATAATCCGCTTCTATAACGAAACGATGATCGGTGTTTTCATTATATCGCTCGAAATCTCCATCAACGCTTCCTTCCAACAACAGTTCAACATTGTTTGCCATTGCGAACGATTTAAGATCGCTAAAAACCTTTTCCGCCACTTCTCCTATATTCACGGGTTTTATGTTGCTCCCAAACCGACCTTCTTCAATGTGTTTAACATTCAAAATATCGTTCACTAATGCGATCATTCTTTTGGTGCTAACCTTGGCCGACTCCAGATAGTCCAAAACTTTATCATTTACTTCGCCTAATCGTTTTCCTAAAATCAAATCCAAAGTCCAGCTTATGGAAGAGATAGGAGAACGCAATTGGTGGGAAACAATACTTACAAATTCCGATTTCAACCGATTTGCTTCCACTACTTTATTAAAATTCTCCACAATAAGAACGCCAATAATAAAAAGCACCAATGAAACAAGCACGACTATAAAAGCGACTACCTCTGGTTCATTGCCGTATTTTGTTGAAGTAATCGCGTAAGTCCCCAGCATAGCAGCAATATTAACCAGCCCCATTATAATAAAAAGGAAGCTCGGACATTGCCACAAAGACAGTTTAGACGACCGGCATTGCGCGAAAACATTAATATTAATAATCTTTTTCATAATATTCATGATGTTATTATACCATTTTTTTGCCAAGATGATAATTTAAATGGTGGATAAATTTTTTTCACAACGAAATAACAACGCAAACATTGATTGCCGTTTGGCTTTAAACTATACTTATAATACCGAGTTGTCGTAGTATGCTTGCTTCTTGCCCGCTTCACCCGTCAAAGTTTTGCACAGCAAAATTTAGGCAGGCAAGAATTTTATCGGGCTATAGTGTAATGGTAGCACGAGTCCTTTGGGAGGATTTAGTCTGAGTTCAAATCTCAGTAGCCCGAAAATATAAAAATTGGGCGGATGAAAGAGCAGATAGACTGGGTTTCCGCCCGAGGCGGACCAGCCTGCCTGCCGGCAGGCAGGCCTTGGGCTGGCAATTCCCAGCACCCCGACCAACTTAAACTTTTTTCAAAATCAGAGGCGACTGGTTGCTCGTTCGCCCCGCCTTCGGCGGAATTGGAGGCCGTATTTCGCAAAGCGAAATGCGCCGCCATAGAAGATGTTGCCCTTGCCCCAGCCCTCCCGTGCGCGGGCAACGACAAGGAACTCTCTAATTTCGTTTGACTAAATCGTAAAAAGTTCATATACTAATATTAACAGGTGTTAATAGGTTGTGCAATTAAAGTATAGTAAAATTTTACTACAATGTCAAAAGATATATCAACTATAGCAACGAATATAAAAAAATACCGAGATAAGCTCGGCGTTTCGCAAGACAAGTTGTCCAAACTTGCTGGCGTTACTTTGCATACTTTAACTAAAATTGAGACCGGAGCAACGACCGATCCCCGTATTAAAACACTAAAGAAAATTGCCAAGGGATTAAATGTAAGCGTTGACGATTTAATAAAATAAATACTATGAGCAATATAATTTTGCAAAATCTAAATACCATTGCGTTCTTCTCCATTTTGCTTTTGTCAATTTTCGTTGCCGTTTTTTTGTTCTTGATATTTTTGAAAAGAAATCAGAAAAACAATATATCCGCTAAACTTGATGAGATGTATT
>LBUF02000020.1:0-14221 GCA_000992445.2 Parcubacteria group bacterium GW2011_GWA2_38_13b
AATATTTCTGTCCATCGCACTCAATTTCTTTTGTCGTATACGACGCAACAAAAATCTGACCGTACAACTGGAAAGTAATTCCAGCGGCACCTAAAGCCGTCTCCATACTGACATATGAGGGAGTATATATTTTTGTAGCCAACTCATATTTATCGTAATTCTTGTCTTTGGAGTAAATACCTCTGCGGACAGCATTCATTTTACCGGCCTTAACATAACGATGAATCTTCTTCTTAACAAAATTCACGTCAGATTCTGTCCAAAGCAAAATAAGATCTTTAAAAGTAAAGACAGTTTTCTTGGATCTCATTAAGTCTAAAATGTAGTCTTTTTCCATAAATTGATGGTTTATGCCATATTGGTACCCAAATGTGGGTACCTTTGGTTTAAATTATAAGCTATACTCAAAATAAGCGCAAGTGCTGTATGGTACATTCAATAATCAATTGCAACACCTGTTCTCTCTAATAATACTTCAAGTGGAGTTTTTCCGCCAAGTCTTTTGCGCGGACGAGTGTTGAGAAGATACTCAACTCGTTGTATTTCTTCATTGCTCACTTTCGCAAAATCTGTTTTCTTTGGGAAAAAACGCCGCACTAATCCGTTCAAGTTTTCATTTGATCCTCGCTCATAAGAACAATATGAATGAGCGAAGAAGCGGGAGATATTCAAGCTAGCTTCAATCTCTTTGTATCTCATATTCTCAAATCCTCTGTCTCTCGTAAGTGTTTTGCGAAAAGACGATGGGATAGCGGATAATCTTTCACAAACCACTCTCGTGGATTCTTTATTTATTCCATCTAGCATCTTACCAAGTAAAACGACTCCGCTTACTCTTTCATTGATTGATTTTACGCGGGCTAAGCTTTGCCTTGAAACAATGGTGTCGTCTTCCCAATGTCCAATTTCTTTCCGTAAATCAACTTCAACTGGTCTATTTTCGATTGAAGGCAAAATTACTCTTTCTAATTTTCGGGCTTTTCGAAAGCCCTTTTTTTGCCTTCTCACATGTCTGCGAGGTAGATATTTTCGCAAATCCTCACATCCTTTTTTCACTGTTCCGTTGCCCCCACGATAAACCTGTCCGTATATATATTTGTATATTGCTTCGTATGAAATCGTTTGTCCGCAATGATCTATCGGCAATCGGATTGCTATTTGCTCCGGAGACCAGCCGAGTTTCAATTTCTCCACAACATAATTGCAAATCAATTCATTTTTGAGTTACAGGCTCTTCTTGTTGGTTCTTCTGTTTAACGCTTTTTCGTGATTGATATGAGCTTGATATTTGCCGATTCCTTTTCTTGGTTTGCCGTCTATCTCTCTGCAAATAAATCCAGTTGTTCGACCATTGCCCAAATAGTCGGCAATTTTGCGCAAGCTCCATCCATCCTTGTATCTTATTTCTATCTTAATTCTGTCATTTAAATTTAGCTGGCTAAAGCGACGCTTTTGTTTTTAAACCTCACCTTTTTTATATTTTTTCATAACACCTGTATTTTACATACAAGGTGTTGCATTTAATAGTTGAACTGGGGGTTACCAAAAAGCTTCTTTCAAACATTTTCTATTCCCCCGAAAGCATTAAAATCCGCTTCATTTCCCGCCAAAGCGAGGGCGTTGCCCTCGCGAAGCGAAGCCCAGCCCCGCCAATGGCGGGGCTGGGCGAGCGAACACTCTCATCTTCAAAAAATGAGTTCGTATCTAGTTTCTTGGCTCCGCGGCCAGGACTCGAACCTGGGACATCCTCGTTAACAGCGAGGCGCTCTACCGACTGAGCTACCGCGGAATATTTTATTATTTAATTGCAAAACACTATCCATCTTAAAACATATTCCCAAATTCTTCAATATTCTTTTTATTGCCGACAACAACAAGAACATCTCCGGCTTCAATTCTATAATCAATGTAGGGCAACTGACTCACTTCGCATGATTCTTCCGATCCCGCTTCGCTTTTAATTGACTTTTTTTTCTTTATCGTAAGTAAAGTTACTTCATATTTTTTTTCAATATTAATTTCAAGCAATTTTTTGCCGACGAAATGATTACCATTTTTTACTTCAATTTCCGCCAAATCGAATTCTCCTCCCAACTCAATGTAATCACGGATGCTCGGCTGAAGAACGCTGTGCGCAATGCGGATAGCCATATCCTCCTCCGGAAAAACAATCCTTGTCGCTCCAACCTGACTTAATATCTTCGCATGCAACCGACTTTCGGCGCGCGCTATAATTTCTTTAATGCCCATCTCGTGAAGCATTGAAGTAATCAAAATACTTGATTCAACTTCCGTACCCAAAGCCACTATAACCGCGTCCGCTTCTTTAACGCCGCTGGCTTCAAGGGCTTCTCTGTCTAAAGTATCAAGTTCCACGGCCTCAGCCACCAAGTCCTTCACTTTTTCTATTATTTTAGCGCTTTTATCCAATGCCAATACTCGCATACCGTGTTCGGCAAGCGTTTCAATTATTTTATAGCCGAATTTCCCGAGACCTATAACGGCAATTTGTCGTTTCATTTTAATATAAAAATTATTTTAGATTTCATATTGCCATAATAATATACTATAAGCAATACTAAAAATCGTAAAATAATCAAGGTGATAAACGAAATTAAAAAATACCCAAAACCTATCCGACAACGACTCTTTCCTTCGGATATCGCAACCTTAAACTCCTGTCTTCTCCCGATATGATCATGGCGATCGCTAGCGGACCGATCCGTCCCAAAAACATCAAAAGTATAATAAGAATCTTCCCGATATAAGTTAAATTTGGAGTTATGCCCGCAGACAAACCAACGGTGCCAAAAGCCGAAAACGCTTCAAAAATAATATCGCGAAAGTCTCCTTTCTCAGTATACAATAATAAACCGGAAAAAAGCAAAAGTATAAAAAAGGCAAAAATAAAAACAGCCATGGCGTGTTTTAAATTTTCCCACAACAAAGTTCTGCCAAAAACAGAAACTCTTTTTTTATTTAGAATAAATGCCCAAAACATTAAAAAAAGTATAACGATAGTAACTACTTTTATTCCTCCCGCCGTAGAGCCGGATCCGCCCCCCACAAACATTAAAGCCATAAACAACAAATAGGTGGGGTGCGATAAATTTCCTATATCCACGGTTGAAAAACCGGCGGTCCTGGTTGTCACGGATTGAAAATATGAAACAAGAATAGGATTACCGCTAAAATCGGAATTATTTCTCTCAAAAATCAATAAACCGGCAATCCCGATAAAAATAAAAATTATCGTCCCTATCAACATAAGCTTGGTATGAACATATAACTTTCTCGTTTTAAAACCTCTTTTTACCCAAGAAAAAAAATAATCTTTTAAATCGTCAAAAACCATAAAACCAAGCCCTCCCGTGATTATCAAAATTGAAATAATAATATTTAAAAACGCGTTATAACGAAAACCGTAAAAACTGTCTGAAAATAATGATAATCCGGCATTAGCAAAAGCGCTTACTGAATGAAAAATTGAATAAAAAACCTTCGTCAAGCCGCTGATACCCTGTATATCCCAATAAAAAAATAACAGCAAAGATCCTATTAATTCAAAAGAAAATACGAAAATAAAAATAAATTTGACCAAAGAAACGGCCTCATTGGTGAATTCCATATCAAGCGATCTGCGCAAAGTAGCCCCGTAAGCTATACCTATCTTTTTCTTTATCATCATAAAAAATATTGCCGTCGCGGTAATAATTCCAAAGGCGCCGATTTGCATTAAAATCAAAAGTATTGTTTGACCGAAACGGGTAAAATCAACCGCGGTATCCAAAACAACAAGTCCGGTAACGCAAACTGCCGATGTGGCCATAAAAACAGCGTCAATAAAGGAAATTTCTCCGGAAACGGTAGCCTGCGGAAGCATTAAAAATGATGCTCCCAACAAAATAATAATGACAAACCCCAAGCCCAAAGAAAGCCCCGGTTTATGTATCAACTTTAAAATTAATTTCGTAAAAATATTCATTAGACCGGTTGCGTAATAATTTTCGTAGCGCCCCGCAATACTGCGGGGCAAACGAGGCGAAGCAAAAATTTTGAAGAATATACGAATGTATATGCTGAAAAATTTTTGCGAAGCCGCAGTTGAAATATGAAAATTACAGCAGAAAGATTATTACGCAACAGGTCTATTTAATACCCTTTTAATTTTTTCAAACTGTCGTGTTGCCTGATTTTCTCAAGAGCTTTCGCTTCAATTTGCCTGATCCGTTCGCGCGTTACGCCGAAAACCTGACCGACTTCTTCCAGGGTATGGGTGATATTATCATCCAATCCGAAACGCATTTTCAATATCCTTTGCTCGCGCGGAGTCAAATCAACTAAAATCGCCGCTATCTGGTCTTTGAGTAAACGCCGCGCCGATGAATGGGAGGGCATCAATGTTTTCTCATCTTCAATAAACTCGCCCAAAACACTGTCTTCATCGCCCTCGCCCACCGGCATCTCCAAGGATACGGTTTCCTGAGATATTTTCATAATATGACGAACCTTATCCAGTTCAATTCCCATTTCCGCCGCTACTTCTTCCGGAAGCGGTTCTCTGCCCAAATCCTGCAAAAGACGGCGTTTAATCTGAGTATAGCGCGAAATTGTTTCCACCATATGCACAGGGATTCTGATAGTGCGCGCGTGATCCGCCAGCGCCCTCGTTATCGCTTGCCGTATCCACCAAGTCGCATAAGTGGAAAATTTATAACCTTTTTTATAATCAAACTTCTCCACGGCCTTGAAAAGACCCAAATTCCCCTCCTGTATTAAATCAAGAAGAGTGAGGTTCGCGCTGCGGCCAATGTATTTTTTAGCGATACTGACAACAAGCCGCAAATTAGCTTTGGTCAATTTTTGTCTTGATTCTTCGCTTCCCTGTTCGATGCCTTTAGCCAATTCCACTTCCTCGCTGGATTTCAATAATGGCACCCTGCCGATCTCCTGCAAATACATCTGAACGGAATCAATCGGCGCGGAATTCGCAAAACGCATTTCGGAAAAATCCGGTCGGACGCCCTTTTTATCAACCTTTGATTTTTTTGTTCCGGATCTTAATTTCCGCGCTATTTTTTCATCTTCTTCCTGCGGTAATGACAAAAATTCCTGAACGGATTTTATTTCAACATTAAAAGCGGCGAGTCTTTCGTATAATTCTTCCACTAAACCGATATTATTTTCTACATTTGGAATCACGCGCAAAATTTCATCTTCAGTCACAAAACCCCTAACCCTTCCCCTTTCAACAAACGCTTGCAATATTTCTTTGTCAACCGCTTTTCTGCGCTTCGTTATTGATTTCCCGCTTCTTTTCTTTTGTTTTTTTAAAAACCGCGAACCGCGCTTCTTCTTTGACGCGGATTTCCCACCGTGAGAAACAGATTTTTTATTTTTCACGCCACGGCGTTTTATTAAATTCTCTTTATGTTTATTTTTACTCATAAAATGATTATGACACTAAACCTGTTGCCAGGCAATAAAAACGCCGCAAAAGGCCATTATTTATTATTTATTATTTCCCGCGCTTCTTTCAAGGACGGAGGAACCTTGAGTAAAGCGATAAATTGCTTTATTTTTTTCAATTCAACGTCAAAAATATCAAATCGACGAGCCGCTTTTCCCAAAGAAGTTTCAGTATGCAAAATATGCTCCCTTATTTTATCCCAACCCCTTTTATCCTCATCGGCTAAAACTTTTTTTTGCGCTTTTAAAAGTTTCCGACGATCGCCAAAAAAAATACCTTTAAACAAACCGCCGGGATCTCCATACAAAATTTTATATTCATCGTCAACGCCAATATATCCGGCGCCGAAACATTCATCCAAACCGCGGCACATACCTATTGATTTCGCTTCATTTTTGAAATATTCAACCGCCGACTTATCTCTTGCTATCACTATTCCGTCAATATCGCTTCCTTCATCTTTATAAAAATAACCCTTACTAACACTACCAACCACCACAACACCTATGAAGTCGTCCTTAAATTTTTTCTTCATATCATCGACTATACCTTCCAGCACCATAAGCTTTTTCGCCAAATCTTCCGTAGAAAAACTGGCAAATAACGGTTTTTTGGTGGCTAACAACCATTCATACCCGCCGGATTTCAATAAAGACAATACTGTTTTTGCGTTGTCATAAACATCGAATATTTCATCTTTGCTTAATTTTTCCAACAATGGCGCAGCTGCCAAACCGATAACTTTCGCCGCTTTTACCACCGCCATCCTGATCGCCCACTCGTTATGCGAAGACATTTCTTCCAAAAAAGGCAAAGATTTTTCTTTATACAATTTCGTAAAAATATTTATTTTTGTTTTTATCGCCGCAATCCTTACATCATTGCTTGACCCTTCGATTAATTTTTCAAGCAACGGCAAAGATCTTTCCCCGAAAATTCCCGCTTCTTCAGCAATTGATTGTTTTGTAACATCATCAATATCATCGATAATCTCTTGCAAAAAAACCAAGCTTTTGCGCTCATCCAATCCGCCGAGATAAAGCGCCCTAATCGCCGCCGATTTTTCCGAGGGAAATCCGCAAATAATCGATTCTTTAATCTCCGAAAAAGCCTCTTCTTTTTTAACAACAACTAAAATATTCATTTTAACCATTGCTACCGAATCATCCGTATTCTGCGGCGAATTATTTAAATTGAATTTTTCCGCATAAATTTCATCGAGTAAACGCTTTAAATTTTCACTGACCATTTTATCTGAATATCGTAAATTTCCCAATATATAAAATCCCGCTTCTCTTTCGATAAAATCATCGCTTTCCAAAAGATTTTCAATTTTTTTAAGATCGGTTATTTTTCCCAATTCCAAAATATCCAGCGCGCTTTGACGCCCCTCATTAACAGGATACAAAAAAGCAAGCCTCGGTTTAAATTCGGGATATTCGCGCAATTTATTGGCAAGCTCGTCCGCTTTTTCTTTTTGCGGTTTTTCCGCAGAATAAAATTTAGGCATAATAACGGCTTTACTTTAACTGTTCCGCTAATTTTTGAAATTCCTTTTTTAATAAATCAATTTCTTTTTTATTTTTTTCCGCTTCGGCTTTTTTTATATCCAGCGCCAAACAGTTCAAATCCGCTTTAACTTTTCTAAACTGAATCTTTTTGATCAAAAAATCAATATCATTTTTAATCAAGGTCTCGTCCTCCCATCTTTTTTCAACGATAAAAATCATTTTTTTCACTAAATTGCCATTTTCATCGGACAATTCACCGTAAAAATCACTGATTTTTTTTCCATTTTTTACGATACTCAAAAAACAATCATATATTTCGCCGAAACGCGCGTCTGAAAACGATAAATTTTCCGGAAGATTTAAATCACAATGTCCGGATTCATAATATTTAATAACGAGACCGATTAAATTTTCTCCCGCGGCATCGCGCGTTTCAACGGCTTGATTTTTTTCGCCGGTGCCGCCGTAACTGCCGGTTTTCTTTACCTTTATACTGTTTAACGCCTCAATCAAAAATTCTTCTCTTACATTCAAATGTTCCGCCAAAACGCGCAACCAATGATACTGCTCGACTTTATTTTGCACTTTTCTTACAACGGGAAGCAAAGCTTGCGTTATTTTACGCTTGTTTTCCGCAGAATCGGCCGAATATTTTAAAAAAACATCGCCAAAATAAAAATCCACTACGCCTTGTGATGAATCTATTATTGTCTGCCATTTCAACGCCCCATCTTTTTCTTTCAATATATCCGCCGGGTCTTTCGCGCCTTTTATAGTAATAACCTTAACATTCAATCCGCCCCTCATAGCAAGATCAATGCTTCTTTTAGCGGCTAAATTACCGGCTTCATCATTATCAAACGCAATTATCAAATTTTCCGTATATCGCTTAATTATGCCAATCTGCATTTCCGTAAGAGCCGTTCCTGATACGGCAACGGCATTTTCCACGCCTGCCTGATGCGACATTATTAAGTCCGTATTTCCTTCAACCAAAATACAAACGTTTTTTTTGCGTAAAGCCAGTTTCGCTTTATCCAAACCGTAGAGAATTTTGCTTTTATTGTAAACAATAGTTTCCGGTGAATTAACGTATTTTCCCTGTTTCTCCAATTCTTCTTTCGTGAATAACGGATCAAAAACACGCCCCGTAAATCCCGCCACGCGCCCTTGAATATCGGCAATCGGAAACATTACGCGTCCGCGAAAACGATCATGATAATCGAAATTTTGAATTTTTTCCGCCGGCTGACGAATTGAATTTATTATAAGCCCCGCCTCAGCCACATCGCCGTCTTTATATCCCTTGCTATTTAAAAATTTCCGCAATAAACGCCACTCTTTCGGCGCGTATCCCAACCGAAAATTTTTAATCGTTTCTTCTTTAAGACCGCGTCCACGCAAATATTCCATTATTTTTTTACTTGCCGGCGTCCCGCCCCAAAGCTGTTTTTCAAAAAATTTCGTTGCCCATTCGTTGATTTCATAAAAAATTTCCTTTTTATTTTTTTCCTTGGCATAATCGCCGGACGGCTGACGTTGTAATTTCACGCCGGCTCTTTCCGCCAAAATCTTCAGCGCCTCTTTGAATTCTAATCCGTCAATTTTCATTAAAAACCCGAATACATCTCCGCCTTCACCGCATCCGAAACAATGCCAAATCTGCTTATCCGACGAAACCATAAACGACGGGCTTTTTTCATTATGAAAAGGGCAACGCGCTTTCCAGTTGGCGCCGGCTTTTTCCAAATGCAAATAACCACGAATAATGTCAGCGATATCCAAACGCGATTTAATTTCTTCAAGATCAGTCATAAAAAATAAAATCTGAAAATACGAAAGATAAATTACTCCATTTCTTCTTTTGTATTTTCCGCTGCCAACAATCTACCAACGACTCTCCGCCATTTACGCAACGGCTCTTTTTGCATCAAAGCGATAATTTGCTCTTTTGAATATTTTTTATCATGTAATAATTCAAGCGAATTAACGGCTTCCCTGATGATATTTTTATATTCATCCACAAAAACTTCATTGGCGATCAATCGTATTGAAGGCATAAATTTTCTGCCGATTATTTTTACAATATCCTTAAAAACATATTTCCGAATAATATCGTGTTCATTAAAATAATAATCGTATATTCCGCCATCTTTTCTCAAAGCGGTTAAATTTAAGATTACTTCTTCCAAAAAATAATCATCGAAACCGTTGCCCTCTTCCGTCAAATACGCGATAATTTCATTTCGAGCCAAATTTTCAAATTTCTTTCTGATATATGAAAAATATTGTTTAATTACCAATTCTCTTTCATTATCTTTTTCCGCCATCTTCAAACGCGCTAAAATTTTAGCAACTTCATCTTTATATTCCGGCGTATTCATAAATTCCTTTTCAAATAAAAAATTTATAATATGCTGTTCTTCGTGATTAAAAATATCTTTACTATCTTCCACAAAATCACTTTTCACGTCAACCGATTCAATGAAAACCACACCCTTGAATCTTGGCACTTTCAATTCTTCAATCATAAACCCTCCCGAATCATCGCTTTCTTCAATCTCCTTTTTAGTTGGCGATCGTCTTTTTAAAAATGCCCCCGAATAAAGATATGCGAAATCTTTTTGATTATAAACTCTGAAACAAATGGAAATCGGCCCCTCCAAAACTTCTACTTTTCCCGATGGTTTTCTGCCGAAAAAATCTTCAAAAAGATCAATGTCATCGGGAAATTGTCTTCTTGTTTCTTTGATAAATTTATGCTTTTCCGCATATTTTTTCAAAACCGATTTTGCCAAATCTTTTTGTTTTTCGGTGAAACCGAATAATTCCGCGACTTTAATCATATAATCATATAATTCATCGGGTGACGCGTCGGGATTTTTTCTGATTGCTTTGATAATTATTTCCTGGGTAATCGCCAGCCCCTCTTTTTGATACGTCCATTTATTTTTAAATTCGGCGATAGCCGCTTTTTTATTTCCGCGCGATAATTTTTTTATTTTTTTAACTTCTTCTTCGGGATCAAAAACTCCGCCATTAACAATAAGCGGCTTTTCTTTTTCTCCCGATTTTTGATTAAATTTTTCCATATTTATGATAAATAACGATTAATCCGCGCTTAAATCCTGCAAAGCCCTTTCGTATGTTCCCAATGCGAAATCAATTTCGCCTTTTGACGGTTCATATTCCGGATGATGAACAATGTCATTTCTTATTTTATGCGCCTGCCAAATTTGATCAATATTGGCGATTTTTTTGGAATCCAGCTTTTTCAACCGATCACCCATACTTTCGCCTTCATATCCCAAACGTTTCAACAAATCGTCTAAAAATTTATCCGCTTCAATAATGGCTAATTTCCAGTCGCCGGTTTTTAACGACTTGGATTTTCCCGCGATTATAGACCATTTTTTAGCCAATTCTTCTTTATTAACAGCGGCTTTTTGCGCTTTTTGCCGCGGACTCGATTCGCTTGGCGCCGACTTTAATTTTATGATTAAAATAACGATAAATATAAAAAATAACAAAGAAAAAACAGCCATTACTATTTTAAATATCCAAAACGAGTTCACAAAAGCCGGGGAACCAAAAAAATCGCTTATCGTTGCCGACAAAAACCCGGCATATTCTTTATAATCAATATTGAATAATTTTTCGTAAAATTGTTCCATAATGTTAATTTATATTATTACCCTTATACTAACAACTCGATGATTTTACCCAAAGCGAATATTTTATCTTCGCCGCTCCAAGGACCGATTACCTGCAAACCAACCGGCATTTTTCCGGCAAAACCGCAAGGAACTGACATAGCGGGGATGCCGGCGATATTGGAAGCAACGGTAAAAATATCAGAAAGATACATTTGCATCGGATCTTTCGCTTTTTCTCCGATCTTAAAAGCGGTATTCGGAGTAGTCGGCGCGACAATCAAATCAACTTCCCTGAAAACATTCCGAAAATCTTCCTTGATCAAACCAGAAACATTTCCGGCTTTTTGATAATAATCATCAAAATGTCCTTCCGACAAAACATAACTTCCCAGCATTATTCTTCTCCGCGCTTCAAATCCCAAATATTTTCCCCGCGTATCAAGATAAAAATCCAATAAAGATTTATTTTTAGCGGATGCGGATTTTCCGTAACGAATGCCGTCATAACGCGCCAAATTGGCGCTAACTTCCGCTGGCATTAAAATATAATAAACAGCCAAGGCGTATTGAGTATGCGGCAAACTCACTTCTTTAATTTCTATATTTTTATTTTTACCAAGTTTATCTACGACTTTTCGCACGCATTCTTCAACCCCCCTATCCATTCCTTCTATAAAATATTCTTTCGGCACGCCAATTTTTAAATTTTTTGAAAATTGAAAATTGCCAGCCAGAGGCTGGTCCGCCTCGGGCGGAAAAATTGATAAGTTAGATTCTATGGTAGTAGAATCTAACTTATCTTTTCCTTTTATCGCGTTAAATATGATTTCCGCGTCCTCAACCGTTTTAGTGATCGGTCCGATAACATCCAAAGAAGACGCCATTGCGATAAGACCATAACGACTCACGGAACCATAAGTCGGTTTAAGCCCAACTGCTCCGCAAAACGCCGCCGGTTGCCTGACCGACCCCCCCGTGTCGGAACCCAGCGCGAAAATACATTCATCCGCCGCCACTGCCGCTGCCGAACCGCCGCTTGAACCGCCGGGCACCCGCGTCAAATCGCAAGGATTTTTCGTGGGACCGAAAGCGGAATTTTCCGTCGAAGAACCCATAGCAAACTCGTCCAAATTAGTTTTGCCCAACGCAACAACACCATTATTTTTAAGTTTTTTTATGACAGTGGCGTCATAAGAAGCGACGTAATTTTCCAAAATTTTTGATCCGGCGGTGCATTTTTCGTTTTTTATTAAAATATTATCTTTCACCGCGCAAGGAACGCCTTCCAATAACCCGATATTTTCTTTTTTCGCTATTTTATCGTCAACTTTTTTCGCCTGTTTCATCGCCAATTTTTCGGTAATTGCCAAAAAAGCGCGAATATCGCCGTCTTTTTTCTTTATCACATCTAAAAAATGCCGAGTAATTTCAGCAGAAGAAACTTTTTTGCCAACCAGCAAATTATGCGCTTTTTTTATTGTAAGATTGAATAAATCCAAATTAATAATCTATAAATCCTGTTATGATCTCCTTACGAATAACAAAGTTATTGCAATATACGTTTTACTTTAACGTACCCGTTTTTCGTTTCCGGCGCTGCGTCCGTTAAATTATATGCCGGCTCCGACAAACCAACGCCCGATTCATCGTCGCGAAAAATATCGGAATTATCCGCCAAGTCAACGAATCCGCTTTCAATTCCGCCATCCAACTGTTCCAATCGCGAAACATAATCTAAAATAAAAGAAATACTGCGCGAAAATTCCTCTTCTTCTTCCGGTGTTATACTGATCCGCGAAAGGTTCGCTATATGCTTAATGTCGGATTTGGATAACATAAAAATTAAATTTACAATTTACAATCTACAATCAATTATCAATAAATCAATTTTTCCGCCCAAGGAGGACCAGCCCATAGCGGACAAACCAATCTCCAATCCGTTTTCTTTATTGAAAATTGGAAAATTCATTGTAAATTGCAAAATTGATAATTAAAAATTCAAAACAATACTGTATGGCGGTATTATTTTTGCGCTTTGAATTTAACCAATTTTCTAAACTCCTTCTCGTCAATTATTTTAACTCCTATTTTTCTAGCTTTCTCATATTTTATTCCCGGATTCTCTCCCGTCACGACATAGTCGGTTTTTTCGCTTACGGACGAACTCACATTCCCGCCAAGCGATCTTATAAAATCTTGCGCTTCTTCACGGGTAAACGAAGAAAGTTCGCCAGTCAACACAAATGTTTTTCCCAAGAGTTTTTTAATTTTTACGGCAGATGCTTTCGGCGATTCAATAATAATACCCGATTCCGTCAATCTATTCAAGAAATTTCTATTATTTTCGTCCGCAAACCAACTGGCAATACTTTTGGCGGAAATCGGCCCGATATCACGAATAAAAAGCCAATCGTCTATTGCCATACCATCAGCCGCTTTCAGTAAATCGCTAGGTTTTTTTATTACATTATTTTTTTGAAAAATTTGCGCGATATCATAAACGGTTTGTTCTCCGATATGCCGTATGCCCAAAGAAAATAAAAACCTAGGCAGAGAAATTATTTTACTGTTATTTACAGCTTCGATCAAATTAGACGCGGATTTCTCGGCAAATCTTTCCAACGGCTCCAAATCGTCCTTTGTCAACAGAAAAATATCGACAGCGCCGGAAATCAACCCTCCGTCAATGAGCTGTCCAACTATTTTTTCGCCAAGACCGTCAACATTAAACGCTTTTTTGGAAACAAAATGAATAATCTTCTCTTTTTCAACGGCAAAACATTTTTTATTTTGACAATAATGCCCAACTTCGCCTTTTTCTCTGACAACATCCGATTCGCAAACAGGACATTTTCGCGGCATATTAAATTCTTTTGTTTTTTTCGGCCGCAATCTTTTTAAAACCTCAACTACTTCCGGAATCACATCGCCCGCTCTTTGCACGATCACCGTATCTCCTATTCTTATGTCCTTTTTTCTAATTTCATCTTCATTATGCAAGGTAGCATGAGAAACGATTGTTCCGCCAATATTTACCGGCCTAATATTGGCAACCGGCGTGAGAACACCGGTTCTGCCAACCTGCACTTTTATACCCTCAACCATTGAAGTCGCTTGTTCGGCCGGAAATTTAAAAGCGATTGCCCCTCTCGGCGCTTTTCCGACAAAACCCAAACGAACAAATAAATCATTGGAATTAACCGAAACGACTATTCCATCTATTTGACAAGGTAATTTTTCCCGTATTTTTTTTATATGACTCCAAAAATCAAAAATTTCTTCGAGATTTTTGCATCTCTTGGCGTATTCCATCGATTTTAAATCCGAAATCCTTCAATATGGAATGTTTTTCTTCGTGAATTTTCGCGCTCGTATCGCCGACAATATCGTATGCCAAAAAATTCAAATCGCGCGCAGCCGCTATTTTGGGATCCAACTGCCTGATGCTGCCGGCAGCCAAATTTCTGGGATTGGCGTACAAAGATAAATTATTTTTTCGCTGATCTTCATTGACTTTACTGAAAGTTTTTTTTGCCATAAAAACTTCTCCGCGCACCTCTACCCGCGATGTCCGCGGACGGGGA
>LBUF02000020.1:14305-37602 GCA_000992445.2 Parcubacteria group bacterium GW2011_GWA2_38_13b
CCCTCTAGTAGAATCGATCTTAAAGAATCCATTATCATAAATCAACTCAATGGCGAACCCGTCAATTTTGAGTTCCGCGAAATAACCATATTTTTCATTTTCGCCGATCATCCCATCCTATTTCTTTGTCAAAAATCGGCGTTATTTTTCTTATCCTTTCTTCCCATTCTTTTATTTCTTCAAATAAAAAAACGTCATTTAACGAAAGCATAGGAGTCCTATGCTTTACTTTTTCAAATTTATCCAACGCTTTTCCGCCGACTCTTTGCGTCGGCGAATCCGGCGTTATTAAATCGGGAAATTCTTTTTCCAATATATCCAGTTCGTGTTTCAAGGAATCCAAAACGGCATCGGAAATCTCCTGTTTGTCCAAAGTATGGTAAAGATAACGATGGCGGTTTATTTCTTTTTTCAGTTTATCTATTCTATTTTTAGCCTGTTTTTTATTCATAAATTAATTTCTACTGCTCGTCTTGTACCCTTAAAATTACCGATTGATTTTACGCTTGTAACATTAAGTCCTTCCGCGCGAGTCAAATCAAGACAGTAAAAACCGTCGCCAACGGAGACATCGATACCGTCATCGATACCGTCATCGCATAATCCCTCAATATACTCCCCGGTCAAATTGGAACGCAATTCATTTAAAGCATATTCAATGCCGCTGTCAGCGGCCTGATATGCCGTAACGGATTCTAAAACATTATAAGCCAACTGAGTTTCAACTATTCTTACTATAGCCATACCGACCGATATGATAAAAATAACGGAAAGAATAATTAAGCTGATCAATAAACCGACCGCGCCCTTATCGCGGCGATCATCCGGCAAAAAATATTTGAAAAAATTGAGTTTTAACATAGAATTTTAATCAGCATAAATACCGCGACGAAACCGTCGTTTGTAAAATAACGGATTTGGACGAAACAGTATTTCCTTTAATTTTCATAAAGATGGTAATCATTTTATGATCCCCCGAATTTATCTTGAAAGTTAAATCTTCCACAACCACATTATTGGAATTAAAGGCCAGAGTGTCTGAATTTGAATTATTGGAACAACTTTTATACTCTGCCTCTTCACCATTGGTAACACTAGTGCGATAAATTATTCCGCTATCTAGAAAATACCGCGCAAAGAAAGGGGCGGTTGCCGAAGTTCCCGCAGCGCTAAAACAAAAACGTTTGCCGTTTTCAACAACTTTATAGCTATGACCGGTTCTTACTTCCCGAACCATTGATTCAAAAATCGCTCTTGCGTTATCTTCAATATTTTGCATTTCGGAACTTCCGCGCTGAACGCGCAAAACGGAAACCGCCACCTGCGTAATTCCGACGATAACAATACTAAAAATCGTCAAAGCGACAATAAGCTCTATCATCGTATACCCGCTATCAGTAAAATATTTTTTAATAAAACGCATTTTTCGTAAAATTATTGCCAATTATATAAAAACGCCGTAACCGCTAAATTATGATCGCTCCCTTTATATTGCCATATGATTTCCACTATTACTTGTTTTTGCCGATCGGAAATCGTCTCTAAGCTGATACGACGCTTAAATATCGTGTCCACGCCGGAAGAATAATTATAAAAATTGCTCAAATCCAATCTCAAAAAAGGATCCCCTCCGTCCGCCAAAACATTCGTCGTGTAATCCATCTCGCAATTCTCGCAATCAGGCAAATTTTCGTCCCAATTCGTTAAAGACGGATAATTGACATTTTTCCAATTATTATCCCTTACATTACGCACGATTTCCATCCCCTCCTGCGCCAGATACGAAGCAACCAAACGATTTTGGCTCATGGATACGCTCTGCATACTTTTAGAAATCAAAGTCAAAGAACCGACAACCATTGCCGCCAAAATCGCCACAGAAATAATTGTTTCCAATAAAGTAAAACCTTTCATTATGATATTTATTCTATATCTATCCTTCCGTTTCCCCATACGGAAATTTGTTGATAAAAAGAATCGCATTCATTTTTAACACATAATGCGATCACGGCCCGGAGAGTCGGACTAAAAGATCCGCCTATATATGTAACGGGGTCCGGCGGGAAAAAAAGAATATCAGAAAAAGGAGGATCTTTGAATTTTATATCAAACTGTTCTATATTTATAGTTTCCGCTTCTTCGCCTGAATTAAAAATTTTATCAGCGGAAACACACAATGAATCATTTGACAACGAAGCTTTATCGGCAAATAAAAAATATGTATCGGAATCCGAATAATGAATACCGTATCCGCAAGGCGCGGAACCATCGGATTGCTCCACGGTTGAAGCGGCTAAATTCTGCGCTTTTCTTATATCCAACGCGACTTTCTGCGCGGCCCGATTAAGCGTTGATCGATTTCTCAAATCGCCGTATTTAACCATAGTAATGGCTACCATTAAAATAATGATAGCCACTGAAACAATAACTTCAACCAATGTAAACCCCTTCCCGTTCTTCATAAAAAAATTTATTGCAAATTTTGCTCAAACTTCAATTCCACCGCGTCGCCCGCTTTTATTTTAATAGCGTCGGGCGACTCTTCCACCAACAACCCGTTCATATATATATTCCATACGCTGCCATTATTGGAAAAACCGTCAATCATCGCCAAATTATTGATTTTTTGATCAAAATTATATTTTAAATCGCTACTCTCGGACGATAATTCCAAAGCATCCAAAATAGTCATATTTTCAATAACATCGCCGACAAACATTCTTTGCTTATCGCCAAAATCTATGGTCAAACTGGCATTCTGCTTATTTTGATAATTCAATACGCTGTCCAACCCTCCATTGTCATCCGCAAATCCATAATAGATAATCAATGCTGATGCAATAACAAAAACGACTATTACTATAGGCAAATAAAATTTATTCATATAAATTATCGATGCAAATATGCTAATCCTACTAATTATACGAATACGATAACATTAGTATAATTAGTATGGATTCGTATATTAGCATCATGATTTCATAATAATATATTCAAATACCAATTAATGATTATTTCTCCAAAAAATAAAGAAAAAATCGTTCCGCCGGCAAGAAAAGGACCAAACGGTATTTGCGATTTCAAATCTTTTTTCTTAAACAATATAAGACCCGCCCCTATTATAGCACCGGATATAAAAGCCGTAAACAAAGCTACGAGAATATTTGGAAAACTCAAAATCAAACCCATCAAAAAGGCGAGTTTGACATCGCCAAAGCCCATCCAACGACCCTTTGATATGATTATCAACGATAAAAAGAAAGCGCTTGCCCCAAAAGCGGCTAACAATGAATTAACATCTATAATTTCTCCGCCCAAGGCGGACCAGCCCTGGGCTGGTAATTTCCAATTTTCAATTTTCAAATAATTACCGGCACTCAATGACCACAACGATGAAACTATAATTGCCGGCAAGATAATTTTGTCGGGAATAATGTAATATTTTAAATCGTAGACGAAAATAACAATTAAAATACTGATAATATAAAACCCGTAAGATAAATTGAAAATTGAAAATTGTCCCGCCATTGGGCGGGATCCGCCCACGAGCGGAAAAATTAATACAAACAGTAATCCGGTCGCCAACTCCACTAACGGATATTGAATGGAAATTTCTTGATGACAATAACGACATTTTCCGCCAAGAAAAATAAAACTCAAAAGCGGTATCAAATCATACCATGCCAAAATATGTTTGCATTCAGGGCAAAATGACCGGCCGCGGCATACCGACTTTTTCGCCTCCAAACGATAAATAACGGCATTCAAAAAACTGCCGATAATAAGGCCGAAAATAAAAATATAAAAAATTACTGTCATAATTTTATTATAACATTAAAAATGATTATACCGTAATGATCCAACGGCTCTCAAAAGAAAAAACCCATTATAGGGTTTTTTCTTTTGAGAATATCTGACAATAAATATCAATAATTCCTACTGCGCGCTTACGCAATAAAATCCATTACTACTGCCGTCAATCGTTCCACAGTTAGCCGAAGTTACCGCTGGATTACCGTTGGCTAAAGCGCATACGGCTCCCGCTTTCGCAGCGCTTATGGTTGTAGCCATTAAACCTTGTCCGACAACTTGCGTCGGTTCTAGTCTGGTACCAACAACATAATTGTTTGTTCCAGCGCAAAACGCGTAATCTCCATTTGAACTGGGATCTTTCGGCACCGCCGACATAGCACCACCCGTTGCCAATGCACCTAATGTTGTAGCATAAGCTCCATTGCCGACACTACTGTCGTAGTAAATTTCTTGCCCCAATTGAATCTGACGAAGATCGCTTACTCTGCGCGTATTTCTCGCTTTTGACCTCGCGGAATTCAACGAAACCAAAACGATAGTAGCTAAAATTCCAATAATGGCGATAACCACCAAAAGTTCAATCAAAGTAAAACCGCGCTGTCCGGTCTTCTTATTAAAAAATTGTAGCATTGTTAATCCTAAAAACTTAAAACCTTGAATCTAAAATAAAATATTTTAGATTTCCCGCCCGAGACCCACCAAAGGCGGGCAAGCGGGTCAGCCATGGGTTGATAGTTTTTAATTTTTATATTTTTATATTTTTATATTTTTTCGCCTAATGTATCGACCAAAAAGGCAACGCTTTTATTATACCTCTAAATTATTTTTATGACAAAAATTTATGTGGATAAGTGCCAATTTTGTGGAACCCAGCACATATTCCAACCGCGTATTTTGGTATACAACGATTTGAAAGCGAAACGGCTTCGCCTTTATACGGTAAATAATCAATATTCGTTGCTGGAATATGTGCCGGGTAAAGGTTTTCTATCTAAATTTTCTGCTCCGCCAGCTGGCAGATTGAAAATTTAAAGAAAACTCTTCAAAAGCCGCTCGCTATATTATAAATAGGTATTAAAATGGCTGCCACTAAAATACCAACGCCGATGCCAAGCACCACGATCAAAATCGGTTCAATAAGCTGGGTTAAATTATCGGTCATATTTTCTGTTTCTTTTTGATAAAACCTGGAAACATTTTCCAAAACTTGCGCCAATTTTCCCGTCTTCTCTCCCGTAACAAACATCTGCGTTACGAATTGGGGAAAAGCCGCGGGATACCGGTTTAAAACATCGGAAACATTGCCGCCTCCCTTAATTTCTTCAATGGCCGAATCTACGATTTTTTTATAAACAACATTACCGACAACATCGCCGGTAACTTGCAAGGCCTGGATAATCGGCAAACCGCCCTTTACTAATATACTTAAATTCTCACTGAAACGCGACAGATAAACTTTGCGCAAAAGATTACCGATAACCGGTATTTTTAAAACAACCTTGTCTTTCATATCCTTTCCTGCCGAAGTTTTCAAATAACGCCATAAAAATACGCCGATAATCACGGGAACAAGCGATAAAACAAAAATCCAATCTTTAATAAAATGGCTGGAACCGATCAGTATCCTGGTTAACAACGGCAATTCCTGGTTTGTTTCTTCTAAAATTGCGGATAATTGAGGCACCACAAAAATCATCATCGCAGCCGCCGCTAATATAAAAGCCGCGATAATGAATATCGGATACATCATCGCGCCCTTTATTTTCGCGGTCAGATAATATTCTTGCTCGGTATGATCGGCAAGATAAGAAAAAACGCTTTGCAACTTGCCCGATGCTTCTCCGGAAACTATCATACTAATATAAAAATTAGAGAAAATATTTTTATGCGCCAATAATGCCCTTGACAACGATGATCCTCCCTCAATATCATTCAGTACTTCCGACAGCACCTTCTTGAAAGATTCTTTTTCGGTTTGTTTTATAAGCGCGTGGAATGATTCAACAATAGGAACTTGCGCTTCGAAAAGAATCGCCAATTGGCGCGAAAAAATAACAATATCTTTATTTTTGACGCCGCCTAAAAAAGCTACCTCGCGCGAAAAAAACGAAGACTGCTGTTTTAGCTCCAACGAAACTATAATCAATCCGTGTCTTTGCAAGACATTAATGGCGGCATCCTGACTGACCGCCTCAACGGCACCGCTCTGCAAAACCCCATCCGGCGTTCTTGCTTTATAATTAAAATTCAAAGCTTTTCGTACGCAAACAAACCGTTAATATTCCTGCCTGCGCTAAATTCATTAAAGCAAAAAAATAAAACAATACGCTTGCGTAATTTTTGCCCCGTTAGAGATTTATCTTTAACGGGGTTTAGGAAATAAAATTTCTCAATTCCGACAAATTTAAAGAATAAAGTTCCGCGTTTTCCATAGAAATTTTTTGCGCCCTGACAAGTTCCGCCAATGCCCTATTCAAAGAAATCATTCCCGCTTCCATATTCGTATCAATTACCAAATCAATTTGATGAATCTTATCTTCCCTGATTAAATTTCTGATAGCATGGTTGGCAATCATCACTTCAACCGCCGGAATTCTGCCGCCATCCAATTTCGGAATCAATCTTTGCGAAACAACTCCCAAAAGAGTATTGGCAAGCTGAGCCCGTATCTGACCCTGGCCGGACGGAGGAAAAGTATCGATAATTCTGTCTATTGTCTGGGCGGCATTATTAGTATGCAAAGTTGCCAAAACCAAATGACCGGTTTCAGCCGCCGTAACGGCAGTTGAAATCGTTTCAATATCGCGCATCTCTCCCACCATTATAACATCAACATCCTGACGAAATACGGAACGCAACGCCCGGCTAAAATCATCCGTATCCAAACCAACCTCGCGCTGGTCCACAATGGAACGATCCTGCGTAAATAAATATTCAATAGGATCTTCGATTGTAATGATATGCTTGGTCCTCTCATGATTTATTTTATCTACAAGGGCGGCTAAAGTTGTTGATTTCCCGTGTCCGGTAGGACCGGTAATCAACAAGAAACCCTGGCTATGATTGGTGAATTCCTGCAAAATCGGCGGCAAATTCAGTTCTTCAATCGTTTTTATCTTTGTCGGAATCAACCGCAAAGCCGCGCTAAAAAAACATCTTTGGTAAAAAACATTGACGCGAAACCTAGCTTTACCTTTAAAAGAATAAGCAAAATCCAGTTCTTTGTTTTTTAAAAATAATTCCTTCTGCTGTTCGTTGAGCAATGCCAAAACAAGACCCCTTGTGTGTTCCGGATCCAATATTTCTTTTTGCGCCAGCGAAATCAGCTGTCCGTCGATTCGCAATGTCGGATACCTGCCCGCCGATATATGAAGATCCGAAGCGTTTTCCTTCAAAACGGCAACGAATAACTCTTCCAATTCATACTGAAAATCTTTCATAAAATTATTTACCCCGTTAGAAAGTCATTTGTTATTGACATCTTTCCAATAGAGCTTCGCTTAATATTAAATTTAAAAAATAAAACTCTTAATGAACTTCTAATGGGATTTACGCTTTAATAAAATATTAACCCTATCCACCACTTCCGCCGGCGTAAAATGACTCTTGATAATATAAGATTCCGCACCAAGCGATTTGGCTTTTTCGATATCCGCCTTATCGCTCAAATTTGTAAACATTAAAACCAAAATCTTTTTTAACAAATCATCTCTTTTAATATGCGCCAAAAATTCAAAACCGTCCATTTTAGGCATCACGATATCCAAAAGAATAAGATCCGGCTTATATTTTTTTAAAATTTCCAGCGCCTCAAAACCATCCCGAACAACTTCTGTTTCATAATGAAATTTGGAAAATTTTTCCGAATATAATTGAGCGATAAATTGGTCGTCTTCTACTAATAAAATTTTAGGCATATTAATTATAATAAAGTTTATCCAATCGGCCGCGATTTACGGTCTTGCGTAATTTTCGCAGCCCTGCTTGGTATTGATTATCGAATCGGTTTCCAAGCAATATTGAATCTGGAAAGACACGCCATTAGAAGAAAAATAATTATATTTATATATTATGCCGCCAACCTGCTGATTTATCGGATCAAGCGGAACAGATTTCAAAATATTGGAATTTTTCAAATCGGCGGACACAGTATCGATCCCTGTTATGTACCCGTCATAAATCGGATAAACGGAAAAACTATTGTTATATAAATGCAACGCTTTTACTAATGTGTCAACATCAACAACTCGCCGGGCATCCCTGCTTTTCTGCTGAACAATACTGAAGCTCGCCAGCACCAAACTCACTACGAGACCGATTATAGCCACGACCACCAAAAGTTCCACCATAGTAAACCCGAAAACACCGAAATTACGTCGATTATTTTTTAATTCAACAATATTATTTATTATTTTCACAATATAGTTCATAATCAATCTTCAGTTGCCCGTAAAACTTCATCTAAACCGACCAATCCTCTCAAAACTTTTAATATGCCGTCCTGTTTCATAGTGATCATTCCCTGCCTTTCCGCTTCTTCCAAAATATTACTTTCGGTGAATGATTTCACGACAATTTCCTCAAGCTGTTTCGTCATATTTATTACTTCAAAAATAGCTATTCTCCCTTTGGTGCCGGAAACACATGCTTTGCATCCCGGCGCTTCATAAATTTTAAACGGTTTTTTTATTTCTTTTCTAACATCCTCGGGCATACCATCCACCTCGCGTTTTATCATTTCTTCTACGGCCGGCGACGGCTTAACCTCTCTCTTGCACTCAGCGCATAAACGCCGCACCAATCTTTGAGCTATCGCCAAATTCAAAGAAGGCGGCAATAAAAACGGCTCAACATCCATATTAACCAACCGGGGAATAACACCCACGGCATTATTAGTATGCAAAGTGGAAAGCACGATATGTCCCGTAAGCGCGGCATGCACCGCCAACTGAGCCGTTTCACTGTCACGTATCTCGCCTACCATAATCACATCCGGATCCTGACGCAAAATATGCCTAAGACCAGAAGCGAAAGTATAACCGATTTCCGGCTTTATCTGCGATTGCGCCACGCCATCCATATAATACTCAACAGGATCTTCCAAGCTTACAATATTTATATCGTCATGGTTTAAAATATTTAAAAGAGAATATAAAGTTGTAGATTTTCCAGAACCGGTCGGACCTGTTATGAGAATCATCCCGAACGGCTTATCTATCTCCCGCTGGATAAGTTCTAAATTTCTGCCATCCAAGCCGATCTCTTGCAATTTCAAAAATCCCACGGACGAATCCAATATTCTCATTACGACTTTTTCTCCATTCGCCGTAGGAAAAGTCGATACCCTGAAATCAATCTTTTTTGATCCGACAGCAGAATGAAAACGGCCGTCTTGCGGAATCCGCGCTTCGTCAATTTTGAGATTAGAAAGTATTTTAATCCTGGAAACGATAGCCGAATGAACCGCAAGCGGCAAAATCAAACTAGTGCGCAAAACACCATCAACCCTGAAACGAACGCGCAAATTTTGTTCCGTCGGCTCTATATGAATATCGGAAGCCCGACCTTCCGTTGCGTGCTTTATCACTACGGCCACTATCTTGCTTATGGGCGCCTCCGTAAGCATTTCTTCAAAACCTGAAACAGCCATTTTCGCGCCAACTTTTCTTTTTTTATCAAGTCCCCCCCCGACATCTTCCAATTCTTTTTTCAACTCTTCCATCGCTTCCTTAACTTCACCCTTAAAAGTTTTGTAATAATTGACCAGTTTATTAAAATCGCTCTGAGTAATGATAAAAATATTGATATTAACTTTTTTCTGCGCGGCGATAAAATTCAACGCTTCCATCGCGTTTATATCTTCGGGGTTTATCATCCCCACATCCAGCGTATCTTTATTTTTTTTTAATGGTAAAATTTTATAATTCCTGGCCGCTTCTTCTGGAATCTCCGCCAAAACTTTCGTAAAAAAATCCGGCAAATCTTGAACGACAAAAAGAGGAAATTTCAAAAACTCCGCTTTCGCTTTAAAAAAATCACTTTCCTTCACGGTTTTGGAATTTAAAATAACCTCCTGAACATCAACGCCAAGACGATCCGCTTCCCTTTGAAAAGAAAGCATCTTTAAGGAATCGATCAGGCCTTGTTTGATTAAAAAATCCGGAAATGTCTTTTGCATATCGCTAATAATTTAATAAGCGACAAATGGATTGTCGCGACCTTCCATTTGCGGGTTTATCGGTATGGCGCCATTCACCTCCAAAGAAACGAATAAATCATCGTCTAGAAAATCAAAATCAGGATTTAACCCTGAAAGATACCGAATTCTCTCGACGGAAAACGACTGATCCGAATTATCCTGCGCCGTTATCGGCGCGATGTCCGCAATTAAAAAATAAAATAACGATACGACTACGACCAATGGCATTAACCAAAAAAATGTTTTTTTTACCCCGTTGAAAATTTTATATTTTAACATATCCATAATTTTATCAACCCCCTTAAAAAATTACCTGTAATTTCTAATGAAGTTTAGTTTTATGTAAAAATTATTTTATTTGCGCCGACCATCCGCTGCGCCCGCCGCGGAAACCAAAAACGCTTTGATTATTTATAATATACCTTAAGATTAATCATAAAATTTAAAAACGACGCGTCCAAATCGGACGCCGCTTTAAAATCAATCGATTGCACATCCGCGACTCTGACATTTTTTTCCAAACCGGAAAGCAATGATTTAAACGCAAGATAAGTTCCGTCAATATCCAATATCACATTAAACGCAACCGCATCTTTATTACCCGACACAGACACTTTTTTATCCGCCTGTATGGTAATATCATTTAAAACCATACCTGAAGATTCCACTAAACTGCGCGCAGACACAATAAAATCCGGGATGGCTTTTTCTGACGGCAAAGCCAAATTCAATTTTTCTATATTCGCCTCCTTGCCGCTTACTTGATTGCGCCACTGGTCAATTTTTTGAATCAAATCATTAAGCTCCGCAACTATGCTTTCTTTTTCCGCGATATTCGCCTGTAAAACGACAATCTTATCATAAAGCGGAAAAATCAATAAAAAACCCAAGGTTACGCTCGCAACCAACGATAATATTGAAATTAAAAAATAGTTTTTCATTTAATTGGACCAACCATACGATAACTTCTTTACCGATCCGCCGGTTGATAAATCAATCGCGGCGCCGCGAAAATTATCGCATAACCGATCTTATTAATAATGCACCGAAATTTATATTTATTTCTTTTTAGCGCCGGAAAGTAAAATCGGATCAAACGTTATATTAGCCGAAAAATTTACGGAATCATCCTCTAAACCGATACTGCTTACATCAACGTTTTTAAAATACGGGTATTGTTCTAAGATTTTAATTTGCGCCGCCGCTTTTAAATAATCCGTTGTCTGAATATCAATATTCACGATACCTTCGCCATTGGCATTTATTCCGCCATTGAAAGTTTTAAAATACGCCTGCGCCAAAGCCAGTTTTTCCAAATCGGAAAAAAGATTAGACCAGTAAAAATGTTTTTTTAAAATAACGCTTAATTGAAAAATTTGATTATCCAACACTTCAACTTCTTGCTCCAAAGCCATATCGCGACCCTGGGAAATTTCATCGATCTTTATATCTAAATTACCCAAATTTCCGCTAAGGTAATTTTTATATCCGAACAATCCGCCATAACCTAAAAGCGACAGAAAAAATACGCCGATAAAAAATCCTGACCACGATTTGATTTTAAACGCGGCATCATTTTGACGAATATCTTTTTTTTGAATTAGTTCAATAGGCATATTTCCCCGCTTCGCTCAGTCAAATTTTCCGCCCCGGGCGGATCAGCCAATAAACTGAAAAATTAAAAAATTTTAAAAATTGACTGAACGAAACCTTAAATTCAACGCTTTATTTATAATGTGATTAAATTCTTACAAGTTCTTCATTGCCGCTCCGATGGCGACCGCGAACCGCGGCGCGCGCGCTTTTAAAATATTTTCAATCCGCGGCGGATAAACCATTCTTGATAACGGATCTCCTATAAAAACTTTTTTATTCAATTTTTTTGATAAATATTCCGCAATTCCCGGAAGACGCGCCGAACCGCCGGCCAATATGATCTTCTCAACCGAACGACCTATTTTTTTATTATAAATACCGATCATTCTTTCTATCTCTAAAGCAATAATATCGATAATCGGATAAAGAACCAAAGAAATTTCTTTTTCTCCCTTGAAATAACCAGGTTTATCCGAAGATAATCCCGAAACTTTGCCTTTTACGCCTTCATCCTTTTTAATTTCTTCCGATCTGATCGCATCCACGCCCATTGCTCCGGTTATGACTCTAGTAAACTCGCTGCCAGCGATATCCATATGGTGATTGATAGCCAAAAATCCTTTATCTACAATTGCCAAATTAGTGTTCTTGGAACCGATATCCGCTATGCAAGCCGGGGATGAATCATTTCCCAAAACAGATCTAATCAAACTGAACGTTTCGGATTCCATGCCCACAATATTTAATCCGGAAAGACGGGCGATATTTAAGTATTTATTTACAATTTCTTTCGGCGCGGCCATTAACAAAACCCGAATTTTCCCCGACTCTTTCGATAAATTCATTGAAGAAGCATCCGTTTTATTTCCGTCTATCAATTCCCAACCGTAAATTACATCGCTAAGCGGAATCGGTATATATTGTTTGGCTTTAAAATTTATCGCGCGGTCAATTTCTTCCTTGGGCATCGCCGGCAATTCTATCAAAGTTGTGAAAGTAGAAAATACAGGCAACGAGAACACCGCTTCCCGCGAATTGAATTTCGCTTCGCTTACAAGATCTCGGATAATTTCAGCAACTTCATTGTCCAATATTTTAAATGAGCTTGTTTGAATGCCTTCATTATCAACGCGCAAATATTTTTTTTGCGCATCATAAAGAGCGTAATTTGCCAAATTGATTCGGCCTTGATCGCGAAATAATTCTACCACTTTAATCGAAACAGTCCCGATATCAATGCCGATAAAAAATTTTGTTTTTGACTTAAATGGCCACAAATTTGTAAAAAATTAAAATTATATTTATTCCGTTAGAAGTTTTTCGATAAACTTCTAACGGAGTTTATCTTTATTGTATTATTATAACATTGATCTTAAAATTTGCACACAAACCAAGTTGTTGATAACTTCGCAAACGCAACTAAAAACCCGCTCCACGAAATCGTGAAACGGGTTTTACAATGACAGACAAACGATTAATATTTTAAATATTAACGAAAATCTCGTCTTGGCGGTTTGTTTTTCCGATAACAATCCAGACAATAAATCGGAGTGTCTCCGGACGGTTCAAACGGCAATTCGGTTATTTCGGTTCCGCAATCGCTACATTTCCAATTACCCTGGAATGTCCGCCTTTGGAAATTGCCTCCGCCGCCTCCTCCTGTTCGGCGCGGTTTATTGCTTTTATAGCAATCTCGGCAATAAACCGGTTTGCCTCCGGCAGGTTCAAACGGAAGTTCGGTTATTTCCCCTCCGCAGCCGTTGCATTTCCAACTTCCCTTGAACATTTGCCTTTGAAAACCACCATCATTTTGAAAATCCACTTTTTTAATTACAAATAAGTCAAAAAATTTAAACTAAATAAAACTTAATTTATGTTTGATTAAACTTAACTTTTGTAACAATAAACTCTTTTAGCTCCCCCGCATTTTTGCGGAAGACTCGACCATTTTTAATACACCTACGTTAACATAAAATAATAAAATGCGCAATATAAGGACGATACAGGGGATTATTTTATCATTGCGCTTATATTAACGTTGAGATAAAATTAAATCATCAGAAGCAATTATTACGCGATTGAATTATCCAACGCTGGCAAAAAATTATTTTCGCCGCAAAAAATAATTCAAAATGCTCAATATGAAAACAATTAAAATCGCCATCAACGGTTTCGGCCGGATCGGAAGGCAATTCTTAAAAGCTGCTTTGGAAAATAAATCATTGGACATAGCGGCGATAAATGACCTGGGGGACATAAAAAACCTCGCTTACTTGCTGGAATTCGACAGCGTTTACGGCCGCTATGATAAAAAAATCGCTATCGAAAACAATGAACTTATTATAAACGGAAAAAAGATAAAATATTTCAAGGAATCAAACCCGGAAAAATTGCCATGGAAAGAACTGGGCATAGATGTCGTGGTAGAATCAACCGGCTTTTTTACATCATACGAAAAAGCCAAGGCTCATTTGGACGCGGGCGCAAAAAGAGTAGTCCTGTCGGCGCCGGCAAAAGATGACGGCAAAACCGTAACGGCAACGCCCAATGTCAATATCGCGGCTATAAAAAACAGCAACATAACAAGTAACGCTTCCTGCACCACCAATGCCATAACCCCGATTGCCGCCATAATGTCAAAAAATCCCGGAATAAAATATTCCATACTAAACACTATCCATGGATACACCTCAACCCAAAATATAGTTGATGGTCCGCATAAAGATTTCCGCCGCGGCAGAACAGCCGGCCTCAATATCATACCAACCAGCACCGGAGCGGCCATTGCCGCCGCCAAAGCCATACCGGAAATGCGCGATAAATTTGACGGCGTGGCTATACGCGTGCCGATTGCCACCGGTTCAATTTTAGATTTTACTTTCATTGCAGAAAGAAAAACTTCCGTCAAAGAAATAAATGATATTTTATTCTGGGAAGCGCAAAAAGACGAATGGAAAGACATTTTGGAAGTTACGGATAAACCGCTTGTTTCTTCGGATATCATTAAAAATAAGCATGGCGCGATTGTTGATATGGCGCTTACGCGCGTTGTCGGAGAAACGCTTGTAAAAATTATGGTTTGGTACGATAACGAATGGGGATATGCCAATATGCTTTTAAAACACGTTCTTTCACTCACGCCATTTCTATAACTTATGATTTCGTCAAAAAAAATAAAAATTTTTATTATTGCAACAGGCCTTCTTATCGCGGGAGGTCTGTTTATTTCACTTAATTGCCCGCTAAGCAAATATTACAATAAAAAACGACAAATAACACAAACCAACAATCTCGGGTTTGTAAGGATGTATTTGCCAAACGAATACGGCAATAAACAAATGATGCCGTTGAGCATAAATAATACTATTGTAAATACTGAAATTGTCGCCAGCGACAGCCAAAAAATCAAAGGACTTTCCGCCAGAAATTCCCTGCCGGAAGACCGAGGGATGTTTTTTGTTTACGATAAACCCGCGATCAGATATTTTTGGATGAAAGCTATGCGCTTCGCGATTGATATTATCTGGATAGATGAAAATTTCAAAATTATTCATATCGCCGATAATGTCCGACCCGATTCTTTCCCGAAAACGTTTTCGTCGCCAAAGCCGGCGCAATATGTCTTGGAAGTCAACGCCGGATTTGCGAAAAAAAATAATATAAAAAAAGACGACAACATTACCCTGCACCACACAGGGTACGGGACGAACCCAGATTGGCTGCCGGGCTTGGATTTGAACCAAGATGAACGGATTCAGAGTCCGCTATCCTACCATTAGATGACCCGGCAATATTATTTTTTACAAAAACCCGCTTACAATATAGCAGGTTTTTGTAAATATTTAAATAGATTATTTCACATTATTTCACAAAACAAGAATAACGATCATATTTTTTACGGTTTTTTCGCTTCAATAACTTGAACTTTTTTTGAAAATATAAATATGTAAAGTATCTCCAGAAGAGCCAATGTATTCGCAATCAATAAAACAATAAACCAAATCCTGTGTTCGCCGCGCGCCGCTTTCCATAAAGCTATTCCCTTCCACGGCAAAGTCCATATCGCAACCAAAAAAAGAAATAAAAATATTAAATTATCGTTTTCCGACTGGTACATAAAAATAATATTTTAAGCATATTGCGACTAACAATGCCTATACCGTTTTAGCCTCCAAAATCCCCACCCTTTGCTCCAGTTCAAAGATTTTATCAGAATTGCCATTATCGGATTTTTTAAGCGCTTGCAGTTCCGATTTTATTTCCAGAAGATCTTTCCCATGTTCAGCCAAAATGCTCCCATGTTCAGCCAAAATATTCTTCATTGCCCTAATATCTCTGCCGTGCTCGGTTAAAATATTTTCAATAGCGAAAATTCTTCTTTCCAAACTGTCTAATTTCATTTCCATTCTATCAAATCTTTCGTCAATTTGAGCGAATCGTTTATCGACTTGAGCGAATCGTTTATCCATCCCGCTAAATCCCTTTCCAATCATTAAGGCAATCCTATCAATTGTTATTTTTTTATTTTGTTTAATCTGTTGTTTTTTTATTTGCATATTTTTAACTATAACATAAACTGTAAAAAATTTAAAACAACAACACTCGCCGCCACCGATTACGTAATCAAACTTTAAGATATTTTCCTATGGCCACCAAGCTGCTTGCCGCTCCCAAAAATATTCCAACGCCGAATTGGATCGCTAAAAGCATAAACAAATTGCTCTGAAAATAAGCAAGAATATTGATACCGGGCAGAAAAGATTCCAGACGAGGAGAAATAAATAAAATCAGAGGATAAATTATGCCGAGAGAAAAAATAGCGGATATCGCGCCGTAAACAACGCCTTCAACGACAAAAGGCGCCCGAATAAACCAATCTGAAGCGCCGACAAGACGCATAATGCCGATTTCCTCTTTCGCGGTATGCATAGTCAAGCGGATAGTATTAAATGTTACCAAAATCGCGACGAAAACCAATATAAAACTTAAAATTATCCCGCCTTTTTTGACAGATTGCGCGATATTGTCCAATTTCATAATAACACCTTCTTTCTGCCGAAAATTTATTTTATCTATCAAACCGCCAAACGGACCGGACTCTAAAAAACTTACAATTCCGGCATATTGACGAGCATTGACAACTTTTATATTCAAACTTGCTTCCAACGGATTATCTTCCAATTGTTCCAAACTTTTTTTGATTACATCGTTATCCCTGTTGATTTCCTTAAAACTTTCCAGCGCTTTTTCGCGAGAAATATATTCAATACTTGTTACTTCGTTGCGTCCGGCCAATTCCTGTTTAACTTTTAAAATACTATCTTCGGGCGTTTCAACGTTAAAATAAGCGCTGATATCAACCTTGCTCTGCAATTCTTTCACCGCAACATCGGTCAAAACATTAAAAAACAAAAGTCCGGTTATAACGCAAATCGTTAAAATCAAAACGGCTACGGTCGCGACTGAAACCATACGATTGCGCCAAGCGCGAATCAATCCGGATTTTATTATTCTTTTTAAAGCGGTAATCATAATAATTAATTTTCAATTATCAATTTTGCAATTATTTTTATTTTAAAATTTAGTTATTGAAAATTGATTCATTGATAATTGATTGAAAATTGTAAATTCATAATATATATTTCCCCTGTTTGGCATCCCTGATTACTTTCCCGTCGTTTAAAGTAACCACTCTTTTTTGCAAATTATCCACCACCGTTTTATCATGAGTGGCCAAAATAACCGTTGTTCCCAATTCATTTATTTTAAGCAAAAGTCTTATCACATCCAGTGTGTTTAAAAGATCCAAATTACCGGTCGGCTCGTCGGCTATCAAAATTTCCGGCCTGTAAACCAAAGCGCGCGCAAAACCAACCCGTTGCTTTTCTCCGCCGGACAACTGATACGGGAAAAGATTCGCTTTTTTCGCAAGACCGACAAGCGCCAATACCTGGGGAACGTCCGCTTTGATAAATTCTTCATCCATCCCGATGACTTCCATAGCGAACGCTATATTTTCATAAACTGTTTTATACGGCAAAAGTTTAAAATCCTGAAACACCGCGCCGATTTTCCTTCGCAAAAAGGGCAGTTCCTTTCTGTTTAAACTCGTAACTTCAACATCGTCAATAAAAATTTTCCCGCTGGTCGGATCTTCTTCCCTAATAAGCATTTTCAGCAACGTTGACTTGCCGGCGCCGGAACGACCCACAACGGAACAAAATTCATTTTTTTCCACAGTAAAACTGACGTCCTTCAAAGCAACGGAATCCGGAGGATAAATTTTTGAAATTTTTTCAAATTTAATCATGCCAATTTTGTTGAACCCAGCACATATTCCAGCAACGAATATTGATTATTTACCATATGAAGGCGAAGCCGCTTCGCTTTCAAATTATTGCATATCACAAAATACGTGGTTGGAATATGTGCCGGGTGAAGGTTTGGCGACTAAAAATTGTGCGCCCTTCGGGCTTCAATTTTTAGGCCAAGCCCTTTAACTCCGCTTCTATGAATTGATCCAACCGCCCCTCGTCAAGAACTTTTTTAACATCGCTTGTTTCAATATTTGTCCTGTGATCCTTAACCATTTTATACGGATGAAGAACATAAGAACGGATTTGATTCGCCCATTTTGCCTTGCCCGATGATTTGCGTATCGCCGATTTTTCCTCCTCTTCTTTTTCCGTTACCTGCTGCATAATTTTCAATTTTAAAATTTCCAGCGCTTTTTCCTTATTCTGCGCTTGCGATCTCTCGGACTGCGCCGCCACGAATATGCCCGTTGGCAAATAATGGATCCTAACCGCCGTTTCCACTTTATTAACATTCTGTCCTCCCGGACCACTGGATCTATACGTATCAATTTCTATATCCTCAGGATTTATCTTTATCTCTTTTAAACTTTCGGACATCGGCAAAACTTCAACTTTAGCAAAACTGGTATGCCGTAAATGCTTGGCGTTAAACGGCGAAAGCCGAACCAGCCGATGAACGCCCGCCTCGCCTTTTAAATAACCGTAAGCGTACTTGCCTTTCACTTCAATATCGATTGATTTTATACCGCCTTCGTCTCCGCGCGACGAATCGATAATTTTAACGGCGTAACCATTGTTTTCAAAATATTTAAGATACATCTTAACAAGCATCCCGCTCCAATCTTGCGCGTCAACTCCTCCGGCGCCGGCATAAATGGAAACCAGCGCGTCGTTTCGATCATTTTTTCCGGCAAGAAAAATCTTTATTTCTTCTTTGCGCAATTTACCTTCCAATTCCCGCGCTTTTTCGTTTAATTCCGCCATCATATCTTCGTCAATGTTGGTAAGCGCGCTCAATTCTTCGATTTCCGCGATTTCATTTTCAATTTTCCCGAAAAATATCAATGTTTCTTTCAAATCGGCCGACTCTTCGCTGACTTTTTGCGCATATCCGGTATTATTCCAAAAATCCGGCTTTACAATCTCTTTTTCAAAATCATCAACTTTTTTCTTCATCGCCGAAACGTCAAAGACAGTCCGCAACAATGCGGAATCTAACGCGTAAATCTTGAATTTTTTCCTGGATATCAGTCATATCAATTACAGAATAACATAAATAAAAATTTATAAAAAGTGAGCCGCCTCTCGGATTTGCCAGCCCAAGGCTGGTCCGCCTTAGGCGGAAACCTCTAATCTAGAATTTACGAAAGAGTTGCCCCGCCTGCCAAAGTCAGAGCCCGAGGTCGGATTTGAACCGACAGCCTATCGCTTACGAAGCGATTGCTCTACCATTGAGCTACTCGGGCTTTGGCTACGACGGGCAGTTCTACCCCTAATCTAAGACAGCATTGCTTATTACTTAAAAGCGAGTGAGGGGAATCGAACCCCCATCTCGACCTTGGGAAGGTCATGTATTACCACTATACTACACCCGCGCGATCCTATTTACCCAAAAAATAATCAAGCCATTTTCGCCAAAAATATTTTTGTTCGCCGGCAGCATTATTATTTCCCGCTGTTTCCTGCGTCGCGAGACCGCTTTTACGATTTATTATTATCACTTTTTCTCCCGGTTTTTGCAAATTAAATTTTTCCTTTGCCTCTTTTTCGCGATAATCTATCGTACCCATATATTCCATAGCATCGGCAATATCCTCATTAACCGCTTCCATCTCAAGAATTTGCGCATTCAACAAATCGACTTCGTCGTAAATCGGCTTCGCGACAAAATAAAGTTTCAGTGAAGAAAGACCCATCCACACCGTAAGAAACGCCAAAAATACAACAACGATTTTAACGCGCAAGAATTTAAACATTGACAAACGATGTTAAATTAACTAATATGCATAGCATAATAAATAAATGAAACTGAACAAAAAAATAATACAAATATTTTGGATCATTACGGCATCGTTGGTAATCATCAGTATGATTACCTTGACGATTGCTCCTTTACTTTAATTATATCACAGTTATTTAAAAATTTTTAAGGAGAAACTTATGTTATTGAAAAATGTTGAAGCAATAAACAGTCCCTACCCTTTATTTGTCGCGAGAGATGAAGAAGATATCAATATTATAGAATTCTCAAACGGCGCGAACAATTTAAGAATATCGCGCGAAGAAGCGAAAAAAATATTAACATTGGAAACGACGGATTGTATAAAATTTTCCGACAAAAGCGCGATGCAATTCTGGAAACCGGAAGACGAAGAACCGGAAGTTATGATATATTTCTATAAAAAAGACGAAATCGACCTAGTCATCGTTCGTTACGATGAATTTAAAATAATGCTAGAGATAGCTTTGCGCTAATAAAGGTAAATCCTTGCCAAAAATTCGGCAAGGATTTTTTTATTTCTTCAACACCTTCAAAAACACTTCCTGCGAGATACGAACCTTGCCCATTTCTTTCAGTCGTTTTTTCCCCTTTTTTTGCTTTTTAAGCAACTTGTCTTTTCTTGTCCTATCGCCACCGTAAAGATAACCGGTTACATCTTTACGCATCGCTTTCAATGTTTCACGGGCGATAATTTCTCCGCCGATCGCCGCCTGTATCGCCACGGTAAAAAGCTGCGGCGGCACCACTTCCTTAAGTTTCCCAACCAAATCCCGTCCGATAAAACGGCTTTTCTCCCGCGGCACGATGCGCGAAAACGCTTCCACTTTTTCGCCCGCTATCAAAATATCCATTTTGACCAAATCGCCGATACGAAAATCCAAAAGTTCATAATTCATCGAGGCGTAACCGGAAGTAACGCTTTTTAAATCATCGTAAAAATCGGCTATAATATCGGCTAACGGCGTTTCAAACGCCAAGATCACTCTCTTTTCGCTGATATATTCCGTTTTTTTGTAAAAACCGCGCGTCCCTTTTGCCAGCATCATTATATTATTTATATAATCACTCGGCGTAATAATTTCCAACCGAATCCATGGTTCGCTAACATATTCAATGCGCGAGGGATCGGGAAATTCCGAAGCGGTTTTTATTTCCGCTTCGCGTTTATCGCTTGTTCCCACTTTGTAATTAACCGACGGCGTAGTGATAACCAAGTTTAATCCGTATTCGCGGCGCAAACGCTCGCTTACTATTTCCATATGCAACATCCCTAAAAAACCGCATAAAAATCCGCGGCCAAGCGCCTGGGAACTCTCCACATTAAAAGACAATGATGCGTCGTTAAGTTTTAATTTTGAAAGCGCGTCCTTCAAAAAATCAAAATCGCTTCCTTCTTGCGGATAGAAACTGGCGAACACCATCGGCTTCGGCTCTTTGTATCCCAAAAGCGGCTCAATGGAAATTCCGCTTGCCGGCTGGGACATAATTATCGTGTCGCCGACACGGCAACTTTCAACATTCTTAAAACCGGTGGCTATATAACCTATTTCTCCGGCAAACAACTCGTCTTTCGTTTTTAATTCCGGCAAAAATATGCCGGTTTCAATGACTTCCGATTTTGTTTTTGAAACCATAGCCATAATTTTATCGCCCCTTTTCACTTTCCCATCAACTACACGGACATAAGCGATAACACCCTTATAATCATCGTACTTGCTGTCAAAAATCAAAGCACGCAGCGGTTTATCTGTTGCCGTTAACGGTGCCGGTACGCTTTTTACAACTTTTTTTAAAACATCTTCTATGCCCATTCCCATTTTCGCGGAAATTTTTAAAATTTCTTCGTCAACGCTTATGCCCAGAACATTACGAATTTCTTTTTCGGTTTCATCAGTTTTCGCAGTCGGCAAATCAATTTTGTTTATCACCGGTATTATTTCCAACCCCTGCTCCACCGCCAGATACAGATTGGCAAGCGTCTGCGCTTGTATTCCCTTGGCCGCGTCAACCAATAAAATCGCGCCCTCCACCGCCGCGAGCGATCGCGAAACCTCGTAGTTAAAATCAACGTGGCCGGGAGTATCAATCAAATTTAAAATAAAATTATCATAATTCATCCGAACCGGCTGAAGTTTTATGGTAATGCCACGTTCCCTTTCCAAGTCCATCTGATCCAAAAACTGGTTCCGCATTTTCCTTTTTTCAACGGTTTTGGTTAATTCCAAAAACCGGTCCGCCAAAGTGGACTTTCCGTGGTCAATATGAGCGATAATGCAAAAATTACGGATATTTGATTTTACGAAAAAATTATTTATCATACCTTGAATTGAAAAATATATTCTATGAAATTTAATTCAAATATATTTTAAATTAAAAATTGGAAATTATAAATCAGTTTATTTTCAAAATTTCAGCATTCTTACCGTTCTATTCAATATCAACTCTTTTATAACATATATTTCTTCGCATCGGAATAAAAAAACAAACATTGCATACACGGCCAATCCGGCCATTCCCGCCGCGGCGCCCTGCGCGAAAATTCCGACGACTGTGCGCGTATCAACAAAAATATCCATAAACCGCAGCATAAAATAAGAAACGGCTGCAGCGCAAAAAGATGCCGATATAAAACTGATTGCGCCACGCAAAATAATTTTTCCGTTAATCCGGCCAAGTTTAATTTTCAATATAATCGTCAAAGCCAAAACCTCAATCCACGCTGAGATAGAGAGGGCCAGCGCCAAACCTGCCGTTCCCCATAACCTGGAAAAAGAAACGGCTAAAATCAGATTGGAAAAAACCGCTATCGCGCTGGCAATCAAAGGAACTTTGGTGTTGCGCAAGGCGAAAAAAACTCTCACCAACAACGGCACCAATCCGTGGGCCACGATTCCAAAAGCAAAAAAAGCCAAAGTGTCAATCACGGCAACCGTATCATTCCAATCAAATTTGCCATAACCCAAAATAATTCTTACGATCTGCGCCCGCAAAATAAAAATCAAAAAACAGGAAGGAATAAGAAAAAATAAAATTTTCCTGACCGTTTTAGCAAAAGTCTCGATAAACTCTCCGTTTTTTTCCTCCACTTTCAAAGAGGAAAGATTCGGAAAAGCGGCAATCGCCAAAGAAATCGCGAAAACACCAATCGGCAAATACTGGATATCGTTGGCGAAATTAAAAACCGCCAAACTTCCCTCTTCCAACGCGGAAGCTATGATGGCGATAACTAAAAAATTTACCTGCAAAACCATCAAACTTAACGTACGCGGTACCATTAAAATGGCGATATTTTTTATGCCGCGCGATCCGAAATCAAAAATAAATCTGTATTTGAAGCCGGATGAAAACGCCGCCGGAACCTGAATTATCC
>LBUF02000021.1 GCA_000992445.2 Parcubacteria group bacterium GW2011_GWA2_38_13b
CAATTAAAACACTTTCTCGGTATTGGAATTAACATTTCCCGATAAAATTCCAATTCCGATTTCACCAAACGATAATTCGCGCCACAATTAACGCATTTAAGAATCTCGTTTAATATGCCGTCGGGTATTTCCTTAATATTATCGGGAATTTCTTCCGGTTTCAATGTCTCCTGATTATAAGTATGCGGTATATTATCTTCCCACCGAAAACCCTGTTTTATCGCCTCTTAATTGGAAATGGGAAACATATTCAAAGCCACGGTTTCATTATAAGCGAATGGCGCCATTTCCAATGGAAAATAAAGACCGTACTGTCCGCTTTTTTTCAATTGACCGACGATTTGATCGCGCAATATTTTATATTCGTTTTTACCGTATTCCTTGTTTAATATGCGGCATTTGGCATTCCTCAATCCGTCGCATCCAAAACAATCATCAGCTCTTTCCACGTCAAAACAATATTCAATATTAACGCAATGATGCGAAGAAAAACTCCCGATGACTTTATTGGAATAGCCGACCGCAACCGTTGCCAAGTTTAGCTCGCAATCATAACCATAGCCCACATTATCGCGGCTATCCTTGATTGATTTAGTAAAAAAATTAAATTTGCAATCTTCGCCATTTATCATTTCAAAACAATAATGGCAATTTTTTGATTGTAGCAAGTATTCTCCGTCGGAATCAACGGTTTTAATATTGTTGTTTTGCCGTTGCGAAAAATTCGATTTAAAATCCCGAAATTCCCGCCAAAATTTTTCAATTTTATCGTAACTGCCGAGAATGCCGGAAACTTTATCAATATATTCTTTTTTCTCCAATGGTTTATTTAAAAAATGATAATTTTTATTCCGTAAATTTACGCAACCAAAACAACTTTGAAGATTATTGCAATTAAATAAAAACTGTGAGTTCAAACAATTGGAAATATTTTGGCTATAACATATTCCATAACTGTTTTGCGCGTTTATACACTCATAAGATTTTTCAAGCTGTTCCGCGAAATAACTGTCCAAAACATCGCGGCAATAACGAAGCCCCCTTGAATAAGAACAATTTTCAGTATAACCGGTATTGAAAACAAAATAACATTTTTTATTGAATCCTGAAAAATTTTGGTACTCGCCCTTAACATTTGTCCCTCCGCTAATAAACAAAGTTTGCTTAGGAACAATTAACAACAATTCCTTCATTTGTTCCATAAACGGCCGAATTTTATCGTAATCTTTGGCATAATTTTTAGCATCCCATTTGTCGGATTTATAACAATCATTGCAATAAACCGTATAGGGCGAATTTGGATTATACATTGAAATCATTGATTCGGCGCATAAATCGCAATTTCTTTTATAAAGAGTTGTTTCGTTCCTAAACATCATTATTTGTTTGATCCGGCAATAGCCGCATATATTCGGAACGGGAACCTGCATTTTTTCGTAAAATACGAAATCATCCGATTCTATCGTAAAATCGGTTTTACAGTTTTGGCAAATTTTTGTTTGCGATTGGTTCATATTGATTAAATTACTTCCTGCCGATAGCATCGTTCGCAGTAAACTTTTAATTTCTTCGCGGGATCAACGGAAGAAGGCATCATTTTACCGCATTTTGAACAAGGATATTGCCATAAACGGAAACGCCGTTGAAATAAAAAACGATTCCTTATCCTTTGCAAGGGATGAATCGTCGGCAAGGGCAATTTTTTCTTGCGATAAAAATCCAACTCAAAATCGGTTATCAAAAATGGTTTATTAGTTTCTTCGCAAATAATGGCCGACTTTAATATATCGTCAGAAATATCGGAAATATCGTCGGGAACTTCTACGGTTTTTAATATTTTTAGTCGCGCTAAATCGATATTATCCCCCACTTCTTCTTCCCAATGCCATCCATTTTTTATTATCTCCTCCTTGGTTAACGGAAACTCAATTGAAGCGCTGGAATCCGTATAATTGACATGGCTCATAGTTAATGGAAAAAATTCTCCGTATTCTCCGTTTTTTAACATTTGAGTTTTTATTTTATCAACATTTTCCCAATATTCATTTTCATTATATTGTTTATTGAAAATACAATATTTTTTATTTTTTAATCCGAAACAACCAAAACAATATTCACAATTATTGCATTCAACGCAATATTCCAAGCCCAATCCACCTCTTATTATCATGGAAAATTTAATATTGCTTGCCGGCGACAAACCGGTTGATTCATAACACCACGACGAATCGGAAAAACTCATAGTATCCATGGAATCACTCACCTTATCGGCTACGCATACATATCTTAAATTCTCACTCCCGCCGAAAACCCTGAAACTGCGAAAACAATTCCGGCATTCGTGAAGATCGTCTCCCAAAGAATTTTCCGCTTTGACATTTCTAAGATTCTTTTTTATCGCGCCGTCCATATATTCCCTAAATTTTATTTGCCATTGTTTCAATACGCTCCTTTTGCCCAAATTAATTTCATTGATTCTTTCTTTATATCCTTCCGCGCTTAATTGTTGATTGAAAAAGCAATAACTTTTATTTCTTAAATTGACGCACCCGAAACAATTGGAACAATTATAGCAATCAAAAAGAAAATAACTGTCCATACAACCGTTTGATTCATAGCAAAAACTGCAATTATAACAATGGTTTGCCAAAACGGTTTCATAGCACATTTCCGAATAGTCGGTATTATTAACATCAACGCAATATTTTGAAAATAAGGGACTGGAAGAATAATAAACATTTTCTGAATAATAAGGTATGGTCATATAATAACAATTTTTTGCCGCTTTGCCCGCTATCGCGTATTCACTGTTAACGCTTTTGGGATCTCTATGCATTCTCTGGCGCGGAATCGTAAATGAAAAATCATAAAATTGCTTAAAAAAAGATTTTTCAAAATCATAATTCTTGCCGAATTCCAAGCCGTCCCATTTGTCGGAAAAATAGTACTCGTCATCGTAAACTTTTACTTTATTATTCGGCGAAAAAAAACTGATTACGGTTTCGTTGTGCCCTGGCGCGCCGCATTTTTTCTTATAAAATACCGGCAAAAAATACACGCGATGACCCAATCGCCTTTGCAATCGGCAATCGGGGCATAAAGTCGGCGTTGGAACCTGAAACTTTTTGTAAAATTCAATGTCTTCCAAGAAAACATCAAAAACAACGCCGCATTGTTTGCAGTTTTTTTTATGCGGCTTCTGATCTTTTAAAATTTCATTTATCGCCGCTTCAAATTGTGGTGTTTTGGAAAGCATAATTTAATCTACGCCACCTCCTCCTGATAGCATTTTTCGCAATAAACTATTTCTTTTCTATCCGAAGAATAAATGGTTTCAAATTCATTAGGGCAATGATTGTCGTTATGGTGATTATGATTGATCGTATTCCGGTAAACCTTATTATCCGATTGCGTTCCGGCGCACTGGCATTGACGATGCCAGAGTTTAACCGGATCGCATTGCCTTATTCTTTCAAAATGGCGGCAAATTGGACAAAGACGAGGAATCGGCAACCCATACTTCTTGTAAAATTCCAACTCTCGGGGAATAATTTTAAAAACAATGGAACAAGGTTCATCGCAACCGCCTTTATGGGCGCATTCTATCACTTCGTTTAAAATATCATCGGAAACATCATTAATCTTATCGGGCAATGATTTGTTTTCTAAAGTAACTTTGTATTTATTATACTTAGGTTCTTCCCAACCATAACCCATTTTAATAGCCGCATTCATGGTCAACTTAAAATACTGGTGAGCCATTGTTTTATTATAACCGAACGAACAAAATTCTTCGGGAAAAAATTCGCCATAACGATAGATTATTTCTCGCGTTTGAGATTTTGAATTTTGGTTATTGGAATTTATTTGTAATTTAGGATTTAGGATTTGTGATTTTCGAGATATATACGGCGCGTCGTTCATATGCTGAATTATTTTAGAAACCATATTTTTATATTCTTCCGCGGAATATTGTTTGTTAAAAATACAGTATTCTTTATTATTCAAACCTACGCAACCGAAAAGATACGATGAATTTCGGCAAGTATCGGAATAATAAATATCGTGGCAATTTTCAGTGATGTTGTTGGAAAAAAATACCCTAAAAGTGTTAAGTCCGACGCTTACGGAATCATATATTAACGAGGCTTTTCCGCCGGAATCAACGCAATCATAACTGTCGTTAAACCCGAGACCGGCTAAAATTATAAACTTTACATCTTCCGCCCCCATAATATCAAAACATTCGCGGCAATTCTTGGCGTTGCGCAGTCCGTTTCCGGAACTATTGAAAGAATTAACCATTACGGCAAAACGGCGGGGATACGAATTTTTAAAATCGTTAAATGTATTTTTCAAAGATGCTAAACCGTTAAAACCGCTAAAATCATACTCGCCGACGATCTTGAAATACTCCTCTTTTGAATATTGTTTATTAAAAATATGGTATTTTTTATTTCTTAAATTGACGCAACCGAAACAATTGGAACAATTTGAGCAATTATAAAGCAAAAAAGAATCCAAACAATTTGTGGCGTACTGGCTGAAAAAAACATTATAGCACTTTTCGCAATTAATGCAGGAATAACAATTCTCGCAGGCGTTGATAAACCAGCAATCAACGCAATTTTTGCTTGAAATCGCGGCCGCGGAATACAAACAATCTTCATCATAAATACCGATCGTCAAATAACAATTTTTAGAATAACTGATGGTGCCGCAATAATCGCAATTGACCGAATTGCGAATACTTTGGTTATACCTGGGCACCGCTTTTTGAAGATCATAAAGCTGCGAGAAAAATGGCCGGGAAAAATCGTAATCGCGACCGCAATTCATCGGATCCCATTCATCCGAAAACCAGTATTTATGGTCATAAATCTTAAATAACCCGTTTTCCGGATATACCGAAAAAATCTCTTCGTTATGATTCGGGGCCTGGCACTTGATTTTATAAAGCACGACTTCGCTTCGCCAAATCATTTTTCTTCTCATCCGGCATTCCGGACAAAATGTCGGCGGCGGAACATTGATTTTGTCGTAAAACGCGAAATCTTCCGATTCTATCGTGAACGGATTTTGACAACTTTGACAAGTTTTATTTTCTCGATTCATATTTTTTTTGATTACACCACTTCCTGTTGATAGCATTGTTCACAATAAACAATCTCCTTTCGTTCCGGCGCGTAGGTCGTCTCAAACTCGTTGGAACAATGATTATCGTTATGATGGTTATGATTGATCGTATTTTGATAAACCCTGTTATCCGATTGTGTTCCTCCGCACATACATTGCCTGCGCCACAGTTTTAACGGGTTTCGTTGTTTAATGCGCTGATAATGGCGGCAATCCGGGCATACGCGCGGTAACGGTAAATTATTTTTTCTGTAAAATTCCAGTTCTCGCTCTATAATTTTAAAAACTCCGATTCCCTTGCAAGCATTACCGTTAAAACATCCGATTATTTCATTTAAAACATCGTCTTTCACGTTTTTAATGTTATCCGGAATATCTTTTGCCCGAATCGTTAAATCGTAACTGCCTTTATATTTCCTAATATCCGTGTATCTATAACCGCAGTTATCAATTTCTTTTTTATCTAACGGAAAATATTCGTTAGCGATAGTTTCATTGTAAGCGAATGGCGATAATTCAATCGGGAAAAATTCGCCGTATTTATAAATTCTCCCTTTTTTGTCTGCGTAAGGCGCATCGTTCATATGCTGGATTATTTTTGGCACAATCTCTTCATATTCTTCTTTAGCGTATTGCTTATTTAAAATGCAATATTGTTTGTTACGCAAACCGATGCAACCGAAAATATGATGAGCCGGACGGGACAAATCCGAGTATATAACATTGTAACTTTCACCGGCAGCATTAACGGTAAATAATATATTGTAACCGAAAGAAGTAACGCTGTCGTAACACAACTGCGCCCCTTCTCCGGTTTCCGACATATCATAACTGTCGCTTACGCCGGTAGCCATAAAAATATAACGCGCGTTTTCGGTATTATAATTTAAGGTGTCGGAATCAAAGCAATTGCGGCAATTCTTGGCGCCGACAATGTTATTGCCGGTGGTATCGATTGTCTTTAATAGCGCGGCGTAACGGCGAGGAATCCGATTTACGAATTCATTAAATTTCTCCCGCGCTAAACTAAAATTTTCAAAACCGCTAAGATCGTATTTATCGCGCATTATTTTTTCATACTCCTCTTTTGAATACGGCTTGTTAAAAATGTAATATTGCTTATTTCTTAAATTAACGCAACCGAAACAATTACTGCAATTCCGGCAATCATATAAAAAATATGAATCGCGGCATTCAATCGCGCATTGCGAAAAATAAACCTTACTGCAACTCGTGCAATTTATTGATTCGTAACACGAATCGCATTTAACCAACATAAAATAGTCAACGCAGTTTTTTGCCCAACGGGTATAATTGCCATATAAACAATCCTCTGTTTCAAATCCTATAGTAAGGTAACAATTCTTGGAATTCCATACTTTAGCGCAATAATCGCAATTAACGCTATTAAGATTTACAAAGGCAAATCTCGGCACAACATTCATTAATTCTTTGTACTGTTCAAAAAACAGCTTATTGAAATCGTAGTCCTTGCCGTAATCCATAGGATTCCAATTGTCGCTATACCAACATTTTTGACAATAAACCGGAAAAGAAACATCGGGATAATATAAAGCAAAAATTTCATTTTCGCATAAATCGCATTTCCGCTTATATAAAATTCTTTCGTTTAAAACCGCCAGCCGTCTCTGCAACCGGCATTCCGGACAAAATGTCGGCGGCGGAACATTGATTTTGTCGTAAAACGCGAAATCTTCCGATTCTATCGTGAAATCGGTTTTACAGTTTTGGCAAATTTTTGTTTGCGATTGGTTCATTTAACTTTCCCGCTCAAAGCGAACTCGCCTATAATTTTTATTTTTTAGATTTTACTTTTAAAATTCGCTGGCTTCCCGCATAATTTCCTTTGCCTTGCGCGCGCCTTTTTTATAACCGGCAACTTTTTTATCTTTAAATTTGCGGATTTCCGCTTCAAGATTCCTGTGCATAGCGTCAATCGCCACTTTTATATCCCACTCTTTCGCCGAAGCGCGCAATAAAATTCCGCCGATTTTTAAATTCGCTTCGGCATAAAATATTTCATCACCCTTTTTATGATGCTCGGTTGTCCGTGCGACTTCTATTTCAGCTTCCTGCGGCAATTTAAGCGATTTCGTCAATCTGGCTATTTTATCCATTTTCTTAAAAATATATTCTCGAATATTATCCGCCAGATCAAATTTTGTCGTTTTAATGTTTATTTCCATAACCATAATATGCGGATACTGCTAATAGTACCAATAAATTATAAAAAAATTTATTTCTAACATCAGCATCAATTCGCATTATTTTAAAATCCTACCTGCCGGTAAACGGGCCCACTAATTGCACTTCCAACTCCAATATAACTCCAAACTTTTCTACCACGCTTTTTTTAATAATATTTATCAGCGCCAGCGCGTCTTGGGCTTTGCCGTTTTTTACATTAAGTAAAAAATTCGGTTGCTTCAGGGAAATCATTATACCGCCGATTGTTTTGCCTTTCAAACCGCATTTATCAACCAAATACGCGGCTGGTATTTTATTGCCCCATTTTTCCATATTTTCTTTCGCGTCCGAAAATTTCTCCGTGATTTTTTTTATTATTTTCTTATCATAAATATTCTTAAACGCGGAACCGAAACTCGGATAATCCAACGGGTGACGCGATTGACGATATCGCATTGTTTCGCTGATTTTTTCTTTTAATGCTTTTTTGTTGCCTTTTTTTAATGATAATTCCGCCGACCAAATAAGAAGATTATTTCTTTTTTTAAATGCGCTTTCACGATAAGCAAACAAACATTCGGAATTGTTAAATTTTTTAATATTACCGGTTTTCAAATCTACGGCGGAAACACTTTTAATTACATTGCTCATTGAACCGCCAAAAGCGCCCGCGTTGCCGCGAATTGCTCCGCCGAGAGTACCGGGAATACCAGCCGCCCACTCCATCCCCGATAAACCTTTATTTATGGTTTCAATTACAATTTTGCCCAACGGAACGCCCATCTCCGCTTCAATATATGAATTTTTTCCGCCCGAGGCGGATCCGCCTGCTTGCCCGCCTTTGGCGGGGGCGGAAAACTTGGAACTTGAAACCTTAACGACTAAACCGTCAAATCCTTTGTCGGAGATTAGCAGATTGCTGCCGCCGCCCAAAACGAAAATTTCCAATTTATTTTTTTTGGCAAAATTTAACGCTTCCTTTAATTCATCCAAGGTTTTGATTTCGCAAAAATATTTAGCCGGACCGCCGATCTTAAAAGTGGTAAATTGCGACAATAAAATGTTTTTTTTAATTTTAACATTCATGTCAAAATCTTACATTCGCTCCGATTATGTAAAAATCTCTCTCTGATTTATTAATAACGGAAACTGCGTCCCATTTCCGGCCCGAAACCGAAAATACCTCGGCGGACATATTAAGCCAATGTTTGGTTTTATCTCCGTTAATTTCGTAAACCCTCTCATCTCCCATTGCCCGCACCAAAAAACTTTCTTCATAGTCCGCTAAAATCATTGGATCAACTTCGGTTATGCTTTCCCATGAAAGATGTCCATAAAAATCAAAAATTTTCCCGTCTAAAATATGCCGCTTATATTTATCGTTAATTATGTAAACCTTATAATCCCCTTTCGCACGAACCAATGAACCGTCCGGCAAATCCAATTTTACGAAATTCGTTTTATTTTCAACTAATTCTTCCTGCGGAACATCCGAATTATCAATCACATTAACGGTTAAAGTAAAACTCTTAGCGTCATCGCTGGCCAAAACCGTTTCCGCATCAATGGAATGGCTCGCCGGAATAACTAAAACATTTTTAATCTTATCGCCGAAATCTTTTATATAACTCATTCCGGAGTCATTGGTCAGTTTCATATATTCCAAAGAAGTTTCTCCGTTGCTTGTTTCCGCGATATAAGGAATTTTAAAATCTCCGCTGACATTTTGACCTTCAAAATTAAGCCGCAATGTTTTGTCGGAAAAATTTTCTCCGGAAAATTTATACCAGCGAGCCGACCAATCCTGAATTTTCCCGCCAATAGATATGGATGTTAAGGCATTAAAAATATCGTATTTCGCCGTCGGTTCAATTTTAATGCCCGTAAGATTGCTATTTTTATAACAATAATTACCGTCCTCCAATAAACAATTATTAAATATATTCGCGATTGTCCAATCGGAAAAAATTCCGGAAAAATCTTTACCAAAACCATTATCTACCAACGCCTGATTTACGCTAGCGATGCCTATCTTGGAATTTTTAATCATTGACGAAAAAATATTACCGCTATAATGATCCGCCAAATATTGAGCGAAGAAATTTGCAACACCATAATCCTCGGAAATATTTTTCCATTCAGTCAACGGATCGCCGGGGGTAGCCAAAAAATGTTTTTCGCGGTAGCTGATATTACTCCCATCGTAAACATCGTCGTAGCCGACAATAGTCGGAGCATATTCCGATCTCATTTCATTTAGCCATACTTCGTCGTCAATGTTAAGCACTTTATTCTTTTGATTAAAATTAATGAGATGCTGAAATTCGTGAGCAACCAACGCTTTGGCGCGATTATTAACCGCGTGTTTCGCGTTAAAATAAATCATTTCCCGTTCATTGCTATCGGCCATTTCGCTAACCAAAAATTCATCGTTTGTTCTGAAATATCCGCCGGCATCGTCGGCCATCGGCGTAAAAAGAAATGTAATCCGCGAATTATTATCAATACCGGGGTTCCATTCGGATCCGTAAAATTCCGTAAGTTTTGGATATATTACATTATCAAATTCGTCAGCCAGCAAATTTTGCGCGTTCAAAAAATTATTCTGCTGAACGGAACCCAAAGAATTAAAATAGTTATCTTCAACGTAGAAATACGCGCGCTGGCCGATTTTCCGCAAAGTCGCTTGAACCTGATTTCTGCCGCTTGAATCGTATTTTTGATCCACGACAAAAAAAACGGATTCGCCCAAATTACCGTTTACGGCCGCCCGCGCGTTTTGGAAAAAAATCAATCCGCTAAAAACAAAAATTACAATAAAGATAATTTTTCTTTTCATGGTTAAATATTAACATAAAACCGCCAATCTTCAAATTGACGGTTTAATACAATATAAGTCCGGGGAGTAACTCCAATACAATGTATTTAAGTGAGTGCTAACCCCCGGACATTTTTATAATATCATATCAAAATTTAATGTAAAGAAATAAAAAAAAGAAAATATACGAAAAAATGCGCAAACACAACCATATTTTTTATAAATTATCGTTATATATTTGATTTCTAATTTCCCGCCATTAAATTTTATGCCAAATTTAATATAATTCAATGTGGCTATTGGTAATCGCCGTCGTCCGTCAACCTTTTGGGCATATGCCCAAAAGGTTGACGTTAATAACACAACGACACTAAAAAATTTTAAATTTCTATCTCTCTAACAAACAATAGCCTAACATAATCTTCAAAGTCAAAATGTTTTATTAATAATTTAGTTTCTTCTAAAACATTATAAGGAGACACCATAATACTTTTCTGCAACATCTGATACCCTAATTCCCTTAAACATTCTCTGAAACTATTTCGTTTCTTATTTTTATCGCTGGGAATATCATACATTACCATCTGCCATCTTCCGTCTTTACGCTTTTCCAGCTCCATAGATCTTCTCTCTGTCTTCTTAACTGCGTTTAATAATTTTTTTTGGCCCTTCAGCGTAATCAAAATACCTTCCTTGCCCTTAAATGCTTTTATTTTTATCCATCCTTTCTTTTTCAAATAATAAATGATTTTTCTAAACCTTTCCCTGTCTTGTTTTCTTTCATATTCTTTTTTCAATTGAATATATTCCGGATAAATCAATTCACTCCAAGAAGTTGGAAGAAAACGAATCTTTACCGGCTTATCGGGATTAATTAAATTGTATAAATCCCAGAGGAATTTTTCCGTAAATGGTAATTTCATAATATTTAAGGTTGTGAAAAGATTAAATATAAGAACAAGTAAATTGTAGAAAAATTTTAATCATTCGTCAATGTTTCGGGCATATGCTCAAAACATTGACGCGGTTCGCGATTAATGACTGACTAACGAGTAGGGAGGATAAGGGACGCGAAAACAAAAACCGGAAAATAGAAACTAAAGCAAAAAGCCCCTGGATAACCAAAGGGCCTTTCGCCTACATCATATAGAATCTCCAGAAAGGAGACACTCACTTTATTATATTATCATACCGACACAATGTATGTCAATAGCGATTATTTTTTAATACTCCTTTTCAATAAACCGATTAATTCCTGCGCATATTCTTTGCCCCCCAAACCGAAAGCGATGCCTCCGCCTATCGCGACCATTGCCACAAAACCCGTGAATAAAGTGCCAATGAGATTAGGCGCTACGTCCAATCGCGTTAAAGCGGCAAAAATGGCAAAAACGAAAATTGACCACTTGGTTACCGTCGCCAAGAACAACGCGTGCGAAAAATCGCTTGCCAGAATCGCGGCTTGAACCACCTTCTCCAAAAAAGTCGCGACAATCAAAGCGGCCAATAATATAAATACTGCTATTATGACTTTAGGAATATACGTCAAAACATCCCTTAGAAACAGCGACACTTCGTCTAATCCCAAAATTTTCGTAGCCGCCAAAAGAAAAGCGACGACCAAAAACCACTTCACGAGTTCGCCGACGAAATAACCAATATCCAATTTTAGTCCGGCCTTTTCCAAAGAAGCGCGAAAACCCATTTTCTCAAGCACTGAATCAAGACGTAAAATATTAATCAATCTTCTAACCAATTTCGCCAATCCAACGGCGATAATCAAACCGACTAAAAAAATAATTAACGCGCTGATAAAATCCGGAATAAAATTTACGAAACCGATCCAAATGGCTTCCAATGAAGAAAAAATTACAGTACCCCAAGTTTGTACAAACATTTATTGATAAAATCCGAATACGCAAACAATATACGAAATACGAATAATATTTGCAAATTCCGGATAAGTTTTTTCACCCTGCGGGCGATCTCCCGCAAAAAGATAATTATGATATTATTTTATATAATTTTTGACTTCTTGCCCCGCAATGTCCGCTTTGGACGGACTGCTGTCGGGGTCGACCACCTTGTTCATTATAACAAAATAAACTCAAAGTTCATTACATAAATTGTGGATAACCATTAAAACTCTTTTCTTTCCGGAGAATTTTTAATCAACTCAAACGCTTCTTCGGCGCTGTCAACAATTGAATAAATACGCAAATTTTCCTTATCAACAAAATTAAATTTTCCATACACATCCGTCTTTAACCATTCAAGAAGCGGATCCCAAAATTCTTTGCCAATCAAAATAATCGGCATTTTCACGGATATTTTTTTTGTCTGGACAAGAGTAATCAACTCGAAAAATTCGTCAAGCGTACCGAAACCGCCCGGAAAAAATACATAAGCCTGCGCCGAATAAGCAAGCATAACTTTTCGCACAAAAAAATAATGAAAACCCGTATTTTTTCGCACATACGGATTAACCCGTTGTTCATGTGGAAGCTCGATGTTCAACCCTATTGAATCGCCACCGCTTTCCATGGCGCCACGATTTGCCGCTTCCATTATTCCCGGCCCGCCACCCGTCACTACTCCGAAATCGGCTCTAGACAAAAGCGATGCCAATTTTTCAGCTTCCTTGTACCAATAATTATTTTTATTTATCTGCGCCGAACCAAAAATCGTCACTGTTTTACGAAAATCCGCTAAAAACTGAAAACCATTTATAAATTCGGCTAAAATCCTGAATACTCTCCAATGAAAAGATGAACGAAAATCATCTGATTTTTCCTTAGCCATCGGAAGATCTTTGGCCGGCACATTAATATCTTCTTTTTTTAAATTTTTAGTTGTCATATTTTATATCATATCATAAAAAACAATAACGCGCCAAATCACCTGCCCCGTCCGGCTAAAACTATTCTTATTGTTTTAAAAATAATTGCCAAATCCAATAAAAAAGATCTGTTTTTTATATAATAAAGATCATACTGCAAACGCGTTTTCATTGTTTCAATACTTGAAGAATATTGCCAATTGACTTGCGCCCACCCCGTAAGGCCCGGCTTCACCAAACTCCTTTCTTTATGAAACGGGATTTCCATCTCGAATGCCTCAATCCACGTTTGACGTTCCGGACGAGGACCGACCAAACTCATTTCTCCCTTGATTATATTCACAAACTGAGGTAATTCATCCAATCGCAATTTTCGCAAAATACTTCCGGTTTTCGTTACGCGCCTGTCATTCGCTTGAGCAAACATGGGACCGTTGCGTTCAGCATCGCATATCATTGTTCTGAATTTAAAAAGAGCAAACGGTTGATTGCGCAATCCCACCCTGCTTTGACGGTAAAAAACTGGTCCGCTACTGTTAATTTTTATTACCAAAGCTATCAACGGCAAAATAACAACAAAAATGATGCCAACAATAATTCCGGCGGTTAAATCAAATAATCTTTTACCGAAATTATAAAACCCTGAATAGTGAACATTTTCCAAGAACCACACTTTACTCAACGGTTCCAATGGTATTTTGCCGGTTAAACTTTCATAAAACGAAAAAATATTTACAAATTCTATTTTCTTGAACGACAAAATACTGAAAAGCTCGTCAAGGACGCGCCTGTCATTGGCCAAATCCGCCGCAATCACAGCTAAATCGATAACCAAATCATTCGCGTTAACTAATTTATGAAAATCTAAAAGCTGTATTACTTTAATAAAATTAAATTCACCTCCTTCAATTTTCTCTCCGGAATTGACTGCAAATAAAATTTTATATTCCGGCTGTTCGTTGTTTTTTATCTCCCGAATAATATTTATAACATTATCATTCAATCCGATAATTACGGCATTTTTTACCAATCCCCTGCGCCAAATCCAGGAAAATAACAACTTGCGCCATAATACCGCCAACATAAAAAACACGCCGGCGTCAATCACTAAAAATGTTTTTGGAGAAATTATATCAAAAGACGTTTGAATATAAAAATAAAAAACAGCCGCGCCGAAAGCCGTAACTATCGCCAAAATATAATTTTTCAAAAAATCAACGGGTCGAAAACCGTGATTCGTCCCGTAAAAACCGTAAAGACTGAAAATAAAAAACCAAATTACATAAATAACGCTAAAATGGAAAATATGCGCCGTCAACGCATGATCGTAAAAAACCGCGCCATACCGAATATAAAGCGCGGCAAATAATGCCAAATAAGCGGCAATCGCATCACCAAATAATAAAATTGCAATTCGAAGCTTGATCATCGATAAATTTCACAATGAAAATTATATGCTTGCCGCGCGATCTTTAATACCCGCGCAATTTCTTTAATTCGTTTTTAGCCGCTTCATTTTCCGGCATTACTTTCACCAGCCGCTCGTAATATCCAATCGCCTTTTCTTTATTGCCGGTATCTTGATAATAAGTGGCAAGCATAGCCAAAATCTGGGGATCATCCGGATTCTTCTCTAATCCAGACAATAAAATGTCATCGGCCTGGTCTTCTTTTGACTTGTACAAATATCGGTATAAATCGTGCAGATCGCGCCACGCTTCAATATTATAAGATTCAACTTCCGTTATTTTTAAATACAATTTTTCGGCTCCGTTGAAATCTTCGCGATCCCTGTAAATATTGGCAAGGTTATTTAAAGCCGGCACGCTTTCCGGGTTTAGACGCAATACTTCTTTATAATATTTTTGGGCCGTTTCTTTGTCGCCCAATGTATCGTGCAAAAATCCGATAATTTCCAACGCGTCCGTATCGTTGGGATTTTTCGCCAGCAGGTCCTTTGCCGCGGCTATTCTGTCCATAAAAATTTTCCTTTGTTCTTCCGACCTGTCCCGCATCAATTGGATTAATTGTTCTTCGCTGAATTCCAGCGGTTTCCGGTTAAAAAAATCTTTTATTTTTCCGCCGCCCAAAACGGCAATCGCGATAACGACAATCAAAAAAAAGGCGATAACAATCTCCTTGTTCTCTCTGATAAATTTTTTTATCATAAATTAATTTACGAATTGCGAACGATAAAATTTCACGCCTTTTTATAAAATATCCGGCGTAAATAAATGTTGCAATTCATATTTTTTATATATCTTAATACTACAATTTTTTGTGCCCGATGGCAATAATTTGCGCGTATGCCTTGTTGTCATTATTGCAAGTTTACCCTACTATAACATTATGAATACGCTAAATCAAAAATCGGAAAAAATCGCCAATAAAATAATCCTTTGGGGAATATACATTTCAATGCTGAATCCGCTTCTGATCAGCGAGTACTTGCTGTTGCCGGATAAATTCGCGAAAGCGGTAATATTCAGAATTACCGTTGAAATTATTTTAATCGCTTATATTTTTCTTATTTTGCGCGACAAAAAATACCTTCCCCGTTTTGACATTCTGTCGTTCGCAACGGCTGGTTTTTGGACAACGGCTTTATTGTCTGTAATTTTTTCAACACAGCCGTTCACCAGTATCTGGGGCTCGGCGACAAGAGGCAGTGGTTTTTTCAACTTCACCCATTATGTAATTCTGTTTTTTATATTAAGGGGGGTCGCGCGAGAAAAATCACAATGGCAAAAAATTTTTAATTTCGCGATTATCGCGGCGGTTCTTACCGCGTCGTTCGCCATACTTCAAAAAATATTTCCAGCGCTAAACGGATATTATATGAATTCGTCGTATTATCGGCCGGCGGGAACAATGGGCAACCCCATAATGCTTACGAATTATCTGGCAATGACGGTTTTTATCGCGTTCGCTTTTTGGAAGCAAGAAACGAATCGCCGAAAAAAAATATTATATTTTCTCGCCGGAATACTCATACTATCCGCAATTTTCGTCTCGCAAACGCGGGGAACTTTTTTGGGACTCGCCGTTAGCGGACTTTTTTTATTAATATTTTATCCGTCAAAAAATATAAAATTTACAATAAAAAAACGACTGCTAATATTGCCTGTGATCATCGCGCTGATCTTGCCGTTTTTTATATTCCGAAGTAACCTGAATATTTTACCGGAAAGGTTCCTGGTTTTTGATAATTCAAACCGCCTCGCTTCGTGGCGGATCGCCCTAAAAGCGATCGCCGACAAACCGATATTCGGCTGGGGAATGGAAAATTTTGCCATACCTTTTGATAAATATTATCCCGGCAGATACACTACCGCGTACAGCAATCTCGCCGAAACATGGTGGGACAAAGCCCATAATGTGCCGCTGGATATCGGGGCGACGATGGGCTTCGCCGGCCTTATCGCCTACTTTTTTGTATTTGCCGCTATTTTTCAACAATTGCGCAAGAATCCAGCAAACGATGATAATATTTCAATGCCGCACATTATCGGCGCGGTTTTCATCGCGCATTTTGTCCAAAATCTTACCGCTTTTGACAGCGTCACTTCTGAAATTATGTTTTTTACTTTCCTCGCCTATGTTTATTTTTTATCGTCCAGATGCAGGATTCCCGAAACCCTACATCATGATAAAAACGATTCGCGAACCGGATTTACACGCCTGACGGGATGGAAAAAAATAATTTTTGCCGCATCCACCATTACGATGTTGATAACTCTGATACAAGTAAGTTTAATTCCTTTTTGGCTTAATTATACGAGCAATAAAGCCGCTGTACTCGCAAAAAAAGGCCTATACAACGAAACTATGCAATTTTACCGCGACATTACCGAAAAATACCGAGGAAAAACGTATTTTGAAAAAGAATTGAATGAAAAATTTATGAAAATCGCTTCTTATTTTGCTCCCTTACTGCTTGATCAAACGGAAAATCGCGAAGAATATTTAAAATTAAACCAAGACACAATTAATCTTTTAAACAGAAGCGTTGAACTTGAACCGTACCATACGAAACATTACTACAATATCGGATTATTTTATAATAACATTACGGTGATAAATCCTTCCGCGGGTCAAGAAGGATTAAAGTATTTTACGAAGTCCTTGGAATTATCCCCCAATCGCGAACAAGCGCTTATTGAATCGGCAAAAATGCAGATGATGTTCTCTGACTATGACGGCGCCATTGCGAAATTGCAAAAAACAGCCGCGACAAATCCCGAACTTGCCGAATCATATATCTGGCTCGGTATTGCCCATCTCTACAAAAAAAATAATGAAATCGCCGAGGAATATTTTTCGGTCGCCAAAAAATACGGCTATAATTTTGAAGAAACGAACATATTGAAATTAATGTCCGGCGCGTATGCCAATAACCAGCAATGGGCAAAAGCAATTCCTTATTACATCAAAATACTGGAAAAAAAGCCGAACGACATTGAAGCCCGCGCTCTTCTTGCCGGTTCCTACCAAAAAATCGGTAAAACGGAAGAAGCGCGCCGCGAAGCGGAAATCTTGTTGAAAATCGCGCCGCAAGCAAAAGAAAGCATTGAGCAATTTTTAAAAAATTTATAGCGGTCAGAAAATATCACGCAAAAAAGACGGCGATGAGCCGTCTTTTTTATTTCATTGATATTAATTTCTATATTTTCGTTATTTCCACTTCAGTAAAATCCTGCCTATGCCCTTGTTTCTTATGATACCTCTTTTTGGCTTTGTACTTAAAAATAATCACCTTATCTCCCCTGTCTTGTTTTAAAATTTTTCCTTCCACTTTGACGCCATTGATAAAAGGCGCGCCGATTTTCACTTCTTTCCCGTCTTCATCCGCCAAAAGCAAAACTTCGCCAAATTCCGTTTTGGTTCCTATTTCGCCTTCAATCTTTTCTATCTTTATTTTATCCCCCGCCTTAACTTTATATTGTTTTCCCCCCGTTTTAATTATCGCTAACATAATATTTTTTAAAATAATTATTTATCTTATCGTAATGCTATACTAACAAAATAATCGGAAACGGTCAATAATTATAGTCTACATTCTACTCTCAACTGCAACATTATAAACCTATTTTATTTGTATTGTCTAATTCGCGCGAATTAGACAATACAAATAAAATTCAATGCTAAATAATGGGCATGAAATTTTTAATAAACTTGCTGCCAAAATCGGACAAATAATAATGCTGTTCGAGCCCAGTTTGATTGCTTCTTGCAAAATCAACGTTCTTTAAAATCTGCAAGTGTTTTGAAGTCGCCGTAAACGATAAATCAATATGCTCCGAAATATCGGCAACAGTCGCCTTTTTTATTTTATGCAAATACAGGATAATCGCCAATCTCCTGCGATTGGCCAATGCCTTATATATTTTTTCCACTTGAATTAAATCCATATAAAATCATTATACCAGTATTGTCTAATTCGCGCGAATTAGACAATACAAAAAACAAACCGCCAATCAAAAAATATATTAGTAGTGTCTGCCGGACAATACCGAAACTTTCTTTGAACAAAATCCGGATGCCAACTGATGCTCGCAAAAATTTTTGAGTATTTAGTCTAAATACTATTTTAATTCCTCCTCTTCCTAAGATATTTCTGAATTAAATATCCCACAAACGCAAAAAATAATCCGGAGATGAGGAAGGTAATGATAACGACTCCCGCCACATCATCATTTGGGTTCAGATACCGCAATGTTGCTATTACGCCACCAGCAACCATCTCGCCGAAGACAAAACCACTGATTACTCCCGTCTTGGCGTACTTTCCTGAAAGTTCATACGCGAGACCTGCGCTAAACAAGACGACACCGAAAAAAGCGAAAACGGTCCAAGGCCAATTCTATCCATCAACATACATATTCCCAAAAAACGGAATCAGTAATATTCCTACCATCAAGAGCACGGACCGAATAATAATGTTCGTATTTTGCATAATGGCAGTTAATGATTTAAGTTTATAAATAAATGGTTTTCTGAAATGGAGCGAAAGAAAACGCAATATTATCCCCATCTATCAATAAAGAAAAAATCAAATTTATTCCCCTTTGAAAGCCCGTCATTCCTTATTCTCCGTTAGAAAAATATTTTTTGAATTGCGTATAATGCTCGGCATATCCGATGTTTGCCGTAGCGTAGCGGAGGCAAATATGGGTGGAGGTTTTGTATAAAATCCGTAACCAGATATACGCTGTTAGCTGATGTATTCCTTTTTTTCCGACAGCAGTCGAAATTGTTTTTAAAAATTTTCAAATTTCTTTTTCCGTTTTGAATTTTGGGCAGAGGGGTTAGGGGTGAATGCCCAAAATTCAAAACTCCCTTTAGTATCTTTTTTACAAACCTAACTCTTCTTTACATAATCTTGCTTCCCCAATAATCCTAAGTAATTTATTTCTGTATTTTTCATCTAATTCCAATTCGTTCAGATAACCGTTTGTAGTCACTATAACAAAGTCCGGCCAGGTTCTCATTAACTCCATTCTGCGATTATCACTTTTAACAAAAGCTTCGCGAGTCATTTTTATTTGACCTTCCATGTTGTCAACAATCTCTATCATTTTAATCTCATATTCCAAGCGGTCAGATATAGATTTTAACTTATTTATTCTGTCGGTAGATAATAGAGATAAGTTGCTTGCATTTTTAAGCGATTCTCGATGAAGTAAAGCAATAATATTCAAGGCAAGATGTGGAGTTTTTTTTAAATCATCTTTATTATTTAAATTTTGAAAAACTTCGGCTTCAAGTAATTTTATTTTTTCTTCTAGAGAATCCAAGCTACTTAGTGTTTTTTCAAACTCGACCAATGATTCTTTGAATTTTACTACACCCAATAAGGCGCTTTTTTTGTCCTGTGGGTTTATAAAAGCAAAACCATCCGTGTCCTTAATTTCTCTCAATTTTGTTCCATCAAAAATTAAAATTGCCGAACGATCTTCTGGGATACCAAGTCCATGGGAAGTGAATTCATCCTTGCCTTTGATAAAATAATCGTATAGTGTCCCGCAAAATACATCGGCTTTATTAAGTCCCGCTTCTATCGCTTTTTTTTCGACACCCCAAACATCATATCCCGAGCCATCAGCAACTCTGCGAAAATCATGCTCTTCGACACGCCCCTTGTCAGTTCCAAATTCAATAGCGTCTTGCACGAAGCCAGCATTAATAATTCTAAAAACAGCTGTTTTTCCATAAAAATTAACAATTTTTGATATAGCGTCCTTGTTGTCACTTTCAATCGTAAAAACAGGAATATTGGATATTACTTCAAGCTTAGCGTTGGTCTCCTGACTTAACTTTTTCAGCTTTGTTTCTGGACTTTCTTGATTTATTTTATGTATTGATAATTCCGGACTGACCATATCTTGTATTTTAAATATAAATTATTTTTTTCTGCCTCTTTGTGGGCAGAAAAAACACCTTTTACCCCTCTATAAAATAAATAAAAAATCAAATTTTCGTCATAGTTCAATGCGCAAAACTCAAAATTACCACTAAGATAAAAAAATTATTTCGCACAACGTTAGACATACCCGAAGTTTTTCCGAAGTGGAGCGTAAGAAAAATTTGGGAGAAGAAATTTTGCAAACCTTGATTTATTATAAAGTGCAAAATTTTTGAACCGGATATGCCTTGTTATGTGATGTAAAATTCTTTTTCTTTTTCAAATTTGCTTTTTATTCTAAATGATAAATAAGTTTTTTTCCGTTTTTGATTTTGGGCAGAGGGGTCAGGGGTGAATGCCCAAAATCAAAAACTCCTATAACTACTCCTTACGATTAGATTTCTGGTTAATTTTTTGCTGTTCGTACTCAATTGCAGCACTTGAAATCTCAATTATCTCTCCGTTTGCTATGTCAATATCATACTGACTGGAGTCGGGATTAAATTTTTTTCGCAATTCAGCCATTTTTGCAATAACAATACCGACCAGTTGTGGATCACGTTCTTTTCCCATAGCTCTTTCTTCAAGTTTGACCTTACTCATTTCAGCCGTACCGACGGAAATAAGCAACCTGTTTGCGGGTGTATCGACAGTGCCAGGTATCACGGAAAAAACAAATATCCCATCATTTTCTTCATCATGAACAAAATCATTCAGATATTTGTGTAATCGTTTTTTGTTTTCGATATAATTTCCAATATCCTCTCTTACTGCAAGTGATTGACTATCAATAGTAGGAGCAGTTTCAATGTCCTTGACTATCCCAAATCGAGTCTGCATAAAAACTATCGTGCCTTTTGTTTTTTTGAGAGTTTCTCTTGCTTCGCGAATAATAGCAACATTCCCAATTACATTAGTTTTAAACATCTTCTTCTGGATATCATCTTTGCTTAAATCAGAAGATTTAAATTGAAAATCAAAAATTGCAGCACTAAGCACTAGCACATTAAGGTCTTTCAAATCTTTAATCGCTTCGCGTGTAAATTTTTTAGCTTCTTGTCTGTCGCTTATATCAGCCTGCTGTGCTATTAAATCTTTGTGCGTGTTTCTTAATTGTTTGATTTTTTCTTGCGATCGGCCGCAGATAGCAACTGAATCGTTGTTGTTTAAAAAGGCTTCCGCGATTGCCTTGCCAATTCCGTCAGTTCCTCCGGTTATTATGATTTTCTCTGAGTTGGGTTTATCTCTTTCTAATGTATTTGTTTTTGCTTCGTTGTTGATTGTAAATTTTTCCATATAAATAATTAATTTCGGAGCGGAGCGGAGAAAACACATTATACCCCTCTTTAAATTAAAGAAAAAGAAATTTTAAATTTTTTAAAACAATTGGGCGATAGCCCAAAAAAGAAAAGGAATATTTCAGCTAACGTTTAAGTATATGAGAAGTTTCGCAAAAAATTCCTTTTAAAATTTAACAGTTTTTTGCGAAATTTGGGTGAAAGAAAAAGTACAACCTTTGAAAATTATTTACGCACTTTTTCTTGAACCTCATATACTTTGTTAAGTGATGTATTGCTTGGGCGATCTTACATTTACATTTGGGACAAAATCAAAATTGCTAAACCAGCAAGTGCAAGTGCTACTAATGGCCAAAGAAACCCTAGTATAAAGGCACCAATTATTGCGGGGAGCCAACCTATTGCTAACCCAATTAGAAAACCCCAAGCGAAAAAGGAATAAATCCAAATTACGAAGAAAGCAATTACCCCCGTAATCCATGCGCCAATTATGTACCAATTATTATCGTCCATATTTGTAAATGTTAATAATTAAAATTATATCACAAGCCCAAGCAATATTTCACTTAACGTTCCTGGCTATGCGATGTTTGCCATAACGCAGTGGAGGTAAATATGGGTGAAGCGAAGCGGAACCGCATAACCAGTGCTATGTGGTGTAGACAGAAATTTCTATTCCTTAATTTTTTGGCAATTTATTTTCTTCTGTCGCTTTTGGATCATGACCATACCTATTATCGCCCTTGGTTCCGTCAGTGACTGCTAGAATAAAATTATAGATTGGAATTAAAAAAAACCAGCCACTTTTATTAACATCATGCATTCTACGGACACCTACTGCAATCGATGGGATTAACACCGCTAGCTGATAAATAACAGCTAAAACACCGTCATCTGTTTCGGAAGCTATTCCTAGCAACCCTTCAATTAAGCCAAGGCCAAAGTCGATAATAACGTTGAATAAGAAAAAATACCAATATTCCGCCCTGCGAGCGCGGCCACTGAATACAGCGTATTTTTTTAATGTTGTTATGTAGTAATTCATAGTTATCCTTTGTTAAAAAATTAAAAATGATCTTCAAAACTTAATCGCCGGTAAAAATTCAAACGACTATCTTTTTGAAAGTGAACGAGGCGGAAAGTTAACTGAAAGGACAGCTCAAAAAGTTTTTGAAAACGCGCTCCGAAAAGCCGGTATCAAAAAAGATGCTACCTTTCATTCATTAAGACACAGCTTCGCGACGCATTTATTGGAAAATGGCGTTGATGTAAGGTATGTGCAGGAACTTTTAGGACATCAAAATATAAGGACAACTCAAATTTATACCCAAGCAACAAATCCAAAACTTAAAAATATTAAAAGTCCATTATAATAACTAAACCATATTGATAGCGGCATTAAAAGTTAAAATACTAAATTCATCAGCCAGTAAAACGCGAAGCCGAAAAATATGGTGACAGGTAAAGTTAACATCCACGAAATGGCGATATCAATGGCGACTTGCCAGCGCACATTGATTTCAGCGACATTGACGATATGGCCGAAAAATTAAAACGCGCGGGACTTTATTGATTGCTTCCATGAAATTCATACGATTGAAAACAAGGGAGATTATTTTAATAGCCCCTACGGGATTTGAACCCGTGTTTTCGCCATGAGAAGGCGACGTCCTAGGCCGCTAGACGAAAGGGCCGTAAAAATGACAAAACTATAATTAATTTTCAATTATCATTCGTTACGCTACGCGTCTTCCCAATCCTGCCGAACCAACAATTCTTTCGCTTTTTCCGGTTCAGCCATAATTTCTTGGACGATTTTTTCCATTCTCATTTCCTGAGATCCTTTAACTAAAATCATATCGCCGGAATTAATTTTTTTCTGAATAAATTTGCCCGCTTCTTCAATTTGATGATGATCAAAATAAAAAATATTTTCTTTGCTGAAACTGCGAGACAACGCTTCATCGTAAATAAATTTCGCCCGCGAACCTACGGCAATAATCAAATCGCAAACCTCCGCCGCTTTTTCGCCTAAATTACGATGCGCTTTTTCCGTATATTCCCCTAGTTCCAGCATATCGCCCAAAATAGCGATTTTGCGGTAATCCTTAAATATCGCCAATGTTTCTACGGCCGATAGCGCCGCCAACGGTGAAGAATTATAACTATCGTCTATTATCCACGAATTTTTGATTCCTTTCAAGAGCTTTATCCGCCCGGGCGGAGAAACATAATCGCCGATGCCTTCCGAAATTTCCAACAAATTCATACCCAATGCCAAAGCGATGCTGGCCGCCGCCAAAACGGCATAGGCCTGCGAATATCCCAAAAGACCGCGAACTCTTACTGGCACCGTGCTTCCATTGTATGCTATTTTAAAACTCATATAAAGATCCGCGTCCAAATTGTTTTTATCTTCCACGCCGCCAATGGCGTAATTATCGCCTTTCACAACGGCGCCGCTTCCAAAACCATAAGTCAATATTGATATATTTTCCGGCAATGAATGACGCATATCGCGCACGGATAAATCATCGTAATTTAAAACAGCGGCTCCGTTTTCAGGCAAAGCCGTTAAAATCCGCGCCTTTTCTTCTATTAACGCGTCGCGTTCGGGAAAAAATTCAATATGGGCCGGCATTTCTCCTATGGCCGTAACAACGGAAATATTAGGTCTGGCAATATCTGTTAAATATTTTATATCGCCCGGTTTATCCGCTCCCATTTCCAATACCAAAAACCTCGGAAAATCATTGTTTTTCCAGAAAAATAAAAATATCCCACTGAAAATAACGTTTAAATATTCAAAAAATTTCAACTTGCCACTCCTTGATCCGATCACCGACATCGGAACGCCGATTTCATTATTATAATTCTTCACGCTTTTACGAACCCTAAAACGCTTTGAAATTAAAGTAAAAACAGCATCCCTAACGCTTGTTTTCCCGACACTTCCGGTAATAGCAATAATAACGGGTTTGTAACGCCATAATACGAATTTTGATATATATTTTAAAATAAATTGTAAAAAAAAATGCATAAATAAATTTTATCAGCCCAAGGCCGATCCGCCTCGGGAGAGGATTTTATTTTTCAAATTCATAGTCCGGCTTTATTCCATAATAATTTAACATAAATTCGGTTAATTGCTTAAAAGTCGGGCTTAATGAATTGGACGCGAAATTTATCCCTTTCGGATTATTTATTTTCAGTAAAATCGCAAAACGAGGATTGAAAGCCGGCGCGAAACCGACAAAAGTATGAATTGTTTCTTCGCCATAATTCTTCTCATCTTTTAACGGAACCTGGGCTGTTCCCGTCTTTCCAGCTACATAATATCCCGAAACCTTAGCGGCTTTATCATAACCGTTATCTACAACACTTACCATCATATCGGCCAGCGAACGCGCCGCAGCGAAAGAAATTATCCGTTCTCCTTTATCGATTTCTGCTTTAATAATTTTTCCATCTTGATCACGGAATGAAGACAAAACGCGCGGCCGAACCATAATACCCTGATTGGCTATGGCGGAAACAGCGGAAATAAGTTCAATCGGCGTTACAGCGATCCCCTGTCCGAAAGAAGCGGTGGCATAATTTATGTCCCGACCGAAATATAAATTGGAAATATTACCGGCGACTTCTCCGGCGAGATCAATACTGGTTTTTTTATCAAAACCGAAAGCTCTTACATATTTCAAAAAATCATCTTTACTCAAAAGACTTTCCGCGAAAATAACGCCGGTATTTAACGATTTTTCCAACACCTGCGTCATTGTCTGTTCGCCATGACTTTTTTTATCCCAATTTTTTATAGTGTACCCGCCCATATTAACAAAACCGGTATCGGTATAAACAGTTGACGGCGTAATTTTACCGCTATCAAGCGCCGCCGCCATTGTAATTATTTTAAAAACCGAGCCCGGTTCAAAAAGATCACGGATAGATGAATTCAAGAAAACACCGGCATCTTTCATTGTAAAATATTCATTTAAATCAAAAGTCGGATAATTAGCCATAGCCAATATTTCTCCGGAAACGGGATTCATAATAATCACATTGCCGGAATCGGCGCTCCATTTATCCATTACCTGCTTCAATTTATCTTCCGCTACGAGCTGGATATTTCTATCTATGCTTAAAATCAAATCGCTTGATTTCTTTTTAAAAGAAACGAATTCACCGATAACTTGAAAAAACTTCCTTAAAGCGTCTTTACTATTCTCAACGCCTTGATTCGCGATTCCCTTCAAGTCTTTTTCATAAAATTCTTCGACCCCGTATTGTCCGACCCGTTTATCAGTATCAAATCCGACAAAACCCAAAACATGCGCCAAAACATTTCCTAATGGATAATACCGAACATCTTCATTTATAACATTGATGCCCTTTATGCCCAAACTTTTAATCTTTTGCGCTTCGTTGCCGCTTAAACGATGCGCCAACGGTTCGTAAGGATCATTTTTTTTCTCAAGTTTCCCCCGTATTACTTCTTTGTCCAGATTCAATATAATCGCCAATTCTTCCGTTGCCCTGTCGCGATCTTGTTCGCTTACATCCCTTGGCGACACATAAACCATTGGCCACTTCCTGTTAACGGCTGCCGGAAAAAAATCATTTTTATCATAAATCAAAATTTCACCCCGTTTATTTTCCGTTTCTTCCCGCGCCTTATACTGATTTTCAGCTGCTTGTTTATAATGCCCTCCGTTTACAACCTGCAATGAAAATAAGCGACCTACGATAGCCGCTCCCATAATAAACAAAACAAAAAAAATTATTCCCATTCGCCAGTTTCGCATTGCAATGCAATTATCTGTTTACGGCAACAGCCGGTTCAAAAATATCCAAATAGCTCATCTCTTTTGTCTCTAAAAATCCCATGGACGACAACTCTGTCTTTAACGACTCGAATGAAGAAATCCCTGATTTTTCTATAAAAAAACGCTGATTTTCCGTTTTCAAATTTTCCAATATTTCGTTGCCTGATTTTATTTCATATTTTTTTGCCGTAATAATATTTATTTCAATTATATAAAAAGCCATAATCACAAGAAAAGTTATCGCAAAAAATACGGCGGAAATAAACCACCCATCCGATACGCAATAAATTTTTCCGGATGTTTTATTGTAATTAACGCAATTATTTTTAATAAAATTCATGATAACAACTATTATTTATATTTTCACGGCGACTCGCATTTTAGCCGACCGCGCGCGAGGATTATTTTTCACTTCTTCGAAAAATGGTCTTAACGGTTTTTTTGTCAAAATATTCATTTCTCCTTTTGTTTTTTTTTCGCGAAAAAAATCTTTAACCTCCTTGTCTTCCAATGAATGAAATGAAATTACCGCCAATCGCCCCCCGCTATTCAAAACATCAAATACTTGCGGCAAAACCGATTTTAAATTTTCAATTTCGCGATTAACTTCGATTCTCAATGCCTGAAAGATTCTGGTGGCGAAATGTATGCGATTATGCCGAAATTTCGAAAGAACGGCTGACTTGATGACACCGATCAATTCCTTGGTTGTTTTTATCAGCTTGGTTTTTCTCGCCTCAACTATTTTTCCGGCCATAGACCGCGCGAATCTTTCTCCCCCGTATTCCTTAAAAATTTCCGCCAATTTTTCGCCGCTGTAATTATTTATTATTTCTTCCGCGTTCGGAAGATCATTACCGAAACCATCGCCGACAAAATTCATACCCAGCGGCTCGTCTTTTAAAAAAGTAAAACCCCTGCCGCTTTCTTCAATGTGAAATGAACTCATCCCTAAATCAAGCAAAACGCCGCTGATATTATTAAAATTATATTCGCTGACTATTTTTTTTAAATTGACAAAATTATCATTAACCAAAATCAACCTCTCGCGCAAATCAAAATCGGATATTCTTATAATCACCCGCTTAATCATCTCCATATCCCAATCTATCGCTAAAACCTTTCCATTTGGCGCGTTTCGGTTAAGAATGCCCAATGTATGCCCTCCGTCGCCCAAAGTGCAATCAATGAAATTTTCACCCGATTTCGGATTTAAATACTTAAGTGTTTCATTATAGAAAACGGGGATATGCATCACAAAATTTTAAATTTTAAATTTTAAATTTCCCGCCCGAGGCGAGTAGGCCTTGGGCTGATAAATTTCCGCTACACTCCTATTTCTCCCAATTGTTCGGCGATGTCATTGCTGTTTTTTTCCGTATCGGCTTTATACTGCTCCCATTTATCTTCGTCCCAAATTTCCAGCCGGTTATACAAACCGGCAATTACCGTTTTCTGTTTAATGAAAGCGTATTTTCTTAAATAATCCGGTATAACAATTCTCCCTTGGCCGTCAATTTTTACATCCATAGCGCCGGCCAGCATCAAACGCACAAAAGCCCTGGTATTTGACCGTGCTATCGGAAGCAAAATAAGTTTTTGAGCAAGTTTTTTCCATTCTTCGTTCGGATAAACAAATAAACAACCATCAAAACCCCTTGTGATTACTAACCCCCCCCTTAAGCCCGCCTTAAAGCGCGCCGGCAAAGCCACGCGCCCTTTAACATCAATCAAATGTTTATATTCTCCCAAAAACACTGCTTTTACAAAATACGAATTCTTACGAATTTACGAATACTTTACAAACTGATTATTATAAAATTCGTATATTCGTACTTATTCGTATTTCGTAAATAATCCACTTATCCCCACTTTGCACCACATCAATTACATTTTATTCCACTATAATTTATTGGTCAAATAAAAATATGTGGATAAGTCAAAATGACTTGCGCGCCGACCACCGATGCTTTAAAAATAAAACACGAGAAATTGGAAAATTTTCTGAAATAATGCAATGCTTTCTTTAAACATAAAAACACCCGAAACGGGTGTTTTTTAACATAAAAATAAAATACGCTAAAAAATAATATCAATAATCTTTCGCCTTAAATAATGACCGGATACGATTTTTACGGATTGAACGGAAATTTTAAAATAATCAGCCAATACTTTTTTAATCGCCTCGTTCGCCCGCCCCTGAATCGGCGGCTCTTTCACTGAAATGACAAAATGAGCGGAATCAATCTTTTCCACCCATTCTTCTTTGGCGTTCGGTTTCGCTTTTACGAAAATTTTCATAACCGCATTTTACCGCAAATCGTTCCGAAATCAAAGCACAAAAAATTACCCCGCAATACTGCGGGGTAATTTTCGTAATTTCTGTTCAAGAAATACTAGGCCTTTTTAACCTTCACGGCTGAAGGACCTTTCGGAGAATCATTGTTGACCTCGAAAGTTACGGCATCGCCTTCGCGAAGTTCGTCGAAACTAACTCCGTCCAATTCATTGGCGTGAAAAAACAAATCTCTTTCTTCACCATCCGGAAGGATAAATCCGAACTTCTTGTCAGCCAATAATTTTTTTATTTTTCCGTTCATAAACATGAAAATAAAGTTTATAAAATCATATTTTAAAAAAATATAAATAAAACTCTATTTCTATAATAACTATTTATTTTATGCTGGATGTCGACTTTAAAAACACTTGATTTAAACCTATTAAAGCAAGCATTAACTCTCCTAAGCTTACGTTATTTATCGTATCATACTTTTATTAATTTGTCCATGTTATGTATAATGCCACCCTATTCTGCGCTCTTGGGACATGTTAAGAATAAATTATTTTCTTCCCCGTATTGATATCATAAATTATGCAGTAGACAGCTTGCTTTGTAATCATATACTGCCATCTTACACCATCTTCGTAAACAGTGATAAACCCTTTGATTCCGATAAATTTACAATGTATTTTGTGGTAAAAACTCATGAAGCTTGCGGCTTCAAAGAGTGCAATATGTATCCGACATTATGCATTCGCACCAATCAAAAAATCACATCAGACAGACTCAATATTGACGAAATAACCAATAAAAAATCTCCACTGTCATTTTGCAACAGTGGAGATACATTACTTACCCTCTAACCATTTCCTCACCTCATTAGCCGGAAGGACAAAGTTTATATTCGGGGGATTATTATTTTTACCACTAAATTTACTTTCTTCTCCCCCGCTTGCCCCCCCCCTATCACTGATAGGTTCTTTTTCAATCCTGCTCTGTACAAACCCGAGCAGGTGGCCCCTCACATTAAATACGGGACCTCCGCTCGAACCGCCGGGCAAATTTCCCGACAACTGCATCATTGATTCGCAAGGCGCATTAAAATTAAACAGCGCCTTTAACAATCCCCTCGTTCTCCTGCTATGCGCTACTTCACATCTATTAAAAGTAAACGGCATACCCAGGGGAGACGAGATTATAAAAACATCATCTCCAGTTTTTACTTCACTGCTATCTCCCCATACAACGTAAGGAAATTTTATTTTGGTTTCAATTATTTCCAGTTCCGCAACATCAAGCGCCATATTCGCGCGCAATATTCTCGCTTGATACAACATACGCGGTCCATTTTCCGAATATGACCACGCCACATAAATAACATTATCCGATTCTGGTCCAACCCCGTGGGCCAATGTTAATACACGACCTGATTCGGATATAATGACCCCAGATAAAGAAGATTTAATGAATAATTCATTCCCGAACCTATACTGACCGTACGAACCATACTCCAACATCAACTCTTCGTATGGATCGGCATCAACGCGATGGTTTAAGCCTGTAATCATCTCATTTAAATTTTTTTTACTTTTTTCGTCATACCTCCCAAAGTTTATTACGGTGCAAGCCGGCGGCCCTATAACATCACTTACCAATTCGCTAGTTTTCTCTCCGGCAAAAACCGGCGGACCGAATACCATAAATACAGTTAAGAAAATCAATAGAATCATTTTTTTCTTCATTTTTCATTCCTTTCTATTTATATGTTTTCAAAGAATTATATTATAGTATAGTATCATAAAAAAACTAATATGTCAATAAAATTTTCCAAGTAAACTTTTCTATGTTAAAAAGCGGGGCTAAACCCCGCTTTTTTGAAAAATTTCCGTTAATGATAAAATCTTATTTTTCCTGCGGACAAATAAATTTCGCCTTGAATATACCCACGTTTTCCGGATCGGCTGATAAAGACAAAACCTTTTTTTCACTTGGATGTTTCTCGCATTTCAAATACGGAAGAAAATTAAAATCCCTTGTCAAGCGCGCGGCGTCCAAAGCAATTTCATTAACATCGAGAAAATATTTTTCTCCATGATCCCCTTCGATTCTCAAATGCGCCAACCTCACAACATCGACCGGCGGAGTGAAATCCAATAAAATAAAATCTTTAACTCCCAATTCCTGCGCCCTGATTTTATCTTCCTGCCGGCCAAGATGCGATGACATCATAATTGGAATATTAGCAGTCCTTATATCATCTTTAAGGTGCTTTATCATATCGAAACCGTCCATTTTTGGCATAATGATTCCCGCAAATATCAAATTGGGTCTTTTTTCCAGGGCCATATTAAGCCCCTCAACCCCGTCTCGCGCTTCTATGACATCAAACCCGTTCCCCTTAAAAACCTCTTTATATCTTTCCCGCACATTATTATCATCGTCAACGATAAGAATAGTATTATTCATACTAAAAAAATTATTTTAATAATGTTAATTTTTTAAATTAACGCGATTAAAACAAAAATTTATTATTATTATATAATTAGTATAATTTATTTATTGCCCGTCTTCCAGCGAATCTTCTAACATCTTCCTCAATCCGCCGATATCCACTTCTTTTTTACTTTTTTTTATCTCCTTGAATAATTTAGGTTTATATTTCAAGGCGTCCTTAAGAGAAACGGATGACGGCGTTTTTACTATTTTTTCCGCTTCTCTCTTAAAAGGCGCGGCTGCTCTCAACGGCGCGGAAAATTTCTGAACAGGTTTTTGAAATCTTCCGATATTTAAACCGGTTCGCGACGGTTCTTCACTGTAGTTTTTCTTAACAACATCACTCCTTTTATCCTCCACTCCTATACCCAAAACTCCCAAATCAATTTCATATTCTTTTCTTTCTTCCATTTTAATGAACCGTTTCGACGGGATCGGCTGGATTTCTCCGGCTTGCACTTTATTCAAACAATCTTTGCAATAAATAGGTCTTACTCCATCCGGTTCAAAACTGACACCTGTTTCTTTGGAACAATTCCAACATACCGCCTTAAATTTCCCCCTTGTTTCGCTTCCCCTGAATTCAGCCGCCGAAGATATTCCGCCGCTCCATTTTTCTATTTCCCTTTCCACTTCCGGTTTTGATTTTCCGTAAAGTTCACGCGACCGCGCGATTATTTTATCCGTATTGCCTTCTGTTTTACTAACCGCAAAAGGCGGCAAAGTATCAGCTGAAAAAGGACGGCTGGTAACTCCATCAACCATTAATTTCAAATAAATGCTGAAATTAGACAAACCGACCAAATCCTGCTGAGTGAATTCCGGAGCAAATTCGTTTTCCAAAAATTCCGCATCCGCCGCGCCAACCCTGAAAACTATCATCGTACCAACATTGCCAAATACCGCATCCCTAACCTTTGTGCTGACATCCGTCACAAGCTGACCTATGTATTGATGGCTAATGATTAAATTTAATTTATATTTTCTTGCTTCGGATAAAATTGACGCGAATGATTCGGTGGCAAAATTCTGAAATTCATCAACATAAAGATAAAAATCCCTCCGCTCTTTTTCCGACACCCGCACTCTCTCCATAGCGGCTAGCTGAATCTTGGTAATAAGCATAGCACCGAGCAAAGCCGAATTATCTTCTCCGATTCTTCCCTTGGCAACATTAACGATTAAAATCTTTCCCTTGTTCATTATTTCCGGAATATTGATACTGCTGTGCGGTTGACCGATTATATTTCTAACAATGGCCGTGGAAAGAAATTGTCCGACTTTATTTTGAATCGGAGCAATAGCTTCACTCCTGAATTTATCCTGCCATCTTTCATATTCATTAACCCAAAATGACTTAACCACGGGATCCTTGATGCTGGCTACGATATTCTGCCTGTAATCCCTGTCAACCAGAATACGCATAATACCCAAAAGAGTGCTGCCCGGAGTATCCAAAAGAGCTAAAACGCAATTATTCAAAATATATTCCATTCTTGCCGACCAAACGCCGGCCCACAATTTCGTAAAAACTCCCATTAAATCGGAAGCGATCAAATGTTTATACTTAGGATCGGGAACTTCAAGAATATTAAAACTAACCGGATATTCATTGTCGGCCGGATTAAAATACACAACATCACTTATCCGTTCTTCGGGGATTCTATCTAAAATTTTTTCCGCCGATTCTCCGTGCGGATCCACCATCGCTATACCGTGCCCCATCCGGATATCCTGTAAAATCATATTTTCCAAAACAGTCGTTTTACCTGTTCCGGTTTTTCCCAAAACATACATATGCCGACGCCGATCGTCGGATTTTATACCAAATGCCCTGTCCTTACCCCTAAAATTAGTTTTAGCGAAAAATACCGTATCGTCCATTTTTGAAAAAAATAAATTTATTTTTCATTTTCACTGCCGAAAATCGGCAAACCGGCCGGCGGTCCTATCCGCTTCGACTCAACCCTTCTCAACATCGGTGCCGTTAAAACAAGAAAAGTGGGAAAATGATATATCGTGGCAAGCTCCTCCACATTTAAAACCGGCGGATTATTAGTAAAGGCAAAATGAAACGGCAAAGAAGTTATCAATTCCCCCATAAAAGACGACTCCTTCATATTCCTTGTCCGATAATCAAAGTATATTTTCTTCTTCCTGTCCTTTAATCTCCATTTCCGAAAAAAATACAAAAACTCATCCGTATCTTTATCTCTGTTTTTAGTAAAATAATTCAAATTTTGCGTCCCGTATTGGTTAAAAGCCGCGCGCACGCCTTTATTCGCCAAACTATCGTCAAATGTATCGCGTGGCGCTAAATATACTATGCGAATCGTCGTATTAAAACCGACTTTTGCCACATTTTGTTCTATGGCTTCCATTACATCCCTTTGACCCGGCGTTAATTGAGTAGAGGTCATCACCCTTTCTTCTTCGCCCATAGTCGTTGTCATCTTTCTTTCGGCGTCTTTTCTTATATCTTCCAGCGCCTCCTTGGAAGCGTCTTTCCAATCAGGACTCGCCGGCAAAATCAAAAGCTGAATCCAAATCCTGTCTTCCTTTTTTGATTTAGTCAAAATTTCCAAAAGAGCGGATACCGGATCCAGCGATTTATCTTCGTCCGGCGATTCAAATTCAACATAAGTCCTTATAGGATAAACATCGGATTTTCCAAGCATCAATTCCGTTCCCCATAAATTAAAGCCCATATTGGAAACTTCATCAAATGATTCGGGAAATTCATTTATATAATCCTCGACTTCCGAAATATCCAAATCCTGATATTGCGCGTAAAGATTAGCCTCAACGATATTCCTAAACTTACGCGGAGTTCTGATGTAAAAATGGACTTCCCCGCCCATACTCACGACTTCCAAGCTGAACTTCAAAAGCGCTTTTCCAAACCACCATTTTTCAATAAATCCCCGGCCGCTTTTCGTATTATAAATATTGCACAAAAATTGTTCCATCGCCTTTGGACTTTTCCTGATTTCTCTCGGCATTTTTATTTCCAACAGCATGCCGGAATTTCTCGGCTTTGCACTATATAAACCTTCAAGATAAAAAATCCATAACGATTTAAAAACGAAAAAAACCGTAACCGGAACATAAATCCACCAGTAATGAATCGCTATTTTAAATAAAACCAATGCGAATAATAATTGTTCCAGAATCTGTGTCCACATAAATATATTATATCATAATGCTATAAAAGAAAAAACCAAATCCTGAGAATATAATTCAAGATTTGGCTTTTTCTGTTTGCGATTTATGCTATGCTTATTCCGCAAATTACTCCGCCAAAATAAAAGCATTATCATCCGTTTTTTGAAATTCCGGAGAATTATTGATATTCAAAATTATCGTATTGGTTTTTACCATCCTCTTTTTCATAACTTCGTCGATAATTTCCTGCCTGGTCATCGGCCTGTTAGATTCTGCCAGCACTTCTCTTATGACATCTTTGACGGTGCCCGGCTTATAGCCCCATTCCGCCAAAGCGTAAAGGCCCCTGCCCACCAAAATAAATCTCGGATCTTTAATCAATTCATTGTGAACGGTCTGAGAATAAGCTGTTTTGGGAGACAAACCCATTTGGTTTATCAACTCGGCCACATTGGTAAAATGAAGCGGTTCGCCTTTTTTCTTCAATACTAAATAAGCCCTGTCTTTCACTCCTCTCGGATTTATAACGGGCCAGTGAACCAAACCGTATTCCCCGAAAATATTTTTTTCCACCAATTTCGCGACATCCAAATACGATAAATGCGCTTCCCGGGGAACATGCGATGCCGTAGAAATCAGCCACTTCATCAAATCTTCTTCGGATATCACATTATTTAAACTATTAAAATAATCCACCAAACCGCGAATTATTTTCCGCGCTCCAATCAAAGACTCCTTGCCAAGCATCCATAAAGCGTGAGTATCTTCTGTTTCATTCGCATAATCAAACGGTTCGGAAATTGTCAAAATTAACGAAATGGCTCTCCCGTATCGCTTTATCTCTTTATTATTGGATGTATCCTGATAATAAGCTGACATCATATCATTAAGTAAAGTTTCTTCTTTTCGCAAATTACCATGACTTTTTAAATAACTTTCTAAACGAAAAACTATCGGCTTAAAAAGCATCGATATTTCATCGCGCTTTAAACGTTTCAAGCCACCATCTTCTATTTGCCTGACCCTTTCCCTTGTGATGCCATAACTGCGACCTATGGATTCCAATGTTTCGGTTTCATTCTTATTTATGCCAAAACGACGCACAATAATATCCTTTGTACGCTTGGGCAATGTAGTTAAACCCTCATTGACCAACATATAAGGATTATTTAAACTTTTTCCCATAAAACTTTACGCATTATTCCATCCGCGGATCGCCCTCTTGATTTTACCGTGTATGAATAATTCATAAATTTATAATAATAAATTTTAATGATTAACAATAATATATTAGCATAGCATTAAAAATATGTCAACATTTACTCCCTACATTCTACTCCGTCAAACCAACCGGATCGGTATTCATAATATTCGCCTCGTTCCCTTCTCCGAAAGTTATGTTCGTAAATGCCGGCGTTGAAGTCCCGTAAGATCCGATGCCGATGCGATTAAGTTTGAAAACGGAATCGGAAACAACCGGATCGGAATCTTGAATGTCAAACGCCGGCACAAGTCCCGGTATTTTTACTGCATTGCAAATACCGCCAAAATCTGCATAACCATTGCACTTAAATAAAGCGTTGGCGATTATGGAATCGGAATTTTTAAGCATTACTCCCCTTGAATAACTGTTTATAATTTCAACATTGTCGATATTTATCGCCACATCATCGATTCTTATCATAGCGCCGTCAACAAAAGTTCCGTAACCGCCGTTTTCAATAATCGCGTATTTTAATTCCGATTCTTCATTCGCGTCTTCGGTAAAATGAATCCATTTCCACAAACCGAAACCGACACTGGTAAATTTAATCCGATTATCGCTTGTTCCGATCGCTTTCAATGTTCCGTCTTGAATTTCAATGCCGCCGCCTCCGTTATTGAATTTTATTTCCGCGCCGGCGTTTATGGTTAAAATCGCGTTATTCTTTACTCCAATAAGCGAATTTACATAATACGGAAGATTTTTTTCCAGCACAACATCATCGCTTGTTTCATATCCCGTATCAAACCATATTCCGTTGTATGAATTGCCGGAAGCGGTATTTTCCGATAATACGGGATCCCCCTTTATGATATAAACAGGGTAATTCGTGTTGGAAAAACTATTATTCGCGATTGTCGGATTGGCTCTATTGAGAATATTGATGCCGTAAGACGAAAATCCGCCGTTGCTATTTTTGAATACGGAATTATTGATTTGCGGATTGCCGCCGTTGATTTCCAGCATAGCGGAACCGAGTTTGGCATTGATATTGTCAAAAGTA